>NZ_CP046565.1:1609166-2335833 GCF_012769535.1 Methylococcus geothermalis
AATGCAGTGGCGCTCGATCTGGCGCGGCGTGAGGAGGGCGTTGGGCTGGCCGCTGCGGTGAAGCGCCTTTTCGCGGCCGGCGATCACGCGGCTCCGGACCGCGGCGCTGGATTCTTCGCTCGTGGGGGCCGTGTCCAGCAGAGCGGCCGGATCCTGCCGTGGCACGTCGATGTGCATGTCGATCCGATCCAGCAAGGGGCCGGAGATGCGCATCCGGTAGCGCGAGACTTGTTCCGTCGAACAATGGCAGCGTCCGGAGGCGTCGCCCAGATAGCCGCAGGGGCAGGGATTCATCGCGGCGATGAGCTGGAACCGGGCCGGGAAGTCCAGCCGTTGGGCGGCGCGGGAAATGGTGATGCCGCCGCTTTCCAAGGGTTCGCGCAGGACTTCCAGGACGCGCCGGTCGAATTCCGGCAGCTCGTCCAGGAATAGCACGCCATTGTGGGCCAGCGAAATCTCACCGGGCTTCGGCGTGCTTCCTCCGCCGACCAGCGCCGGGGCGGAGGCGGTGTGATGGGGGGCGCGGTACGGCGGGCGGCGCCAGGCCGCCGGGTCGAAGGGCATGCCGCTGACCGAGGCGACCGCCGCGGTTTCCAGCGCTTCGTCCTCGGTCAGATCGGGCAGAATGCCGGGCAAGCGGGCGGCCAGCATGGATTTGCCGGTGCCGGGCGGGCCCAGCATCAGCAGGTTGTGGCGGCCGGCGGCGGCGATTTCCAGGGCGCGCTTGGCCTGGAACTGGCCGCGGACTTCGGCGAGATCGGGAAGTCCCTCGCTTGTCGGAGACGCTTCGGTGCGCGATTCGGCAGCGGCGAGAGGGCGGCTGCCGTCCAGATGGGCGCAGACGTCGAGCAGATGGCGGGCCGGGAGCACGCTGGCCCCGGAGACCAGGGCCGCTTCGCCGGCATTGTCCAAAGGGACGATCAGTTCGCGCCGGGCGCGGCGCGACTGGATGGCGACCGGCAGGGCGCCGGGCACCGGGCGCAGTTCGCCGGTCAGGGCCAGTTCGCCGACACATTCCATATCCGCCAGCCGCTCGGTGCGGAGCTGTTTGGACGCAGCCAGGATGCCGAGGGCGATGGGCAGGTCGAAACGGCCGCCTTCCTTGGGTAGATCGGCCGGAGCCAGGTTGACCGTGATGCGCTGGGCGGGAAATTCGAAGCCGGTGGTGATCAGTGCGCCCCGCACCCGGTCCTTGCTCTCGCGCACGGCGGTTTCCGGCAGGCCGACGATGGTGAGGTTGGGGAGCCCCGGGGAGATGTGGACTTCCACCGTGACTTCCGGCGCCTCGATGCCCTGGCGGGCGCGGCTGTGGACGATGGCGAGCGCCATGGCCGGGTTCAGGCCGGGGGCAGCAACTTTTCCAGTTCGGCGATGCGGGCTTCGAGTTCTTCCAGGCGGGTGCGCGAGCGCTCCAGGACGGCGCGCTGCACGTCGAATTCTTCGCGGCTCACCAGATTGAGGCGGCTCAGCGCGCTTTGCAGCACCGCCTGAAAATTCTTTTCCAGCTCGTCGCGGACACCGAGGAGACCCGTCGGCACGGCGTCGGCGAGGCGTTTGGAAAGTTCGTCGAGGGTGGTCTTGTCGATCATGGCGGTCAGGCGGGAGGTCCGGAATGGGTGAGGGTCGGATACTTTAAGGGTACGCATTCATTTGGTGCATTTTATTGCCGTTGTTTGACAACAAAGGTGCAATTTGTTTGGCGTCGTCCGGTAGATGAGGTCTATGCTGCTCGTTATTCTCTATGGCATGGCTCATGCTTTTCTACCAGTGGAGCCATCGGATCGCGTTCAGCCCTGCCCGGCAAGAGGTCGTGAGGCTGGCCGTGTAAACCTTCAACCAAGGAGACCTGCATGAAATTCGTTACCGCCATACTCAAGCCCTTCAAGCTTGACGACGTCAGGGAGGCCCTGTCCGAGGTCGGCATCACCGGCATCACCGTCACCGAAGTCAAGGGATTCGGACGACAGAAAGGGCACACCGAATTATACCGTGGCGCGGAGTACGTCGTGGACTTTCTGCCCAAGGTGAAACTCGAAGTGGCGATCGCCGACGACCAGCTCGAGGCGGTCATCGACGCGATCACCAAGACGGCCAATACCGGCAAGATCGGTGACGGCAAGATTTTCGTGGCCGATCTCGAACAAGTCGTCCGGATTCGCACCGGAGAGACCGGTCCGGATGCCCTGTAACAACAATAACGGACGATAGGAGACCCCTCAAATGAAAAAAATCCTGACTTCCCTGGCCGGTTTGGCGTGCCTCGGTTTCGGAACCACGGCGCTGGCCGAAGGCGTTGGCGAGATCGTCGAAACCGTCGTCGAGGCCGTCCAGCAAGCCGTTGCCCCTGCCGCCCCGACGCCGGACAAGGGCGATACGGCCTGGATGATCGTCGCCACGGTGCTGGTGACCATGATGGTGATTCCCGGCCTCGCGCTGTTCTACGGCGGCATGGTCCGCGCCAAGAACATGCTGTCGGTGCTGATGCAGGTCTTCGTGATCTTTTCGCTGATGGCCGTGCTCTGGGCCATCTATGGTTACAGCATTGCCTTCACCGAAGGTGGCGCTTTCTTCGGCAGCCTGGACAAGGCCTTCCTCGCCGGCGTGACGCCCAATTCGGTGGCAGCCACCTTCAGCAAGGGCGTGGTGATCCCCGAACTCATTTATGTCGCGTTTCAGTTGACCTTCGCCTGCATCACCCCCGCCCTGATCGTCGGCGCCTTCGCCGAGCGCATGAAGTTCAGCGCAGTGCTGCTGTTCATGGTGCTGTGGTTCACCTTCTCCTATCTGCCGATCGCCCACATGGTGTGGTACTGGGCCGGCCCCGACGCCTACACCGATGCCGCGGCGGGCGAAAAGGCCCTGGCCACGGCGGGCTTCCTGTTCCAGAAGGGCGCGCTCGACTTCGCCGGCGGTACCGTGGTCCACATCAATGCGGGCATCGCCGGCTTGGTCGGTTGTCTGTTGGTGGGTAAGCGCATCGGCTTCAAGAAGGAAGCGATGGCGCCGCACAGCGTTCCCATGACCATGATCGGCGCATCGCTCCTGTGGGTCGGCTGGTTCGGTTTCAACGCCGGTTCCAACCTGGAAGCCACCGGAACCGCTGCACTGGCCTTCGTCAACACCATGTTGGCCACCGCCGCCGCGACGCTGGCCTGGTCGGCCGTCGAATGGATCGCGCGCGGCAAGCCGAGCATGCTGGGCGGGGCTTCGGGCGCGGTCGCAGGCCTGGTCGCGATTACCCCCGCTTGCGGCTTCGTCGGCCCCATGGGATCGATCGTGCTGGGACTCCTGGCAGGCGGCGTCTGCTTCTGGGCGGTGACCAGCCTCAAGAATGCGCTGGGCTATGACGACTCGCTGGACGTGTTCGGCGTCCACGGCGTCGGCGGCATCATCGGCGCACTGGGAACGGGCATCTTCGCCGCGCCCGCTCTCGGCGGTGCCGGCGTCTACGACTATGTCGCCAACGCCGTCGCCGAGTATGACATGCTGACCCAGGTCATCAGTCAGGCTTGGGGTGTGGGCCTCACCATCGTGTGGAGCGGCGTGGTGTCCTTCGTGTCCTACAAGATCGTCGACCTGCTGGTCGGCCTCCGGGTTTCCGAGGAAACCGAACGCGAGGGGCTGGACATCCGCGAACACGGCGAAACCGCATATCACCTCTGATCCTGGATTCCGTTCAGGAACCTCCCGGCAGGGCATCGGAAGATGTCCTGCCCCGGGGTCATGACCGGGGCGACGGCGGGCGAGGCCCTCAACGCCCGCGGCGGCTTCTGCTACCCATCTCACTTCATCGATGTCATGGTCGCAAGGATGGCCAGGCTTCTGTCGTCCCGCTTCCCGCCGAAGAACTTCTCCAGCGCCCGCGTGAAAGGTGCCTTTTCAGCCGCTACGGCCTCGAAGAGCGTCAGCGACGACCGCAGTTTCGCCGCATCGACGCGACCGAAGACCTCTTCCGCGGAATCGGTCTTCAGCTCATCGAGCACGGAAACGCATTCCCTGAGCCGCCTTCCCAGCACTTCGTGGCCAAGATACGCACGGGCCTCCTCGGCGGAACCGATGGCATAGAACCGGGAGGTCGGGCTGAACCCGAGCCCTCGAAGCTGAGGGAAGACATACCACATCCAATGCGTGCGCTTGCGGCCCGCGCGAAGCTCGGCGATCGCATTCTCGTATTCGTTAGCCTGGGCGGTCAGAAAGCGATCGAGATCAAATGGATCGGGCGGTTTTGATGCCATCGGGTAGGCGTCTCGGTAGTTCGCTGACCGGCTCTTTCCTCTTCGATCGTGAACCCGGCGCCGAGGCCAACCTGCCGGTCTTCACGGACTTCTTCGAGGCGTCTCTTCGCCTCTCCATCCACAGGCGCTGGGTCTCGTCTGGCGCGGTTGCGTCCAGACTTTCTACAATAAAATCAGCCAGTTCCTCTCGCTGGGCAGGAGGGAACAGCACCTCGCGCGCGATTTCTTCCAACGTTGCGTTCATGCTGTAACCATGGGCCCCACAGCCTCAAGCTTGAGTCTCAGCCGCGCTTCAGCCAATCCATCAGCGGGCCGAAGCCGAGCGCTCCGCTGATTCTGCGTTTTTCCTGGCCGTTCTGGAGCAGCACCAGGGTCGGGACGCTGCGGATGTTGAAACGCTGGGCCGTGGCAGGAGCGCGGTCGACATCCAGCTTGGCGACCAGTATCTGGCCTTTGAGGGCATCCGCCGCCTGGGCTACCACCGGAGCGAGGCTCCGGCAGGGGCCGCACCAGGTCGCCCAGAAGTCCACCAGCACCGGCAGATCGGAGTGGCGGGTGTAAGTATCGAAGCGGCTGTCGTCCAGTTCGATCGGATGGCCGCTCAGCAGCGCCGTGGAGCAGCGGCCGCATCTGGGCTGCTCGCCGAGCCGATCGGCCGGGACGCGGTTGCGGGTCAGGCAGGCGGGGCAGACCAACTGCATGGTTTTATCCCGCGTCGCAGGCGCTTTTCACGCCCAGTTTCCGCAAGATGCTTTCCAGCGGACAGAGCCGGGTAAAGCCGCTCTGGAACAGATTCGCCCCCACGAAGGCCGTGAACCAGAGCCAGTTGGCGTTGACGAACAGGGGACTGGCTTCCGCGCCCAAGGACAGGGAGAGCAGGACGAAGAATCCGGCGACGATGCGTACCCAGCGTTCGGTGGTCATGGTGTTCACCTCGTTGATTTAGTAACCTCTAATATTGAGCTGGAATGTGAATTTGTAAAGAGGGTTCGGTGAACACTCCGTGTCCGGATTTGCTCCCGAGCCGCATGCTAAACTCCAAGCCTCTTCCCGTGTGAGGCCGGCCTAGACGATTATGCCCTCTGTCCGCATGTACAGCACTGCCATGTGCCCTTTCTGCTCGGCGGCCGAACGGCTGCTGAAGTCCAAGGGCGTGTCCGAGATCGAAAAGATCAGGGTCGACTTGGACGCCTCCAGACTCCAGGAAATGATCGCGATCACCCGCCGGCGCACCGTGCCGCAGATTTTCATCGGTGACCGGCACGTGGGCGGGTTCGACGATCTCGCCGCGTTGGAACACGCCGGCCAGTTGGACGAACTGCTGTCCGGAACGGCCTGATACTTCCATTCCGCTTCCTTCCCCGCTGGTTCGAGGGGTATCCCTCCATGTCGAAAAAAGGCTTCGCTATTCTGGTCCTGGCCGCCTCGCTGGCCGCCATCGCCGGGTGGTGGCGATTCGTCGCGGGGCCGCCGGCTGCGGCGCCGCCCACCGATGTCAGGGTCCCGCCGCCGGCTCCGGTGTTCGCGGCGCGGGTCTGGGCGGAATCGGTCGATGATGCCATCGATGCCGTCGGTACCCTCCGGGCTGACGAGTCGGTCGTGATCCGGCCGGAGGTCCAGGGACGGGTGAAAGCCATCCATTTCACCGAGGGCAAGCCGGTCAGGGCAGGCGAGGTGCTGATCGAACTCGAGCAGGACGAATACCGGGCGGCCTTGGCCCAGAGCCTGGCCCAACAGGAGCTGGACCAGGCCAATTTCGCGCGCATGAAGGCGATGCGCGAGCGTGCCCATGTCAGTGCCCAGCAGTACGACGAGGCCTTGTCCAAGCTCAAGTATTCCAACGCGCTGGTGGAGCGCGACCGTGTGCTGCTGCAGAAGACCGTGCTGCGTGCGCCGTTCGACGGCATCGTCGGCATCCGGGAGGTCAGCGTCGGCGAGTACATCGATAAAGGCAAGGCGCTGGTCAACCTGGAGGCGCTGGACCCGGTCAAGCTCGACTTCAAGGTGCCGGAGAAATATGCCGGAACCGTGGCGAAGGGTCTTGCCCTGACCGCCGAGGTGGCGGCCTATCCCGGCCGTACTTTTCCCGGCGCAGTCTACGCCGTGGACCCGCGCCTCGAGGAGGAAAGCCGCACCCTGCGGGTGAGGGCGCGCCTGCCCAACAAGGATCAGGCGCTGCGTCCGGGCATGTTTGCCCGCATCCATCTGGCGCTGGGGCGGGCGCGCAGGGCGCTGTTCGTTCCAGAGTCCGCCCTGGTGGTGAAGGGCAGCTCGGCTTCGGTATTCCGGGTGGTTTCCGGCAAGGCGATCGCGACCCCGGTCGGGATCGGCGCGCGCTACAAGGGCAAGGTCGAGATCGTGCAAGGCCTCGACGAGGGCGACAGCGTCGTGACCGAAGGCCAGGTCAAGCTCCGCGACGGTGCTCCGGTCACGGTCCTGGAAGCGAAGGACAATCCACCCGCCCCATGATACTGAGCGACATTTCCATCCGCAGGCCGGTCCTGGCGACGGTGATGAGTCTGGCCCTGGTGCTGGTGGGGCTGATGTGCTTCCAGCGCCTGCCGGTACGGGAATACCCCAATATCGACGCCCCCGTGGTCTCGGTCCGCAGCGTCTACAAGGGTGCCAGTTCGGAGGTGATCGAGAGCCAGGTGACGCGGCCGCTGGAGGACTCGCTGTCCGGCATCGAAGGCATACGGACCATGAAGTCGGTCAGCCGCGAAGAGGTCAGCCAGATCACCATCGAGTTCAACATCAGCCGCGACCAGGATTCGGCGGCGGCCGACGTGCGCGACCGGGTATCGCGGGTGAGGGCCCGGCTGCCGCGGGAGATCGACGAGCCGGTCATCAGCAAGATCGAAGCCGACGCCCAGCCGATCCTCTGGCTCGCCTTTTCCAGCGACCGCCACGGTCCGCTGGAAATCACCGACTTCGCCGATCGTTACGTGCAGGACCGCTTGCAGACTCTGTCCGGCGTCGCCAGCGTGATGATCGGCGGCGAACGCCGCTATGCCATGCGGCTGTGGCTGAACCGCGAGCGGATGGCGGCCCACGGGGTGACGGTGCAGGACGTCGAGGCCGCACTGCAGAAGCGCAACGTCGAACTGCCGGGCGGACGCATCGAAAGCGCCCAGCGCGAGTTCACCGTGTTCAGCGAGACCGATCTGAAGACGGTCGAGGAATTCAACGCCCTGATCGTGCGCGAAGTGAACGGCTTTCCGGTGCGGCTGTCGGACATCGGCCGGGCCGATCTGGGGGCGGCGGACGAGCGCAACATCGTGCGGGTGAACGGCAATCCGGCGGTGGCGCTGGGCGTGGTCAAGCAGGCCACGGCCAATACCCTGGAGGTGGCCCGGTCGGTACGGGCGGAACTGCCGAAGATTTTGGAAACCCTGCCGGAAGGGATGAAGCTGGAGGTTTCCTTCGACACGTCCCAGTTCATCGACGAGTCCATCCATTCGGTCTACAAGACGCTGGCCGAGTCCCTGGGGCTGGTGACGCTGGTCACCTGGCTGTTCCTGCGCTCGGTGCGCGCGACCCTGATCCCGTTCGTGACCATCCCGGTGTCCCTGATCGGCGCCTTCATCTTTATTTATGCGCTGGGGTTCTCGGTCAACATCCTGACGCTGCTGGCGCTGGTGCTCGCCATCGGCCTGGTGGTGGACGATGCCATCGTGATGATGGAGAACATCTACCGGCGCATCGAACGCGGCGTGCATCCGTTCCGGGCGGCGGTCGAGGGCAGCCGGGAAATCGCCTTCGCGGTGATTGCGATGACGCTGACGCTGGCTTCGGTATTCGCGCCGCTGGCGTTCATGAGCGGCAACACCGGCCGCTTGTTCTCCGAATTCGCCCTCGCGGTGTCCTGCGCGGTGCTGGTTTCCGGTTTCGTGGCGCTGACGCTGACTCCGATGATGTGCTCACGCTTGCTGAAGCCGCCCGCCGGCGGAGGGGCCGTGCCTATCGAACCCGGTGCGGCATCTGGATTCGCGGAGCTTTACCGGAAGGGGCTCGAAGCCGCCTTGCGGCACCGCTGGGCCGTGATCGGGGTGATGCTGGGCATCGGCGCCGGCGCGGTTTTCCTGTTCCGCGCCCTCAACGCCGAGCTGTCGCCGCTGGAGGATCGCGGCAACATCATCATCATGATCGCGGCCCCGGAAGGGGCGACCGTGGCATACACCGACCGTTACGCCCGTGAAATCGAGGCGATGATCCAGCCGATCCCGGAAGTCAGGAGCTATTTCATGGTGGTGGCGCCGGGGCTGGACCGGCCGAACCCGGTGAATTCCGCGATAGGCTTCGTGCGCCTGAAGCCCTGGGACCAGCGCAAGCGCTCCCAGCAGGAGATCGCGGCGACCCTGCTGCCGAAACTGATGGCCCTGCCGGGGGTGATGGCTTTCGCCATCAATCCTCCTTCCCTGGGACAGAGCTTCCGCAGTCCGCCGGTGCAGTTCGTGATCCAGGGACCAACCTACGAACAGCTCGACGGCGTGGTGGCGCAGTTCGTCGACCGCGCCCGCCAGTACGCGGGCATGGTCAACGCCGATTCCGACCTCAAGCTCGACAAACCGCAGATCAGCGTGCAGGTGAACCGGGAAAAGGCCGCCGATGTCGGGATCGACGTCGATGAGATCGGACGGACGCTCCAGACCCTGCTCGGCGGGCGCCAGGTGACGCGATTCAAAAAGGGCGGGGAGCAGTACGACGTGATCGTCGAACTGGAGGATGCCGAGCGGACGACCGTGAACGACGTGGGCTCGATCTATCTGCGCAGCGCCGGCGGCGGGCTGGTTCAGCTCGCCAACCTGGTGGAAACCCGGGAAAAAGGGGCGGCCAAGGAGCTCAACCATTTCAACCGGCTGCGTTCGGCGGTGCTGTCCGCCAGCGTCGCGCCTGGCTTCACCCTCGGCGAGGCTTTGGCTTATCTCGGCGCGGTGGCGAAGGAGATTCTGCCGGCGGGCTTCAAGACCGATCTCGATGGCCAGTCGCGCGAGTTCGCGGAATCCAGCCGCACGCTCTACCTGACTTTCGTGTTCGCGCTGTTGTTCATTTATCTGGTGCTCGCGGCGCAGTTCGAGAGCTTCTCCGATCCCTTCATCATCATGCTCACCGTGCCGCTGGCAGTCACCGGCGCGCTGCTTTCGCTGAAATGGACCGGCGGCACGCTGAACGTCTACAGCCAGATCGGCATGATCATGCTGATCGGTCTGGTGACCAAGAACGGCATCCTGATCGTCGAGTTCGCCAACCAGTTGCAGAGGGAAGGGCGCCGCACCGTGGAAGCCGTGGTGGAGGCTTCCGTGCTCCGCTTCCGGCCGATCCTGATGACCTCTCTGACCATGATTCTGGGCGCCCTGCCACTGGCGTTGTCGTCGGGCGCCGGGGCGGAGAGCCGGAGGCAGATCGGCTGGGTCATCGTCGGCGGCTTGCTGATCGGCACGGTGTTCACGGTGTTCATCATCCCGGCCGTTTACACCCTGCTGTCCAGGCCGCCGAAGGCGCCGGACGAAGGGAACGAAAGGGCGGCCGGCGTGGTCTAGACTGGTATCGCGCGCGCCAGTGGGCGGCCTTTAAATCAGGGGTTGTCTATGTTAGTCTGCCCGCGCGCAATGCCATGCCGCCGCGCCGTTACGGATGCGGCGTGCTCACGGGGCTTAACGAGTGCGGGCTCCGGCGATTATTAGAATAAATCACTACATTCAGCGAGGGACGTCTCCAATGATAAGAACGAAATTTCTTAAGTGCGGCCTCTTGGCTGCGGTTCTGGGCCTTGGCGCCCTGATTCCGGCGACCCTATGGGCGCATGGCGGCGGTTCCGGTGTCGACGTGGACTCCTGCCGTATCCCGGTGGGCGGCTTCTGGGTCCATTTCACCGCTTATCAGCCGCAGCTCACCGGCACCACCGAATACTGCGACAAGATTCCGGAAACCGGCCCGACCACCCTGGTCTTCGACTATGAAGGCAAGGCGCTCCGCAACATGACCGTCGAGTTCGAAATCACCAAGGAGCCCGAAGGCAGCCGCGTGTTCTACCAAGCGCCCGCCGCGTATCCCACCGGCACCGTGAACGCCACCATCAACTTCACCGAGCCTTCCAGCTATCTGGCGCACGTGACGCTGGTGAACGACGGCCAGAAGATCGACGCACACATTCCCTTCAAGGTCGGCGTCAATCAGACCAGTCTTTCCGGTTCCACCTGGATCATCATCCTGGTGGTGGTCGTCGCGCTCGGCTATATCCTCTATCTCTCGAATGCGGGCTTCAAGAAAGTCGTGGATTCGCTGCTGTTGATCAAGAAGAAAACCTAAGGGTACCGGCCCATCGCCCGGCTGGCCGGGTGATGGGCTCTTCAAGCCCGCTTTTGCATTTTTCAGTCACCGTGCCTTGGTTGCCATGATCATGATCAAACGCTTTTTGTCGGCAGCGCTGGGGTCTGCCTTTCTGGCCTGGTCCGCAGGTGCGCCGGCCGTGACCGCCCTACCCGAAAGCAAGAAGGTCGAGCTCGGCGAAGTCGAGCCGTTCTGCAACAGCGGAGCGCCGGCGGAATGGCGCAAGGCCCAGGTGCTGGAAGGGGTGGAAATCCGGGAGTCCAGGCTGTGCAACCCCGACAGTCCCGCCGAAATCGCAGCGTTCGTGAAGGGCACGAACAACATCTCGATGCAGACGCTGATGGACACCAACCTGGCCGCGGATGCCCTCATCCTGTCGAACGACATGGACAACGACGGCGACCCGGACCATTACATCATCAAGCTCGAAGTCATGGAGCTGAACGGCCACTCCCCGGATTTCGCCGGCGTCGTGCCGACCTACGACATAGCCCCCGGCATCGAGCCTGCGTTCTGGGTGTTCGCGCCCAAGACCCGCGACATGTCCACCCGGAGCTTCGCCAGCGCCGAGGCCAATCCCATGCTCCGGATGCCGGCGCCCGTCATTCGCGTCGAGCAGGGTGACGTCGTCTGGCTGGTGCTGGAGAACACCCATTATTTCCCTCATTCCATCCATCTCCACGGGGTGGATCACCCTTACATGGATTTCAGCGGCGAGGGCAACGACGGCGTCGGCCAGACCAGCGCGATGGACGTGATGCCGGGCCAGAGCAAGACTTACGTGATCAAACCGCGCCAGGCCGGCACGATGTACTACCACTGCCATGTCCAGCCGCATACCCATATTCCGCTGGGGCTGGCGGGCATGTTCATCGTCGAGGAAAACCGTCCGAACAACTGGGTGCAGGTCTTCAATGTCGGCGCCGGACAGGTGCGGCACCCCTCCAAGGCGGTGGCGGAAAAGTACGATGCCGAGTACGACCTGCACTACCAGTCGGTCGACAAGGAACTGCACAAGCTGCCGCAGTCGTTCAACGATCCGCGGCTCATCGCCCGCGCCATCAACCAGGAATACGACATCACCGACGCGACCGACGACTATTACCTGCTCAACGGCCGCGCCTTCCCGTATACCCTCCGGGAATCCCTGGTGGTGGTCGAGCCCAACCAGAAGATTAAGCTGCGGGTGCTCAACGGTCACACCGAAGTGCTCTCCCTGCATACCCATGGCCACAAGGCGGTGGAAACCCATTACGATGGCGTCGAGCAGCGGCCCGAGGCGCGCGTCCGGCGCGACGTCTATACCCTCTCTCCCGCCCAGCGTCTGGACCTGGAGCTGGAAACCGTCGACGATGGCCTGCGCAGCTTCGGCCCCGGCCTGTGGATGTTTCACGATCACGTCGAACGAGCGTTTACGACCGATGGCATGGGCGAGGGCGGCAGCATCAGTCTGATCGCCTACAAGCAGTACCTCGACGAGAACGGTACGCCGCATACCCACGGCATGAGTCTGGCCCAGTATTTCACCAAGACATACTGGGAGCGGAAGATTTCGCCCTGGCAGGAGGTGTTCGACGCCAGCCTCGGCGATCCCGAAACGTTCGTCAAGGCGGAGGCCAAGCCCGCCGCCACCAAGCCCGCCGCTTCCGCGGCCGAGCCGGCGGCGCCGGGCAATACCGGCCGCAACCTGTTTCTGGGGCTCCTGCTGGGTATCGCCGGCTATTTCGCCTATCTCAACCGGGTGAAGCTGCTGGAAATTGCATCCGAGTGGATCGCCGCCGTACGGAATAAATAGACATGAATACCAAGTCGATCACGACCCGTTTGGGTTATTTATGTTCGGTCGGACTGTTCGCCGCCAGCGTGGGCGCGGTGGCCGCGGAGACGACCGAGATCAGGGAGCACACCCGGCTCATGGACCATGGTGACGGCCACCTCATGGACATGGAAGGCGGCATGATCATGGGACAGAACAAGGACAAATTGCCCGGAGGTTGCAGCAGGATCGCCGAAGACGCGGAAATCACCGTTCGAGCGGGCCACAAGTATGCCAAGGACTTTCCGGGGACCATGTACGGATTCAGCGAGCATGAGTGGCGCTTCAAGCCCTGCACCCGCCTCACCGTCCATTTCATCAACGAGGACAACGTCCGCCACCAGTGGATGATGCACGGTCTACCCAAGTACCTGTACGACAAAGGCATGTTCCATCTGGAGGTCACGGGTCCGGCGAAGATCAGCGGCACGCTGATTCTGCCCAAGGAGGACCGGACCTACCTGGTGCATTGCGACATCGCCCAGCACATGGAAAAGGGCATGAAGGGCGAGCTGATCGTGGGCAAGGGCAGCGGCACTTTCCCGACGATCCCCGGCGTGACCGATGCCGCGATCCCGGACAATTACACGCCGGGACCCGACGGCAAGGTGCAACCGGCGGTGGCGCCTCCGACCGCGGGTGCGGAGAAGCCCGGCGAGTCCACGGTGAAGCGGTCGGAACAAACCGGGGCGGCGGCGTCCGACTCCTGGTTCACCGGCAGCCTGGTGCTGGGGATCGTTCTCGGTGTATTCGGCACCCCCATCGCCTTGCGGGTTGGCCGCGAACGTTTGAGTGGCATGACGAGCGGCGATGTGTTGGCCATGGTCGGCGGCTTCCTCGGCCATGTGATCGACATCACGCTCGGCCTGATCAGCCGCCTGATGCACGCGGCTCGCGGGAAGAAGAGGTAGAGCCCCGGACCGGTAACGGCCAGCCGGGACGTTTCGTATTGCCAGAAGAGGCGTCTTCGTCGGAAGGCGCCTTTTTTCTTTTGAATTATCTCGTCGACGACAAACCATGTGCGGAATTGCCGGGCTCGTCCTGAAAGGGCGGAGCGTCCATGAACACATGCTCGAGCCGATGATCGATCGGCTGGCGCATCGAGGGCCGGACGGTCACGGGGTCCTGACCGACGGCGCATTCGGGCTGGCCCATACCCGGCTGTCGATCATCGACCTCAGCGGCGGCCGCCAACCCATTTGCAGTGAGGACGGCAAGCTCGCCGTGGTCGCCAACGGCGAAATCTACAACTACGTCGAACTCCGCGAGGCGCTGGAGCGGGAAGGGCGCCGCTTCGCCACCCATTCCGACAGCGAAACCATCCCGCACGCTTACGCGCTCGATCCGGAGGGGTTCGCCGAACGCCTCCACGGCATGTTCGCATTCGCGCTGTACGACGGAGTGCGCCGGCGATTGGTGCTGGGACGCGACCGCCTGGGCATCAAGCCCTTGTTCTACGCGCTGCTGCCCGACCGGCTGGTGTTCGCTTCCGAGCTGAAGGCGATCCTGCCGTTGCTGCCGAACGCTCCGGCCATCGATGCCGGGGCGTTTTCCCAGTTCCTGCACACGCACTGCTCGACCGGCGAAGAGACCCTGTTTTCCGGCATCCGCCGTCTGGGGCCGGGCGAGATCCTCGAGGTCGACGCCGAGCTGAACCTCCGCAAGCGCCGATACTGGACGCCGCTCTGCGTGAGGTCGCGGGCGCTGGACTTCGCTGAAGCCGAAGCCGAATTCGAGGGGTTGTTCGAGCAGGTGATGAAGGAGCACGTCCGCTCCGACGTGCCCTATGGCCTGTTTCTCTCCGGCGGCAACGATTCGGCGATTCTGCTGGCGATGCTCAGCCGCTTGCAAGCGCAGCCGGTCCGCACCTTTTCCATCGGTTACGTCGATGCGGCGATGAAGGACGAACTGGGGGATGCTGAGCGGATCGCCCAGGTGTTCGGCAGTCGGCACACGTCGATCCGTCTGCGCCGCGAGGACCTGTTCCGGCGGATTCCCCACACGGTGTGGGCTGCCGACGACCTGATGCGGGACTACGCGAGCTTCCCGACCTCGGCGCTGTCCGAGGCCGCGGCGAAGGAACTCAAGGTGGTGTTCACCGGCGAAGGCGGCGACGAGGCGTTCGGCGGCTACCGCCGCTACCGGCAGCCCCGGCTGGTCTGGCTGGCGAAGAATCTCCTGGCGCCGGGTACCGGCGGCTTCCGCACCCGCAGCGAATGGTGGCGCAAGCGTTCGCAGCGCTTGTTCGGGCCGGCGCTGGCGGCCGAGCGGAGGAATTTCCGGGCGCCCTATCTGAAAGCCTGGAGCGAGGCGCCGGCATCCTGGAGCCATCTGCAGCATTGCCAGTACACCGACCTGGTCACCGACTTGCCGGACAGCCTGCTGGTCAAGGTGGACCGGATGATGATGGGCTTCGGCCTGGAAGGGCGGGTGCCTTTCCTCGACCATCGGGTCGTCGAATTCGGCCTGGGGTTGCCCGACGCGCTCAAGACCGACGGCGAACAGCCCAAGATCTTCCTGCGCCGCTGGGCCGAGCGCCATGTCCCTAAGGAGCATCTCTACACCAAGAAGCGCGGCTTCACCGTGCCGGTGCGCGAATGGCTGGGCGGCGAGGTGCTGGACCGGCTGGAAAGCAAGCTTTCAGCCAATCCGGCCGTGCGCGAATGGTTCGATGTCCGCCAGTTCCCGGCCCTGTTCCAGGCCCAACGCAAGAAGGGCAATGCCGGAAGGGAAATCTTCTGCCTGATGCAGTTCGCCATCTGGCACCGGCTGTTTGTCGAGCAGCCGGGGCTCAAGCCGTCGCCGGACGAAGATCCGCTCGACTGGATCAGTTGAACGCGGCGTGTTTGTCCGCCAGCAGCTCCCGGTAGACCGCCAGATTGCCTTCGACCATGCCGTCGACCGAGAACTCGCGGTCGATCAGCGCCTGTCCGCGCTCGCCCATGTCCCGCGCGAGTTCCGGATCGTCGAGCAGGCGGCGGATGGCGGTTGCCAGGGCCACGGCGTCGCCCGGCGGGACCAGCAGGCCGTTCTCGCCTTCGCGCACGGCTTCGGGAATCCCTCCGGCGCGCGAAGCCACGATGGGGACGCCGGCCGCGGCGGCCTGCAGCAGCGAAATGCCCAGCCCTTCGCGCAAGGCCGGATGCACCACCAGGTCCAGGCAGGGCAGGATGCGCGGCAGATCGTCCCGGAAGCCGGGGAAATGGACGCGATCCGCCAGGCCGAGGCGGCGTACGGTTTCGATCAGGGAGGATTCCAGCGGACCCTTGCCGAAGACGAGGACGTGGAGGCCGGGGTACCGTTCGGCCAGTTCGGGGAGGGCTTCGAGCAGGAAGCGGTGGCCCTTGCGCTCGATGAGCTGGGCGACCACGCCGATCGCCGTACAATTCTCGGGCAGCCCGAATTCGGCGCGGAACCAGGCGCGGTCCCCGGCCCGGCGGAAGGGTTCGGGATCTATTGCGCTACGCACGCAGCGCAGCTTGGACGCGGGCATGCCTTCCGAGGCCAGTACCTGCCCGATGCCTTCGGAAATCGCGACCACACGGTCATGAAGACGGTATTTCACGGCGACGGCCCATCGCATCTCGGGATTGTCCTGGCGCCTGGAATGCACCACCGGCACGCCGGCCAGACGGGCGGCGATGCCGCCCATGACATCCGCCCCGATCCGGCTGTGCAGGTGCACGAGGTCGGGTCGGACCTGCCCGATGATCCGGTACAGCCGGCCGATGAGGCGGAAATCGAGGTCGCCCGCCATCGGGATGGCGCGCACCTCGGCATGGGCGGCGGCCTCCCGGGCGAGTTCGCTGCCGGCCGGGCAGACCAGCACGTTGTCGATCCCGCGCCGCTTGAGCCCTTCCAGCAGATACAGCACCTGGCGGGCGCCGCCGTAGAGGTTTCTGCCGCCCTCGACGTGCAGCACCTTCATCGGCGGTTCTCCGGTATGGCCAGGCCGAAGGCTTCGGCATCGGGCGGCTGGGCGGCTATAATCCCGCCGTTTGGGGCCAGGGAACGAACCGGAGGGATGCGATACGCGCAGGGCATGATCGTGAGGTTCTCCTAAGAGGCCATCAAAAGAACCTGGAAGTTTACACCAAGGCATGGGGGACCGGGCCTCGCGGCGCCGGGCCACGGCTCCAATCCGCAGCAGATACCACATCACATGAACAAGCAGACCAGCCCGGCGCTCAGGGACGATTTCCTGGTTTTCGGCGCGCCCGCCATTTCCCGCGCGGAGATCGACGAAGTCGTCGCCTGCCTCGAATCCGGGTGGATCGGGACGGGGCCGCGGGTGGCCCGGTTCGAGTCGGATTTCGCCCGCTACAAGGGCGTGCCGGAGCAGCGCGTCGCCGCCGTGAATTCCTGCACCGCGGCCCTGCACCTGAGCCTCCTGGCGCTGGGCCTGGCGCCGGGGGACGAGGTCATCACCACGCCGCTGACCTTCTGTGCCACCGTCAACGCCATTCTTCACGCCGGGCTCAAGCCGGTGCTGGCGGACGTCGATCCGGCGACGATGAACCTCGATCCGCAGGCGGTGGAAGCCGTCGTCGGCGAGCGGACGCGGGCCATCCTGCCGGTGCATTTCGCCGGTCATCCCTGCGACATGGCCGCCCTGGGCGAAATCGCCGCCCGCCATGGCCTGCGCATGGTCGAGGATTGCGCCCACGCCATCGAAACCGAATTCCGCGGGCGTCCCGCCGGCGGTTTCGGCGATTTCGCCTGCTTCAGCTTCTACGTGACCAAGAACGTCGTCACCGGCGAAGGCGGCATGGTGATCGGCAAGGACGCCGACAGCGTCGGCCGGGTCAGGACCCTGGCGCTGCACGGCATGAGCCGGGACGCCTGGAAGCGTTTCGGCGACGAGGGATTCAAGCATTACCAGGTTGTCGAATGCGGATTCAAGTACAACATGATGGATCTGCAGGCGGCGCTCGGCATCCACCAACTCGCCCGGGTTGAGGAGAGCTGGCGCCGCCGCCGCGAGATCTGGGCGCGCTACCAGGAGGCCTTCGCCGACCTGCCGGTGACCCGGCCGGCCGAGGCTGCGCCGGATTGCCGCCACGCCTACCACCTGTACACGCTGCTGATCGACGAAAAGGAAACCGGCGTGAGCCGCGATGCCTTCCTGGATGCGATGACGGCGCGCAGGGTCGGGGTCGGCGTCCATTACCTCAGCCTGCCGGAGCACCCGTACTACCGCGAGGCGCTGGGCTGGCGGCCGGAGGACTTTCCCCACGCGCAGCGTATCGGCCGTCAGACCGTGAGCCTGCCGCTGTCGCCCGGCTTGAGCGACAGCGACGTCGCCTACGTCGTCGACGCCGTCCGCGCCCTCGTATCGCGCTGATCGCCCAATTCTTTTGCCCGGAACCATGACAGAAAAGCCGCTCAAAGTCCTTCATTACTCGCCGGTCTGGCTGCCGCTGACCGAAACCTGGCTGTACAGCCAAGTCCGCCACCTGCCGGCCTCGATCGAAAACCACATCGTCTGCCGCAGCGTCAAGAACCTGCACCAGTTCGAGGCGCCCAACATCCATTGCCTCAAGCGGGAAAGCCCTGCTGGCTATCTGCTGCACCGAGCCCTGTTCCTGGCGGGATTCCGGGAAGGATTCGGCTTTTTCGACAAGGTCGCCGCCCGCATCCGGCCCGACCTCGTCCATTCCCATTTCGGCAACAACGGCTGGACCGTGCACCAGGCCGTGCGGCGCTTAGGCGTGCCCCATGTCGTAACCTTCTATGGCCAGGACGTGTCGCGGATGCCGGCGGTCCATCCCGTCTGGCGAGAGCGCTACCGGGAGATGTTCGCCGACGAGGGGACGTTCTATCTATGCGAGGGCCACGCCATGGCCAAGGCCCTGGCCGGCCTTGGCTGCCCGGCGGAACGCATCCAAGTGCAGCATCTCGGCGTACCGGTGGAGACGATCCGCTACCAGCCCAGGGCCTGGACGCCGGGTACGCCGTTGAAGGTGCTGATCGCCGCGAGCTTCCACGAACGCAAGGGCATTCCCTATGCCCTGGAAGCCCTGGCCCGGCTGAATCGCGAGGTGCCGGTGGAAATCACGGTGATCGGCGATGCCGGCGCCTCGGAGGAAAGCCGGGAGGAAAAGCGGAATATCCTGGAGGTGATCGAGCGGATGGATCTCGGACCGGTCACGCGGATGCTGGGGTTCCAGCCGCACGAGGTGTTCTGGCGCGAAGCCTACGCCCACCACATCTTTCTCTCGCCCAGCGTGACCGGGCGCGACGGCGATACCGAAGGCGGCGCGCCGGTCGCCATCATCGAACTGGCGGCGAGCGGCATGCCCATCGTCAGCACGCACCATTGCGACATCCCCGAAATCGTGCTGGACGGCGAGACTGGCTGGCTGGCCGAGGAGCGCGACGTGGAAGGGCTGCTGGACTGCCTGCGCCAGTGTCTCGCCGCGGCGTCGGAATGGGATGGCATCCTCGGCGCGGGAAGGCGGCGCATCGAGACGGAATATGACGCGGCTATACAAGGGCGGCGTCTGGCGGCGATTTATCGGCAGCTTATTGGCGCGGGATGGTGAAGTTCTGGACGGTAATCATCCGGCCGCTCTACGGCTCCAGTCCTCCTCACCGGCAACGCCGCCGAACAGCAACTGCGGCATGGTGGCCGCGCGAAACGACTTCGCCCAGGTTCCCTGCCGCACCGTGGCCGGCGTTCAATGAACCAGGCTTCTGAGGTGAAGCTGACATGGAAAGCATCGTTGACAGCCTCCTCCCCTCATCGATCCATTGCTCGCGCCCGGTTCGCGCCTGGACCATCATCTGATCGAGCGGGCACTGAAACAGGTCGGCGAGTGATGACGGGACTGAAACCCTGGGATCTTCCCGTCCGAGGCTGCGGATTCAGGAGAAATTCAGCGCTAGGCCCGCTCCCCGCAGGTATTCGGCTTCCTGTTCCAGGTCGGCGATGGTGAGGGGGTGGTCGTTGAGCCAGCCTTCGGGAAAGCGCAAGGCGATCGCATTGCCGCGGCGCTCCAGCGTCGTGTCCGGCGGGACGTTGTGGCGGCTGCGGTTGAGGACCACGGCGAGCCGCAGTATCACCGCGAGGGCTGTTCCGGCCTCGTTCCAGGGCGCGGGTAGCTCGCGGAACAGCTTGGCCTGGAACTTTCGCCGGTGGGCGCGGATCAGCGCGGCCAGGATGTTCTGCTCGTGGCGTGAGAATCCCGCCAGATCGGCGTTGGCGGCGATGTAGGCGCCGTGTTTCTGGTATTGGCTGTGGGCGATGTCGAGGCCGATTTCATGCAGTTCCGCCGCCCAGTCCAGCCAGAGCCGGGCGACATCGCGGTCGATGGTGCCGGTCCAGGGCCATTGTTCCAACAGATGGCGGGCGGTGTCGCGCACCCGGCCGGCATGGGCGGCGTCGACGTGGTAGCGCGCAGCCAGGGCCGATACGCTGCGGCTGCGGACGTCGTCGTCGAACAGACGGCCCAGCAGATCGTACAGCAGCCCCTCGCGCAGGGCGCCGTCCGCGACTTTCATGAGGGGGATGCGCAGCACGTTGAAGGCGGCATGGACGATTGCCACCCCGCCAACGATGATGGGCCGGCGCTCCGGGCTGAGTTCGGGAAGCGTCAGGCGGTCGACGTGACCTGCCGCAAGCATCGCATCCGCCACGCGGTTCAGTCCTTCCGCGGTGATGCCGTCCCGGCTCCAGCCCGCGGCCTGGATGATGCGCTGGACCACGCGCAGGGTGCCGGACGAGCCGACCGCTTCGTCCCAGCGGTCGCGGTTGAAGACATGCTCGATCGGTTCGAGTTCCTGTTCGGCGTGGAGGACCGCGCGCCGGAAGCGCTTGGGCGTGATCTTGCCGTCTCCGAAATGGGCGAGGCTCATGGAGACGCAGCCCAGGCGCAGGCTTTCCTTGTCGCGCGGGGTGTTGTCCACGCCGATGATGAATTCGGTGCTGCCGCCGCCGATGTCCATGACCATTCGGCGCCGGCCGTTGGCGGCCAAGCTGTTGGCGACGCCCAGATAGGTCAGCCGGGCTTCCTCGATGCCGGAAATGATCTCGATCGGATGGCCCAGGGCCTGTTCCGCCATGATGAGGAATGCCTGGGCGTTGCGGGCGGCCCGGAGCGTATTGGTGCCCACGGCGCGGACGGTGCCGGGCGGCATGTCGCGTACCCGCTGGCCGAAGCGTTCCAGGCATTCCAGCGCGCGCAGCTGGGCTTCCGGACTCAGATTGCGCGCCGGCGTGAGGCCGGCGGCCAGCCGGACCATTTCGCGCAGGCGGTCGACCACGATCAGCTCGCTGCCGCGAAGGCTGGCGACGATCATGTGGAAGCTGTTGGAGCCGAGGTCGATGGCGGCGACGAGTTCCGGCGGGCTTCGGCGGCCTTGCGGGCTGGCATGCGCCGCGGAGGAGCCGGACGGTGGGTTCTGATACAATGGCAGGCCTTGAGTGTGAGGAGGGATGCCTCCATTGTAATCAATCGAGCCGTTAAATTTCCGTGACGCCGGCCCTCTCGATCTGCAATCTCCGCAAGACCTACCGCAACGGACACGAGGCTCTCAAAGGCATCGACCTGGACGTGGCGGCGGGGGACTTCTTCGCCCTGCTGGGCCCGAACGGCGCCGGCAAGTCCACCACCATCGGCATCCTGAGTTCCCTGGTGACCAAGAGCTCGGGTACGGTGCGCATCTTCGGCCACGATCTCGACCGCGAGCGGGAGGCTGCCAAGCGCTGCCTGGGGCTGGTGCCGCAGGAAGTCAATTTCAACCAGTTCGAGAAAGTCATCGACATCGTGGTCAACCAGGCGGGATATTACGGTATCCCCCGCCGCGAAGCCCTGACCCGCGCCGACGAGTGCATCACCCAACTCGGCCTCTGGGACAAGCGCAATACCGTTTCCCGCCAGCTTTCGGGCGGCATGAAGCGGCGCTTGATGATCGCCCGCGCGCTGGTGCACCGGCCGCGGCTGCTGATCCTCGATGAGCCGACGGCCGGGGTCGACATCGAGATCCGCCGGTCGATGTGGGCCTTGCTGCGCCGCATCAACCGGGAAGGCACGACCATCATCCTGACCACCCACTACCTGGAAGAGGCCGAAAACCTCTGCCGCCACATCGCCATCATCAATCACGGGCGGATCGTGGAGCACAGCGACATGGCCAGTCTGCTGGCGAAGCTGGAGGCGAACGCTTTCATCCTGGAGCTGCGCCATGCCGTGTCCGCGTTGCCGGAGGTTCCCGGCTACCGGCTGGAACTACGGGGCGACCGCAGCGTCCTGGCCACGGTGCCGACGGAACTGGGGGTTCATGGCCTGTTCGACGCGCTCGGCCGGGCCGGCATCGAGGTGGCGAGCCTGCGCAACGCGACGAACCGGCTGGAACAGTTGTTCGTGGACATGCTCGAGACTTCCGAAGACGATATTTGACCCGAGATGAAATACCGCGTCGCACTGCAGACCATCTTGTTCAAGGAAATCTACCGGTTCCTGCGGATCTGGCCGCAGACGGTGCTGCCGCCCGCGGTGACCACCGGCTTGTACTTCCTGATCTTCGGCACGGTGGTCGGAGGGCGAATCGGCGAGATGGGCGGATTCCGTTACATCGACTACATCGTGCCCGGGGTGGTCCTGATGTCGGTGATCACCAACTCTTACATGAACGTGGTGTCCTCGTTCTATTCCACCAAGTTCCAGCACAACATCGAGGAACTGCTGGTGGCACCGGTGCCCGAGGGGGTCATCCTGGCGGGCTATGTCGGCGGCGGCGTGGTGCGGGGGCTGGTGGTCGGCGGCGTGGTACTGGCGATCTCGGCGTTGTTCGCCGATTTCCGCCCGGTGCACCCCTGGGCGGTGGCGGCCATGTTCGTGCTGACCGCGACCTTGTTTTCGCTGGCGGGTTTCCTGAACGCGGTGTTCGCCAACAGCTTCGACGATATTTCCATCGTGCCGAATTTCGTGCTCACGCCGCTGGTCTACCTGGGCGGCGTGTTCTACTCGATCGAACTGCTGCCGGCATTCTGGCGGGAGGCCTCGCGCTTCAACCCCATCCTGTACATGATCAATGCCTTCCGCTACGGCTTCCTGGGGATTTCCGACGTGCCGGTGGCGCTGGCCTTCGCCATGGTCGGGATAGTCATCCTGGGCTTGACGCTGGCGGCGCTGATCCTGTTGCGGCGGGGAACGGGCCTCAAGGCTTGAGACATTGGTCGCCTCTGGCGATCCGTTTCAGCGCGGCGGTGTCGAGGATCTGGACGTTGCGGCTGTTGATGGTGATGATTTTCTGGATGGCGAACTGGCTGAGAATGCGGCTGACGGTTTCCAGCGCCATCCCCAAGTATTCGCCGATCTCCTGCCGGGTCAGGCTCAGACGGAATTCGGTGCCGGAAAATCCGCGCTGTTGCAGGCGTTCGGACAGATCGGCGAGGAAGGCGGCGACGCGTGCCTCGGCCGGCCGCTTGGCGAGCAGGGCCAGGTCGGTGGCGCTGTCGATGCTCTTGCCCGCATGCCGGAACAGTTCGCGCAGGAGTTTGGGCACCTCCCGGCACAGGGAGTCCAGCTGGGCGGCCGGCAGCTCGCAATAGCTGAAGGTTTCCAGCGCGATGGCGGAGCACTGGTGGATGTCCGTGGAGAGGCCGTCGAATCCGAGCAATTCGCCCGGCAGCAGGAATGCGGAGACGAATTCCTCGCCCCGTCGGTCCTGGGCGATCAGCTTGGCGGTGCCGGCCTTGATCGCGATGATGCCGCGGAATGAATCGCCGCGCCGGTAGAGGTATTCACCGCGTGCCAGGGTCTTTCTGCGCCCGACGATGTTGGCGATTCGGTCGACGTCTTCCTGGGCGAGGCCGCGCGGTATGCAGAGCGAGTTGAGGCTGCAATTGGTGCAGGTGACGCGGAGTTTTTGGGAGATGTTGGGCTGGTGTTCCATGTCGGATCAGGCTGGTCCCGGCCGTTTCCTCATCCTTGGGAAGCACGAGCACGCACTTTGCAGGACGCCGGCGGAAAAAAGCAAAAGGATAACATCCGGAAGCCGCCTAGGGACGGCTTCCGGCAAGGATATTTTCCAGATTTTCAGAAATCGTGCTGGAGGATGGACAGAGTGCGGCGGCAAAGTTCCCGGCCGTAGTCGGTCCATAGCCCCTGGCCCCAATAGCGGTAGCAGCTCGTCTGCGCGGTCAGCAGATGGAACAGGGCCTTGCGGTAGCGCGGTTCGGCGGGGCTCACTCCGGCTTCGATGGCCTTGGCGTTGAACGCCACGCTGGCTTCCTCCATCGGGCCGAGCACGTTTTCGTAGCCGCGCACCCACGAGATGTCGTTGGTCCAGCTGCCACCTTCCATGTGGAAGCGGTGGTCTTCCTTCTTCAATGCCTCGATGGTTTGGGCCAGCTTCTCCGGCCCGTCGCCTGGCTGGAAGCGGTCCCAGATCTTCTTCTGGTGGATGGGCTGGAGTTCGGGCAAATCGGATTCCTTGATGCCGAGGCCGAACAGGAATTCGAGGTATTCGGTGGCGTTCATCAGCGGGGTGTCGCTGCCGCTGGCTTCGCGCACCACTTCCAGGAACTTGGGCGGAAATTCGTTCATCATGACGCCGCCGTTCTCGCCATCGGCGATCTGGGTCACCAGCGGCGGCACTCTGCGTCCGGCGAGTTCCCAGCGCGACAGGCTTTTCGCTTCGTAATAGGGCTGCATCTGCGCGACCAGCTTGGTGTCGCTGCCCTGGGTCTTGACGATGGCGATGATGGCGACGCTCTCGCCGGCGGAATTGCGGCAGACGAGCCGATGAGGCAGGTGTTTCAGTTCCGGTCCCCAGCCATTTTCCGGCCGTTCCACCGTGTGTTCCTGTACGAGCAGCCACAGATAGCCGCAATCCTTGAGAGTCTTGATGTATGCGTAGGCGACGTCGGGATGGTTGGGGAGAGCCATCTCCGACGGCGAGAAGCCGCGCACCCTTTCCAGGGCTTCGCTGCCGAAGATGCCGGCGAAATGCTGCTGCCAGGCCTTGACGTGCAACCGGAAGTCCTGGCTCGGCGTCGAAGGCGCGACGGCATGCCCCCAGGGGCAGCCCAGCCACTCGACGGCGCGGCGGTATTCCGGATGGCAGGTGATGGTCTTCAGGGCGTCGAAGACGTCGTCCAGGCCCATCTTGCGCAGGCCGTGGAACAGCGTGCCGGAGTATTCCAGCATCACCCGCGGCTCTTTGCCTTCCTGCATGAGCTGCGGGATGAACTCGCCCATGCGCTTGTAGCACCAGTGGAATACCGGCGCGTTGTGATTGTCGCCGATGTGCTGGTTTTCCATCATGTACTGGAGGTTGCTGATGATCTCGGCGCTGGCGAGGTCACCGCCGCCGGCGGGGATGAGCGGCTGATGCATGTGGAGGGCGATGGCGCAGGCGCTGCGGATTTGGTCGAAGGCGATGGGGCTGGACGGTTTGAAGACCTCCGCCGGGCGGTGCTTCAGCAACTCGTCGATCCAGCTCTCATTGCCACAGATATTGGGCAGGCCGTCCACATATTCCGCTATCTCAGTCATGAACAACTCCTCGATGGGGTTCGGGCGAACACTAAGAACATCTCGCAATGATACACAAGGGATTGCGTCGGTATGGTGTCCATCCGCCGGTTATTGGGGCGCTTCCGGTTGACGCCGAGTTTCCGGGGTTGGGCCGCCGGGCCGGCGTTCCTGTGGCGGGCGGGCGGCAAGATGACGCGCCAGGGCGGCGCGGGCTTCCGCCAGGTCGGCGCGGGCACGGACGACCCAATCCTCGCCCCAGTAAAAATTGCAGCTCGTTTCCGCCCGCAGCAGGTGCCAGAGCGCCGTATCCAGCTCGCAGTGGGCCGGCTGCGCTCCGGCCCGATCGAGTTCGGCGTGCAAGGCATCGCTCAGGGCCTGGAGTTCGGCCAGCCCGGCTTTCTGCTCTTCCGAGCCGGTCCATTGGGTGAAGTCGCGGCCGTGGTGCCAGCCGGTGTTCCAGGCGCCGGTCCTGACCTTGACCTCGCCGAACACCCCGTAGCGATCCAGATAATCGTGGATGAAGGCCGGCTGGATGTCGCCGCCCTTGCGCGCCGCTGCCAGCAGCGGCTGGTAGAACGCCCCCCAGAAGTTGGCCTCGTGGGTGGTATTGCGGAACCAGCCGCCGTTCTCGCCATCGGTGCAGGTGGTGACCAGCGGCTCGAAATTGCACCACCGGGTGCGCTCCTTCAGCTCGTTCTCGAACCAGCCCGGCTCCATGCCGGATTCCTGGGCGTCCGACAGGTCGCGGTCGCGCACGATGACGATGATTTCCATGCTGCCGTGGCGGGCGATGTGGGGGCGGTAGCGGATTTCCTGCCAGGCCATGGGCGTGACCGGCTCCACGTGTTCGCTGTCCACGATCACGTAGCGGTAGCCGCATTTCCGCAGCAGGGGGATCAGCTCCATGGAAAAACCCATCTCCGGCGGCCAGAAGCCGTTGAAGCGCTGGCGCCAGAATAAGTGGCCGGCGATGCCTTGCCAGCGCTTCAGGTGTTCGAGCCGGTCGCGCTCGGGAATCAGCGGCAGCACCGGGTGGTAATAGCCCGTGCCGAGGATGTCGATGATGGACTGGTTCTGCCAGTGCCAGAGCAGCGAGCCGCAGTCGACGATGCCGTAGACCCGTTCCTGGAAGCCCGGGCTGGCGAGGGTTTCCAGCAGGGTGCCCGACACCGACAGATGCACCCGGCCGACGTCGGAATAGTCCCACAGTGAGCGGGCGATGCGGTCGTAGGCGAACAGGATTTCCTTGGCTTCCCAGTCCTGATGGTCGAGCAGGTGTTCCAGGTTGCCGGGAGGCTGGTGCAGGTTCAGCACCAGGGCATGGTGGATGGTCATCGTCGCTGGACTCCAGATGGCGTCATGGTGGTCGGGGGGTAAGCGGTAAGGTGGTGGCGCGTTCGATCTGGCAGAGTATTTGCTCGATAGTGTTTGAGACGTCCGCGCCGCTGGCGCCCGGCACGCCGCGGCCCCGGTTTCCCTGGGCGGCAGCGCGGTCCGGCGGGGCGGAACCGTTGTCCGGAACCTTACAACCGATTCGACATTGCACGATGTACCGACGCATATCCACACGCGAAGCGCGCGAAGTGATCGCGACGAAAGCGCCGTTGCTGCTCGACCTCCGGGATGCCGGCGCCTACCGCCACGGCCACATTCCCGGAGCGCTGCTGTTTTCCGACCTCAATCCCCTGGAACTGCGCAGGACCGTGCCGCGCGATCGGCCCCTGCTGGTGTACTGTTACCACGGCATCTCCAGTCAGGACGTCGCCCAGATGTTCGCCGACTTCGGTTTCGGCGAAGTATACAGCCTGGACGGCGGTTTCGAGGCATGGCATGGCGACACCGGGGTCGCCGAGGCCGAAGACCCGGCCGGTCCCTTGGCCGGCTGGCTGCGTGAGCAGGGATTCGAGGCCGGCGAGCCGAATCGTCAGGCCAGAGGGGGATGGCCCCTGATCAAAGCTTGCCAAATGGGGCGGGCCGATATCGTCGAAGCGCTCGTCGCCGCCGGGGCGGACCTGAGCGTGACCGACGCGTACGGTAACGACGCTCTCTGGGCGGCGTGTTACAGCGAAAATCTTCCGACCCTCGCGGTCTTGCTGGACGCGGGCATCGATCCGGACCGCCGCAATCCATCCGGTGCGACGGCGCTGATTTTCGCCGCCTCGTCCGGGAGGACCGAAGTGGTCTCGTTCCTGCTCGATCGCGGCGCCGATCCCGGTCTCCGGACCGAGGACGATTTCACCGCCCTCGACCTGGCGGCGAATGCCGAGATTTTGAACCTATTGCGGCGCGCGGGAGGGCGCGACGGCCATGCCTGAGCCTGCCTCCGGGAATGCCATGGCAGCCGGGACGGATGCCGGTACCGCCTTGGCGCCGGACTGCCGCGCCTGCGAATTCGAAAAAGACCTGCTGGCAGGCGGCCGCTGCCATCCGGGCGAGGCCTGCATCCAGCTCCAGAACAGCCGGCGGATCGATGGGTTCCTGAAGCGCAACCCGGGACTTGCCGAGCGTTATCTCCACGATGCCCAGTGGGAGCGCCGCGCCGTCGCCGCCCGCTATGCACCGCAGAGCGCACTCAAGCCACTCCTGCTCGACGACGATGAGGCGGTGCGGCGCACCGTGGCCTACCGCGTGCCCGTGTCCTGGCTGGATGCCCTGATACATGACCTCGACCGTGAAGTCCGGATCACCGTGGCCGACCGCCTGCCGGCGGCGCGGCTCGAAGCGATGGTGCAGGATTCGGATTACCTGGTGCGGGTCTACGTGGCGCGGCGGCTGCCCGCGGGCAGGCTGTTCCGCATGATCGCCGATCCGGATGAACAGGTGCGCAAGGAAGTGGCGCGGCGGCTGCCGCCGCAAAGCCTCGCCCTGATGGCCTACGACGAAAATCTCCAGGTCCGCCAGATCGTCGCCGAGCGGATGGACCCGGAAAGCGCGACGCTGCTGCTGCGCGACAGGGAATGGCTGATACGCTACCTGGCCGCGGTCAAGGCGCCGCCGGAAGCCTTGCGGGACCTGCTCGACGATCCGGTGGAGGAGGTGCGCGAAGTGGCCCGGGCGCGGCTTGCCGGCATTTGAGCGTTCATCGCAGAAACGCTGCACTCACCGGCGATCCAGCCGGAATGCCGGGTTCCAGGCCCGGAATGCCGACGTTTTGGATGTGCATGGCGTTGCCGCCTTCCTCGTAGCGCGGCAGCTTGCCGTCCACCCGCCAGAGCCGGAAGGCGAGGGCCGAACTCAGCACCCGGATCGGATAATCGCGCGGCAGGTTCTGCAAATAGGGCTGGATGGTGACGAAGTCGCGGGCACCGTATTGGCTCATGATCGACTGCAGGCCGCCATTCCTGGGGCCGATGTTGTAGGCCAGCAGCGCGAGGAACAGGTCGCCGTGCATATCGGCCAGGTAGTGCCGGAAAGTGGCCGCGCCGACGTAGGCGTTGTGGCGTGGGTTGGCCAGGTCCAGCTTGGCGGCGTCCAGCCGCTTCCGGGCGGCTTCCATGGCGGATGCCGGCGCCGCGGTGATCTGGAACAGGCCGCGTCCGCCGTCCTTGCTGTCGCGGGGGAGAAACGAGGATTCGGCGGAGGCCACGCCGAGAAGGATCTCCGTGTCGACGTCGAAGCTCGCCGCGGCCTCCTGGACCGCCGGCCAGAAGTTCCGGCTCCGTTCTATCAGCCGTTGGAGATCGGCCAGGTTGGAGCGCCGGTAGGCCGCGAACACTTGGTGGGCGAGGGTGACGCGTTCGGCTTCTTCCTTGCCGCCGACCAGGGTCCGCAGACTGCCGAGTTCATGCCGGAATTGCTCGCGGGAGGCATGGGTGCCAGCGCCTATGGCGATGAGGACGGCCAGGATGGCAGGCAGGATTTCGGTCTTCCCGGCGAGCCAGGGCCGGATAAGGAACCAGAACCGGAGCACCAAGGCGTGCAGGAGGGCCAGAGCAAGCACCGTCGCCGCGAAGGGCAGCAGGTGTGCCCAGAACCCGGTTCCGGAAAACCAGTCCGCCGAATGGCCCAGGACGGCGATGATCGCAACCAGAGCGGAGGCTGTCAGCGCGCCTGTCTCGGTGCAGATCATGGCCGTGCGCTTCCAGGCCGGGACGCTCTTCTTTTTCTTCCTGCGGCGCCTCGGCTTGGATTGCCGTTTTGGCCTGGGCTTGGGGGCGGGCTTATCCGGCGCTTTCGGGGCGGAATCTTGTTCCATCGGCGGAGGCTGCATCTGATCCGGGGCTGGCGGCTGCATGGAATTTCCGGACGAAGGATATTACAGTCAGGCCACGCCGACACGCCAGCCATCCGCTGGCCGATGAATTAGAATGCCCGGCTTGGCCCCAGGCGGTGGGGCGTAATCACGGACATCCTTCGGCCATGCATCAGCGATTTCATCTTTCCCCGGCGATCTTCATCGGCCTCGCCCTGCTGTCGGGCTGCGCTTCGGACCCGCCCGCCCGGCGCGGTGCCGTTATAAGCGGCGGCGCCGGGTCCCAGCCGATAGCTGGGGAGGTGCCTCGCGCCAAAGCGCTCGAATCGGCGGTGCAGCCGAAGGGCGGGTATTCGGCGCTGAGGGTGTCGGGCGATTATGCCGGCTATCCGGCGCTCGACCGGTTCATCGCCAGGATGGCGCAGCAGCACGGCTTTCCCCGCGACTATCTGAACGGTCTGTTTTCCCAGGCGCAGCGCAAGACTTGGACGATCGACTATATGCGCAAGGAATCCAAGCCCGGGCCGCCCAGTCCGGGCGGATGGTCCAGGTATCGGGCCCAGTTCCTGGACAAGCTGCATGTTTCCCGCGGCGTCGAGTTCTGGCGCCGGCATGCCGGTACCTTGCGGCGGGCCAGCGAGCACTACGGGGTACCGCCCGAATATATCCTCGGCATCATGGGGGTGGAGACTGCCTACGGGGCCAATCTGGGCGGCCATCGAGTGCTCGACGCATTGACGACCCTGGCGTTCGATTCGCCGCGCCGCGCCGATTATTTCGCTGACGAGCTGGAGAAATTCCTGCTGATGGCAAGGCAGGAGCGGATCGATCCGACGCTGCCCAAAGGGTCTTTCGCCGGTGCCATGGGGCTGGGGCAGTTCATGCCGAGCAGTTTCCTGAACTGGGCGGTGGACTTCGACGGCGACGGCAGGAAAGATCTCTGGCAGCCGGCGGATGCCATAGGCAGCATCGCCAACTACTTCGCCGCGCACGGCTGGCGGAGCGGGGATGGCGTTGTCATGCCGGCAGTGCTGAAGGTTGCGGGAGCCAACGAGCTCGAAACCGGCTACGACACCCGCTATTCGGTGGCTGAACTTGCCCGCTACGGGATCGTGCCCGCACGAACTCTGGCCGCGGACACGCCTGTCAGTCTGCTGCGCCTGCGCGCGGAAGGGGGGGACGAATATTGGCTGGGTCTGCCGAATTTCTATGCCATCACCCGCTACAACAACAGCACCTACTATGCCATGGCCGTGCACGAACTGGCACAGGCGATCAAGGCGCGGTATGAGTAGCCGGCTCGTCGGAGGCGCCTGAGTCCTTACCGTCTTTCTTGCCAGCGGGTGTGTCGGTGAGCGAGGAGGGAGTCGGATGCAAGAGGGCTTCCAGCTCACGGGTGCGGGATTCGCACTCCGGTACGACGTCCGCCAGCTTCAGGATGGTGGAAAAGCTCGCATGGCGCTGCTCGGCCTCGGCGGCGACGATTTCGTTCAAAGGATCGCAGGTCCGGATCATGTCCGTTTCGGCCTCCTCCAGATCGTCTGCATCGATGTCTCCGGTCCCCATGGAAGTTTCCTCGGAGGTGATCAGCTCGTTCAGTATCCGGTTATGGTGGCGGAAAACATGTTCGACATAGACGGCGAATTCCTTTTCGTTCATGGTGACGTCACTGCCTTCCGGTGTGCGGGTCCTGATGGTTGAGCAGCCGGCGAGGATGATCCCGGTGAACAGCGCGATACTGACGATACCCGTATGATGCCGCATAGATCGTAAGTCGGTCGTCCGGTTGTTTTTTTATCCTGGGGGTTCCGCAGGCCGCACCTAGGGTTTTCGAGCGGCTGTCCGATGGGGAGGGGAGCCTTGACTCATGAGGGCACACTTTAGCGCAATGGCGAAGCTTGCGGTACGGGGGTGTCAATCGATCACCATCGGAACGAAGGGTGTTGGCGACAAGTCGGTTTCTGTTGTAATTGAGCAAATATAGAGCACGATCGCATCAATTTGGTGCGGTCATGAGCGGCTCACGATGCCGTCAGCCGTTCCAAGCTTATGTTCGCCGGGTTCGTTTGGAGTGGCATATTCCATGCTTCGGCTCTGGTGAAGGGTAGCGATCCAAAGATAACGCTGCCTAATTCACATAGGAGACGATGATGATTCAAACGGCCAAGCTGAAACCGCTGGTGTTCGGGATGCTGGCGACACTTTCCATCGGGGGGGAAGCGAAAGACTTCGCTGAAACGACGGGGTTGCTGGACTGGGCGACCGACGGCGCCAATGTGCAGCCTTTCGAAGACTGGGGCGTCAAGTGGGGTGGCTGGATCGATACGGGGATATCGACGAACTTCAACAACAGCAAATGGAACGGTCCGGTATCGTTTGGCGACCGCTCGGCTGAATTGCAGATGAACCAGCTGTACGTCTACTTGGAACGGGCGGTGGCCACCTCGGGAGACGACTGGGACTTCGGCGGCCGCTTCGACTTCATGTACGGTACCGATGCAGGCTATACCCAAACCTACGGCGCCCCCCAGGGCAACTGGGACCTGCACCTGAACGCCAGCAACATCAAGTATTACCGGACCGCATTGCCTCAGGCCTACGCTTCGATCTACGCGCCCATAGGCAACGGTCTTACCCTCAAGCTCGGCCACTTCTACACCATCATCGGCTATGAAGTCGTCACCGCGCCAGACAACTTCTTCTATTCGCACGCCTACACCATGCAGTACGGCGAGCCCTTCACCCACACCGGCCTCCTGGGCAGCTATCCGATCGATTCCAACTGGACTCTGACCGGCGGTGTGGTCACCGGCAGCGTGGTCGGTGGCTGGGACGGCGGCTTCAACCAGGGCTTAGGCGCCTGGTCCGGCATCGGCGGCATCGGCTGGGCCAGCGACGACCAGGGCACCAAGGTCAACATCACCGGCACCACCGGTCCGACCTCCGAGACCAACTCCAACCAGTGGAGCATCTACAGCCTGGTGATCCAGCACGACTTCACGGAAGACCTGCACTACGTCTTCCAGCATGATCATGGCTTCGCCGATGGCGCTTCCGTGGGGGCCAACGGCAAGCCGCAGGACGCCACCTGGTACGGCATCAACAACTACATCTTCTACGACCTGATGGACGACCTGTCGGTCGGTCTCCGCGGCGAATGGTTCCGCGACGACGATGCCGTCGTCTCCTCCGACCCGACCGGCGCCAACTTCGGCCGCGTCTTCTCGATCGGCCGCCAGGTCGGCGGTGTCGGACTGGGTTCGTTCCTGCCGGCATCGAGCTACTACGCGTTCACCCTGGGCCTGAACTGGAAGCCGTCGAAGTGGCTGATGGTGCGTCCCAATCTGCGTTACGATTGGGCGGACGGTTCGAGGCCGTTCAACAACGGCGGCGCATCGGTGGGCTATGCCGGGGACAGGGGCGACCAGATCCTGTTTTCGACGGACGTGGTCATCAGCTTCTGACCCGATCTTGCAGGGGTCGGTTCTTTGAGGAGATTGTCGAGATGAGAAATGATTTGATTATGGGTGCAACCCTCGCAGTGCTCGTTTCGTGCGCGGCGCCGCCGATGGTCATGGCGGAAGAGCACGGTCAGGAAGCCGTGGAAGACCTGGAGAAGGCGGCGCAGGACAGCGCAAAGGGTTCCACGTCGAAAGCGGCCAAGGAGCTGAATGAGGCGGAGAAGCATCTCATCAAGGAAAACAAGGCGCATCCTTACGCCGAACCCATGAAGCAGATCAGCGGCGACGCTCCGAAAGCGGAAGCCGACCGCAAGGCTTTCCGGGAGCTGAAGAAAGCCGAGAAGGATGCGAAAAAGAAAGTCGCGGGCGATGCGGCCGACGAAGCGAAAAAAGCCTTGTCGGACATCAAGGAAAAGGAAAAAGCGCCTTGATCTTGATTCGATGCCGGGCCGGGTCGGGATGACCCGGCACAGAGTTCCCGCCTCTTTCCAAGCTGGCGGCGAAGGAGCGGTTTTCCGGTTGCGTCATGATGTCGTTTGTCGCGGACTCTTTCCCGTCGGCAGGCAGGCGCCCTTACTCCTCGCCGATTGCCATTTTCAGGTCGGCATAGGCATACGCCCGGTTGGCCTGAGCTTGGTAGTAATCCAGTATCGTGTTGCGGTAATCGCGCTGCGCCTGGATCAGATCGATGATATCAGTGCTTCCATTGGTGTATGCGATCTCGGCTGAGTCTCGGATGTGCTTTGCCTTTTGCAGCACTTCGGTTTCGAAGCGTTTGACGATGGTGTTTGCCGAAATCCAGGCGGCGAACGCGGTACTTACTTCGGAATGTACCGCGACTTCCGTCTGCCTGACGCGTAATTCGGCATCGTTCGATCGTATGCCGGCCTGGGCTATCTCGCCTTCCTGTCTGTAAAACAACGGCAAGGGAACGCTGATTCCTAGTGTGGCTCCATTCTGTACAAAATTGCCCAGGTCATGCGCGAAGCCGGCCGTGATCCTGACGTCGGGGATACGCTGTGCCTTGGCCAGATCGATACCCTGTTTTGCCTGTGCATACCGCGTCCTGGCGGCCAGCAGGTCGGGGCGGCGCTCCATGGCGAAGCCGACCGCCGATACGGCATCTTTCAAATCGTCGAAGGCCTTCCCGTCGGGCCATTGGTCCTTCACGCTTAGGTGTGCGGTTTCTTCCGGCCATGCCAAAAACACCGCCAGTTGCGATCGCGCCGAAACAACCTGGGCGGTGGTTTTGTCTATGTCCGATTGCGATTTTAGTGCTTCGATCTTGATTCGGGTGAGGTCCCGTTCCGAGATGTCACCCACATCGAAACGCTTCTGTTGCACCTCTACCAGGCGTTGGACGTGGCGGCTTTGTTCCTGTGTGGCTTCCATCGTTTCTTGCGCTAACAGCAGGTCATAGTAGGCCCTGCGCACTGCCTGGGTCAGTGTGCGGATTGCATCGCGCAGATCGCTTTCCGCCGCTTGTTCGCCCAACAGGCTGTTTTCCATCCTTAATCTACGTTTTCCGGCAGTCTCAATGAGCTGGGAGACCGAGACGTAGATGACCGGCCCGTTGGAGGCAATGGGGTAATTCGGCGCCAGTTCCTGCGAATAGAGATTCAGCTCGGGGTTCGGTATGGCGGCGGCAATCAGCTTTTGTGCCTGTGCCGTTTCCAGCCCGAATTCTGCAGAGATCAGAGAGAGATTGCGGGCATAGAACAGACCGATGACCTGCTCTTCGCTCAAAGGCTCTCCAGCGGCCCAGGATGCCGGAAGCCATAGGCAAAAGCACACAAGAAGCCAAAAGCGAGCCAAGCCCGTTTCATACGATGTGTAGTCGTCGCGGCTGATAGACATTTGGGTCATCGGGTGAGGCGAGTTTCCTTATCGAGGGCAAGAAACACAGTCAATGATTCGCCAAGGTGCATGGGTCGTGCAGCTCTTGGGGTTGCCCGTTCACTTGAGCGTGGGGGCGACAGACGGACTGGAGCAAATAGGAAGCCATGTTGAATATCATGATATAAATCAGTGAAATAAATATTGCATGATGCGATTGGTCCGCTGGGATAGGGTGAAATGCACCATGAACGACCCTACCCGACGGAGGCCGGTCGTCCCTTCGGTCTACGCTGGGCTGCTGCCAGCGCAGCGGCAGTTCCCGGCCGTGAGTGCGTTGGCCGATAGCCGTGCAGTAATGGAAGGTTATAATTCCCCTGGTCTGACCGGTGGAATCCAGACCGGGCAGACGCCCAAGACCCCAAGCGGCCTTATCCGGTCCACAATAATTAAATTTGGAGGAGGTTCCATGCCGTTTAAGTTCGATCTCAACACGTTTATCGGTCATCCGCTCCTGACCAGTCTGCTGGTCGCCGACATCGGCATACTGATGTTCATGCCGCTGGTCCGTCCCCCCGTCGTGCTCAACATACTCTTCGTCGGCGGGCTGATTTATCTGTCGATGTATTTCGGAGCAAAGCTGGTGACGAGGGAGTGATACGCCCCCGGTGAAACCTGTCAGATCCGCTGCGGGCTCCGGGGACCGCAGCGTTCCAGTGCGCGGCGCGGCGGTGTTTCGCCGCTTCGCCGCGTTTCTTTACGATGTCTTCATGGTAGCCGGGGTGCTGTTCGCGGCTACGGCGCTGCTGCTGCCTTTCAACGCGGGTGAGGCTTTCGGTCCTGGCCAGCCGGTTTATTCGGCGCTTATGGCGGTGGTCATTTTCCTTTACTTCGGCTGGTTTTGGGTGCATGGCGGACAGACCCCCGGCATGCGCGCCTGGCGCATCCGTCTGTGTCCGGAAGGCCGTGAATCGCTTCGCTGGTCCCAGGCCGCGATCCGGTTGCTGGTCGGCGTCCTCACACTGGGCCTCGGGACCTTGTGGGCATGGTTCGATGCACGGCGCCGGAGTTTGCAGGACATCGTGTCCCGTACGACGATCCTGCGGACGGACTGACCCCGTCTACGGCCTTCGCCTGAAGGCGATCAAGGCGGCGAGGAGAACGACCAGGGGAGGCGTCACCATCGTCAGTGGGGCATTCAGTTCGTAGACGAGTCCCAGATGGGACGCCATTCGGTTGGTCAGATAGAAGCCGAGGCCGATCGTGACTCCGACCACGATCCGCTGTCCGCTGCTGACATCGCGGCGAACGTTGAGCACGAAGGGAACGGCCAGCAGCAACATGGCGAGGGTGATGAACGGGTTGACCAGGCGCCCCCAGAACGCCTGCTCCACGGCCAGCGATTTCTGCGCATTTTCTGTCTGATAGGCCATGTACTTGGCGAGATCCTGCGCCGACAGATTTTCCGGCCGGACGATGAACACCTCGAGCATGTCGGGAGACAGCACCGAGGACCAATCCTCCTGCGCCTTGTGTTCCGCGACGGCGGCGTTCCCCGCGGAATCGAAGCGGGTGACGCCGATGTCCTTGAGTTTCCAGACGCCGCGGTCGAAACCGGCGCGCGCTGCATGCATCGCCAGGACAGGCTTGCCATCGGGGGAGATTTCGAAGATGTGGATGTCGCCCAGTTGTTCCTGGTTTTGAATCTCCCGAATGTTGACATAGACGTCGCCATCGCGGATCCACACCCCGTATTTGGTCTGGGACGCGACCTGCTGTCTGGTCGCGGTGGCTTTGAGCATCTGGGCGGCCCGTTCCGCCGGCGGAATGATGTATTCGCTGATGACCACCGAAACCAGGGAGATCACGATGCCGGCCCGCAGGACCGCCCAGACGATGCGGCCCCGCGAAACCCCGGCGGCCTGCATGGCGACCAGTTCATGGTTGTTGGCCATGTTGCCCAGAACCACCAGCCCGCCGATCAGCGCGCCCGAGGGGATGAGTTCGTACAAGCTGTGAGGGGAGGTGAGCGTCAGATAGAGAAAGATGCTGCCGAGCCCGTAATTTCCCTCGCCCAGGTCGCGGAGCTCGTCGGCGAAGGTGAAGAAGTTGAGCAAGGCGAGCAGGACCAGGGCGGCGAAGGTTGCTCCCTTGACGACTTCGCGCCCGATGTACCGGTTCAGGGTATTCATCCGCGCCCCAGAACCGTATCGCGCACCCAGCGCCAGCCGGCATTTCGGGCCAGCAGCAGGGCGGTGGCGAGCAGCATCGCGGCATAGATGCCGCCGTAGCTCAATCCCAGTGACAACTTGCCGGTGGCGAGCAGGCCCTGGGAGATTTTCTGCAGGTTCTCGTAGACGATGTAGATCAGGAAGGCGCCGATCAGGTTGCCCCACACGCCGCCGCGCGGCGATGTCCTTGCAATCGGAACGGCCAGGAGAGTCAGGGCGAGGGTGCCCAGCGGTACCGCCAGCCGACGCTGGAGTTCGGCGAGTTCGCGCGGCCGCCCTGAAATCCACAAATGCAGGCTGTTCGCGGCTTCGCGCTTGAGCGCCGCCTGGTTGCCTTCGGGCGGGTTGATTCGCACGCCATAGGCCTGAAATTCGCTGAGCACGAAATCGGGGCGTCCGGGCACGCCCTGGTAGCGGCGGCCATTGTTCAAAACGACGAAATGATCGCCCGCATCATTGATTTCCATATGGCCGCTCTCGGCGATGACGATGCCGGTTTCGTCGCCGCGGCGGCTTTGCGCAAAAACCTTGCTCATGGTCTTGTCGGTGTTCAGCTCCTCGGCGTACAGCACCACGTCGCCCTGGCTGAATTCGTTGAACCGGCCGGCTTTGATGCCGCGCACGTCGGCGCCTTTCTCGTCCTGGCTGATGAGTTCCTGGCTCAGCCTTTCGGACCACGGCATGGCTTGCAGGGAGAGGAACGCCCCCAGCAGGCAGACCGGTCCGGCGAACAGCAGGATGGAGCGATAGATCCGCATCGGTCCTATGCCCGCGCAGGCGAACACCGTCATCTCGTTGTCCCGGTACATGCGTCCGAGCACCATCAGCACGCTGAGAAACATGGATGCCGGCAACAGTGCGGCGAGGGTGACGACGACCTTGAGGCCCAGCAGAGTGAAGATCGTTTCGGTGGCGACTTCGCCTTCGATGGCCCGCGCCAGGATGGCCAGGAATTTACGGCTGACGACGATGGCGACCAGAACGAACAGCACCGCGAGCAGCGTTTTGGCCAATTCGCCCGCGATCAGACGGTCGATCGTCGGGAGTCCGAAGGGGCGGCGTGCTTTTCTGGGTTCAAAAGGCTGCGGATTCATACTAACCTAACGGCTTTCCCGGCGGCTGGGCTGCGTGTGGACGTGGCGGTGCCGGGCGATTCAAAGCAGGCGGATGATAGCATGGAGTATTCGACAAGAACTGATGCGCTGGAACGGCTTTCGACCGATTGTCTGATCGTCGGAGTGTTCCAGAAGCGCAAGCTCGCGCCCTCGGCGGAAGCGCTGGATGCGATGCTCGACGGGCTGCTGGCCAAGCTGCTCAAGCGCGACGACGTGGAAGGCAAGACCGGCGACACCTTGCTGGTCAACCACCTGCCGGGCGGTCGGATCGACCGGGTGCTGCTGGTGGGCCTGGGAAAGCGCGAGGAGCTGAACGTGGCCGGCTACCGCAAGAGCCTGGCGGCGGCGTTCAAGGTGCTTAAGGAATCCGGCGCCAAGCATGCCGTGTCGGCCTTGCACGAGGTCGAGGTCGGCCAACGCGGGGTGGACTGGAAGGTCCGCCAGGCCGTCGAGCTGCTGGAAAGCGCGCTCTACCGCTTCCAGGAAATGAAGGGGGATACTTCCGAAGATCACCCGCCGCGCCTCTCGAGACTGCAATTCCTGACGGCATCCGAGACGGATCGGGCCCTGGCCGAGACCGGAATCCGCGAAGGGCAAGCCATTGCCCACGGCATGACCCTGGCCCGCAACCTGGGCAATCTTCCGGGCAATGTCTGCACGCCCGCCTACCTGGCGGAGCAGGCGCAGGCCATCGGCAAGGAGCACAAGAAGCTCAAGGTTTCGGTGCTGGAAGAGAGCGATATGGAGGAGCTCGGGATGGGCGCCCTGCTGTCGGTGGCGCGCGGCAGCCGCCAGCCGGCCAAGCTGATCGTCATGGAATACCGCGGCGCCGGCGGCAAGGCCAAGCCCTACGTGCTGGTCGGCAAGGGCCTGACTTTCGACGCCGGCGGCATTTCCTTGAAACCCGCCGCCAACATGGACGAGATGAAGTACGACATGTGCGGCGGCGCCAGCGTCATCGGTACGATCCAGGCGGTGGCGGAACTCGGGCTGCCGTTGAACGTGGTCGGGCTGGTGCCGGCTTCGGAGAACCTGCCGGACGGCAACGCCAACAAGCCCGGAGACATCGTCAAGAGTATGGCCGGCATCACCATCGAGATTCTCAACACCGATGCGGAGGGTCGCCTCATCCTGTGCGATGCGCTGACCTATGCCAAGCGCTTCGATCCGGTGGCGGTGATCGACGTGGCGACCTTGACCGGGGCCTGCATCGTGGCGCTGGGACGTCATCCCAGCGGCCTCATGGGCAACGACGACTTACTGTGCGAGCAGCTGACCCGCGCCGGCGACGCCACCTGGGATAGGGTCTGGCGCATGCCGATCTGGGACGATTACCAGGAACAGCTCAAGTCCAATTTTGGCGATATCGCCAACATCGGCGGGCCGGACGGCGGCAGCATCACCGCCGCCTGCTTCCTGTCACGGTTCGCCAAGGACTTCAAATGGGCGCATCTCGACATCGCGGGGACCGCCTGGAAGACCGGGGCGGACAAGGGGGCCACCGGCCGTCCGGTGCCGCTTCTGGTGCAATACCTCATCGACCGGGCGGCATGACCGGCGTCGAATTCTATCTGCTGCCGGGCAACGAAAGCGTCTTTCCCTATGCCTGCCGGCTGACCGAGAAGGCTTACCGGCAAGGGCACAAGGTATTCCTTCTGACGGATACGGACGAGGAGGCGGCGAGGCTGGATGAACTGCTGTGGACCTTCCGCCAGGGCAGCTTCGTCCCGCACTGCGCGGTGACCGGAAACACGGATGCCGGCCCCTGTCCGGTGGCAGTGGGCCGGGCGCCGCCCGCCGGCTTCGACGACGTGATGATCAATCTGGGTTCCTCTGTGCCGGAGGCGTTCCGCCGGTTCCGGCGCGTGATCGAGCTGGTCGAGCCGGACGATGCGGCGCGGGCACGCCGGCGCGAGCATTTCCGTCATTACCGCAGCCAGGGGCTGAATCCCGCCATGGTCGACCTCGAATCCACCGCATGATCGCCCCGGCGGGTTCGTTATCATTGACATATTATAATCGCTGGAAAACGCCGGCTTCGGAGCCGGCCGGTTTCGCTCATCTTTCTTGAAATCCATGGACAAAGTCTACGAACCCCACGCCATCGAGCAGCGCTGGTATCAGCTCTGGGAGGAATCCGGCTTCTTCGCCCCGGCGGGCGAGGGTGCACCGTACTGCATCATGATTCCGCCGCCCAACGTCACCGGCAGCCTGCACATGGGGCACGCCTTCCAGGACACGGTGATGGACCTCCTGATCCGCTACCACCGCATGAAGGGCTACCGCACCCTTTGGCAGGCCGGCACCGACCATGCCGGCATCGCCACCCAGATGGTGGTGGAGCGCCAGCTCGCCGCCCAGGGGCAGACCCGCCACGATCTGGGCCGCGAGGCGTTCATCGACCGGGTTTGGCAATGGAAGGAGACCTCCGGCGGCACCATCACCCGCCAGCTCCGCCGCTTGGGAGCCTCGCTGGACTGGTCGCGCGAGCGCTTCACCATGGACGAAGGTCTGTCGCAGGCCGTGCGCGAAGTGTTCGTGAGGCTGTACGAGGAGGGACTGATCTACCGCGGCAAGCGCCTGGTGAACTGGGACCCGGTGCTGCACACCGCGGTGTCCGATCTGGAGGTTGTCTCCGAGGAAGAGCAGGGTCATCTCTGGCACATGCGCTACCCGCTGGCCGACGGCAGCGGCCATCTCGTGGTGGCGACCACCCGTCCGGAAACCCTGCTCGGCGACACCGCCGTCGCAGTGCACCCGGAGGACGAGCGTTACCGCCACCTGATCGGCCAGTCGATCCGGCTGCCCCTCACCGGCCGCGAGATTCCGGTGATCGGCGACGACTACGTCGACCCCGGATTCGGTTCCGGCTGCGTCAAGATCACCCCCGCCCACGATTTCAACGACTACGCCATCGGCGTGCGCCACGCGCTGCCGATGATCAGCGTGTTCGACAAGAGCGCGGCGATCCTGCCGCTGGCGGACATCCCCGCCAAGTACCACGGCCTCGACCGCTATGAGGCCCGCGACCTGATCGTGCACGATCTCGACGAACTCGGCTTGATCGAGAAAATCGACGAGCACCGGCTGATGGTGCCGCGCGGCGACCGCACCGGCGTGGTGGTCGAGCCGTTCCTGACCGACCAGTGGTTCGTCAAGGCGGGGCCCCTGGCCGGGCCGGCGATCAAGGCGGTGGAGGAGGGGCGTATCCGCTTCGTGCCGGAGAACTGGAGCAACACCTATTACCAGTGGATGTACAACATCCAGGACTGGTGCATCAGCCGGCAGATCTGGTGGGGACACCGCATCCCGGCCTGGTACGACGGCGAGGGCCAAGTCTACGTCGGCCGCTCCGAGGGCGAAGTCCGGGCCAGGCATGGCCTCGCTGAGTCCGTCGTGCTGCGTCAGGACGAAGACGTGTTGGACACTTGGTTCTCCTCCGCCTTGTGGCCGTTCTCCACCCTGGGCTGGCCCGAGCGCACGCCGGAGCTCGATACCTTCTATCCCACCAGCGTGCTGGTCACCGGCTTCGACATCATCTTCTTCTGGGTGGCCAGGATGATCATGATGGGCTTGAAGTTCATGGGCGACGTGCCGTTCCGGGAAGTCTACATCCACGGCCTGGTGCGCGATGCCGAAGGCCAGAAGATGTCCAAATCGAAGGGCAACGTGCTGGACCCGATCGATCTGATCGACGGCATCGCCCTGGAGGATCTGGTCGCGAAACGGACCCAGGGGCTGATGCAGCCTCAGATGGCGGCGCGGATCGAGAAGCGCACCCGCCGGGACTTCCCCGAGGGCATCCCCTCCTACGGCACCGACGCGCTGCGCTTCACCTTCGCGTCGCTGGCCTCCACCGGCCGCGACATCCGCTTCGACCTGAAGCGGGTCGAGGGCTACCGCAACTTCTGCAACAAGCTGTGGAACGCGGCGCGCTACGTGCTGATGAATACCGAAGGGCAGGATTGCGGCCTGGGCGGCGGCGCCTGCAGCTACAGCCTGCCGGACCGCTGGATACGCAGCCGCTTCCAGGCGGCCGTCGGCGCCGTGACGGAGGCGGTGGGGCAGTACAGGTTCGACTTGGCAGCGCAGGCCATCTACGAGTTCGTCTGGAACGAGTACTGCGACTGGTACCTGGAGCTGGCCAAGGTCGTGCTCCAGTCCGGTGACGAGGCCGCGGGCCGCGGCACCCGCCAGACCCTGGTGGGCGTGCTGGAGGCCCTGCTGCGCCTGGCGCATCCGTTCATGCCGTTCATCACCGAGGAAATCTGGGCGCGGGTGGCACCGCTGACGGGCGCGTTCGCGCCCACCATCATGCAGCGGGACTATCCGGAAGCGGACCCGGCCCAGGCTGATCCCGAGGCCGAGCGCGAAATGGCCTGGGTGATGGAAGTGATCCTGGGGGTGCGGCGCATCCGGGCGGACATGAACCTCGCCCCGGCCAAGCCGCTGCCGGTGCTGCTGAGCAACGGTACCGAGCTGGACCGCGCCTGGTCGGCGCGCTCGACCCTGCTCATCGAGAAACTGGCACGGCTGGAGAGCCTGAATTGGCTGGAGCCGGGGCAGGCCGAGCCGGAATCGGCGATCGCCCTGGTGGGGGACCTGCGCGTCCTCATTCCGATGCGCGGCCTGATCGACAAGGATGCCGAACTGGTGCGGCTGGACAAGGAAATCCAGAGGCTGGGCAAGGAGCTGCCGAGGCTGGAGGCGAAGCTCGGCGACGAAAGCTTCCTGGGCAAAGCCCCGCCACAGGTGGTCGAAAAGGAGAGGGCTCGCCTGGCCGATCTGCGGGCCGGCCTCGCTTCCCTCATGACCCAGAAACAACGCATTCAGGCTCTGTGATGCGCCCGCATCCTTCATGGCGGAGCGGGTTCGGGGGGGCGGCCTGAGCATGGCTGCGGTTCCCGGCGTCCAGCAGCTGAGCGGTCTGGCGAAGAGCCTGGTCAAGGCCGAGATGCTTTCCGAAGCGGATGCCCAGGCCTATTTCGAGGATGCGCGCCGGAAGAAGACCCCTTTCGTCAGTTATCTGGTCTCCAACAAGATCCTCGACAGCCTTAAGATTGCTCAGGTCGCCCACCAGGAGTTCGGGCTGCCGCTGCTCGACCTGGACGCGGTCGCTTTCGAGATTCCGCCGACCCAGTGGGTCAGCGAAAAGCTGATACGCCACCACCACATCCTTCCGTTGATGCGGCGCGGCAACCATCTGTTCGTCGCGGTGTCGGATCCGACCAATTTTCTGGGGCTGGACGAAATCACCTTCCAGACCCGCCTCGTCACCGATTGCATCCTGGTCGAAGAGGACAAACTCTCCCGCTGCATCGAAGCAGTGCTGGATGCGGCAGATACCAGCCTCAAGCAGTTGCTCGAGGAGGACCTGGACAGTCTCCAGATCACCGCCGGAGACGACGATGGCCCGCACGCCGATCCGGAAATTTCCGGCATCGACGACGCGCCGATCGTGCGTTTCGTCAACCGCCTCCTGCTGGATGCGGTGAGAAAAGGGGCTTCGGACATTCATATCGAACCCTACGAAAAATTCCTGCGCATCCGGTTCCGGCACGACGGCATCCTGCACGAAGTGGCGAACCCTCCCGCGGCGCTGGGAGTCAAGATCTGCGCCCGCATCAAGGTGATGTCGCGCATGGACATCGCAGAACACCGGATCCCCCAGGATGGCCGCATCAAGATGACGTTGTCGCGTTCCCGCGCCATCGATTTCCGTGTCAATACCTGCCCGACACTGTTCGGGGAAAAGATCGTGCTGCGTATCCTCGATCCGGGTTCGGCCCAGATCGGCGTCGAAATGCTGGGATTCGAACCGGAGCAGCGGGACAATTTCCTGCGCGCCCTGGAAAAGCCCTACGGCATGATCCTCGTCACCGGTCCCACCGGCAGCGGCAAGACCGTCACTCTGTACACCGGCCTGAACCTGCTCAATCGTGTCGAAGCCAACATTTCCACCGTGGAGGACCCGGTCGAAATCACGGTTCCGGGGATCAACCAGGTCAACGTCAACTACAAGACCGGCCTCACTTTCGCCGAGGCGCTGCGCGCGTTTCTGCGCCAGGACCCCGACATCATCATGGTGGGCGAGATCCGCGACCTGGAGACCGCCGAGATCGCCGTCAAGGCGGCCCAGACCGGCCATCTGGTCCTCTCGACCCTGCACACCAACGATGCCCCGCAGACCTTGAACCGCCTGATGCAGATGGGTATCCCGGCCTTCAACATCGCCTCCTCGGTCATCTTGATCATGGCGCAGCGGCTGGCCAGGCGGCTTTGTCCGCATTGCAAGCGGGAGGAAAAGGTGCCGCCCGAAGTCCTGCTCGCATCCGGCTTCCGCGAGGGCGATATCGGCAGGTTCACGCTCTATGGACCAGCCGGCTGCGAGCAGTGCGTGAAGGGCTACAAAGGCCGCGTCGGCATCTACCAGGTCATGCCGATTTCCGAGGAAATCAACCGTATCATCCTGGAAGGCGGAAATGTGATGACCCTGACCGAGCAGGCGCACGCGGAGGGTATCGCGGACCTGAGGGAGTCCGGGCTGAAGAAGGTCAAGGCAGGCGTCACCAGCCTTGAGGAAATCGACCGCGTGACGAGGGATTGAGCCGGTGGCGAGCCAGGAAACGGCGTTGTTCGTCTGGGAGGGACTGGACCGCAATGGCAGCCGGACCAAGGGAGAAGTCAGCGCCCGCTCGGAGATCACTGCGAGGGCGGAGCTGAGGCGGCAGGGCATCCGCGTCGTCAAGATCAAGAAGAAGCCCAAACCCCTGTTCGGCGGTCCGCGCAAGAAAATCACGTCGAAGCACATCGCCGTGTTCAGCCGCCAGTTGGCGACCATGCTGTCGGCGGGGGTGCCCTTGGTGCAGGCTTTCGAAATCGTGGGCCGCGGCCATGACAACCCGGCCATGCAGGACCTCCTGCTGGGCATCAAGGCCGACGTCGAGAGCGGCACGACCCTGGCGGACGCCCTGTCGAAACACCCGGTCCATTTCGACGAGTTGTTCTGCAACCTGGTGCGGGCCGGCGAGCAGGCCGGCGTGCTGGAAACCCTGTTGCACAAGGTGGCCGATTACAAGGAAAAGACCGAGTCCCTCAAGGGCAAGATCAAGAAGGCACTCACCTATCCGATCGCGGTCGTCGTCGTTGCGGTGATCGTGACCACGATCCTGCTCATGTTCGTGGTGCCGACCTTCGAAGACCTGTTCAAGAGCTTCGGTGCCGATCTGCCTGCCTTCACCCAGCTGGTGATCGATCTTTCGCGCTGGCTGCGGGACTGGTGGTACGTCGTCTTCGGAAGCGCCGCGGTTTCGGCGACCGCCTTCATCAAGGCCAGGCAGCGATCGCCTGCGTTCAACCATTTGCTGGACCGGATGGCCCTCGCGGTGCCGGTGGTCGGGGCCATTCTGCACAAAGCCGCCGTCGCCCGCTTCGCCCGGACCCTGTCCACGATGTCCGCCGCCGGCGTGCCCCTGGTCGAGGCATTGCAATCGGTGGCCGGAGCGACCGGAAACATCATTTACGGCGAGGCGGTCATGCGCATGCGCGAAGACGTAGCCATCGGCCAGCAGCTCCAGATGTCGATGCGCCAGGCCAATCTGTTCCCCAACATGGTGATGCAGATGGTGGCGATCGGGGAGGAGTCGGGATCGCTCGACAGCATGCTGTCGAAAGTCGCCGATTTCTACGAGGAAGAAGTGGACAATGCCGTAGACTCGTTGAGTAGCCTGCTGGAGCCTTTGATCATGGTGGTCCTCGGGGTATTGGTGGGCGGGCTCGTGATCGCGATGTATCTGCCGATTTTCAAACTGGGTTCCGTCGTCTGAAGGTGTCATCTTGACCGACTCGACATTGTTGCCGGAGGGACCGGCTCTGATCGCCATCTGCGGCCTGTTCGGACTGATCATCGGCAGTTTTCTCAACGTGGTCATCCATCGCCTGCCACAGATGATGCAGCGGGCCTGGCGCAGGGAATGCCGGGAATTCCTGGAACCCGGCGCCGAGCTACCGTCCGGGGGAGCCGACTACAACCTCTGGAGGCCGGGGTCGCAGTGTCCGCATTGCGGAGCGCCGGTCCGGTTCTGGCAGAACGTGCCGGTAGTGAGCTTTTTGTGGCTTCGTGGCCGCTGTGCCGCCTGCGGCGCGGCGATCTCCCGGCGTTATCCGCTGGTCGAACTGCTGACCGGAGTGCTGTTCGCGATGGTGGCCTGGCATTTCGGCGCATCCTGGCAAACCTTGGCTGCCTTGAGCCTGACTGCCGGCCTGATCGCTTTGGCCTTCATCGACCTCGACCATCTGGTGCTGCCGGACGATATCACGCTTCCCCTCCTCTGGCTCGGCCTGCTCCTGAATGCCCAGAGCCTCTTCTGCAGCCTGGAGACGGCGCTGTACGGGACGGTCGCCGGTTATCTCGTCCTATGGACCCTACATCACGGTTTTCTGCTGCTGACCGGAAGGGAGGGGATGGGCTTCGGCGATTTCAAGCTGCTCGCCATGCTGGGTGCCTGGCTGGGCTGGCCGATGCTGCCGATGATCATTCTGTTTTCATCGATCTCCGGCGCGGTGATCGGTTCGATTGCGCTGGCGGCCGGAGGGAAGGACGGGCGTACGCCGATTCCGTTCGGCCCGTTTCTGGCGGCGGGAGGCTGGATCGCCCTGCTGTGGGGGCCCGCGCTCAACGACGCCTACTGGCGCTGGGCCGCGCCGGGAGGCTAGCGCAAGGATGCTTGTAGTCGGTTTGACGGGCGGCATCGGCGCCGGAAAATCCACGGTGGCCGGCTTGTTCGCCGCGCGCGGGGTCGAGGTGTTCGATGCGGACGAGGTGGCGCACCGCCTGCTCGAGCCGGGGCAGCCGGCTCTCAAGACCGTCGTCCGGGCATTCGGTGCCGATATTCTCGGCGGCGACGGCCATCTGGACCGGGCGGCCCTGAGGCGCCGGGTATTCGCCGAGCCGAAATCCCGCAAGCGCCTGGAAGGGATTCTGCATCCTCTGGTCTATGCCGAGCTCGCGCGCCTCGTGCTCGGCGCGGCCGGCAGCTACTGCCTGCTGTGCATCCCCTTGCTGCTGGAAACCGGCCGGCGGAAGTTCGTCGACCGCGTCCTGGTGGTGGATTGCCCGGAGACGTTGCAGATCGAACGGGTGGTTCGGCGCAGCGGGCTCCGGCCCGAGGAGGTGCGCGCCATCATGGCTGCCCAGGTGTCCCGCAGCGAAAGGCTGGCGGCGGCGGACGACGTCATCGTCAATACCGCCGACCCGGCCTGCCTGGAGTCGGAGGTGGATGCGCTGCACCGGCGCTATTGCGCACTCGCCGCGGCTTGACTAATCGGGGCCAAAGTTGACAATGACGCCGTCGACCGATGGCTCGGTCCGATGATCTTCCGGGTTCACCCCGTATCCCCCAATTCGACCGGTTTCCCGAACTTGAAGAATCAAATCGTTTATGAGTTTCCGTTGAACGAGCGGATGCGCTTGTTTCTGCGCCTGGAGCAACTGTTTCGCCAGGCCAGGCATTTCGCCCAGGGTGGTTCGGTCTGGGACTGTCGGGCGGTCGTCGCGACGCTGAACGAGATCGTCGCGCTGCTCAGCCGGAACGACATCAAGTCCGAGATGCTCAAGGAGATCGACCGGCTCGGCGGAGCTTTGGGCAAGATGCAGGGTAACCAGCACATCGACCAGGAGGCATTGGCCTCGGTCCTGAGCCAACTCGATTCCGCCGGGCAGCGCCTCTACGGTCACAGCGGACGGATCGGCTTCCAGGTGATGGAGAACGAGCTGTTCAAGTCGGTTGCGCAGCGGACGGCAATCCCCGGCGGCACGTGTTCCTTCGACCTGCCCGCCTACCATTTCTGGCTGGAGCGGGACGCGGAGCGGAGGCGGGGCGAGGCTACCGAATGGCTGGACAGCTTCCGTCCGGTCCAGGACGGGATCGGGCTCATCCTCGGCCTGCTCCGGGATAGTGCCGTGGGTATCTGGGAAACCGCCCATGGCGGATTCTTCCAGAAGAATCTGGATCATGCCGCAGCGGTGCTACTGCTGCGCGTTGCCGTGCCGATCGAATTGCCCTATTTCGCGGAGATCAGCGGCGGTAAGCACCGCTTCACCGTGCGGTTCCTGACCGGCCAGCCGAACGAGCGTCCTGCCCAGTGCAGCGAGGACGTGCCTTTCCAATTGACTTCCTGTCTGCTCTGAGCCGTCCGCCGATGTCGCGCGTCTATACCATCGTGCGCTGTCCTCACTGCGGCAAGCCGGTGCCCTGGACCGAGGCGCAGAAGTTCAAACCGTTTTGCAGCGACCGCTGCCGGTTGATCGATCTGGGCAGCTGGGCCAACGAGGACTACGCCATTCCAGGAGAATCGGTGGACAGTCGGGAACTCCCCGACGATCGAGACGGCGGGGCGAACTCCCCCGAGCGTTGACCGCCCAGGATCTATCGCCCGTTGGCGGACATTTCTTCCCGTTCCGCCCGGCCACGGTACCAGGCCAGTTTTTCCCGCAACGTCACCACCTCGCCGATGATGACGAGGGTGGGGGCCTTGACATTCGAATCCGCCACCCTGGCGGGCAGGGTCTCCAAGGTGGCGGACACGACCCGTTGTTCGCTCGTCGTGCCTTGCTGGATCAGGGCTGCCGGCCGTGACGGCGGCGCGCCGTGGCGGATCAGTTCAGCGCAGATCTGCGGCAGTCCCTGCAGGCCCATGTAAACCACCACGGTCTGGCGGGGCCGCGCGAGCTGCGGCCAGTCGATTCCTTGCAGGCTGCCATCCTTCAGGTGGCCGGCGACGAACAGGCAGGCGTGGGCATGGTCGCGGTGGGTGAGGGGGATGCCGGCATAGGCGGCGCAACCCGATGCGGCCGTGATCCCCGGCACGACCTGGAACGGGATATGGCGTGCCATCAGGGTTTCGATCTCCTCGCCGCCCCGTCCGAAAATGAACGGATCGCCGCCCTTGAGGCGGACCACGCGGTGGCCTTCGGAGGCCAGATTCCCCAGCAGCTCGTTGATATCGTCCTGAGGAATGCTATGGCGGCTGCGTTCCTTGCCCGCATAGATGCGCCGGGCGTCCCGCCGTACCAGAGCCAGGATCTCGGGCGAGACCAAGCGGTCGTAAACGACGACGTCGGCCTCCTGAATCAGCCGCAAGGCGCGTAGCGTCAGCAGGTCCGGATCGCCCGGCCCCGCGCCGACCAGTGCGACCGATCCCAGCGAAGGTCCGCCTTGCGTCGCGGCGGCTTCGGCTTCCTCCAGCAGCCGCATCTCGGCTTCTTCCGCGCGCCCCTGCAACGCCAGTTCCGCAGCCGGCCCTTGCAGCCCCTGCTCCCAGAAGTGCCGGCGAGCGCGGGCGTCGGGAATCGCTCGCTTGACGCGGTCCCGCAGCCCCCCGGCGATCCGGGCCAGCGTGCCGAAGCCGGACGGAATGCAGGCTTCGATTCGGGTCCGCAGCAGCCGGCCCAGCACCGGCGACGCGCCTCCGGTGGATACCGCGATCACCACCGGCGAGCGATCGACGATGGCCGGAAAGATGAAGTCGCACAGCGCCGGGCAGTCGACCACGTTGACCGGAATGCCAAGCCTCCGCCCGGTGGCTGCGACCTCCTCGTTCACCTCGCGATCGTCGGTCGCCGCGATGACCAGCCGAAAACCGTCGGCATCGTCCGCGTCGAAGGTTTTCGTGCGCAGCCGGATGCGACCGCGTTCGGCCAGTTCGGCGATGGCCGCGTCGGCGGAAGGCGCGATCACGGTGACCGCTGCGCCCGCTTCGAGCAACAGGCCGAGCTTGCGACCGGCGACCTCCCCGCCTCCCACGACCAGGCAGGGGGCGTCACGAAGCTTGAGGAATATCGGCAGGTAATCCATGGGGCTGGCTTTTGTTAAAATGCGGACATGTGCAATGGAGTCAGAGCATGATCGTCGTAGACCAGGAGCTGGATACCAGCGGGCTGATGTGCCCGCTGCCGCTGCTGCGCCTGAAAAAAACCCTGCAGCTCATGGGCAGCGGCCAGATCGTGCGGGTGCGGGCGACCGATCCCGCGTCAGTCCTGGATTTCGGAGTCTACCTCGAACAGGCGGGCCACGATCTCGTCGAATATGCCGAAGAAACCGGCACGCACTTCTTCCTGATCCGGAAAGGCTGAAGAGAACTCAGGCGGCTCGCAGGCTGATGACCGGCCAGCCCCGCTCCTCGGCCATGCGGCGCAGGGTGGGGTCGGGGTCCACCGCCACCGGATGGGCGACCCGCGAGAGCAAGGGAATGTCGTTGTGCGAATCGCTGTAGAACCAAGTGTCGGCCAGATCGTAGCCATCGTTGTCCCTCAGCCATGCCGACAGCCGGTGAACCTTGCCTTCGTGGAACGAGGGAATGCCCTCGACCTGCCCGGTATAGCGGCCTTCGCGGAACTCGGGCTCGGTGGCGATGAGGTTGTCGATGCCGTAGAGCCGCACGATGGGCTCGGTCACGAAACGGTTGGTGGCGGTGATGACCAGCAGTGTGTGGCCCGCCGAGCGGTGCTGTTCGACCAGGTCCCGGGCTGCGGTCTGCACGATCGGCAGGATTTTTTCTTCGACGAACGACTCACGCCAGCGAAACAGTTGCTCGGGTTCGTTTTCCGCCAGCGGGCGCAGAGCGAACGCCAGGAATGCGCCGATATCCAGCGTGCCGTTTTTGTATTCTTCGTAGAACCTGGCATTGGCCGCTTCATAGGCCGCGGGATCGACGATGCCCTTGTCCGCTAGGAAGCGCCCCCAGAGGTAGTCGCTGTCGCCGGCCAGCAACGTATTGTCGAGGTCGAATATTGCCAGAGTCACGGGTTTCCTTTACATTCCAAATACATTAACGGGATTTCGCATCGGTGTACTGCTAACAGCCGTCGAGGCTTTCGCGCAGGGCTCTTGAGCCGGTGCGGAGTGGGGTCGGCGGCGAGCGAAACGACGCTAAGTCACTTGTGACCGGAAACAGTATACCAGTTGGAGACAATGGGCGGATTAGCGGGAGATATGATCGATGCCGAGGGCTATCGCCTGAATGTCGGCATCATCCTCAGCAACGACGAGGGCCGGGTGTTCTGGGCGCGGCGGGCGGGCATGCGTTCATGGCAGTTTCCTCAGGGCGGCATCAAGGTCGATGAGGATCCGGATGCCGCGATGTTCCGGGAGCTCTACGAAGAGGTCGGGCTGGAGCGCCAATACGTCGAGATCATCGCTCGCACCAAGGGCTGGCTGCGCTACCAGCTTCCGGAGCGCTTCATCCGCCGTCGCTCCTCTCCTCTGTGCATCGGCCAGAAACAGATATGGTACATCCTGCGCCTCACCGGTGCCGAGGCCAACATCCGGTTGGACTGTTCCGAGCGCCCGGAGTTCGACCGCTGGTGCTGGGTCGATTACTGGCATCCCTTGAGCGACGTCGTCTACTTCAAACGGGAAGTCTACCGTCAGGCCTTGGGCGAACTGCAGCGGGCGTTGCAGGCGGGCGCTCAGGCGCTGGCCGACGCCGGTGGAGGGGGCGTCGGTACCGGGACGCGGCAGATTCCTGTTGCGACCGACCCGTCCTGCCCCAGTTCGAGCCAGCGGTAGCCCGGCTGCTCCTCATCCAGCGCGAAGGTCCGGTTGGCAGGCTTGAACTGGATGCAGGTGGACGGCGTGCCGAATACCCGCTTTCCTTCGATTTCGAAGTCCGACACCTGGTGGGTATGGCCGTGCAGGATGGCTTTTACCTGCGGGTGCCGGGCCAGCACGGCGAAGAATTCACCGGCATTGTCCAGGATCATCGTGTCCATCCACGCGCTGCCGCAGGGGACGGGATGGTGGTGCAGGGCGATCAGGGTGTGGAGCGTTGGATGGTCGCTCAGCGTCCGTTCCAGCAGGTCGAGCTGTTCCCCGGCCAAGGAGCCGCCGGCACAACCCGGCAGGGTGCTGTCCAGGCAGACGATCAGCCAGCCGCCCAGGCGGATCGCAGTTGCGCGCAGCAGCGGCGTTTCGTCCAGAATCCTCCGCGCGAGCGCGGGTTGGTCGTGATTTCCCGGTAGCCAGTAGCAAGGCGCCCGCAGTCCGGCGCAAAGCTCGGCCAGCCTCCGGTAGCTTTGCGGCACCGGGTCCTGCGCCAAGTCGCCGGTGAACAGGATCAGGTCGAAGCGGTCCCGGTTCGCATGCTCGATGACCGCGCGTAGCGTGGCCGCGCTGTCGGCGCCGTAAAACCGCGCTTCCGGGTCGGCCAGGATGTGCGAGTCGGTGAGGTGGAGGAGGCGCAGCGTTCCTGAATTCGGCATGGGCGTTCAGCTTTTCCTGGGAATTTCGGTTGGCCTGATCGTCTTGATCAGCACCTGGGAATTGCGTTCGGGGCTGTAAGTCGTCCGCCGCTCCCCAGGCAGGTCGGCGGGTGAGGCGGGTTCGAATCCTCTTTCACGGAACCATTGCATGGCCTGGGTGGTCAGCACGAAGAGCCGCGCCAGGCCGAGCTTGCGCGCGCGCTGCTCGACGAATTCCAGCAACTTCTCGCCGCGGCGCTCGCCACGGTAGTCAGGATGCAGGGCCAGACAGGCGAATTCGCCCAGGTTATCGGCCGGAAATTCGTGCAAAGCGGCGCAGCCCACGATCAGGCCATCGCGCTCGATGACGACGTAATCCTCGATCTCGGTTTCCAGCCGCTCGCGCGACCGGTTTACCAAGGCACCGGTCTCCTCGAGCGGACGGATCAGGTCCAGGATGCCGACCACGTCGTTGATCCGGGCCGGGCGCAGCTCCTCGAACGGATTGGCGCTGACCAGGGTCCCGACGCCGTCACGGGTGAACAGTTCCAGCAGCAGGGCACCGTCGATGTGGCGATCGAGCAGATGGGCGCGGGTCACGCCGGAGCGGCATGCCTTGACGGCGGCGGCCAGATGCGCGGCCACGCCGGGCTCCAGCGAACCGGCCCGTTCCAGCAGACGCTCGGCTTCTTCCAGCGTCATCTGGTGGATCATCCGGCCCTCCGGGACGACGGCGCAGGCTTGTTCCATCAGCAGCAAAAGCTTGTCGGCTCCCAGCGCGCCGGCCACCGCGGTCGCGACTTCCTCGGCGCTGAGGTTGAAGATTTCCCCGGTGGGCGAATAGCCGAGCGGGGACACCAGGACGACACTGCCTTCATCCAGCAGACGCCGCATCGCACCGGCATCGACCCTGCGCACGTCGCCGGTATAGCCGAAATCCACGCCCTCGCGTACACCCAAGGGCTTGGCTACCACGAAATTGCCCGAGGCAACCCTGATCCGCGCTCCGGCCATGGGCGAATTGGCCGCCCCCATCGACAGCAGTGCCTCGATCTCCACCCGCACCGCACCGGCGGCTTCCTGGACGCATTCCAGCGCGGCCGCGTCGGTGATCCGCAGCCCTTGGTGATAGCGCAAATCGGCACCTCGGCTCCGCAGGCGCCGCTCGACCTGGGGGCGGGTGCCGTGCACCAGCACCAGCTTGACGCCTACGCTGTGGAGCAGGGCGAAGTCGTGAACCAGCTCGGCGAACCGCCCATCGGTGAGGGCTTCCCCGCCGAAACTGACGACGAAGGTGCGGTTCCTGTGGGCGTGGATATAGGGGGCGGCGCCACGAAACCAGCGTACGAAGGTCGGGGGGGCGATGCCGGCGTTCATTCGGTGTCGTCCGACGTCAATGCGACCGCCCCGGCGCGATGCAATACCGCTCGATCAAGCCGCGCAGGATCCGCGTCGCCGGTTCGACATGATCCAGCGGCAGGTACTCGTCGGGCTGGTGAGCCTGTTCGATATGGCCGGCACCCAGGATCACGGTTTCCACGCCGAGCCGGGACAGGAAAGGGGCTTCGGTGCCGAAGGAAACCGCGCCAGCCGTGGCGTGGCTCAAATGCTCGCAGCAGCGTACCAGTCCGGCGTCGGCCTTCGTTTCGAAGGCAGGAACACCGCCGAACAGGGATTCCACCGAAAGCCTGAGCCCCGGCGAGGTGGCCAGTGCCTGACCGAGCCGCCGGTTCAACAGACCGCGCAGTTCCTCCATGTCCATGCCGGGCAGGGGCCGTAGATCGATGCTCAGCTCGCAATGGCCACAGATACGGTTGGGGTTGTCGCCGCCGTGGATGGCGCCCAGGTTCAGGGTCGGCACCGGCACGGCGAAGGCCGGGTTGCGGTAGCGCTCTTGCAGTTCGTCACGGATCGTCAACAGTTCGGAAATCACCCGGTGCATGCCCTCGATGGCGTTCGCGCCCAGCGCGGGATCACTGGCATGCCCGGCCTGACCCTGGATGCGGATCGACTCCATCATGACGCCCTTGTGCGTGCGGACGGGCTTGAGGCCGGTAGGCTCCCCGATCACGCAGCATCGGGCCGGGGCGAGCTGCTCGGGCAGGAGCGCCTTGGCGCCGGCCATGGAGCTCTCTTCGTCCGCCGTGGCGATCAGCAGCAGGGGTCTCCGCAGGGCGGTTGGATCGATTTCGCCCGCAGCGGTCAGAGCCAGGGCGAAGAAGGATTTCATGTCGGCGCTGCCGAGCCCGTAGAGCCGCCCGTCCTTCTCGATTGCCGTGAACGGGTCGCTATGCCAGCGGTCCGGATCGCAAGGTACCGTGTCGGTGTGGCCGGAAAGCGCCAGTCCGTCGCCGCCCCCGGTAGGACCGAGGGTGGCGATGAGGTTGGCCTTGCCGTGGTCCAGCGGCTGGATTTCGACCCGGCATCCGAGCGCTTCGGCCCATTCCGCCAGCAGCTCGATCACCGCCCGGTTGGACTGGTCGAAGCGCGGATCGGTGCAACTGACCGAGGGCCGGGCGATGAGCGCCCGGATCATCTCGAGGGTCGTCGGTAGGCGCCGGACCATGGGTTGATTCCGATGTGAGCTAGAGGCCCTTGTCGGTGACGGCGCCTTCCGAGGCCGAACTGACGAGCTTGGCGTACTTGGCCAGCACACCCTTGGTATAGCGCGGCGCCGGCTGGGTCCATTGCGCCAGACGCCGGCCGATCTCGTCGTCGGCGAGGTGCAGGGTCAGCGCGCGGGTCTCTGCGTCGATGGTGATCGTATCGCCGTCCCGGACAATCGCCAGCGGCCCGCCCGCGTAGGCTTCGGGCGTGATGTGGCCGACCACGAAGCCGTGGGTGCCGCCGGAGAAGCGTCCGTCGGTGATCAGGGCGACCTCCTTGCCCAGGCCCTTGCCCATCACCGCCGAGGTGGGGGAGAGCATCTCGCGCATGCCGGGTCCGCCCTTGGGACCTTCGTAGCGGATGACGATGACGTCGCCCTTCACCACCGTGCCGTCGAGAATGGCATGGAGCGCCTGTTCTTCGCAGTCGAACACGCGCGCGGTGCCGGTGAAACTCAGGCCTTCCTTGCCGGTGATCTTGGCGACCGCGCCCGCCGGCGCCAGATTGCCTTTGAGGATCACGAGGTGGCTGTCCTTCTTGATGGGGTTGTCCAGGGGCCGGATCATCTCCTGCCCGGCCGGATAGTCCGGCGCTTCCGCCAGGTTTTCCGCTAAGGTCTTGCCGGTGACCGTCATGCAGTCGCCGTGCAGCAGGCCGGCCGCCAGCAGCGTCTTCATCATGGGCTGGATGCCGCCGATCTCCACCAATTCGGCCATGGAATAGCGCCCACTGGGCTTCAAATCGGCCAGCATCGGCACCTTCTGGCCGACGCGGGTGAAGTCTTCGAGCGTCAGGTCGACACCGCAGGCATGGGCCATGGCCAGCAGATGCAGCACCGCGTTGGTGGAGCCGCCCAAGGCGATCACCACGGTGATGGCGTTTTCGAAGGCCGGTTTGGTCATGATGTCGCGGGGTTTGATATCCAAGTCGAGGAGCTTGAGCACCTGTGCGCCGGCGCGTTCGCAATCCAGCGCCTTATCCCTGGAAATCGCCACCTGGGCCGAACTCCCCGGCAGGCTCATTCCCAGCGCCTCGATGGCGGAGGCCATGGTATTGGCGGTGTACATGCCGCCGCAGGAGCCCGGGCCGGGGATGGCCTTGGACTCGATGGCGTGCAGTTCGGCGTCGTCGATGCGGTTGTTGGCACGGGCTCCGACCGCCTCGAACACCGACACCACGTCCAGCTTTTTGCCGTCATGGCAGCCGGGCAGGATGGTGCCGCCATAGACGAACACTGCCGGACGATTCAGGCGGGCCAGGGCGATCATGCAGCCGGGCATGTTCTTGTCGCAGCCGCCGATGGCGACCACCCCGTCATAACCCTGGCAGCCGACCACCGTTTCGATCGAGTCGGCGATGACTTCACGCGACACGAGGGAGTATTTCATGCCCTCGGTGCCCATGGAGATGCCATCCGAGATGGTGATGGTGTTGAAGATCACCGCCTTGCCGCCGTTGCCGTCGACGCCGCGCGCCGCGTCCTCGGCCAGCTTGTTGATGTGCATGTTGCACGGGGTCACCATGGCCCAGGTGGAGGCGATGCCGATCTGCGGTTTGGCGAAGTCGGCATCGGCAAAGCCGACCGCGTGCAGCATGGCGCGGCTGGGCGCGCGCTCCATGCCGTCGACAACCTGGGACGAAAAGGGACGTGAGTGCTTGTCGGTCATGATTCGGATTCCTTGACAAAAGTCCGGTTTGCCGGAGCGGCGAGGATGAAAAAAGGGGGGTCAGAACGAATCCCAGCTGCTGCGTTTGCGCCAGCCGAGTTGCGGAACGATCAGGCCCAGCACGAAGCCGGCGGCCAGCACCCCGGCGCCGATCAGGAACCAGCGCTGGCGCGTGTCCTCCGCCAGCGCCAGGTTTTCCAGCCGCTTGGCTTCGAGATCACGCTCGACGGTCACCACCGTTTCGCGCAGACGGTTGCGTTCGGCTTCGATCTGGAGGGCGTTGGCGGCGGTCTGCCGGATCGACGCCAGTTCCGCCTTTAGGCGCTCGTTTTCCGAGCCGAGGTTGCGGGCGTTGGATTCCGCCGCGTCCCGGCCTGACCGCAGGTCGGCGAGTTCGGTTTCGAGCGCCTTGCGCGAATTCTCGAGTTCGGCGAGCTTCTGCTTGAGTTCGATATTTTTCTGCTTGACTTCATTGAAATCTTTCAGCAAAACGACTTGGCCGCTTCGAGGCTTCTGGGGAGCTGGGGCGGCCTCGGCCGGTACTGGTGGTCTGCCGTGCTCCGGTGCAGCGGACGCGCCCGATGCGGCGGCAAGGAGAAGGCAGGCTAGGGTTCTTTTCATCTCGGGCCGAATACCAATGAAAAAAACGGACGACTACGGGTCCGGATAGCAAGAGTCGCAGGGTCCCGGCAGTAAAAGCGATTATAACCCCGACGCCATTCACCGACGCGGGGGCGAAGCGCTTCACGTCGCGAGCAGAAATTCCAGCAAGGCCTTCTGGGCGTGCAGCCGATTCTCGGCTTCATCCCAGACCACGCTTTGCGGACCTTCCAGCACCTCGGCGGAAACCTCCTCGCCGCGGTGGGCGGGAAGGCAATGCATGAACAGTGCGTCGGGGCGCGCCAGGGCCATGAGAGAGGCGTCCACCTGGAAGTTTTCGAAGGCGCCGATGCGCTCGGCCTGCTCGTTTTCCTGACCCATGCTGGCCCAGACGTCGGTCACGACCAGGTCGGCGCCGGTGACCGCGGCCCGAGCATCCCCGCTGACGGCGACCCGCTTTTCCGCGGCTTCGATCAGCTCGGTTTCGGGTTCATAGCCCGGGGGACAGGCGATGCGCAATTCGAAATCCAGCAGCTCGGCTGCATGGATATAGGTCTGGCACATGTTGTTGCCGTCGCCGATCCAGGCAACGGTCTTGCCGACGATGTCGCCGCGGTGTTCGAAATAGGTCTGCATGTCAGCCAGCAGCTGACAGGGGTGGAAGCGGTCGGTGAGGCCGTTGATGACCGGCACTCGCGAGTATTGGGCGAACACTTCCACCGTGCGGTGCGAATGGGTGCGAAGCATGATGCAGTCCACCATGCGGGACAGCACCCGCGCCGAATCCTCGATCGGCTCTCCGCGCCCGAGCTGCGTGTCCCGCGGCGACAGGAAGATGGAGCTGCCGCCGAACTGGGCCATCCCGACTTCGAAGGATACGCGGGTACGGGTCGAGGACTTTTCGAACACCATCCCCAGGACCTTGTTTTTCAGGGGCTCGTAAGTTTCCTTCAGGGCCTTGAGTTCGATGGCACGGGCGATCAGGCCCCGGAATTCGGAGGAACCGATGTCGCGCAAGGTGACGAAATGACGCGGTTTCATGGTGAATCTGCTGCAATTTGTAAAATCAGCCTACCGGATCGAGACAGGCTTGGATGATGGCGCTCAGCCGGTCGACCAGTTCGTCGGCTTCGGCGTCCGTCAGGATCAGGGGAGGAAGCAGCCGCACGGTCCGTTCCGCGGTGACATTGACGAGCAAGCCCTGTTCCAGGGCAATCCCGACGAGTTCTGTACAGGGCCGGCTGAGTTCGATCCCGACCATGAGGCCCAGGCCACGGATCTGCGCGATGCCGGGGTGGTTGCCGAGGCGGGTCCGGAAGCCGTTCACCAGCCGCCGGCCGAGGTCCGCCGCGCGCGCGGGCAAGGCCTGCCGTTCCAGGGTGTCGACCACGGCCAAGGCCGCAGCGCAGGCCAGCGGATTGCCGCCGAAAGTCGAGCCGTGCGTGCCCGCCGTGAGCATTTCCGCGGCGATGCCTCGGGCGAGGCAGGCGCCGATCGGCACGCCGTTGCCGAGCGCCTTCGCCAGGGCCATGACGTCCGGGACGATTCCGGCATGCTGGTAAGCGAACATCCGGCCGGTCCGGCCCATGCCGGTCTGCACTTCGTCGAGCATCAGCAGCCAGTTGCGCTGGTCGCACAGCGACTTCAGCCGCGCCAGATAATCGGCCGAGGGAACGCGGACCCCCCCTTCGCCCTGGACCGGTTCGACCAGGACCGCGACGACATCGGGATCATCGACGGCAGCGACCGCTTCCATAGTGTCGTAGGGCAGGCGCAGGAAACCGCCGACCAAGGGCGCAAAGCCCTCCTGCACCTTTGGGTTGCCGGTGGCGCTCAGCGTCGCCAGCGTGCGGCCGTGGAAACTTCCTTCCATGACGATGATCTTCGGAGCGTCGATGCCGCGATGATGGCCGTAGCGCCGCGCGATCTTGATCGCGGCCTCGTTGGCCTCGGCGCCCGAATTGCAAAAGAACGCGTTGTCCATGCCGCTCAGGCGGCACAGACGTCCGGCCAGTTCTTCCTGCAGTCCGATCCGGTACAGGTTGGAGCTGTGGACCAAACGCCCGGCCTGGTCGCACAGCGCCTTCGCAACCGCCGGATGGGCATGGCCCAGGCTGCAGACGGCGACGCCGGAAACGGCATCGAGGTAGCGCCTGCCCTCGGTGTCGAAAAGCCAGGCTCCCTCGCCGTGGGTGAACGTCACCGGTTGCCGGGCGTAAGTCGGCATGATGTTGCTCGTCATGGATAGGTGGCAAAAACCCAAAAAAACAAAAGGCAGTCGAGCAAGACTGCCTAGATGGAAGGCGGAAGGTTAACGGAAAAGAATGTCCAGCACAACAAATTCATCGACCCGATACGGCAGACCGACTCCGTGCGGTCGATCGGAGGTGTCCGTCGATCCCGACGCTTGACGTTCGGGGTCGAGTATCGAAGAATCCGGAAATTTCACTCGGACCAATGAAGAGGCAAACCGTGGACGTGATCGAAAGTATCAAGCGCCAGATCGCAGACAATCCCGTCATCCTGTACATGAAGGGAACGCCGGATTTCCCCCAGTGCGGATTTTCCGGAAGGGCCGTCCACATTCTCGACCAGTGCGGAGCGGAGTACGCCTTCGTCAATGTTTTCGAGGCCCCCGAGATTCGTGAGAACCTGAAGCTGGTCTCCCAGTGGCCGACCTTTCCTCAGTTGTTCGTCAAAGGGGAACTGATCGGAGGCAGCGACATCATGATGGAGCTCTACGAGAGCGGTGAACTGCAGAAACTGCTCGCCGAGGTCAAGACGGCCGGCGAGCGGAAGGCATGAGGCCGATCATTCCTGCGGCAGGAGGTCGTTCAGCCGTTTCCAACGGTTGACGATGGTGCAGAACAAGCGGGCGGTCTGATTGGCGTCGTAGGCGGCCGAATGGGCTTCCTGGGGGTCCCAGCTCAGCCCCGCCGCTTGTGCCGCGCGCGCCAGGACGGTCTGGCCGTAGGCCAGGCCGCCCAGGGTTGCGGTGTCGAATGTGCTGAAGGGGTGAAAGGGATTCTTCTTGATCCTGGCCCGGTTCGACGCGGCATTGAGAAAAGCGATGTCGAATGCCGGGTTGTGGCCCACCAGTATCGCCCGGGTACAGCCGTGTTGCCGGATCGACTGCTGGACCGCGTCGAAAATCTGCGACAGCGCCTCGCGTTCGTCCACTGCGAACCGGAAGGGGTGAAACGGATTGATCTTGTTGAAGCTCAACGCCGCTTCCTCGAGTTTGGCGCCTTCGAAGGGCTTCACATGCAGCTGATGAGTTCGAACGGGGTGAAGATTTCCCGTTTCATCCATGTCCAAGTGGACGGCGGCGATTTCGAGCAGGGCGTTGGCATGCGGATCGAAACCCGAAGTCTCGACGTCCACAACGACTGGCAGGTAACTCCGGAAGCGCCGGGCCATGGGGGATTTGCGGGATGTCATATAAGGGGGGGCGATCGCCGGTTTGCGGTGCATTGAAACCCATTGTAAGGCGATTTCGGGGGTGATTGCATTGCGGATTACGGTATTGCGTTTAGAATACGCACACGCGTCAAGATCCCCTGGAACCACGAGATCAAGGGTACAAAAATAAATGGACAATTCTCGAATCATGCCGGGCCGGCTGGTGCTGGTCTTCATGGCGGTCGCAGGGGCCGCCGGCTGTGCGTCGGACACAGTCAAGCAGGAAACGGCCAGCGCGGGCACCCCGCCGACACATTCCGACTCGCGCGATCCTTGGGAAGGATGGAATCGGGGCGCTCAGTCATTCAACGACGGGTTGGACGACTACTTCCTCAAGCCCGTGGCGAAAGGCTATCAATGGGCGGCGCCCAAGTTCGTCGACAAAGGCGTGACGAACTTTTTCAGCAACGTCGACGATGTGTCCGTGATCGCGAACGATCTGCTCCAGTTCAAGCTGGTGCAGACGGGACAGGATCTGGGGCGCCTCATCGTCAATTCGACGATCGGTATGGCAGGCTTCATCGACGTCGCCGACAAGCTCGATCTGCCCAAGCATTACGAAGATTTCGACCAGACTCTGGCGACCTGGGGGGTTCCCGCCGGCCCTTATCTCGTGCTGCCCGTCATCGGACCGGGGTCGCCGCGCGGCGTCGTCGGTTTCGCCGGGGACACGGCGGCCAATCCGATCAACTACATCACCCCGGCGAGCATTCCCTGGGGGGCCGGGGCGGGACGGTATGTGGACATCCGTGCCGATATGCTGAGCGCGACCAAGATCGCCGACGAGGCTTCGGTGGACCGCTACGAATTCATTCGCAACGCCTATTTCCAGCAGCGGAACTATCTGATCCACGACGGCAATCCGCCGTTGGAAGAAGATTTCGGCGGTGGCGAAGGGATCGAAATGGAGTTCGAGCTGCAGGGCGTCGAAGACCGGGCCACGGAGGCCAGAGAGAAAGAAGGGAAGGACGAGGCAAAACCGGCGTCACCCTGACCGGTTTTTCCACCATCGCATGAAAAAGCCCGCTCCGCGCGGGCTTTTTCATGGCCGGCATTCAGAGCGTGCGGCGAGATGCTCGCCAGTCGAGGGTTTCGCCCGCCATGGCGGGAACCACTCGTTCCGGTCCGAACGCCAAGGTTTCTGGAACCCGCCATTTCGCTCGGTGCAAGGTCAGGGTGCCGCCGTTCCTGGGCCGTCCGTAGAAATCGGCGCCATGGTGGCTGGCGAACCGCTCGAGCATGTGCAGCGCGCCTGCCCGCTCGAACGCCACGGCATAGAGTTCGATGGCCGTATACGCCGTGTAGCAGCCGGCGCAACCACAGGCGCTTTCCTTTTGCGGCTTGGGGTGGGGGGCGCTGTCGGTGCCCAGGAAGAAATGCGCATCGCCGCTGGTCGCGGCTGCCACCAGCGCCTGCCGATGGGATTCGCGCTTGAGCACAGGCAAGCAGTAATGGTGGGGACGGATGCCGCCGGCCAGCAAGGCGTTGCGGTTGTAGAGCAGGTGGTGGGCCGTGATGGTGGCTCCGACCCGTGGCCCGCGGCTTCGCACGAACTCCACGCCCTCCTTGGTCGTCACGTGTTCCAGGACGACGCGCAATTCCGTGAAACGCTGGACCAGCGGCTCCAGAACCGATTCGATGAAACGCGCTTCCCGGTCGAAAATGTCGACTTCCGCGTCGGTGACTTCGCCGTGGACGAGCAGCGGTACGCCATGCCGTTCCAAGGCTTCGATCGCCCGGTAAGCCTTTTCGATACCGGTGACCCCGGCCTCGGAATGGGTGGTGGCGCCCGCGGGGTAGAGTTTGAATCCGATGATTTCCGGCGTATCCGCTGCGCGCTCGACCTCCTCGACGGGCGTGGCATCCGTCAGATAAAGCGTCATCAGCGGCTCGAACTGCGCGTTTTCCGGCAGGGCGGCCAGGATGCGTCCACGGTATTCCAGCGCCGCCGCTACCGTCGTCACCGGCGGCTTCAGGTTGGGCATGATGACCGCCCGGCCGAATTGACGGGCGCTGTGGTCTGCGATATCCGCCATCGCCGCGCCGTCGCGCAGGTGCAGATGCCAGTCGTCGGGTGTCGCCAGCGTGATCGAATCCATGTCGATTCCGGGATGAGGTCTTCCGCCGAATTATACCGGCCTCCCGCCGGCCTTGCCCTCAGAACGCCAGCTTGACCCCCGCCCAGGCGGCCCTGGGCGAACCCGGCCCGACGAAGCGGTTGTTGGTGTATTCAGGCCCCAGCACTTCCTGAGGATTGCCGTACATGCCGAACGTCTGGTACTGCGCGTCGAACAGGTTGTTGACGCGGAAGAACAGCGAGAAATGATCGTCGTAGCGGTATTCGCCGTGCAGCATCACGATGGTGTAGTCCTCCAGCGGCGCGGTCAGGTTGGCTTCGTCGCCGCGCAGATACTGCCCGCTGTTGTAGATGATCTCGGTGCCGGCGGTGAGTCCTTCCAGGATGGTCACGGAAGCGTTGAACTTCAGCATGTTCTGCGGGATGCCCGGAATGTGGTCTCCCTTTTGCACGTAGATCAAGCCGTTCTGGGCGTAGGGGTTGTTCGGGCTGTTTTCGACGAACGGCGTCTGGAAAGTGGCGTCGAGCAGGGTGTAATTCAGTCCTACGCGGAATCGCTCGAACTCGGCGTTGACGCCAAGCTCGAAGCCCTGGCGCAGGGTCTGGCCGACGTTGTCGAAATAGCCCTGGTTGTTGTACACGCCGCCGGAGGCGATGAAGAGGATGTCGTTGCTGTTCTCGGTCTGGAACAGCGTTGCGTTCCAGTTGATGTCGCCCTCCAGGACGCCACCGAAATCGATGTCCGCGAATCCACCGCGCGCGCCGATTTCGCCGGTGGTCGCGACCACCTGTTTGAGCGGTGGATCGGACAGGAAGGCGTTGGGCAGTTTGCATGGCTGGGCGGGGTCGGCGCAACTGAGTTCGAGCGGCGTCGGCGCCCGGTTCGACTGGCTGAAGTTGCCGAAGAAGTTGAGTTCCGGTCGCCAGTGGTAGGTGAGGCCCGCGGAGGGATTGATCCGGTCGTAGCTGTGGTTGCCGTTCAGTTCGGTGCCGATCTGGTCGACGAGTTCGATCTGGGTCAGGTTGTAGCGGCCCGCGACGGTGAACGTGAGTTCGTCCGTGAGGGAAAACGAATCGCTCAGATAGACCCCGTAGTTGTACACGCTGGTATGCAGGCGCACCCGCGGCTCTTCGAGGATGACGCCGCTGCCCAGGGTGCCGCGGCTGCTCAAGAGTTCTGCCAGTTCGGTGTCGGCGCCGTAATCGACCTGGCCCTGGTTGTAGACGCCGCCGACCAGGAAGCGGTTGCCGTAACCGCCGAGCGTCTGGTTGAACGCCGTCTGCAGGCTGCCGCCGTAGTTGCGTTGGTTGGTCTGGGTGAAATTGTTGGTCGCGCCTTCCACCTTGGGGCCGCTGACGACCGGGTTGCCGTAGATGTCCAGGACTTGTCCGCCTTCACCGCCGTCGTCGCAGACGTAGGTGGGATCGCCTGCGCAGGGTTCGTAGTCCGAACCGTCGCCGTTGAAGGTGCTGATGAGGTTCTGGCGGAAGAAGGCGTTGCCGGACAGTTCGATCTCGTCGGTCAGCCAGTGGTTGCCGTCCAGCGAGGCCAGGAACAGGTTGGTCTTGGTCTGGTCGGGGTAGGTGAAGACGGCGTTGGGCTGTTGCTCGTAGAGCTGGACCGGGACAGCGCCGTTGCCGATCATGTTGTCATCGGTCGCCGCGAAGTTCAGGTTGAGATTGGAGCGCTCCTCGTTCTTCCAGCTCAGGGTGGAGAACCACTGCATCACCCCGGTCGGCGAGTACTCGCGCCAGCCGTCCTCGTGGAAATGGCGGAAATGGAAATAGGCGCCGAATTCGCCATCGTTCCAGCCGCTCTCGACCTCCTCGGAGTTGCGGCCCCACGAACCGCCGAACAGTTCGGCCCGGTAGCCCGGCGCGGTGAAGCCGGTCTTGGTGCGGACGCTGATCGCGCCGCCCAGGGTGTTCTGGCCGAACACCGGGTTGGAACCGGACTCCAGGCTCATCCTGTCGATGGCGCCTTCGGGGATGAGGTCCCAGTTCACCGTGTCGCCGAAGGGCTCGTTGAAGCGGATGCCATTGACATAAATCGAAAGGCCCTGGGGCAGCCCGAGCAAGGGCGAGGCGACGAAGCCGCGGTACTGCACGTCCGGCTGGAACGGGTTGTTCTGGGCGTCGTTGACGTTGACGCTGCCGAAGAAGCGGTTCATGTAGTCCGGCAGGGTGACGCTTTCCGCCTGGTCCAGCTCCTTGGCGTCGACGGTCTGGACATGGGAGGGGAGCTTGTACTCCTCCACGCCCGAATCGCCGACTGGAGAATCGGCAACGACCTTGACGGTCTCCAGTTGCACCGTCTTGTCCGCTGCTTTCTTGATATCGGCGGTCTTGGCGGGTTCCTCCGCGGCGCCGGCGCAGTGGGCGAAACTCAAGGCGGCGATGCCGCAAACCGTGATCTTGCGCATGTCGATGTCGGGCTCAAGAAATCGCGCAATGATAGGGAATGGCGCCCTGCTGCGGATAGGGAAAAAATCCCGCCGTTCGGGTGTCCGCCGGTTTGACAAAACGTCCCTGCGACAAGAGACTGCCGCGACGTTCCGGAGTCCGTTCGCGTCTCTTTGAATCAATAAGGAGTCACAACAGCCATGCAGTATGCAGTCCTGGTTCTCATCCTGATCGCTCTGCTGATCGTGTTCATCTACAACGCCCTGGTGCGGCTACGGGTGCAGTGCGACAACGCCTGGGCCGACATCGACGTGCAGCTCAAGCGCCGCTACGACCTGATCCCAAACCTGGTGGAAACCGTCAAGGGATACGCGGCGCATGAAAAGGGCACGCTGGAGGCCGTCATCGAGGCACGCAACCGGGCCATGTCGGTGCGGGGTGCCGCGGGGCGGGCCGAGGCGGAGGATGCCCTGAGCGGCGCGCTGCGGCAGCTCTTCGCGCTGGCCGAGCAGTATCCCCAACTGAGGGCGGTCGAGAGCTTCAACCAGCTGCAGGGCACCCTCACCGAAATCGAGGACACGGTGCAGAACGCCAGGCGCTACTACAACGCCGCGGTGCGCGATCTCAACACTCGGATTGCCCAGTTCCCCTCCAATCTCATTGCGAACAGCTTCGGTTTCACCGCCCGCCCCTTCTTCGAGCTCAGCGAGACGGCCCAGCGCGAGACGCCGGCCGTGCGTTTCGATACCGGCGCCCACTAAGGGGGTCGTTAGGCGATGCGGTGGGCAATCCTGGTTTTCGCCTGGCTGGTTGGTACCTCTCAGGTCCAGGCGCGGTCTCTGGTGATCCAGAGCTTCCATGCCGACATCGTGGTCGGGGCGGACGGTGGGCTGGACGTCACCGAAACCATCCGTCCGCGCTTCGAGGGGAGCTGGAACGGCATCTACCGTTCGATTCCGGTCGAGTACACTACGCCGCAGGGGTTCAACGACCACTTGTTTCTCGATCTGCTCGGCGTGACCGATCAGCAGGGCGTTCCATTGAAGGTGGAAGACGGCAGCGAGCGCCATTACCGCAAGTTCAAAATCTGGATCCCGGGCGCGGAGGACGTGGCGAAGACCGTGATGTTGCATTACCGGGTGCGCAACGGCCTCAAGTTTTTCGACGATCACGACGAGCTGTACTGGAACATCACCGGCGACGAATGGGAGGTTCCCATCGAGGCCGCCAGCGCCCACATCGTGTTGCCGTCCGGCGCCGAAGGCATCCGTACCCTGGCTTTCACGGGCGGCTACGGTTCACGGGAAGAGGCTGCGGATGTGCAGGTGCGCGGCCGCGAAATCGATTTCCGCATGCGGCGCCCTCTGGCTTTTCACGAGGGTCTGACCGCGGTCGTCGGCTGGAACAAAGGGGTGGTGCAGCGGCCCGGCGCGATGGCAAGGACCGGGGATTTCCTGCGCGCCAACTGGCCGTTGGGTCTGCCCCTGGTCGTGCTGGCCGCGATGTACCGGCACTGGTCGGTCCGCGGCCGCGACCCGCGCCTTCGCCCCATCGCCCCGCAGTACCGCCCGCCGGAGGGATTGACGCCGGCCGAATTGGGAACCCTGATCGACAATGCCGTGGACATGCGGGACATCACCGCCACCCTGGTCGACCTCGCGGTCAAAGGCTATGTGCTGATCGAAAAGCAGGAGACCGACAGGCTGCTGGGGATCTGGAAGGATACCGATTACCTGTTCCGGCTGCGCCAGCCGCCTTCCGCCTGGAACGTACTCCACGCCCATGAGCGGGCACTCTTGAGCGGTGTGTTTTCCGGCGGGGTGACGGAAAGCGTTCGGCTTTCCGACATGGAACGGACGTTCTATACCCATGTGCCCGGCATCCGCGACAAGATCTTCGACGCGCTGATGGCGCAACGCTATTTCGCCGCCCGCCCCGACCGGGTGCGGAGGAACTACATGCTGGGCGGTCTGATGCTCGGCGTGGTCTGGTTCTTCGGCGCGATTCTGGCCGCCGACTACGCTCGCCTGCATTGGGGCATGGCCGCCGGCACGCTGGTCCTCCCCGGCTTGATTTCCGCAGCGATCGTCGCCGCTTTCGGCTATTTCATGCCAGCTAGGACGCTGGCCGGGACTCGGGTGCTGGAAGCCGCGCTGGGATTCGAGGACTTCCTGGCAAAGGTGGAAGCCGACCGCATGGACCGGATGATCCGCACCCCCGACATGTTCGAGAAGCTGCTCCCCTATGCCATGGCGCTGGGGCTGGAAAAGCGCTGGGCCGCGGCATTCGCCGGCATCTGTACCCAGCCGCCGGCTTGGTATCGGGGGGGCGCCATGGATTTCGATGCCGGCGATTTCGCCCGCGATCTCGGCCGCATGGCCACTCAGGCCGCAGCGGCCATGAGTTCGGCGCCGCGCAGTTCCGGCGGGTCGGGTTTCAGCGGGGGAAGTTCAGGCGGCGGTTTCGGCGGTGGCGGCGGCGGTGGATTTTAGCGTGCAGTGCTGCGGGTTTGCGGCTGTCCATGATATGTTTTTTCCCTACTGGCAAGGCGCTTGCGCCGGCTTTCCCGCCATTCTTAGCAGACCATCGAGGATTCGCGAGTCATGAACGACCCTAACGATTTGAGCGACGACCAGGCTCTGCGCTTGTCCATCCTGGGCATGCGCTGTGCAGGTTGCGTCGAGGCCGTCGAAACCGCATTGAAGGATGTGCCGGGAGTGGAGGCCGTCAGCGTCAACTTCGGCGACCATTCCGCCCTGGTCAAGGGCAAGGCCGATCCGGAGAGCTTGAAAGCCGCTCTCAAGGCGGCGGGCTACGACGGCGCGGTGATGGAGTCCCTCGAAGACCCTGCCGCGCAGGAGCGGGCGGAAGAGGAGCGCTACCGCGAACTGCTGAAAAAGGCCGCCTGGGCCGCCTCCCTGGGCGTGCCGCTCATGCTGGGCGCGCACCTGGACTGGTTTCCGATGATCGGGACGTCGGCCGGAACGACGTTCTGGACCCTCATTTCGCTGCTCACGCTGGCCGTGCTCTATTTCTCCGGCGGGCATTTCTTCCGCGGCGCGGTCAAGTCGTTCCAGCATCGCCAGGCCAATATGGACACGCTGATCGCCTTGGGTACCGGCGCGGCCTGGTTCTATTCGACGGTGGCCATCGATTCCGCCGATCTGCTGCCGGCGCAAGGGCAGCACGCCTATTTCGAGGCGGCGGCGATCATCATCGCCTTCATCAATTTCGGCTCGGCGCTGGAGACTCGCGCCCGCGGCAAGACCTCCTCCGCGATCCGCGCGCTGATCGGCCTGCAGCCCCGCACCGCGCGGGTGATCCGCGACGGCCAGGAACTCGACGTGCCGATTTCCGAGGTCGGGCTGGACGAGATCCTGAGGGTGCGGCCGGGCGAGAAGATCCCGGTGGACGGCATCCTGGTCGAGGGACGATCCAGCGTGGACGAGTCCATGCTGACCGGCGAGCCGATGCCGGTGGAAAAGGGCGAGGGCGATACGGTGGTGGCGGGCACGCTGAACCAGTCCGGCACTTTCCTGTTCCGCGCCACCCGCATCGGCCGCGACACCGTGCTGGCCCAGATCATCGCCAGCGTGCGGCAGGCCCAGGCCACCAAGCCCGAGATCGCCCGTCTGGTGGATAAAGTCTCCGCGGTGTTCGTGCCGGCGGTGGTCGGCATCTCCGCCTTCACCTTCCTGGTTTGGTGGATCTTCGGGCCGACGCCTTCCTTCGGCTATGCCTTCGTCACCGCGATGACGGTGCTGGTCATCGCCTGTCCCTGCGCTTTGGGGCTGGCGACGCCGATTTCGATCATGGTCGCGGTCGGGCGCGCGGCGCAGCACGGCATCCTCATCCGCCGCGGGGAGGCGTTGCAGAGCGCGGGCCGGCTCACTGCCGTGGTGCTGGACAAGACCGGCACCATCACCGAAGGCCGGCCCAGCGTGATGGGCATCGATACGGCCAAGGGCTGGTCGGAGAAACGCGTGCTGGGCCTGGCCGCGAGCCTCGAAGCAGGGTCCGAACATCCGCTGGCCTCGGCGGTGTTGCGGGCCGCGGAAGCGGGCAAGATAGCCACGTCCGCGGTGGACGGTTTCGTCGCGGAGCCCGGTCACGGTGTCGCCGGCAGCGTCGACGGCATTCGGTTGCTGCTCGGCAATGTGGCCATGCTGGAAAAGCACGGCATCGATTTGCGGGCTTTCGAGGCCCAACTGGCGAGCTGTTTCAAGGAGGCGCTGACGCCTCTCCTGCTTGCAGCCGATGGCCAGGTGGTCGGCCTGCTGCGGGTCGCCGACCCGATCAAGCCGGACGCCCGCGAGGCGGTGCAGCGCCTGAAGGAACTCGGCGTCCGAGTCTTGATGGTGACCGGCGACCATGAAGCCACCGCGCAGGCGATCGCCCGTGCGGCCGGTATCGATGAGGTCCGCGCCCAGGTGTTGCCGCAGGACAAGGCGACGGTGGTGAAGGAGCTCCAGTCACGCGGTGAGATCGTCGGCATGGTCGGCGACGGCATCAACGATGCGCCGGCCCTTGCGCAAGCCGATGTAGGCTTCGCCATCGGCACCGGCACCGACATCGCGATCGAAAGCGGTGACGTCGTGATCATGGCGGGTTCGCCGCTGAAAGTCTCCGAAGCCATTCATTTGTCGCGGCTGACCGTGCGCAACATCAAGCAGAATCTGCTGGGGGCGTTCATTTACAACACCCTGAGCATACCGGTCGCGGCGGGTATCCTGTACCCGTTCGCCGGCGTGCTGCTGAACCCGATGATCGCCGGGGCGGCCATGGCGCTTTCTTCGGTCACCGTGGTGGCCAACGCCAATCGTTTGCGCTGGCTATGAATCGGCGGAAAAAAGCCTATCCTTTCCTCATTCCGCCGCCATCGAGACAACCCACAACAAGGAGGAGATCGTCATGACGGAATTCGCACGGCGCATGGTTTCGCTGGGTTTCACCGCCGAGCTTTTTCCGCCCGGCACCCACATGTGCTACCTCTACAACGACGAACAAGAACGCCTGGAAATCATGTCCGAGTTCGTGCGCAGCGGCCTGGAGGCAGGGGAAAAGGTGGGCTATTTCGTCGAGGAGATGAGCCCTCAGGGTTTGCGCGACTACTTTGCCGGCCTCGGTATCGTGCCCGCGGAAGAAACACAGTTGGACGTCGAGCCGTCGGTAGCGGTGTATTGTCCGGACGGCAGTTTCTCGCCCGAAAGGATGCTGGATCGGCTGCGTGCGGCCTACGATGAGGGCATGGGGGAGGGATTCGACGGCGTCCGGCTCACCGGTGAAATGCATTGGGCGCTGCGGGGGCTGCCGGGTTCGGAGCGTCTGGCCGAATATGAATCCCGCATCAACCTCCTGGTGGTCGATTGCCCGCTCACCGTGATCTGCCAGTACGACGCCAACCGCTTCGACGGCGCCACCTTGTTCAAGGTGCTCAACGCCCATCCGATGATGATCGTGCATGGACAGGTCGTCCACAATCCTTACTATCTCCCTCCCGAGCAATACTTTGCCCGCTATTCAGCAGGGCACGCATAGGCGATGACCCGTTTGGAACCGGAGGCGACGGTTCTGGGTCGCCTCCTCGTCATTCAGGAGACCCTGGATGTACTTCCCGACACGGCAGGTATCGCGGCGTTTCTCGATGCCGCCCTGGCCGAAGTACCCGGGGTCGCCGGCGCCCACCTTTGTGTCGATGGCAAACTCATGCCGGCGTCTTCGGACCTCGACGCGGTGTGTGACGGCCTAGAGATGAATCCTGCGCGGCTCGTGGCCGGCCCTTTGGGCGAAGGCGCGCGCCTGTTCATCTATCCCTTGAGGATCGCGGCACGTTGCTACGGCGTGCTGCTGCTGCGCCTATCGGAGCCCGCGCAATTCCAGAATTACCGGGATTTTCTGGGCAACATCGCCAACGTGGTGGCGCGTACCTTGGAGAACCGGGCGTACGTGGCTGAACTGGCCCGTTCCAACCGCTTGCTCGAACAGCGTGTGGACGAGCGTACCCGCGCATTGTCCGAGAAGACCGCCGAGCTTCAACGCGAATGCGAAATTCGGCGGGCTGTTCAGGACGATCTGGCCGAGAGCGAGGAGAAGTTCCGCCAGATCAGCACGGCGGCGCTGGACGCCATCGCGATCATCGATGGCCGCGGCCGGGTGATGTACTGGAACCCGGCGGCGGAGGCCATGTTCGGCTACTTGAGCGATGAAATCGTCGGACGCGACCTCCACGAGGTACTGGCGCCGGAGCGCTACCTCGGACCTTACCGCGCTGGAATCGCCGAGTTCCAGCGCAGCGGCACGGGCGCAGCGATCGGTCTGACCCGGGAAATGTACGCGATGCGCAAGGATGGCAGTGAATTTCCGATAGAGCTTTCGGTCTCTTCGGTGAAGATCCGCGGGGAGTGGATCGCCATCGGCGTCATCCGGGACATCACCGAGCGGAAACATGCGGATGCCCTCAAGGCCAGGCTGGCCGCCATCGTCGAATCGTCGGAGGACGCCATCCTGGCCAACACCCTCGATGGCATCATCACGAGCTGGAACGCCGGAGCCGAGAGGATGTTCGGTTACCGGGCCGAGGAAATCATCGGCCAGCCGGTCACCCGTTTGGTACCCCCGGAGCTGCACGGCGAGATCCGCCGCTGCCTGGCGGAAGTGGCCAACGGCAGGGCCGTACGGAATCTCGAGATTCGGAGCATGACCAGGAGCGGAGCGCAATTCGACGTTTCGCTGACGATTTCCCCGGTGCGCGGCGAAGAGGGGAAGGTCGTGGGCGCATCCGCCATCGGGCGCGACATCACCGAATTCAAGCGATCGGAACAAGCGTTGCGGCGGCTCAACAGGGTTCTCAAGACGGTCACCGGCTGTGACAGCGTCCTGGTCAGGGCGCGGAGCGAAGCCGAACTGCTCGGCGAGATGTGCCGCGTCATCGCCGACGTCGGCGGGTATGGCAAGGCTTGGGTGGGCGTGCTCCCGGAGGGTCCGAACGCCCATGTGCCGCCTGAGGTCTATCACAGCGAAACGCCGGGGATCGCGGATTGCGTTTCGCGGCTGCGGAAGCGTGAAGTGTTCGATTCCATCTTGCGCAGCGTGGGTCATTCGGGGATCAGGCGGGTGGTGCGGGAAATTGACGAAGCGTCGCCGCTGTTCCCCTTGTGTCACTATGCCGCTGAACAAGGCTGCGATGCCTTCGCGCTGATTCCGATACGGAACGGCCCGGATGTCGCCGGCATGCTGGGGCTCTGTGCGGAGACTCTGGAAGCCTTCGAAGGCGACGAAATGGCGCTGCTGGAAAAGCTGGCGGGGGATATGGCATACGGCATCGCTCATCTGCGGGACCAGGCCGAACGCCTGAAGAATGCCGATCGAATCACGCGAAGCCTGGAGCAGACGATTCAAGCCGTCGCCACCACCCTTGAAATGCGGGATCCCTATACTGCTGGTCACCAGCGGCGGGTGGCCGATCTCGCCGCGGCCATCGCGAAAAAACTGAATTTGTCCGAAGACGAGGTGCACGGCATCCGGCTGGCCGGCATGGTCCACGATCTCGGCAAGATTCGCATCCCCGCCGAAATCCTGACCAAGCCGGGCCGGCTGACCCCTTTGGAATTCGATTTCATCAAAACCCACCCCCAAGTCGGATACGACATCCTCAAGGACGTCGCATTCCCCTGGCCGATCGCAGACATGGTCCTGCAGCACCACGAGAGGCTGGACGGATCGGGGTATCCGCAAGGACTCGCCGGTGATGCCATCCTCCTCGGCGCGCGGATCATCGCGGTCGCGGACGTCATGGAGGCGATGTCGTCACATCGCCCCTACCGGCCCGGTCTCGGCAAGGAAGCGGCGCTGGCGGAACTGGAGGCGCGCCGCGGAAGCTGGTACGACGCACGGGTTGTCGACGCCTGCAAGGCCCTTTTCCGGGACGAAGGCTACCCCTTGCAGTGATGCCCCTTGCGGATAGGTGGAAGTGGCGTGGATAGAGATGCCGGGAGCGGTGAGCCGGCGCCGGGTGTCGGTCGGGGAGCGCACGGCATCATGCCTCACCTGAGCAGGAGGCGGTGTGCGCTGCCAGGGCCCCATGCGAAATGGTAAGATGCGAGCCGCTACCGCACGACCCATGCCTCGGTGGTGAAACTGGTAGACACAAGAGACTTAAAATCTCTCGGCTGCAAGGCCGTGCCGGTTCGATTCCGGCCCGAGGCACCAGGAAAAGCCATGCCTTAGAGCCTGTTCACGATCTTCTTGATGAGCAGGACGAGGAGTGCCAAGCGTATGCGCTGCAAGCCGGTGTTGAGCTGGCGCTCATGGTTCTTCCACAATCGGCGACATTTCTCCAGCCACCCAAAGCTGCGGCCCACTTCCCGACGGGGCCGGTGGATCGCGGGCAATGAGATCACTGTCGGATGACCCCTCCGCAGGACGACGGTAAGGCGTTGGACGGCAGGAAAGAGACGGCATCAGATACTTGAGCAGTGACGAGGGGATGGCGCGGTCGGGGGTTTTAGGCCGAAAATGCAGGTGACCCTTCGCGTAGGAGTAAAGATCATGAGACGCATCTATTTCCTTGTGCCCAACATCGACATGACCAAGCAGATCGTAGACGAGCTGCTTCTTGAAAGGGTGGAGGAGCGCCATATCCATGTGATCGCCAAACCAGGCATTCCTTTGGAAGATTTGCCGGAAGCCTCCTTCTTGCAGAAATCCGATTTCTTCCCGGCCTTGGAACAAGGGATTGCCATTGGCGGCGTGACCGGGATACTGGCGGGATTGATTGCGATTGCGTTGCCGACCGGGCTGGTTCTCGGAGGCGGTGCAGTGGCGGCAATTTCGCTGGCAGCCGCCGGGATCGGCGGGCTGATGTCCAGCATGATCGGTATTAACGTCGATAGCCGAAGGATCGAGCACTATCAGGAGGCCATAGAGAAGGGCGAGATCCTGGTGATGATTGATGTGCCTCGATCCCGCATCGAGGAAATCGAGAGCATTATTAGGAAACATCATCCGGAAGCGGCGTGTGAGGGCACCGATCCACATACGTTCCCGTAGGTGTGCTGCATGGGATGCGATGTCCGGCGGATGCCTGGGCGTCAGGCTTGACGCCCAGGCATGGGGGTTGCCGTATGAGTGCCGTGCTGTCTGCCGTTGACGGACGAATGGTCCGATGAGGGGGCGACCACCTTGGCGGCGATTTGTACCCTATTGCGACCGGATTGCGGCAGACATTTCTTGAGCGAATCCGAAGGCAGGTTTGTAACTGCCTGGATTTGCTTGAGATGATGGAGGCTGAGGTCGGAATCGAACCGGCATAGACGGATTTGCAATCCGCAGCATAACCACTCTGCCACTCAGCCTTTGAAGCTAAAGCAAAAAGCCGCGGTTCGAAGCGCGGCTTTTCCGAAAGCGATGGAGCGGGAAACGAGACTCGAACTCGCGACCCCAACCTTGGCAAGGTTGTGCTCTACCAACTGAGCTATTCCCGCATTCGATTCTGCAAATTATACTGGTCTTGAATCACATGTCAACAATCTGGCCACCACAATCTGGCTCGGCAGCTGCGGCGATGCTGCATTCCGCTATGCTGTCCCCGAGTTCAAGGCGTCCTTCCCGTCACTACTCATGAATGAAGACAACCGAAGTCATGCTGTTCGGATTTCCCTGGCCCACGGCAATGGGGGCCGCTTGATGCGGGAAATCATCGAGGAGATTTTCGCCTTTCACTTCGGCCAGGAAGATCTCGACACCACTGCCGATGCGGCACGGCTTCCGCTGGACGCCGGGGTTGCGGAGTGGATGATCACAACGGACGGTTTTACGGTAGAGCCCTTGGAATTCCCCGGCGGCGATGTGGGGAGTCTCGCGGTGCATGGCACGGTCAACGATCTAGCGGTTTCCGGGGCGGTGCCGCGCTTCCTCAGTCTCAACGTCTTTATCGAGGAAGGGCTGGATATCGAGGTGCTGCAGCGGATCGTGGCGTCGATGGCGCGCGCCTGCACGGATTGCGGTGTGCGGGTGTTGGCGGGCGATACCAAGGTTGTCCGGCGCGGGCAGGGGGGCGGAGTATATCTGGCGACCACCGGCATCGGGCAAAGGCCGGCGGGGGTGGATCTCGGCTTGCACCGCGTTCGGCCCGGGGATCGAATCATTGTGAGCGGTCCGGTGGGAGATCACGGCGCCGCGGTGATGCTCGCGCGCGAGCAGTTCGGTTTGTTTGGCAGTCTCCGTTCCGATGCGCAGAGCGTTCTGCCCATCACCGAAATTCTGCTCGGGTTCGCGGGGCTGCGTTTTATGCGGGATCCTACGCGCGGAGGCGTGGCGACGGTCGCACACGAGATCGCCCGTACAACCCGCGCGACGGTTCGGTTGCTGGAAACCGATTTGCCGGTTAGGCCCGAGGTCCGCAGCGTATGCGAAATCCTGGGCTACGATCCCTACTATCTGGCGTGTGAAGGACGGGTCGTGGCGATCGTGGACGCTGCGGTCGCCGCGGAGGCACGGGGAGCGCTTCGAGCGGGGGGATTCACGGAGGCGAGTATCGCAGGAGCAATCGAGGCCGGTCCCGCACGCGTCATCCTCCAGACATCTCTGGGGGGGGAAAGACTCCTTCCCGAACTCGAAGACGATCCGCTCCCCCGGATATGCTGAAACCGGCGGTTCAGGGTCCGCGTCTGCAGCGGTGTCGATTGTGTCTTTCCGCGTTTTGTCGATAATGCCTCAACGCCGTCGGAATCAGGTCCCGGCCGGGTAAGCGCCGAATGGGCCGAGCCGCCGGCCTTCTTTCGTGGTCGTGCCTTGCGATCTTGGCTTTGCTTGGTATCCGCGGGAACAGCAATCGAGAAGAACAATCATGAGCGCCGAACAAGACTCAAAGTATGGTTTGATCCTGAAGCGCATCGTCGGCAGCGTCAAGGATTTCACCAGTTCGGAGGTGGGCTGGAAGGCCAAGGTCCTGTTTGCTTCGCTTCTCTTGCTGATGCTGACGATCAACGGCCTGAATGTGGTGAACAGCTATGTGGGCCGGGATTTCATGACTGCGATCGAAAACCGCTACATGGGTGAGTTCATCTGGTATGCGGTGATCTATCTCGGCGTGTTTGCGGCAACCACCGTCACCGCGGTGATCTACCGGTTCTGCGAAGAGCGCCTGGGCCTGCTCTGGCGGGAATGGCTGACTCGAAGGTTGGTGAACGCCTACCTGGATGAACGGGTCTACTATCGCCTCGACGAGAGTCAGGAGGTTGCCAATCCCGATCAGCGCATCGCCGAGGACGTGCGGGCTTTCACCGTTACCACGCTGTCTTTTACCTTGATGCTTCTCAATGGTTCGTTCACCGTGGTGGCATTTTCCGGTGTGATGTGGAGTATCAGTCCTCTGTTGTTCGGGGTCGCGGTCGTCTACGCGGTGGCGGGGTCATATTTTACCGTACGGCTGGGGCGGCCCCTGGTGAAACTGAATTACGACCAGCTCGACCGCGAGGCAGATTTCCGGGCCGGCCTCATCCATGTGCACGAAAATGCCGAGTCCATTGCGCTGCTGCATCGCGAGCGGCGGATACAGTCCCGCCTTCTGCGTCAACTGGAGGCGCTCACCGCCAATTTCCGGAAATTGATCGCGGTCAACCGCAACCTCGGGTTCTTCACCACCTGGTACAACTATCTGATTCCGGTGATACCTGCCCTGGTCGTTGCGCCTCTGTTCATCCGAGGCAAGGTCGAATTCGGTGTGATCACCCAGTCGGCGATGGCTTTTACCTATCTGCTTGGCGCGTTTTCACTCATCGTGACGCAGTTCCAGTCGATTTCGGCTTACACGGCGGTCATCGCCCGGCTGAGCGGCCTGGTGCAGGCAATCGAGAAGGCGCGTTCCAGAACCGCATCTCCGATCGAAGTCTGCGAGATGTGCGACCGGATCGCCTACGACAAGCTGACTCTGCGTTCCCCGCGCGACGGCCGGGTCTTGATCGACCAGCTTTCCGTGGAGATTCCCGCGGGTGGCCGGCTCCTGATCCGGGGTGAGAACCAGACTGCAAAGGTTGCGTTGTTCAGGGCGACGGCGGATCTTTGGGATGAGGGCAACGGAAAGATCATCCGTCCCGGCCTTGAGGACACGTTGTTTCTGCCGGAACGGCCTTATTTGCCTCCGGGTACTCTACGCGAGTGTTTGCTGCGTACGGGAGGCGAAGAGCAGGTTTCCGATGAGCGGATCCTTGCGACTTTGCGGTCATTGGGCATTGATTCCATTGTGACCCGGGTTAACGGGCTGGACACGGAGCCCGATTGGGACGACGTGCTGTCATTGGGAGAGCAACAGCTTTTGGCTTTCACCCATCTGCTGCTGCTGGGGCCGCGCTTCGTGTTCCTGGACCGGCCCGGGACCGCGCTGGATGCCGAGCAACTGGACCGGGTGCTGCAAATACTGCATGACAACTCGATCGCTTACATCACCCTCGGCAATGGCCACGACAATCTTTCTTTCTACGACGCCGTGCTGGAACTGGAACCCGAAGGCCGCTGGTCGTGGAAGGAAATCCGGGAAGGGGGCGTCGTCGAAACGGCAGCCTGACACGGCCCAGCCGACGATCCGGCCCTTGGTGCGGCGCCCAGACCCCTCTCAGCCTTGCCCTGCGCCAGCCCCCGCTGGCCAGGGGAGAACGGCTTTTCCAACACCCCTTATCTCTTTAGGGTTTCGACATGCGACTCCGATTGACGGTGCGTGCGCGTCTGTTGCTCGCCTGCGTTCTTCCCATGGCCCTGGCCATGGGCATCGTGCTGGGCTTCGTCATCTGGAACTACTATCAGGATCTGGTCCGCGAATCGGAGTTGAGGCTCCGGGCCGAAGTCAACGAGGCGGGGTTGAGGATCGAGCTGGCCAACATAACGGCCTTGACGGTGCCGAAGACCATGGCGCTGGCGCAAGAGGCGGGTCTTTTCGGCAATCGGCTGATATCCCTGCGGTTCGCTCGCAAGATCCTGGAGGCTTTTCCGGAATTTACCGGGGCCTATTTCGGTTATGAACCTGACGGTGACGGCCGCGACCGTCCGGTTTCGGAGGGCGGGGAGCTCCCTTCCGCAGCGGTGAGCGGGGAGGGACGGTTCATCCCTTACTGGTTCCGCGACCGCGAGGACTCTTCGCGGATAAAGCTGTCGCCGTTGATTGACATGGAGTCGAGTTACTATTATCGCGGCGCGAAGAATCGATACGAAGGGAAATCGGAAGACGAAGGCGTCAGTCTGGCGGGAGGCATCAGCCGGCTTTACCGACCTCGGGAGCATGCCGGCCAGGGCCAGCGGTTCGCCATGGTGACGGAGCCTTACGATTATGAGGGAAAATACATGGTGGAACATACCGTCCCCTTGACGTTCGAGGGGCGGTTCCTGGGGATCGCCGGGGTGGACCGGGCGCTCAACGATATCGACAATATTCTCCGGGGTATGCATCGCCATGAAACCGGTGGATTTTTCCTCTTGAGCCAGCGGGGCCGCGTCATTGCATCGACAGTGGACCCTTCGGCGCGAGCCCGCCCCATAGAAGACACCGCGTGGTTGCCGGTGCTGGAGCCGGCCTATCTCGATGCCGGCAAAGGTACCTTCCAACTGGCGCGTGATCCGCGCAACGGGGCGGAAACCTATTTCGTGTCGACTCACCTCGCCAACGGGGACTGGACCTTGGTTCTGGCCGCCAGCCGTGCCGAAATCCTGGCTGGCCTGATCGATACCGTCGAGGGCGCGCTGGGTGTATCGGCCGGTATTCTGGTCTCCGTGTTGGCGCTGGCGTTCGTGGCCTTGCGTGCCGTGACCCAGCGTATCGAGGTGGCCGCCAGCGTCGCCGCGCAAGTCGCGGCGGGCGATCTGAATTCCAGGCTGGATGCGGCCGGTACGGATGAAATCGGCGATTTGGTGAGAGCCCTGGGCGCGATGCGGCAGGCTTTGGCCGATTTGATCGGGCGGGTGAAACTGTCCAGCCAGCAACTGGTCTCCATAGGCGATGAAATCACCGCGGCGGCCCGCCATGAAGAGAGACTGGCGCATGATTTCGGCGCGCTGACGCAGCAGATCGCGGCTTCGGTTCGGGAGATTTCGACGACCGGGGATGAGATGGTCCGCAATATCGCCGATGTCGCCCAGGCCACTTCGGAAACGGCCGAAATCGCCTCGTCCGGAAAGGAAAGTCTGGCAGAAACGGAGGCGGCGATGCATCGCATGAGCAACGGAATGGCATCGGTGGTGGAGCGCTTCGCCGCTATTGGCGAGCAAGCCAAGAGTATCAACAGGATCATGAATGCCATGACCGACATCGCCGTGCAGACCAATCTGCTTTCGTTGAACGCTTCGATCGAAGCCGAAAAGGCGGGAAAGCAGGGGGCGGGGTTCGCCGTTGTCGCCGGCGAGATCAGGCGGCTTGCCGACCAAAGCGCCGTGGCCGCCCTGGACGTCGAGCGGATGGTACGGGATATGCAATTCGCGGTTGCGGGCGGGGTCGAGGTTTTGGAAGCCTTCCAGGAGGAGATGCGCACGAGCGGGTTGTCGAACGTGCGGCGGCTGGCCGAGCATTTCACGGTTGTTCTGGCGCGGGTCGACCAATTGTTGCCGCGTTTCGGCCAGGTTTACGACGGCATGCGCGCGCAGGCGGAGGGTGCGCAGCAAATCAATGGCGCGATGGCAGCGTTGAGGGACGAGGCTCAAGGGGCGGCGAAATCGTCCGAGAACTTGAGCTTGATGGTGGTCAAGCTGTATGCCGCGGTTCAGGAACTGCAGGCCGAAATCGGCAGGTTCAGGCTGTAAGCCGTTTCGGCGGTTTCATGGCGTTACTTTGCGTTCCGCGTCATGCCCAGGGGAAACAATGAGCAAAGAGTTACGGCGGACATTCCATGGCGCGGATCGGATACCGGCGGCGCGTCCCTCCCGGCGCTGGTCCGCTTGGTCGGTCATCATCGCGTTGACGGTCTGTATCACCCTGGCAGGCGGATTGCAGTTCTATCAGGCCCATGAGCAACATTTGCGCCTGCACGCCGGGGATACGCTGGCCGCGGTAGTTCAAGCAAAATTCCAGCACATTGCCCATTGGCGTGCGGAAAGATTGGCCGACGCGATGCAGGTGGCAGGGAATGCCGCATTCCTGTCGACGGCCGGCGCCTGGCTGGCCGCGGACAAGCGCGATGCCGCTTCGACTCAGCGGGTGTTGGCGCAAATGCAATCCTGCCGGCAAGCGGGCGACTACCTGGATATCCTGTTGCTCGACGCCGATGGCAGGGTTCATTTGTCGCTTTCTGGCAAGGGCGAAAACGATCGAGGAGGCGAGGACAAGCACTCCCCGATACCAAGTAAGCTGGAGGAATCGCATCCCGTCTTGAGCGACTGGTATCTTTCGCCGGACGAGGGTCGTTTCCTGACCGACGCTCTCGTTCCTCTTCCGTATGAAAAGAACGAAGAGCGGCGCATCGGCGTCATCGTGATGGTGGCCGATGCCGGGCATTTTCTGCGCGCCCTGTTCGAGGCTCTGCCGCTGTTCCAGCACAAGGCAGAAATTTCCCTGCTTGGCCAGCGGGGAAACCACGTGGTATCCCTGGACCGGCACTTTCTCGAGCGGGACGGGCGGCCGACGATGCGCACACCGGTGACCCAGATTTCCGAACCGACGGTCAGGATCGTACAGGGAGAGCGCGGGTTGCTGGCACGGCAGCGCGATGCCGGTGCGACGCTGTTATCGTTGGGGGCGCCGATTCCGGGGTCGGCCTGGTTCGTGATGGTCGAGATGAATCCGTCGTCGTCCCGGGGAGAATCCAGGCCGTTTTTCCTGGGAGCATCATGGCTCGGACTGATGAGTGCCATCGCGGCGGCAGTGGCGCTGGCCGGGTGGCGTTCGGATCGGCGCCATGCCAGCCTCGCGCTATGCGCCGAAAGGGAACGGTCCGAACTGCTGAGACGCTTCGAATACTTCGTCCGATATGCCAACGATGCCATTCTTCTGGCCGACCGGGATCATCGCATCGTCGACGCCAACGATCGTGCGCTGGAGCTCTATGGCTATGCCCGCGAGGAGCTCACCGGGATGCCATTGGCCGGCGTCGTGGCCGGCGAGGAGGAAGATGCCCAGCGGGCCCGGCTGGACGAGGTGGTTGCCCGGGGCAGCGGGGTCTGGGAATCGGTGCATACGCGCAAGGATGGCGTGCCTGTTCCCGTAGAACTGAGCGTCCGCTCGATCAATGTGGAAGGCTCCGATTTCATTCAGGCAATCGTTCGGGACGTGAGCGAGCGCAAACGCATCGAACGGGCGCTGGCGCGGCAGAAGAACCTGTACAGCCTGCTGGCGCAGACCAATCAGATCATCGTGCGCCATACCGGCGAGCAGGAACTGTTCGATTCAATCTGCCGGATCGCCGTCACTCATGGCGGGTTTCGGTTCGCCTGGATCGGGATGGTGGATGGTGAAACCGGCATCGTGACCCCGGTCGCTCAGTACGGTGACGATGCCGATTATGTCGGGCGGCTGAAGCTGTCCGTCGGAGCGCCGGACCAGCATCGGGGTCCCACGAGGATGGCCGTGACCGCCGGCCAGCATGTGATCAGCGACGACTTTCTCGCCGATCCGGCCACACAGCCTTGGCATGAGGTCGGGCGCGCGGCGGGCGTGCGCGCCTCCGGCGCTTTTCCCATTCGGCGGTTCGGAAAGGTGGTGGGGGCGATCAACCTTTACGCGAGTGAAGCGGGTTTCTTTTCGGAGGATATCGTCGCCGTGCTCGATACCATGGCCATGGACGTGTCCTTCGCGCTGGACATCCTGGCCGGTGATGCGGAGCGGGAAAGAAGCGAAATGCGGCTCAGGGAGAGCGAAGAACGGTTCCGGCTGGCGGCCAATTCGGCGCCCGTGCTGATCTGGATGGCCGATACCTCGCGCGCATGCATTTTCTTCAACGACATGTGGCTGAATTTCACCGGCCGCTCACTCGAATACGAACTGGGGGATGGCTGGCTGGAGGGCGTTCATCCGGGCGATCGCTTACGCTGCAGCGGCGTCTATTCCTCCGCGTTTGAAACGCGGATGCCGTTCGAGATCGAATATCGCTTGCGCCGACGCGACGGGGAATACCGTACCATGCTGGGCAAAGCGACACCGCGGTTCGATGCCGCAGGCGAATTCGTCGGCTATATCGGATCGTGCATCGACATCTCCGACCGGAAGAAAGGCGACGAACGCCTGCTCCTGGCCGGCAAGGTGTTCGAAGCGGTACGGGAGTCGATCATGGTGACCGACGCGAACCGCGTCATCGTGGCGGTGAATCCCGCCTTCAGCGACATGACCGGTTACAGTCCGGAAGAGGCCGTGGGCAGAACGCCCATGTTCCTGCAATCCGGCCGGCACGGCAAGGAATACTATGCGGCGATGTGGCGGGCCGTCGAGCAGGAAGGGTCCTGGCAGGGCGAATTCTGGAACCGGCGCAAGAACGGCGAGCTTTTCGCGGTGCTGGAAACGATCGTGGCGGTGCGCGACGAAACGGGCGCCACGGTCAATTACATCGGGGTTGCCGCGGACATTTCCAGTCTCAAGGAGGCGGAAGAGCATATTCACCATCTGGCTTATTACGACCCTCTGTCGGCCCTGCCCAACCGCCGTTATCTGATGGAGCGTGCCGAATACGCCCTGGCCCTGGCGGAGCGCCGCAAGGAAGAGCTGGCCGTGGTTTTCCTGGATGTCGACCACTTCAAGGACGTCAACGATTCCCTCGGCCATCAGGTGGGCGACGAACTGCTGGTCCGGGTGGCCACACAGATCAAGGAATTCACCCGGGACACCGACACCATCGCGCGCTTGGGAGGGGACGAGTTCGCGCTGCTCCTGCCGGACATGGGGCGTGATGGCATCTCGCAAGTCGCCGACAAGATACTGGCAGCCCTGCGCAAGCCGTTCGAACATTCCGGTCAGGCCTTCGCGGTCACGGGTTCCATCGGCATCAGCCTTTACCCCCATGATGGGTCCGATTTCGAAACGTTGCTCCGCAACGCCGACACCGCGATGTACCATGCCAAACAGCAGGGCCGCAACCAGTTCCGCTTTTACGATCCCGGAATGAACGTGGACATCCGGGCGCGTCTGACCGTGCTTTCCGAACTCAGGGAGGCGATTCCCGCCGGCGAGCTCCGGACCTTCTTCCAGCCCGAAATCGATCTGGCCAACGGGCAACTGGTTGGGGCAGAGGCGTTGGTGCGCTGGCAGCATCCGGCGAGGGGCCTGCTATCGCCCGATCAGTTCATCCCCATCGCGGAAAGCAATGATCTGATCGTTGCGATCAGCGATTGGGTGCTGGAAGACACCTGCCGGCATCTCGCCCAGTGGCAAAAAGCCGACCTGCCGCCGATCATCGTCGGCGTCAATCTGTCCGCTCGCCATTTCCGCGATCCGCGATTGCTCGAGCGGGTCGAGTCGTTGCTGTCCCGTTATGGCGTAGCGGGCTCGGCCCTGCAGCTCGAGTTGACCGAATCCACCCTGCTGGATGCCGATGCCCAAACCATGAAAGTGCTGCAGGAGCTGATCGCGCTGGGGTGCAGCCTCTCCATCGACGATTTCGGCACAGGGTATTCCAGTCTGTCCTATCTCAAGAACCTGCCGATCGCCACCTTGAAAATAGACCGGAGCTTCGTCCGCGACATCGCCTTCGATGCCGACGACAGGACCATTGCCGGCACGGTGGTCGCACTGGGGCACAGCCTGGGGCTCAAGGTGATCGCCGAAGGGGTGGAAAGCGAGGAACAGCGTCGCATCCTGCTGGAGCAGGGTTGCGACTTCGGCCAGGGCTACCTGTTCTCGCGCCCCCTGGGTTCGAAGGAATTCACCAAATGGCGCATGGAGCACACGATGCGGCTACAGACGGATAGGCGCTATCGAAGCTGAGGCGCTTTTGCGGGGAGCAGCCCTATCGCAAGCCGGCCTCGAACGCGGAAGCCTTGCAGCGGAACCCGTTTCCCTTCGCTTCCGCCGGCAACGGGCAATGGTCACGGCGCGAGCGGATGTCGTCGTCGGGAAACGAAATCACCGCGACGGCTAGAACAGCTTCTTGATCCAAGACTCTCCACCGGTTTCCGCGCCTTCCGCGCAAGGCGCCCACGCCGCCGGTGCCGATCCCTTGATGAATGGCAATTCCTGCGCGTCGGCACAGCCGTCGTCGGCGCGCAGCCCGGTATCGCCGTCCACCCGCAGCATTTCGATGTTGTCCGGAGGCAGCAGGTCCAGCGGTTCCTTCGCTATCTTCTGCATCGTGGCGCCCCAGATCTGCAGTGCGCCGCGGGCTCCGGTCAGGCCGGCCGGGCGGTTGTCGTCGCGTCCCACCCAGACCACGCCGGTGTAGTCGCCGCCGAAGCCCGCGAACCAGCTGTCGCGCATGTCGTTGGTCGTTCCCGTTTTGCCGGCGACATGCATATCTTCCGGCAGGTAGCTGTAGACCGAACGCCCGGTGCCTTCGCTCATGACTTCCTGCAGGATGGTGTTGACCAGGTAGACCGCGCCGGGGTCCACGGCCTGCCGAAGCTCCAGTCCGAACCGCTGCAGCGTCTGGCCGTCCTGCGACAGAACGGCCTGGATACCGCGCAGGGGCGTGACGAAACCGTCGCTCGCGAGAGTCTGGTAAAGCGTGGCGACCTCGATCGGCGACAGGTTGGCCGCACCCAGCAGCAATGAGGGATAGGTATCGACTTCCCGGTTCACACCCAGCTTTCTGAGCGTCTCGGCGGTGCGTTCGACGCCGATGCTAAGGCCCAGCCGCACCGTCGCCAGATTGTAGGAGTTGGCCAGCGCCTTATGCAGCGGCACCTGTCCATGCTCCCTGCCGTCGTAGTTCTTGGGGAGCCAGGGTTTGCCTCCGCTTTCCACTTTGACGGCTTCATCCAGCAAGGGGGTGGCGATGGTGTAGCCGCCGGGCTGTTCGAGGGCGGTGAGATAGACCACCGGTTTGTAAAGGGAGCCGATCTGGCGCACGGAGTCGAGCGCCCGGTTGAAGCCGGAGGACTCCCCATCGCGTCCGCCCGCGAAGGCCGCGATCTCGCCGTTGGCGCGCCGGGTAAAGACGGCCGCGGTTTCCAGCCGGTCCTCCGGACGGCTCGACGGATCGAGCCGGGACAAGGTCTTGGCGATGGCCGCTTCCAGATGCTCCTGGGCGAAGACATCCAGCGTGGTGAAAATGCGCAGGCCCTCCGAGGTCAGGTCCTCGGGGCGGTATTGCTCCTGAAGCTGGCGTCTGACCAGATCGAGAAAGGCGGGATAGCGGCTGATGGCCTGATGCGGGTTCTTGATCACGTCCAGCGGCCGCTGCTTGGCCGCCTCGGCCTCGGCCGCCGTGACGAATCCCTGTTCCACCATGGCGTCCAGCACGCGGTCGCGCCGTTCTCGGCTGCGCTCGGGGTGTTTCAGCGGATCGTAATAGGTCGGTCCCCGCACGAGGGCGACCAGCAGCGCGACATGATGCAGCTCCAGTTCGCCAATCGCCCGGCTGAAATAGTACTGGCTCGCCAGGCCGAAGCCGTGGATGGCGCGGGTGCCGTCCTGGCCCAGATAGATCTCGTTGAGGTAGGCTTCCAGGATCGCATCCTTGCTGTAACGGGCTTCGAGAATCAGCGCCATGAAAGCTTCGCTGATCTTGCGTCCCAGGGTGCGTTCGGAGCTGAGGAAGAAATTCTTGACCAGTTGCTGGGTCAGGGTGCTGCCGCCCTGGACGAAGCCGCCCGCCTTGAGGTTTTGCCAGGTGGCCCGCAGGATGCCCTTGGCCGAAAGGCCGAAATGCTCATAAAAATCACGGTCTTCGACCGCGAGCAGCGCGTCGATCAGGGACTGGGGCACTTCGTCGAGCTTGACCAGGATCCGGTCTTCCTTCAGCGTGGGGTAGAAGCTGCCGATCTGTACCGGGTCCAGCCGCACCAAGGCAGGGGCGTCGGTCGTCTCCAGGTCTTCCAGGGTTTGCAGGGCACCGCCGCCAAAGCCGAGCCGGACCGCGCGGGAGGGTTCGGATTTGTCGGGAAACACGAACTCCCGGGTTCTGAGTCGGATCTCGTTGCCCTTGCGGGTGTAGGTGCCCTGAGACGTCAAGTGCGGATCGGCGCGGTATTTGAGCTGGTCCAGCATCCACACCAGTTGATCCGCGGAGACCGGCGCCTCCGCATAGAGTTCCACCGGCATGGCGTACACCTTGGCGGGCAGGGCCCAGCGACGGCCTTCGAATTTTGCGCGGATCAGCGAGTCCTGAGAGGCGAGATAGACCATCAGTGCGATCGCGAAAAGCAGAGCCGGAATAAAGAGAAACTTGCGGGTCATGCGCATCAGGAGCGGGGAGTCATAGGGCACCGTGGATCACCGGATTGGGGTATCCGGAGAGGGCGGACCGGCGGTGTTCAGCCGGGGAGGGCCAGGTAGGGTTCCAGCAGGCCGATCAGGGCCTTGGCATGCTCGGGACGTGCGTTCAAGGCCGGAATGTAGCGATAGCATTCTCCACCTGCGCCGAGAAACTCGCCGCGGTTGGTGACGGCGATTTCCTCCAGGGTTTCCAGGCAGTCCACGGCGAAGCCGGGGCATACCACGTCCACCCGCCGGATACCCTGGACCGGAAGTTCCCGCAGGGTGTCGATGCAATAGGGTTTGAGCCATTCGGCGCGGCCGAAGCGCGACTGATAGGCCAGCAGCCATTCCTCATCGTTGAGGCCGAGCAGGGCGGCGATCTCTCTCGCCGTGTGCTGGCACTGGCCGGCATAAGGATCGCCCCGATCGACGCAGCGTTTGGGCAGTCCGTGGAACGAAAACAGTAGGCGATCGGGACGGCCATGCGCCTGCCAGAACGAGCGGATGCTCGAGGCGACGGCCTCGAGGTAAGCCGGCGCGCGATAATAGTCGCTGATGAAATGCAGGCCGGGGACGTGACGCCAGGATTTCGCCGTGTCGCATACGGCATCGAACACCGATCCCGTCGTGGCGGCCGAATACTGGGGGTACAGCGGCAGGATGACGATGGTTTCGGCTTGGCGCTTGAGTGCCTCCAGCTTCGAGCGGATGGAGGGATTACCGTAGCGCATGGCGAACTCGACGCCGGCGAATCTGCCGTCGGCGGCCAGCAGATCGCGCAGGTCCTCCGTATGGGCCAGCAATGGCGAGCCGCGGTCGGTCCAGATCGTCCGGTAGGCATGGGCCGATCTTCTAGGCCGGATCCGCAAAACGATCAGGTTGAGGATCAGCCACCACAGCGCGCGGGGAATCTCGACCACGCGCGGATCGGACAGGAACTCGCGCAGATAGCGCCGGACCGCCTTCGGTGTGGGCGCATCCGGTGTCCCGAGGTTGACGAGCAGGACCCCGAGGCGGGCGGTGCCGGAGTTCATGGCGCTACTTGCGGTTGATGAGGTCCAGGAACTCGGACCGGGTGCTGCTTTGCTTGCGGAAGAGGCCGAGCATGGAAGACGTGGTCATGACCGAATTCTGTTTCTCCACGCCACGCATCATCATGCACAAATGCTTGGCCTCGACCACCACTGCGACGCCCCGGGGATTGACTGCCGCCTGGATCGCATCCGCGATCTGCTTGGTCAGGCGCTCCTGGATCTGCAACCGGCGCGCGTACATCTCCACGATCCGCGCGATCTTGGACAGGCCGATGACTTTGCCCTGCGGCAGATAGCCGACATGGCACTTGCCGATGAAAGGCAACAGATGGTGTTCGCACAACGAATACAGCTCGATGTCCTTGACGATCACCATGTCCTCTGAGTCCGCTTCGAAAACCGCATTGTTGAGGACGTGAGCCAGCGACTGGTGGTAGCCGCTGTTGAGGAACCGGAAAGCGCTTGCCGCTCTCTTCGGGGTGTCGATGAGCCCTTCACGGGAGACGTCCTCGCCGATTTCCTGAATGAGTTGGCTGAACAGTTTTTCCATTGCGCTGTGCATGGGGTAAACCTCTTAAACGGGTGAAGGGACGGAGACGCGCCGCTCGGGCCGGCGCAAGTTTTCCTGGTACTCGTCGACGCCGAGTGAATCCGCCGCCTCCAGCAGCAGGGTTTCGTCGGCTTCCCGCCGGGACGAGCCTTCGCTGATCCGGCGGCGCCAGCGCCTTCCGCCCGGTGTGGCATGATAAAGCCCCAGGATGTGGCGTGTGATGGCATGCAGCCGGGTGCCTTTGGCGAGTTCCTCCCGCAGGTAGGGAAGGAAGTCCTCGATGACGCCTTCTCGCGTTCTGGGCTTGGGATCGCCGCGCCCGTAGAAGCGGCGGTCGGCATCCGCGAGCAGGTAGGGATTGTGATAGGCGGCCCGGCCGATCATGACGCCGTCGCACCAGGACAGATGCCGCCCGGCTTCGTCCAGAGTTTGGATGCCGCCGTTCAACACGATCTCGAGGCGGGGCAGATCGGACTTGAGCCGGCGGACCATGTCGTAGCGCAGCGGCGGCGTCTGCCGATTTTCCTTGGGCGAAAGACCTTGCAGCCAGGCTTTACGGGCATGGACGATCAAGGTACGGCAACCGGCATCGGCCACGGTCGTCACAAACCGAACCAAGTCTTCGTAGGAGTCGCGGTCATCGATGCCGATGCGGGTCTTGACGGTGACCGGCACCGAGACCGCTTCGCACATGGCGCGGACACAGTCTGCCACGAGCTCGGGCTCGGCCATCAGGCAGGCGCCGAAGCGGCCGTTCCGGACTCTGGGACTGGGGCAGCCCACGTTGAGGTTGATTTCGTCGAAGCCCCGGCATTCCGCGATTTTCGCGCATTCCGCCAGATCCTTGGGCTCGCTGCCGCCGAGCTGGATCGCCAAAGGGTGCTCCGCGGGGTGGAAGCCAAGGAGCCGCTCCCGATCGCCGTGCAGGATGGCCGCAGTCGTCACCATTTCCGTATAGAGCAGGGTATGGCGGGAAATCAGCCGCAGGAAATAGCGGCAATGCCGGTCCGTCCAGTCCATCATCGGCGCGACGCTCAGCAGCCGTCCGGACGGCGGGGCATGGGCCGGAAGGGCGGGCATGGGTGCTTCGATTGTCCGGGCTGTAGGGCGGTCCACCGGCCGGACGTAGGAGGCGTTCAAGGAAACGTCACGATCCGGGATTTTCTTCCGAGGGGCCAGCCAGGAACACACGGTGCTGGGAAGGCTGGTGCTGGACGGTGCGCGCACTCAACCAGGCTCCGCTCAGCATCAGCGTGCCGGCACCCAGCGCCCCGGCGCCGAGATAGAGCAGTTTCTCGAATTCCATCCAGTCACGCGCGGTTTGGGCGGTGGCCGAACCCTCGGCCATCTCGGGCGACATGCGGTAGCGTTCGTGCTCGCCGGCGGATTTCAGTTGGCCGCCCTGGGTCGCGTAATTCTGCAGGAACCGCAATTCCGATTTCAGCGCCTCGAGGAGCCCTGCTTCATCCGGGCCGAAGCGCCCCCCCTGGACACTCTTTTCCAGCATTCTGAGCTTGTTCTCGACGGAATCCTTCATCAGGCCGGCAACCCTGCCCTGGAGCGAGTCGAGTTCGTTCTGATATTGCAGCAGATCGGGATTCTGGATGGCGGCCCGTTCGGCGTAAGACGCATTCAGTTCTTTGATCAGGGTCTCTCCCCGCCACAGGATCAACGCCATGATCGCGAGCGCAAGCCACAGGAACAGGATTCCCGCAGTGCGCAGCCAGGACGATCCGTGGCTCGGCGCTCCTGTCGGCCGGGCGAGCACGATTTCGCCGAAATCCGGGCGAGGATGGCCGTGGGACATCTTGCTCTCCCTTTTATCCATGGGCATTGAAGGTTGGTTTGCGCGCACTCACAGCGGTTCAGCCGGGCCGGAACTGATTTTTAAATATGACAGATCACCACCGGCCGGTCAATTTCATCCGGACCGGGCGGCATGCAGGATGCCGGCCATGTCGGCCACCGCTTTTTCCAGCCCCGTGAACAAGGCACGGGCTACGATGGCATGGCCGATGTTCAGCTCGACGATTTGCGGGATCCGGCAGATCGCCGCCACGTTGGCGTAGCTCAAGCCGTGCCCGGCATTGACCTGCAGCCCCAATGCCTCGGCAGCGGCCGCGGCACGTTGGAGCTTTTCCAACTCGGCGGATCTTTCCTCGTCGGTTCCCGCATCCGCGTAACGGCCGGTGTGCAGTTCGACCACCGGTGCGCCGGCACGGGCCGCGGCCTCGATCTGGGCGGTTTCCGGATCGATGAACAGCGACACCTCTATGCCGGCATCGCCGAGGCGGCGACAGGCCTCACCGATCCGTTCCAAGTGATTCGCCACGTTCAGGCCGCCCTCGGTCGTCAGTTCTTCCCGCCGTTCCGGCACGAGGCAGCAGGCATGCGGGCGGACGCGGCAGGCAATGGCGATCATTTCGTCGGTGACGGCCATCTCCAGGTTGAGTCGGGTTTCGATCTGGTCCCGCAGAAGCTCGACGTCCCTGTCCTGGATATGGCGGCGGTCTTCCCGAAGGTGCGCGGTGATTCCGCCAGCTCCCGCCTGTTCGGCGACAAAGGCGGCGTGCAGGAGAGCCGGGTAGGGAGTGCCTCGTGCCTGCCGGATCGTTGCGACGTGATCGATGTTTACGCCCAGTCTGATCGTGCCCTTGGAATTCACGAATGGTCGGTATGCTGAAGTAGTGGCGCGCCCGAGAATGCAGTCGTTCAATGGGCGTTCGGCGTGATGCGGTCGCCAATGGTCACGGAGGTCTGCCATCGGGCGGCTGGAGCGCGTTCCTGGAAGGAGCGCAATTCGATCCTGGTGTCTTCGCCGGCTTTGGAGAACGGCGTGATCTCGCCCGTCTTGCCGGGCTGCTCCGAAGCATGCCATTCCTTACCCATGCCTCGGGCGGCAAGTTTTGGGTTCTCTTCGTCGTTTTGTCGGGCCGTGCTTTGGTCGCTTTCCTGCCGGACGCAGCCATAGCTGAGTCGCCCGCCGCCCCAATCCAGCACGTCGCCATCGGATTCGGGGAATATCGCCTTGGTGTCCCAGCGGTTAACCAAGGGATCGACCCCAACGTTGAGCTCGATGTCCTTGAAATCGTCGTCAGCCTGGCTGACGCCGTGGTTCAGCGACTTGCATGTTTCGGCTTCGGATACCTGGGGCGCGGTCTCGGATGGCTGATGAACGCCCGCGGCGCGTAGGCAGATGACGCTTGCGCCGAGCGTTTGGCTAGCCAAAGCCAGGGGGGAACGGTCGGCAAGATGCATGACATTTCTCCATTCATTTGTCCTTTGGTTCCGGCCCTTGGTCGAGTCGAAATCGATGTGGCCTTCGTTTCCGTAGCGGTGCTATGGTATCAGCAAAATTTTCGCATTTCATTCGCAGCGCTCCCCTGTAACGCTCGTCAAACCGTTCGCCGGCCGGGTGTTCTTGCTAACGGTGACGATGTTTTTTCCGCCATGGCGATGATAAGTCACCGAGTCCATCATCCGCATCACCAGATGGATTCCCAGCCCGCCGATGGCGCGCTCCTCCAACTGGCGATACACGTCCGGCGCGGGGGAGGTCGTGGGGTCGAACTCGTTGCCGTCATCGGCGACGGTAAGCGAGGCCAGACCTCCATGCAGGGTGAGACAGATTTCGATTTTTCCGCTTTTACCGGCAGGGTAGCCGTACTTGATGGTATTGGTAGCCAGTTCCTCCAAGACGAGATTGAGCTGGACCGCGACCGCTTCCGGCACTCCTGAAGCCGTGCAGAACGATTCGAGTTGCTCCATGACCTCGATCAGCGGCTCGATGCCTGCGTCGATGGTTCGCTCAAACTGAGCGCATTGCGCGTCGGGCTCGTTCGGTTCCATGGGGGGCTCGAAGTGAGTCGGGTCGGGAAAAAACCGGTGATAGAATGACGCCGCTTTTGAGTCAGGGGCCCTGGACGCGGAGGACCGCGCCGGGCCGCATCCATCCATCTTACGGACCGGAATCGTGCAAGAGTCTCACATCAAAGGCAAGGACGAATGCGGGGCCGATGGCTCCTGCTGTGATCTCGAACGTTTCATCGCCGGGGTCAAGGGTTTCAAGGAGCGCTTCTACGGCCGCTATCCGGAACACATGCAGCGGCTCATCGAAGAGGGGCAGCGTCCGGTAGCGCTCATGATCGCTTGCAGCGATTCGCGGGTCGATCCCGCCCTGCTCATGAACGTCGCGCCGGGGGACCTGTTCGTGGTGCGCAACGTGGCAAACCTCGTGCCGCCTTATCACACTTCGTTTGCGCCGGATGGTGTCGGAGCGGCACTGGAATACGCCGTCCGCCACCTCGAAGTGCCCCACATCATCGTGCTTGGACATGCTCACTGCGGCGGAATCAAAGCCTTGCTCAACATGGCGACCGGGGCCCGGTTCGAGAGCGACTTCATTGGCGAATGGGTGTCGATGGCCATGGATGCCTGCTGGCAGTACGTCCCGGACAGCAACGGCGAGGGACTGCGGCAGGTCTCCCTGGAGCGGCTCAAGGACTATTCCTATCTGGTCGAGCGCGCGGCCATCCAAGGCTCCCTGGGGAACTTGCTGACCTATCCCTGGGTCAGGGATGCCGTGGCGACGGGGCGGCTTTTCCTGCAGGGCTGGTGGTTCGATCTCGAATCCGGCGATCTCTGGGTCACCAGCGGCGACAATTCGCAGTTCTTGCCCGTCACCGACTGACCCGCCCTCCGGATGAAAAAGCCCGAGAACATCGTTTATTGGTTGAAGGACAAGCCGCCGGCCGCGATTTCGGTTTTCATCGGGTTGCAGCAGATGTCGTTTCTGGGCGTCTACCTCGTGATTTCCCCGCTGTTCGTAAGGGCGGAAAACATCGATGGCCACGATTCCCAGATTCTGATGGCGACCACGCTCCTGGTTTCGGGCATCGGCGTCATGTTTCAGGCGGCCGGGCGGTTCGGCATCGGTTCCGGGTACTTCTGCCCTTTGCAGGTCACCTCGGCATCGTTCGCGACCCTGGAGCTGGCCCGGCTCGCCGGCGGGCTGGAACTCGCCTTCGGGATGGTGGGCGTGATGGGGGCGGCGCAGGTCCTGTTCGGCGAGATGTTCCGGCGGCTGCGCGGCATCTTTTCGGTGGAGCTCGCCGGCGTGGCCGTGACACTGGTCGGCCTGGGCCTCGGTTACAAGGGCGTCACCCTGCTCGCCGGCGTCGACGCGCCGGGCGGGCTATGGAAGCACGACATCGCCATCGGATTTCTCGCCCTCGCGGTGATGATCGTCTGCAATGTCTGGTCTTCCGGCAGCCTTCGCCTGTTTTCGGCGTTTGCCGGATTGGCCGTCGGGTTGGCCGTCAGTGTTCTGGTCGACGGCGTCCGGCCCGAGGACGCCGAGTCCTACAAGGAAATACCGTTGCTGGAAATGCCCAAGCTGCCCACCTTCGGTTGGGCATTCGATCCGGCGCTGATCGTGCCTTATGTCGTGCTGGGCCTGGCCTTTTCCCTGCATGGGTTCGGCGCGCTGGCTGCCGCCCAGCGTTTCAACGATTCGGAGTGGCGGCATCCGGACATGGCGCAGATCTCCCGGGGCATCCGCGCGGAGGGCGTATCCAATCTCATCGCCGGCTTGGTGAACGGCCTGCCGCTCACCTCCAGCGGCGGCGCTGTGTCCCTGGCCGCTGCGACCGGCTGCACCAGCCGCCATATCGCCTACTGGCTCGGCGGAATCATGATCATCCTGGCGTTTGTGCCGAAGATCACGGTACTCTGGTTGGTGCTCCCCGTGCCGGTGATCGGCGCCGCCGCCGTGTTCCTGTCGTCCTTCACACTGCTGGCCGGCTTGCAGATGATCGCATCGCGCATGCTCGACAACCGCAAGATTCTTACCGTGGGCATCGGGCTGTTACTCGGCTTCAGCCACGAACCCTTGAAGCATTTTTACCGTGAGGAGCTGCCGTCATTCCTGGTGCCGGTGACGCAGTCGAGCGTCGCGCTCGGGGTGGCGGGCGCGACCTTGCTGTCGGGCGTGTTCCGGATCGGCGCGGGCACGCGGCGGCGGCGTTCGTTCGTCCTGGGGCAATCGCAGCTGGACGATGTCATCGCCTACCTGGACCACCAGGGACGGGCTTGGGGTGCGTGCGCGGAAGTCGTGCGCCGCAGCGAGTATGCGATCTGGCAGGCGTTCGAGATTCTCCATGACCACGATTTCGTGGCACGGGACGAGGAAGGTCGGGGTGTGGTCGAGGTCGAAACCCTGGTCGACGAATTCACGTTCACCGTGATCGCGCGTTACCGCGGAGAGGCGATCCCGGTTTCCACCCATGCCCCCAGCCATGAGGAGCTTCTGGAGTCCGACACGGGTATCCTGCAGATGGCGGGCTATCTGCTTTACAAGCTCGCGGACAGGGTGCGTTCGCGTGAACTTTCCAAGGGGATGGCGGAGTTTCGCCTGACCTTTGTCGAATAATTCCTTTTATTTCAACTTGTTGCCTGGAGCACACCGATGCTTGATATCTCTTGTGAAAACCGGGGCGAGGTGCTGGTCGCGCATCTGAGCGGCCGCATCGACGCCGCGGCGTCCCGCGCCTTCGAGGAACAGGCGCTGGCCTGGCTGGAGGCGGGAACCCGCCATCTGGTGATGGACCTTTCGTCGATCAGCTACATCAGCAGCGCAGGGTTGCGGGTCTTTCTGCTGATCGCCAAGAAACTCAAGGAAGCGGATGGCTCGGTGAAGCTCTGCGCCCTGACACCGCCGGTCAACGACGTTTTCGAAATCAGCGGTTTCAGCCGCCTGTTTTCGATCTATCCGTCGCTGGAACATGTGACCTGAATCTGAAACGGCGCGGCCGTCCGGTCTTTGCCATGAACAGAGTTTTCATTTCAGGCGCGGTGCTCGCGCTCCTGGCCGCATGGGGGAGCCTGTGGGTCTTCCGCGAACACGCCCGCCCACCCATCAAGATCGGCATATTGCATTCGCTCACCGGTGCCATGGCCATCAGCGAGAAATCGGCCGTGGATGCCGAACTCATGGCCATCGATGAGATCAATGCCGCCGGGGGCTTGCTCGGGCGCCACGTCGAAGCGGTGGTGGCCGATGGCGCGTCGGACTGGGCGACTTTCGCCAGGCAGGCGGGGCGCCTGATCACCGAAGAAAAAGTCAGCGCGATCATCGGCTGCTGGACGTCGGCCTGCCGGAAAAACGTCAAGCCGGTGGTGGAAAAATACAACCATCTGCTGATTTACCCCATGGCCTATGAAGGCCTGGAGATCTCGAAAAACATCATCTATACCGGTCTGGCGCCGAACCAGCAGATCGTCCCCGCCCTGAAATGGAGCCTGGACAAGCTCGGAAAACGCGTGTTCCTGGTGGGGTCCGATTACGTGTGGCCCCACAGCGTCAACGCCGTTCTGCGGGACTGGATCAAAGGCCTCGACGGCGAAATCGTGGGCGAGGAATACGTCTTTTTCGGCAGCAGCGATGTTGGCGGCGTGGTTCAGAAAATCGCCGCCCTACGCCCGAATGTCGTTATCAGCACGATCGCTGGGGAATCCAATCTGGCATTTTACCGTGTGCTGCGGGAGTCGGGCATTCTGGCGAAAGACGTTCCCGTGGTTTCTCTTTCCGTGGGCGAAGAAGAGCTGCGCGATATCCCCCCGCGGGACGCTGCCGGGCATTATTCGGCCTGGGGTTATTTTCAGGCCGTGGCCCGCGAGGAAAACACCGCCTTCGTCAGACGGTTCCGGGAGCGCTACGGCCAGGATCGGGTGACCGCGGATTTTCCGGAGACTGCCTATTTCAGCATGCTGCTCTGGGCCGAGGCTGTGCGCGAGGCGGGCTCGCAGGAGGCCAGTCTGGTCAACGAATACATGCTCGGCCAGAGCATCGACGCCCCCGAGGGCGTGGTGACGATCGATCCCGCCACACGCCACACCTGGCGGTCGTTCAACATGGGGCGCATCCTCGACAACGGCCAGGTCGAAATCGTCTGGTCGACCGACCATCCGATCAGGCCCGTGCCTTATCCCAGAACCCGCAGCCGGGGCGAATGGGAGAGCTTCCTGAATCAGCTCTACATCGGCTGGAACCATAACTGGGCGAATCCGGTGCCGGCCGTCGCGCCCGCCAAAAGATAAGGACGAGCAGCAGTGAAAGTTTCGGCTTCCTGGCGTGAACACGGCACCATCGCGGGACGCATACTCCGCTGGTTTCTCATTCTGGCCACGGTTCCGAGCATCGCGTTGACCCTGGTCACTAACCACCTTTCCGCGGGTGCGCTGCGCGACCGGGTGCAGGGCGAGCTGATGTTCATCGCCCTGTCCAAGGCGGAGGACGTCGAAACCTATGCCTATGAGCGGATAAGGGCGGCGGTGGTGCTGCGCAACGACCGCTATCTGGTTGCGTCGATGAACGCGCTGCAGAAGTACCGGCGCGAACCGGGCCGTTACGCCAAGGAACGGCAGGCATTCGATGCGGATGCGCGCCCCGTGCTGGATTTCATGGTAGAAAACCTGGGCTTCCGGAATCTGATCGTCTTTGATCCTCAAGGCGAGGTGCTATACCAGTCGCACCCGGTCCAGCAGCTCGGGAGCAAGCTCTTCGAAGGGCCGTTGAAGGATTCGCCGCTTGCCAAAGCGGTGCAGCACGCCACCACCCTGCTCGATGCCGAAATTTCCGATTTCGGCGCCTATCCGGGCAGCGACAAGCCGCTGGGATACGTGGTGACGCCGCTGTTCGACATCGGCGGAGAGCTCGTCGCCATTCTCGCCTTGCAGTTGGATACGGACGAGGTCTTCGCACCGTTCCTGGATTATAGCGGCCTGGGAGACAGCGGGCAGACCGTCGTAGGTTCGCTCGACCACCATGAGATACGCATCGTTTCGCCGTTGCGGAACCAGCCCGATGCGGCGTCCAGGCTGCGTATCCAGATGGGAGACATCCAAGGCCAGGGCATTCAGAAAGCGGTTCTAGGAAACCGGGATTTCGGGGAAATTATTGGAATACTCAAGGAGCCGGTGCTGGCCAGCTGGACCTATCTGCCATCATTTCGATGGGGCCTCTCCGTGCAAATGGACGTGGACGAAGCGCTTGCCCTGGTGGACACCCAGCGCTTGGTCAACGGCGGGCTGCTGGCGTTTCTGCTGATCCCCACCACGCTGGCGGCCTTGCTGGTCTCGCGCACCATTTCGCGCCCGGTGGGCGAAGCCATAGCCGCCGCCGAGACGGTTGCCGCAGGCGATCTCACGGCGAACCTGGACAGCGACCGGAACGATGAAACCGGCAAACTGCTCCGGGCCTTGGGGCGCATGACCACCTATCTCAATTCGCTGGTTGGGCAGGTGCAGAAATCCATCATCGAGCTGGTATCGACGTCCAATACGCTGACCGCGATGAACCGGGCTCAGGAAGAGGATATTTCCGCCTTCGGTGCCACTACGAATCAGATCGCCGCGGCGTCGAGGGAAATTTCGGCGACTTCGGAAGAGCTGTTGCGCACGATGGCGGACGTGACCCGGATGGCCGGCAGCACGACCGAAATGGCGAATGCCGGGCGTAACGAACTGGCGGACATGGAGCAGGTGATGCGCACCCTGGCCGAATCGACCGGTTCCATCGCCGACAAGCTCAACGCCATCAGCGCGCGCGCCAGCGACATCTCCACGATGACCACCACCATCAAGCGGGTGGCGGAGCAGACCAATCTTCTGTCGCTCAATGCCTCGATCGAAGCGGAGAAAGCCGGGGAGTTCGGTCTGGGATTCGCCGTCGTCGCCCGCGAGATCCGCCGCCTCGCCGATCAGACCGCGGTGGCGACCCTGGATATCGAAACCGTGGTGCGGGAGATGCATGCCGCGGTGTCGGTCGGGGTCATGGAAATGGACAAGTTCTCGGAGCAGGTCCGGCGCGGCGTCGACGAGACCCGCCGGATCAGCCAGCAGTTTTCCCGGATCATCGAACAGGTGGGGGAGCTGACCCCGCGGTTCGATGCCGTGCATGAGGGCATGCGCTCGCAGTCGGCCGGCGCGATCCAGATTCGCGACGCCATGGTGGCCTTGTCGGAAAGCGCGATGCAGTCCGCACAGGCGCTGGAGGAAACCAACCGGGCCTCGCAGCGGCTGGAAACGGCGATTGCCGAGTTGCGCAAGGAAATCGCCATCTTCCGCTTGTCCTGATGCGTTTGGGACGTGCCGGCGGTCGAGGCGGCGGGGTTCAGGGATGTCGGCGAAGAGGCTGGGCGGCGGTGACGCTGCGTTGCAATCGGCGGCGTGCATCGCCACGCCGCTGAGCGAAGGCGTCAAACCTCGAGCATCAGCCGGACCGGGTCTTCGAGCAATTCCTTGATGGTGAAAAGGAACGACACGGCATCCCGGCCATCGATGACGCGGTGGTCGTAGGACAATGCCAGATAGATCATGGGCCGGATCACGATCTGTCCGTCTTCCACCATCGGTCGTTCCTTGATGGCGTGCATGCCGAGGATGGCGCTCTGGGGCGGGTTGAGGATCGGCGTCGACAGCATCGAGCCGAAGATGCCGCCGTTGGTGATGGTGAAGGTTCCGCCGCTGAGTTCGTCCAGGCTCAGCTTGCCGCTGCGGGCCTTCTGTCCGAAGTCGGCGATCGCTTTTTCGATCTCGGCGAAGCCCGCCTTGTCCGCATCGCGCAGGATCGGCACGACCAGGCCGCGGTCGGTCGAGACGGCGATGCCGATATCGTAATAGTCGTGGTAGACGATGTCCTCGCCATCCAGGGAAGCGTTGACGATGGGGAACCTGCGCAGGGCTTCCACCGACGCCTTGACGAAGAACGACATGAAGCCGAGCTTGGTGCCATGCTGCTGCTCGAAACGGGTTTTGTGCGCATTGCGGATGTCGAACACCCTCTGCAGATTGACTTCGTTGAATGTGGTCAGGGTTGCCGTCCGGTGCTGGGCTTCCAGCATGCGCTCGGCGATCCTGGCCCGCAGCCGGCTCATCGGTACCCGGCGGTCCGCCCGGGCTGGGGGGAGAACTCCCGCTGGCTCTGCGGGAGCCCGGGTCTCCAGAAAATCCAGTACGTCCTGTTTGGTGAGCCGGCCCTCGCGTCCGCTGGCCGTGATCTGCGCCGGATCGAGGGCGTGTTCGGCGACCAGGCGGCGCGCCGCGGGGCTCAGCACCGGCGCCGGCTTTTCCGCCGCCACGGCGACTGCCGGCGAGGCGGGCCGAATCGCGGTGTCAATCACGGCGATCGGCTGGCCGCTGACCACGACGTCGCCCTTGCCGCCGCGCAGTTCCGTCACCACGCCGTCTTCCGGCGCAGGGACTTCCAACACGACCTTGTCGGTTTCGAGGTCGACCAGATTCTCGCCTCTGCTGACCGCCTCGCCGATCTTCTTGTGCCAGTCCAGCAGCGTCGCGTCGCTGACCGATTCAGGCAGAGGGGGCACGCTGATTTCGATGCGCATGGGCTATTCCATCGTAGCGGTGGGATTGACCGGGAGAACCAGGGCGCGTTCCACCAGCATTTTCTGCTGTTCGATGTGCTGGCGGAAGTGCCCGACCGCGGGAGAGGCGGACATCGGCGGGCCGGCATAGCCGATATTGAAGGAACGGTCCGGAACGCCGAGGAAACGGTGCTTGATCTGGTGCCAGGCACCCTGGTTTTCCGGCTCTTCCTGGCACCAGATCAGTTCCTGTGCCTTGGGATAGCGTTTCAGCATCGCCAGAAAGTCCTCCCGCGGGAAGGGGTAGAGCTGCTCGATGCGGATCAGGGCGATATGGTCCAAATTCTCCCGACGCCTGGTTTCCAGCAGGTCGTAATAGACCTTGCCGGCGCACAGGACCAGCCGGGTGATTCGGGTCGGATCGTGCTCGTCGGTTTCGCCGATCAGGCAGCGGAATCCTCCGCCGGAGAGTTCGTCGAGGTGCGAGGTGGCCAGCTTGTGGCGCAGCAGGCTCTTGGGCGTCAGCACGATCAGCGGGCGGCGGTAGGGACGCAGCAACTGGCGCCGTAGCAGATGGAAAATCTGGGCCGGGGTGGTCGGCACGCAGACCTGCATGTTGTTGCCGGCGCAGAGCTGGAGATAGCGTTCCAGACGGGCCGAGGAATGCTCGGGGCCCTGTCCCTCATAGCCGTGCGGCAGCAGCAGGGTCAAGCCGCTCAGGCGGCCCCACTTGGTTTCGCCGGAGGAGATGAACTGGTCGATGACCACCTGGGCGTTGTTGGCAAAGTCGCCGAACTGGGCTTCCCAGATCACCAGGGTTTCGGGTTCCGAGCTGCTATAGCCGTATTCGAAGCCCAGCACGCCCTCCTCGGACAGCAGCGAATCGTAGATGTCGAACCTGCCCTGGCCGGCTTTCAGGTGCTGAAGCGGGGCATAGGCTTGTCCGGTGCGCTGGTCGTGGACGATGGCGTGGCGGTGGAAGAAAGTGCCGCGCCCGACGTCCTGGCCCGTCAGCCGGATGTTGTGGCCATGCCATAACAGGGAGGCGTAGGCGAGGTTTTCGGCGAAGCCCCAGTCGGCCGGGAGTTCGCCCGCCGCCATTCGCCGCCGTGCCGTGTGGATCGCCTCGACCCTGGCATGCGCTTCGAAGCCGTCGGGCAGCGCCGTCATCCGCTCCGCCATGGCGGCGAGGTCCGCCACGGGCGGGCCGGCCTCCGTCGGCGCGGTCCATTCCACACCCCGGTAGCGATCCCAGCGGGTCTTGATATATCCGGCGGCGTCCCCCAGCAACGGCCTGGACACGGTCTCGCCTTTGGCGAGAGCCTCCTGGTAGTCGTTATCCATCCGCGCGGCGTCTTCTGCGGAAACGATGCCCATTGCGGCGAGTCGTTCGGCATACAACGCCCGCACGGGCGGATGCCGGCGGATGAAGCGGTACATCAGCGGCTGGGTGACGGCCGGCTCGTCCGCCTCGTTATGGCCGTGGCGGCGGTAGCAGATGAGGTCGATCACCACGTCGCGCCGGAATTTCATCCGGTAGTCGACGGCGAGCCGGGTGATGTACAGCACCGCTTCGGGGTCGTCGCCGTTCACGTGGAACACCGGCGCCTGGATCATGTTGGCGACATCGGTGCAATACAGCGTGGAGCGGGCGTCGAAGGGATTGCTGGTGGTGAAGCCGATCTGGTTGTTGATGACGATGTGGATCGTGCCGCCGGTCGTATAAGCGCGGGTTTCCGCCATGTTGAGGGTCTCCATGACCACGCCCTGCCCGGCGAAGGCGGCATCGCCATGAATGAGCACCGGCACCACGGCGACTTCGGCATCGCCGGGAAGCCGGTCCTGGCGCGCCCGCACCGAGCCCTCGACCACGGGGTCGATGATTTCCAGGTGCGAAGGGTTGAACGCCAGGGTCAGATGGACCGGGCCGCCGGGACTTTCCACATCGGAGGAAAACCCTAAGTGATACTTGACGTCGCCGGAACCTCCGTCGGGAATTTCGGTGCCCTCGAATTCGCGGAACAGCAGCTCGGGCTTCTTGCCGAGGATGTTGACCAGGACGTTGAGGCGGCCGCGGTGCGCCATGCCGAGCACGACTTCCCGCGTGCCCTTGGCGCCGCAACGCTGGATCAGTTCGTCGAGCAAGGGAATCAGGCTTTCTGCGCCTTCGAGCGAGAACCGCTTTTGCCCCACGTATTTGCGGTGCAGATATTTTTCGATGCCCTCGGCCGCGGTGAGGAGGCGCAGCAGTTCCCTCTTTTGTTCCGGGCCGAAATGGCCCTGGGCGCGCGATCCTTCCAGGCTCTGCCGGAGCCACTCGCGGATTTCCGAGTCCATGATATGCATGTACTCCACGCCCACATGCCGGCAATAGGTCGCCCGCAGGGTGTCAAGAATGCTTCTCAGCGGCAGTTTCTCGTCGCTGTGCAGAACGTCCAGGTAGAAGGGGGTGTCCATGTCGGTGGAGTCGAGGCCGTAGCGGGCCGGGTCCAGGTCGCGGGAAGGCGAAGCCGGCCGGAGCGGGTTGTTGTCCGCCGACAGGTGGCCATGCGTGCGGTACTGGTCGATCAGCCGGTCCACCGCCGCCTGCTTGCGCACGGCGCGGTCGATGTCCCCGGTTCGGACGGGAATGACCGGTTCGGCCGTCCTGCCTTCGCGGAAAGCCCGGAATTTCTCACGCCAGTCCGGCGCCACGGTTTCCGGATCGCGCAGGAACTGTTCGTAAAGCGCCTCGACGAAACCGGCGTTGTCTTCGGAAAATGCTGTGGTGTTCGGGAATAGTCCGGATTTGCTGTTCATCTCATGCATTCCTTGCCAAAGACACGGCCGGCTCGGAGGGATACTCGGGAATTGTGGGGGCCAAGGCGGTGGGCTTTCAAGAGCTGAAATACTGGGGGAAATCGGTTGGAGGCTGCCGGCCCCTTCCTTGGGGCCGCCCCGGCAGCCCGGATCACTTCGAGACGACGAAGACGGCGTCGCTGACATCGCAAACGGCCGGGGCTTTGTTGGTCTTGGGCAGGCAGACGCGGATGAGCGCCTGGGACGTCGCCTGGCCCTTCTTGACCTTCCAGTTCCAACTGCCGGTATTCCTGGCGCCGGACTTCAAGGCGCTCCATTTCGCCCCGCCGTTCCTGGACAAGGCGATGTTCACTTTCGCCTTGGGACCATAGCCGGTCAGTTGCCACTGGATCGGGACGATTGCTCCGGCGTTGAAGGTTTCGCCGCCGGCGGGATGGATGACGGTCATGGTGGCCGAGTCACCGGAACCGGTGCAAGTCCGAAGGGCGTAGCTGCCGCTGAGGGTGCCGTCGGAGCAGGTGCGGACCTCCGCGACCGATGTGCAGCTCACCGCGCGATCGATCTGATAGGCCGTGACGCTTTGTCCCCCGGGGATGCTGCCGCCCCAAGGCAGCGCGCAGGACGTGAGCCAAGGCTTGATCTGCTCGTAATAGCCGGCGAAATGGCTGTAGACGCTGTTCTGGTAGTCGTTATCCGGCCCACCGAACAGCGAGCCCTTCCAGTAGGCGGTGCCGCCGTTGACGGCGAACAGGCCGGAACCGCTGCTGCCGCCTTCGGTGCCGCCGTAGACGTATTGCACCTCGTCCAGTATGTGGGTCCCGCCTTGGCCGCTGTCGGTGACGGTCTCCTGCAGGGCCGTGACCCGGCCCTTGCTGACCATCGTGTGGTCGCCGCGCGGATGATGCACGCCCCACACGCCATCGCCGACGTGGATCGCGGTGTCCCAGCCGGAGAAATAGACAGCGGCCGGCGGGGGATTCCGGAGCCTGAGAAACGAAGGCTCACGGTTGAACTCGGTCCAGAGCAGCTGCGCGCCGCCGAAGGTTTGGCTGTAGCGCGAATCGGTGGACGAGGCGCCACAGTCGGTCGCCTGCAGGAACCATTCGAAGGATGCCGTATCGGCGACGGTCTGATTCGGCAGGCAATGGTTGGCCGTGGCGAACCAGGGCGTCAGGGTGCTGCCCTTGTCGTTCAGCAGGGTGCCGCTGCAGATGTAGGAGCCGCCGTCTTCGATGAAATTGACCTTGGCGGTGGCCGCCGCCGCGATTTGAAGGGCCGGGTAGCGTGGGTCGTCGGACCAGCAGGCGAGGTCAATTTCCTGATATTCGGCGTATCCCAAGCTTTGCGCGCTGAAGCCGGGGGTGTCGGCGTTGCTGGCATCCGTCAGAATGAGGTTGATCGCGTCGAGCCTCAAGTCGAGTGTCTCCGGTGCTGCGGTCCCGCCGACGAAAATCTCGAGATCGGCGCCGCTTCCCTGGGTGGCGGGCAGCCAAAGCTCGTTGCCGTGAATTGCCGCATTGCCGATGGGTGCCGGGAGAGTCGCGTCCTGATCACCCTGGATGCGCAATTCCAGGGCTGGGAGCGTACCGCCGAAAACGAGGTGCAGCCGGAGCCGAACCGCGTTGACCGTCGACACCCGGATACGGGCCGCATAGCCGCCTTCGACCGCTTCCCACTGCAACAGCGACGGCGTGACCGGGATGGGCAATGGGTAGACGGTTCCGGTCTTCGGCACGCCGGGCTTGGTCGAAGTCAGATCGGCCACCACGGCGGGCAGTTCCAGCTCGAAAGGCTGGCTGCCGCTGCCCAGAAAACCGCTCTCCGACGTCCTCGCCGCGCTCAGCGGCGTAGCCGGGAGATACTGCGCCGGTTCGGTCCGGTCGGCTTGGACGGAGTAAGAGGCTGCCATCGCGACGGCCAGGGACAGCGAGCGTATTTTCATCGGCGGGAGTCCTTTTTAAGAAAGTCGCAACCCTATAGTAGTTCATGTGCGCACGACTTTTTCAGACCGGGCGAAAGCTCGAGAGGTTCCCGCCTTTACTCGCCGGGCAAAGCGTTCTAAGGTAGTTTCCGACCTTATCTTTGGGAGCCTTTCGTGATGAACAATGGGAATGCCGACATCGGGCTGATCGGGCTGGCCGTGATGGGCCAGAATCTGGCCCTGAACATCGCCGATCATGGCTACACGATCGCGGTTTACAACCGCAACTACGAGCGCACCCGGGAATTCATGGAACATTGCGAACGCGCCGAGCCGTCTCGGGCACGCCTTCTTCCCTGCGCCGAATTGGCGGAGTTCGTGCAGGCCATCGAAAGGCCGCGGCGCATCATTCTCCTGGTCAAAGCCGGCGCGGGGACCGATGCCGTGATCGGGCAGCTCCTGCCGCTGCTGGATCCGGGCGACCTCGTCGTCGACGGCGGCAATGCCCATTGGCTGGACACGATCCGGCGGGAGCGGGAACTGGACGCCGCCGGTTTCCGCTTCATCGGCTCCGGTGTCTCCGGCGGAGAAATCGGCGCCCGCTTCGGGCCCTCCTTGATGCCGGGCGGAAGCGCGGAAAGCTGGCGTTTGCTGGAGCCGGTTTGGCAGGCGATTGCCGCCAAGGTCGACCCGGCCACCGGGCAGCCGCTGGAGGGGGCGGCGCCCGGCCGCCCCGTTGCCGGAGGCGAGCCTTGCACGGCCCTGATCGGTCCGAACGGCGCCGGCCACTACGTCAAGATGGTGCACAACGGCATCGAATACATCGACATGCAGCTGATCTCGGAAAGCTACTGGCTGCTGAAGCACCTGGGGGGGCTGGACTCCGGCGCCATCGCATCCATTTTTCGGGATTGGAACCAGGGCGAGCTTTCGAGCTACCTCGTCGAAATCACCAGCGACATCCTGCAGCAGAAGGACCCGTCCGGCGATGGTTTCCTGGTCGACAAGGTCCTGGATGCGGCGGGGCAGAAAGGCACCGGACAATGGACCGCGGTCAGCGCGCTGGAGCAGGGCATACCGGCCAACGCCATCGCCGAGGCGGTGTTCGCCCGGGCGCTTTCGGCCCTCAAGGAGGAGCGGGTGGCGGCAAGCGCCATCCTGCGGGGCCCGGAGGTCCGGCGGCGGGAGGCCGATACCGCGCACCTGGTCGAGGCGGTCCGGGATGCCCTGTACTGCGCCAAGATCTGCGCCTATGCCCAAGGTTTCCAGCTCATGGCCGAAGCCCAGAAGACCTACGGCTGGCAACTGGACTTTGCCACCATCGCCCGCATCTGGCGGGGCGGCTGCATCATCCGCGCCCGTTTCCTGCAAAAGATCACCGATGCGTACACCCTGGATGCCGCGCTTTCGAACCTGATGCTCGATCCCTATTTCCGCGACGCCCTCCATCGAGGCCAGGACCACTGGCGCGAAATCGTGGCGCTCGCCGTCCGCAACGGGCTGCCGGTCCCGGCTTTCGGTTCGGCCCTGGCGTATTTCGACGGCTACCGCAGCGCCAGCCTTCCCGCCAACCTGTTGCAGGCCCAGCGCGACTATTTCGGCGCCCATACCTACGAACGCACCGACCGGCCGCGCGGCCATTTCTTCCATCTCGACTGGCCCGCGCCGGATCGGCCCGAGACGGAGGCCGGCGGCTGAAAGTGCGTCCGCGGGAGGGTTCGCCGGTACTCGGATCCTCCCTTCGCAAGCATCCGGCCGTTAGCGGCTCTTTCACGGCGCGGTCAACGATGGGAAAATACGCGGCATGACTGTTTCGCTCGTTCCCATGGCCAGCACTTCCGCGCCACCCTCCGGTCTGATCGACCGATTCGGCCGCCGCGTCAACTATCTGCGCATCTCCATCACCGACCGCTGCGATCTGCGCTGCGTGTACTGCATGAGCGAGGAGATGGATTTCCTGCCGCGCGCGCAGATTCTCACGCTGGAGGAAATTCACACCATTGCCGCCGCGTTCGTGGCGCTGGGTGTCGACAAGATTCGTATCACCGGCGGTGAGCCGCTGGTGCGCAAGGGCGCCGTGGACCTGCTGCGGGGGCTCGGACGGATCGATGGGCTGCGCGAACTGGTGGTGACCACCAATGGCATGCGGCTGGAGGGGACCGCCGCGGAGCTCAAGGCCTGCGGGGTGCGTCGCATCAACATCAGTCTGGATTCGCTCCGGCCCGAGCGGTTCCGGGCGCTGACGCGGGTGGGCGACCTCGCCGCAGTGTTGCGGGGGATCGACGCCGCGGTGACGGCCGGTTTCGAGCGGCTCAAGCTCAATGCAGTGATCCTGAAGGAGCGCAATCACGACGAGGTGGCCGATCTGGTCGGCTTCGCCGTGGACAAGGGCATCGACATCAGCTTCATCGAGGAGATGCCGCTGGGATGGGTCGACGGCCACGACCGCCTGGAAGGCTATTATTCGAGCGACGCGATCCGGAACGATCTGGAGGCGCGGTTCAGCCTGCTGCCGACCCCCGAGACGACCGGTGGGCCATCGCGCTATTTCCGGGTCGCCGGCACCGATACCCGTGTGGGCTTCATCTCGCCCCATTCGCACAATTTCTGCGGCAGTTGCAACCGGGTCCGGCTGACGGCCGAGGGGCTGCTGCTGCTCTGTCTGGGCAACGAGCATTCCGTGGACCTCAAGCGCGTCGTGCGGGCCCATCCCGGCGACATGGAGCGTCTGAAACGGGCGATCGTGGAGGCGATGAACCGGAAGCCGGAGCGCCACGACTTCGATCTGGCTGCCCGGCCGGTGATCCTGCGCCATATGAACGTCACGGGCGGCTAGCAGAAACGATGGCTGTGCGGCGGTGGTTGTTTCCGGCGCGGGAGTTCGGCCGGTGGTTGGTCATTTCCTTGATTTTGACGTTCTATGCGGGCTGCGCCGGCAAACCGCCGCCGGCGCCGGTGCCTCAATCGGTACCCGCCAAGCATGCCAAGCCGGCCGTGCCGAAGCGGACGGAGCCTCCTCCCACCGACCGCCGGGAGTCCTTCCCATTGCCCGGCGTCCCGCTGTGGCGATGGGAGTCCTGGGAGCAGTACGGCAAGACCCATCTGGTGTCCAAACCGGAAAAATACACCCTGCAACTGCTCGCCAACGGTTGGCTGAAGTTTTCCGCCGAATGCTTGAAAGGCGAGGGCATCTATGAAACCCATGGCGACCGGATCGTGATCGCCGTCACCCGGGCCGATGCCGGGCGCTGCCAGCCGGGGCCGACCGCCGAGCATTTCATTCAGTCCCTGGAGGCGGCGTCGCACTACCATCAAACGGCTGGCCGCCTTTTCCTCGATCTGGGGCGAAACGACGGAGGCCTGAGCTTTTCCCGGTCACCGGATTAGCCGTCGGCCGCAGCGAATCCGTGGGAGGCATGAACGGCAGCGTCACGCCAGAATCCCGCCTCTCCGGAGGCCCGCGGCTGGCTGCACGTTCGGCGAAGATGGACCGACCACCCCCGTCACTGAATGCCGTCCGTATGAACCTACGGTCGGTGCGCGAGGCGGTAGTCGGAAACCGGAAATCGCTTCGGAAGACATTCGCCCCGCGTCGAATCGTCCTTGCCGGGTTTTGGTGGCCGACGACAGCCCCATCAACCGCAAACTGCTGCTCGCCCTCCTCGACCGGTTGGGGTATCCCGCCGATGCGGTGTGCGACGGACTCGCCTGCCTGAAGGCTCTGAGCGAACGCCGGTATGGCCTCGTGCTCATGGATTGCCAGATGCCGGCATTGGACGGCTATGAAGCCGCCCACCGGATTCGGGCGGGGAAAGCCGGTGTATGCGATGTTCAGGCTCATGTCTGGATTGGAAAATACCGGAAATTCAAGGCCACCACGCAGTCCAGGCACAACCTGCCGGTGGCTCCGAACCGGCGGGTACAGGACTTCACCGCGACGGCGGCGAATCAGAAGTGGGTAGCGGACATCACCTACATCTGGACCGAGGAGGGCTGGCTTATACTTGGCAGTCGTACTGGACCTGTATCCCCGCGCCGTGGTCGGATGGGCCATGGCGGAGCGGATGACGCGGGAGCTTGTGATCGCTGCCCTTACCCCGGCCATCTGGCGCCGTCGGCCAGGGCGCGTCCATTCCGACCGGGGTAGCCAGTATGCCTCAGGGGATTACCATGAGGTCTTGGAACTCCATGGCTTCCTGTGCGGCATGAGTCGGAAAGGCGATGGAAAGCTTCGTCCACTCGCTGAAGGTCGAACAGGTCAATGATTGCCGCTACCCGACACGGGAAGAAGCCAAGGGCGATATCTTTAAGGAACCTCTGAACAAACCCTGCTGGTAAGCTAATCCCTGCCCAGAACCCATGAACGCGGTGCCCCCATGAAACAGACCACCTTTGCCTCCTTAGCGTTTGACCGGAAGAAGAAGCAGACTCGGCGTGAGAAGTTTCTGGCCGAGATGGAGCAGGCGGTGCCGTGGCCGGAGTTGCTGGCGGTGATCGAACCGCATGACCCGAAAGCGGGTCGGCGCGGTCGTCAACCGTACCCGTTGGCGACGATGCTCAGGCTTTACTTCCTCCAGCAAGGGTATGCCTTGTCCGACCCGGGCCTGGAAGATGCCCTGTACGAGATCGAATCGATGCGGCGCTTTGCGGGTCTGGAGTTGGCCGATGACGCGCTGCCGGATGAAACCACGATCCTCAACTTCCGGCGCCTGCTGGAACGTCACGAGCTGACGGCGAAGTTGATGAACGCCATCAATGACGTGTTGGAAGCGCGAGGGTTGCTGCTCAAGGGGGGCACGATGGTGGATGCGACGATTATCCACGCCGCGCCATCGACGAAGAACAAGGCCAAAGCGCGCGACCCCGAGATGCACCAGACCAAGAAGGGCCATCAGTGGTTCTTCGGCATGAAGGTGCACGTGGGAGCAGACGTTCACACCGGCGTCGCCCACACGGTCTCGGTGACACCGGCCCATGCCGCCGACATCAGCCAGTTGCCGAACCTGCTGCGCGAGGACGACCGGCTGATCCTCGGCGATGCCGGCTACGTCAACGACACCTATAAGCGCGCTGCGCGGCAGGCCGGGGTCGTGTGGGGCGTCGCCTTGAAAGCCCGTCCGAAACGGCGCTTGGGGGCTGCGCAGAAACGCCGCCATCGGCGAATGTCGTCGATCCGCAGCCGAGTCGAGCACCTTTTTCGGGTGATGAAGCGGCAGTTCGGCTACACCAAGACGCGCTACCGGGGTCTGGCTAAGAACGCCGCCCAGGTGTTGACCCTCATAGGGTTGACCCATCTTTACCTAAAGATGCGCGCATTGATGACCTGACGGGCGAGGTGCGCCCGGCATCCGCCCCGACGGGCGCATCCGGGTGGAAATCGCCGCGGTAAGCAAGGCATTTCGGTGCCATTTACCCATTTTTCAAAGCCTGATTATCAGCGGGATGTGTTTTTACCGGCCAAATCGGGTTTGTTCAGAGGTTCCTTAAGTATATCGAGACCTATTACAATCCGATCCGGCGTCACTCCACTTTGAATGACCTGTCACCCAGGGACTTCGAGAGCCGGAAGGCGGCCTAATGAGCCCGGTGTCCAGAAAAGGGTTGCAAGATCAGTTTACAGCTACATCCGGTGGTGTTACCGACTGCATTTCCAGTCTTCGCTCTCCAGCGAACGCAGTTTGCACCAGGCGTAGACCGCCGGGATGACCGCCAGGGTCAGGACGGTGGAGGAGACCATCCCGCCGACCATGGGCGCGGCGATGCGGCGCATGACTTCCGAGCCGGAGCCGGTGCTCCAGAGGATGGGCAGGAGGCCCGCCATGATCGCAGTGACGGTCATCATCTTAGGCCGCACCCGCTCCACCGCGCCGGCCATGACGGCGCGATAGAGATCATCCGTGCCGGGCGTGCGGCCTGTCCGGCGGGCTTCCTCGCGCAGTTCCTTCCAGGCGTGGTCGAGATAGATCAGCATGACCACGCCGGTTTCCGCGGCGACGCCGGCCAGGGCGATGAAGCCGATGCCCACGGCGATGCTCAGGTTGTAATCGAGCAGCCACAGCAGCCACACTCCGCCGACCAGGGCGAACGGCACGGAGGCCATCACGATCAGGGTTTCGGTCAGCCGTCCGAAGTTCAGGTACAGCAGGACGAAGATCACGGCGAGGGTGAGCGGCACCACCAGCATCAGGCGCTGTTCGGCCCGCTGCAGGTATTCGAACTGTCCGCTCCAGGTGACGAAGTAGCCGGGCGGCAGTTTCACCGCCGACTGCACCGCCCGCCGCGCGTCCTCGACATAGCCGCCGATGTCGCGTCCGCGCAGGTCGACGAATACGTAGGCCGAGAGCAGTGCGTTCTCGGTGCGGATGCCGGGGGCGCCCAGCGTGAGCGAGATGTGGGCGAGCTGGCCGAGCGGGACGTTGGCGCCGGAGTCAGCTCCGCTGCTCTTCGAGTCAGTGGGAATCAGGATGTGGCTGCCCAGGCTCAGGGGATCGTCCCTCAGCTCGCGGGGATAGCGCACGATCACGCCGAAGCGCTCGCGTCCTTCCACCGTGGTGGTGATGGTTTCGCCGCCCAGCGCGGTGGCGATCACCTCCTGCAGGTCGCCGACGGTCAGGCCGTAGCGCGCCAGCTGGGTGTAATCCGGTTCGATGTTGAGGTAATGGCCGCCGGTGACGCGCTCGGCGTACACGCTGGTGGTGCCCGGCACGGTCTTGATGGCCTGCTCGATCTGGCGGGCGAGGCGGTCCAGGGTTTCCAGGTCCCGGCCGAACACCTTGACGCCGATGGGGGTGCGGATGCCGGTGGATAGCATGTCGATCCGGTTCTTGATCGGCATGGTCCAGGCATTGGTGACGCCGGGGATCTGCAGCGCCTGGTCCATCTCGGCGACCAGCTTGTCGATCGTCATGCCCGGCCGCCACTGATCCTGAGGCTTCAGGTTGACCAGGGTCTCGGCCATTTCCAGCGGCGCCGGATCGGTGGCGGTCTGGGCGCGGCCGGCCTTGCCGAACACCGAGGCCACCTCCGGAAAACGCTTCAGGATGCGGTCCTGGGTCTGCAGCAGCTCCGACGCCTTGGTGATGGAGATGCCAGGCAGGGTGGTCGGCATGAACAACAGGGTGCCTTCGTTCAGCGTGGGCATGAATTCGCTGCCGAGGCGAGAGGCCGGATAGAGCGTCGCCGCCAGAATGGCGAAGGCGCCGGTCAGGGTGAGGGCCTTGTGGCGCAGCACGCCCCGGATCACGGGCCGGTACAGGCCGATGAGCAGCCGGTTCACCGGGTTGCGGGCCTCCGGCAGGATGCGGCCGCGCACGAACAGCAGCATCATGACCGGCACCACCGTGACCGACAGCAGCGCGGCGCCGGCCATGGCGAAGGTCTTGGTGTAGGCCAGCGGATGGAACAGCCGGCCTTCCTGGGCTTCCAGCGCGAACACGGGCAGGAACGAGACGGTGATGATCAGCAGGCTGAAGAACAGGGCCGGCCCCACCTCCCGGCAGGCGGCGCGGATGAGTTCGATGCGGGGTCGGTCGGGGTCGCGCTCCAGATGCTTGTGGGCGTTCTCGATCATCACGATGGCGGCGTCCACCATGGCCCCGATCGCGATGGCGATGCCGCCCAGGCTCATCAGGTTGGAATTTAGATCCATCGAGCGCATCACGATGAAGGCGATCAGGATGCCGACCGGCAGCATCAGGATGGCGACCAGGGCGCTGCGCAGATGGAACAGGAACAGCGCGCAGACCGCGGCGACCACCGCGCTTTCCTCCAGCAGGGTTTCGCGCAGGGTGGCGATGGCGCGCAGGATCAGCTCCGAGCGGTCGTACACCGGCACGATGTCGACGCCTTCGGGCAGGCCGGGGGCGATTTCGAGCAGCCGGGCCTTGACGCTGTCGATCACGTCCAGCGCGTTCTGGCCGTAGCGGGCCAGGGCGATGCCGGATACCACCTCGCCTTCGCCGTTCAGTTCGGCGATGCCGCGGCGCTCGTCCGGCACCAGCTCCACCCGGGCGACGTCGCGGATCAGCACCGGGATGCCGCCTGCGGCCTTCACCACCAGTTGTTCCAGGTCGGCGATGCCGTGCAGGTAGCCGCGTCCGCGCACCATGTACTCCGTTTCCGCCAGCTCGACCACGCGCCCGCCCACGTCGGTGTTGCTGGCGCGGATTACCTCGATGATCTTCTTCAAGGGCACGCCGTAGGCCTGCAGCTTGTGCGGATCGATGGTCACCTGGTACTGCTGCACGAAGCCGCCGATGCTGGCGACCTCGGCCACGCCCTGCGCCTTGCTGAGCTGATAGCGCAGGAACCAGTCCTGCAGCGTGCGCAGCTCGGCCAGGGTGTGGCCGGCGCCGGTGATCGCGTACTGGTAGACCCAGCCGACCCCGGTCGCGTCCGGGCCGATGCGCGGGGTGACGTTCTTGGGCAGCTTCGCGGCGGCGGCGTTGAGGTATTCCAGCACCCGCGAGCGCGCCCAGTAGATGTCGGTGCCGTCGTCGAAGATGACGTAGACGTAGGAGGCCCCGAAGAACGAGAAGCCGCGCACCACCTTGGAGCGGGGCACGTTCAGCATCGAGGTGGTGAGGGGATAGGTGACCTGGTCCTCCACGACCTGCGGCGCCTGGCCGGGGTATTCGGTGTAGACGATGACCTGGGCGTCGGACAGGTCGGGGAGGGCATCCAGCGGGGTGCGAACCACGGCATAGATGCCGGCGGCGACCACGGCGACCGTCGCCAGCAGCACCAGGAAGACATTGCGCAGGGACCAGTCGATGACGTGCGCGAGCATCTCAATGGCCTCCGTGCATCGAATGGTCGGGCGCGGCGGTCGGGGCGGGCGAGGGCTGGCCGGTCGAAAAACTGCCGATCGCCGCGCGCAGGTTGCTTTCCGAATCGATCAGGAAATTGGCGCGCGTCACCACCTCTTCGCCTGCGCTGAGTCCCCGGCGGATTTCCGTATACCCCTCCACCCGCTGGCCGGTTTCGACCGGGCGGGGCTCGAAGTTGCCTTCGCCCAGGCGGACCAGAACCAGCTGCCGGGTGCCGCTGTCGAGCACGGCGGAGTCGGGCACCGCCAGCACCGGTTCCGCCTCCGCCGCCGCCTGCAGGGTGACGTCGCCGTACATCGCCGGCTTGAGCCGTTGCTTCGGATTCGCCAGTTCGATGCGCACCCTCGCCGTGCGCACGGCATCGGTCACCGTGGGGTAGACATAGCTCACCCGGCCTTCGAAGGACTGCTCCGGATAGGCATTGAAGCCGATGCGGGCGGTCTGCCCCACCCGGACATGGCCGAGGTCCTGCTCGAAGATCGAAGCGATCACCCAGACCGTGGACAGATCGGCGATGCGGAACAAGGTGTCGCCGGGCAGGAAGCGCATGCCCTGCAGCGCATTCTTCTCCAGCACGATGCCGTTCACCGGCGACGCCAGCGGCACCCGGCGCTGGATTTCGCCGCTGGCCTCGAACCGGCGCAGCCAGGGTTCCGGCACGCTCCAGTTGCGCAGCCGCTGGATCGCCCCTTCCCGCAAGGCCCGGCTGGCCTCGCCGGAGCCGGCGATGCGGTATTCCTCCTGGGCCGAGACCAGGTCGGGGCTGTACGCCTCCAGCAGCACTTCGCCCTGCCGTACCGGCTGTCCGGTGGTGTTGACGCCCAGCCGTTCGATCCAGCCCTCGAAGCGCGGCGCGATCGCATGGACCCGGCGCTCGTCGATCTCGACCACGCCCAGCGCCCGGATGACGTGGGTCAGGACCCGGCGCCGCGCCGGCTCGGACCGCACACCGAGCTTCTGGATCTTCTCCGGGCCGAGGCTGATGACCGCTTCACCGGAGCGGGCGGACGGCGCCAGGTCTTCGGCGTAGACCGGCACGTAGTCCATCCCCATGTCGTCCTTGGCCGGCACGGGCGATGTGACCTGCGGGTTCATCGGATTGCGGTAGAACAAGGGACGCCTCGCGGCTGCGGTCTCCGGGCCGGGTGGAGGCGGTGGCGCGGTTTTCCGTCCCAGCCCGTAGCCGCCGAGGCCGGTGCCGGCCAATGCCAGGAGGAGCAAGATCGGACGTACAGACGGTTTCATAGCGTTTCCTTGCCGAGGGCGGCGGCGAGGCGGGCGAGCGCCTGCTGGGAAGTGGTGAGGGCGTTCCAGTACTGCACCTGGTAATCGAACACCGAGAGCTGGGCGCGCAGCACGTCGGCGAAGGCGATCTTGCCCACCCGATAACTGGCGGTCAGGGAATCCAGCGTGCCGCGCGCCTGCGGTAGGAGTTCCTTCTCGAACAGGCTCAGGCGCTCATGGGCATGGTGGTAGGCAGCCAGCGCGGTGGTCACGTCGGCCTGGACGCTGCGTTCGGCATCATGCAGCGCATAGCGTTCCCGCATCAGCTCGCTCTGCCTCTGGTCGACCTGCTTGGACTGCTTGGTCGCGGCGTACAGCGGCAGGTTGATGCTCAGCCGGAAGTTGGCGAAGTCGCTGCGGAATTCGCCATTCGGCGCGTTCTGGCGGAAGGCGTAGCCGAAGCCGAGGTTGAGGTCGGGCAGGTACTCCTTTTTCGCCAGGTCGAGGCGGTTCTGGGCGGCTTCGATGGCCGCCTGTTTCTGGGCCAGCAGCGGCCGCTGGGCCTGGGCCTGGTCGAGCAGCGCCGGCTCGGCCGACAGTTCGGGAAAACTGAACGCGGCTTCGCTGGGCAGTTCCAGCGTGCTGTCGCTGGAGCGGTCGAGCAGCACGTTGAGACGGGCCGCCTCGCCGTGGCGCATGTTGATCAGTTCCAGGGTCTTGTCGCGCAGCTTGGTGAGTTCCAGCCGGGCCAGCAGGCTGTCCGACTGTTCCGCCTGGCCGAGCCGGTAGCGCTGGTCGGCGATGTCCGCCAGCTTGGCCATCCAGTCCCGGCTTTCGGCGAGAATGCCGAGGGTGCGGTCGTAGTAGAACAGCGCCCACCAGCTCAGGCGGATGTCCCGCGCCAGCCGGAGCCGTGCTTCATCGGCATCCTTGGCCGCGCCGATGGCTTCCTGCTGCGCCGCCCGTTCGGCCAGGCCGAGCTTGCCCGGAAACGGAAGCTGCTGGCTGACGGCGACTTCCATCATGGTCATCTGGTCCTGGTTGAGGCTGAAATCGTTGGTGGGGACGTTCAGCGCGCCGAAGCTCAGGAAAGGATCGGGCAGGCTGCCGGCCTGGGGCGGAACGCTGGCCAGGGCATCGGCGCGGGCCTTGATTTCGGCCAGCCCGGGATTGCCGGCCAGCGCCTGGTTCAGCGCCTGTTCCAGGGAAAGTGGACCGGCCTGTGCCGGCGCCGTCAGGCAGACGGTCAGCAGCACAGCGAAGTCCGGTCGCCTGTACGAGGGGTGTAGCGAAAACATGGAATGCTCCTTTTTCGGACGCGGTCGAGCGGCGATTCCCTCCCGGTCCGGCGCAGGACGCGGCAGGCCAATCGCGTTGCGGTCAGCAATGGAAAAGGAGCGCTAATTCAGCAGGACGCAGAAGCGGAGAGCGACGGGAACCTTGGGAAGGGGGGGAGGCCGCCGCAGGTAGTGGTGGTCCGGCAGCCGCCGGATCGCGGCCCATGGGCCGATGAAAACCAATAGGCAGAGCGTGAGGAGTTTTGCCGGAAAGCCGGGGCCGGCCTGGTCGATGGCGATGCCGTCTTCGTCCACCGCCTGCACGCCGAAACAGGAAGCCTGCTTGTCGCAGCCGCCCGGCGTGGCTCGATGGGAGGTGTCTTGCTCCGGCATCCCGGCGCAATGGTCCGCTGCCTGCTTGGCCTCGGGGCCGTTAGCCATCAGGCAGACCGCGCCGACGGAGGACGAGAGCCAGACGCACAGGCTCAGTACCGCGCAAAGGCGGACGGCGAGCGAGCGGCGGATTTGCCAGGGCAGGGACATCGACATGGTGGGGAATAAAAACATGTTGCCGGAGCTTGTGCAACCGGGAACACGTTGGTCTGCCGCCACGAAACCTCAAGGCGAATCTTCCGTCGTGAGCGGCAGCAGCCCCCGCAGATTGCGGAAACTGCTGGAGCGCACGATGTCCAGGAAATCCCCCATGTACGCCGTTTGCGCCATGTCTTCCGTGGTAGCTGCGTACAGCGCGCTCCAAAGGCCGGTTTCGCCGATCGGCTTGGCCAGCACGTATTCGCGCTCGAGATAGTTTTGCACGGTCCAGTTGGGCAGGGCGGCGATGCCGCGGCGGCTGGCGACGAGCTGCAGGATGGCGACCGTGAGTTCGGCGGTGCGCCGCTTCGGCTCGATGCCGCGGGGCTTGAGCACCTTGCGGACGATGTCCAGCATGTCCTCCGGCACCGGATAGCTGAGCAGGGTTTCCTCGGCGAAATCCTCCGGCGCCAGGAAGGTTTTGGGCGCGAGCGGATGCTGGCGCGACACCAGGCCCACGATCTCGAACCGGAACAGCGGATGGAAGGCGACGCCCTCGCGCGCCTGAGGTTCGGACACCACCACCAGCTCGGCGCGGTCCTCCCGCAGCAGGCCCAAGGGATCGGCGTGGAAGCCGGAGACCAGGTCCAGCTCGATCTCCGGCCAGTGTTCGCGGAACTGGTCCATCGCCGGCATCAGCCAGTCGAAGCAGGTATGGCACTCCACCGCGATCCGGAGCTGGCCGCTGTTGCCCTGGGCGATGCGGGCGATGTCGCGTTCGGCTTCCCGCACCGCCTTCATCACCGTCTCGGCCAGACTGTGGAGGCGCTGGCCTGCGGGCGACAGGCGCAAGGGCTGGGTCTTGCGCTCGAACAGCACCACGCCGTAGTGCTCCTCCAACTGCTTGATCTGGTGCGAGATGGCCGACTGGGTGAGGAACACCCGCGCCGCCGCCTTCGACAGCGTGCCGGTTTCGACCAGGGCCAGGAGGGTTTGCAGGTGGCGGAGTTCCAGCAGAGATGGCTTCATGAATGAAATCGATGACTGCGATGAAAATATTGAGTTTGAATAATAATCATCCTGTCCCGATCATGCCAGCTCTCAATTCGATGAGCACGAGGAGGCAGATATGGCAGTCACACATTCCCTGGGATTTCCCCGCATCGGCGCAGGCCGCGAACTGAAGCAGGCCGTCGAAGCCTATTGGGCCGGCCGGGCCGGCTTGGCGGAGTTGATGGAAACGGGACGGCAGTTGCGGGAACGGCACTGGAAGATCCAGAGCCATTCCGGCATCGATCTGGTGCCGGTCGGCGACTTCGCCTGGTACGACCAGATGCTGAACATGACGGCGCTGCTGGGTGCCGCCCCCGACCGGTTCGGCTTCCAGCCGGATGTTCTGACCCTGGACCAGTATTTCCAGCTCGCGCGGGGCAACGCCGAGCAGCCGGCGATGGAAATGACCAAGTGGTTCGACACCAACTACCACTACATCGTCCCCGAGTTCGACCGGGAGACCCGCTTCGGTCCGGGCACGGAATGGCTGTTCGACGAAGTGGAGGAGGCCAAGGCCCTGCGGCTCAATCCCAAGCCGGTGCTGATCGGGCCTCTGACCTATCTCTATCTCGGCAAGGAAAGGCAGGCCGGCTTCGGCCGCCTGGAACTCCTGCCCCGGCTGCTGCCGGCCTATGCCGCGATCCTGCGGCGTCTGCATGCCGCGGGCGTGCACTGGGTGCAGATGGACGAGCCGATCCTGGGGCTGGACCTGCCGCCCGACTGGATCGAAGCCTTCGCGCCGGCCTATGCCGCCCTGGCGGAAGCCGGTCCCAAGCTGTTGCTGGCGACCTATTTCGCTTCGGTGGCGGAGCACGCGGTCTGGCTCAAGTCCTCGGCTGTCGCCGGGGTGCATATCGACGCGGTGCGGGCGCCGGAACAGGTGGCCGATTTCGTCGAAGAGTTCCCGGCGGACAAGGTGCTTTCCCTGGGCCTGATCGACGGGCGCAACGTCTGGCGCACCGACCTGCGCCGCGCGCTGGACCTGGCGGAAAGCGCCAGTGCGGCACTCGGGGAGAGGCTGTGGCTCGCGCCCAGCTGCTCCCTGCTGCACGTGCCGCAGGACCTGGAGCTGGAAACCTCGCTGAATCCCGAGATCAAGGCCTGGCTCGCCTTCGCCGTGCAGAAGCTGGAGGAGCTGGCCGTGATCGACAAGGGGCTGCGGCTGGGGCGGCAGGCCGTCGCCGCCGAACTGGCGGAACAGGAGCGCTTGCTGCTGGCCCGGGCGCAATCGCCGCTGACCCATGATCCCGACGTCAAGCGGCGGCTGGAGGGATTGAGCGATGCCGATTTCCGCCGCTACTCGCCGTTCGGCGAGCGTTGTCCGCTGCAGCGCGAGCGGCTGCGTCTGCCGCCGTTTCCGACCACCACCATCGGCTCCTTTCCCCAGACGCCGGCGATCCGCAAGGCGCGGGCTGCCCACCGCAGCGGCGAGCTGAACGAGGCGGCCTACCGGGACGCGATGCGGGCGGCCATCCGCGAAGCCATCGGCAAGCAGGAAGCCCTGGGGCTGGACCTGCTGGTGCACGGCGAGGCCGAGCGCAACGACATGGTGGAGTATTTCGGCGAGCAGTTGGCCGGCTACGCCTTCACCAAGCACGGCTGGGTGCAGAGCTACGGCTCCCGCTGCGTCAAGCCGCCGATCATTTACGGCGACGTGGCGAGAGCTAAGCCGATGACGGTGGAATGGATCGGCTACGCCCAAAGCCTGACGAAGAAGCCCGTCAAAGGCATGCTGACGGGGCCGGTGACCATGCTGCAATGGTCCTTCGTGCGGGACGACCAGCCGCGCGCGACGACCGCCCTGCAGATCGCGCTGGCGATCCGCGACGAGGTGGCCGACCTGGAAGCCGCCGGCGTGGCGGCGATCCAGATCGACGAGCCGGCATTCCGCGAAGGGCTGCCGCTCAAGGCCGCCGATCGGGCCGATTATCTGGACTGGGCGGTCAAGGCGTTCCGGCTCGCCTCCTGCGGCGTCGCCGACGACACCCAGATCCATACCCACATGTGTTATTCCGAGTTCGGCGACATCCTGCCGGCCATCGCCGCGCTGGATGCCGACGTCATCACCGTCGAAACCTGCCGCTCGGCCATGGACCTGCTGGAAGCCTTCCGCGTCTTCGGCTATCCCAACGACATCGGCCCCGGCGTCTACGACATCCATTCGCCACGGGTTCCGGCCGGCGCCGAGATGCGGGCGCTGCTGGAAAAGGCCGCCGCGGCGGTCGATCCGGAGCGGCTGTGGGTCAACCCGGACTGTGGCCTGAAAACCCGCCAGTGGCCGGAGGTCGAGCAGGCGCTGGCGAACATGGTCGAGGCGGCCAGGGCCATGCGAGAGGCGAAATCGGGGCTCGAATCGGCGGGACGAAAGGGAGCTTTGAAACGGGCATGAACCTGAACGCGCTCGTTGAACTCTCCATGGGAATCGTTCGGGGTGAACCCTTAGGCAAGCTCACGGCTCGGGACGAACGGCATTCTTGCGCGTCCAACGGAAGCATTTGACGTGAAAGTCGCGGCAACCGCGCCCGACCAGCGGGTAGGGCGGAACCGTCTTTTCGGGTTCCGCCAGATGCGGCGGATCGCCTTCGGCATCCGCCTTACCTGACTTCCATCTTCAAGGGTGGCTGGTCGCCACGATCCTCGGGAAGAATGAAAACGGCGGAACCGGTCGCCCGGTTCCGCCGTTTTTTCCCGATGTCCTTCCACCTCGAGGCGCGGATACGGGATTGGGCCCTAAGCCGCTACCGTTCGGCGCCCCCGCGGTGAAAAGCCATCCCTGGCGGTTGGGACAGTGTCCTCAATGCCCCGGCGACCCCTTGAAGCTGGTCTCCAGGCTATGGCAGGTGTCGCAGCCGATCGGGGTGCCGGCGGCCACTTTCACGACCTTGGTCTTGAACCCGGCCTTCTTCAGCTTCTTGCCGTCGAAGCCGCGGAAGTCGAACACCCGGTCCACCGGCGTCTTGGACAGACGGGTGCCCTTGTGGTCGTTGCCGTGGCAGGCTGCGCACTGGTCTTCGCCATTCGCTCCGGGCATTTTGGCGTAGTTGTTGTGCCAGCCGCCGTAGGTGCCGCCGTCGCTGTTGGCGACGTCGCCATTGGCCTGCTTCCACCAGTACGGGTCGTTGACGGGATGCATGTCGTGCGGTCCGCCCAGGATGCCGGGCTTGGCGTCGCCGCTGTACTGGCCGCCATCCAGGTCTTCCAGCTTGGCGAATGAATCCGCCGTGTGGCAGACGTTGCATTCCAGGATGGTGCCGGTGTGGCCCTGGAGCTGCAGCGCGGTGACGTTGTCGTTCGAGCTGGGATCGCGGTTGGGCCAGACGCCGTGGGCCGGGCCGTGGCAGGCACCGCAGGCGACGTCGCCGTGCTTGTCCTTGCTGTCGCGGTAGACCCGTTCGTTGATGTTGAACGAGACGTCGACGGTGTACCCGCCATCCGGCGACGATGGATCGTTCATCCATTGGGTGGTCGGCATCTTGCCGTAGTCCTTGGGTTGCACCGCGAAACGCTCGGTCTTGGGCGGGCGGGTGGTGGCTGAACGGTCGCCGTCGTCGAAGGCGCGCTTCATGACGCCGGCGCTGAAGAAGCCGCTGCCGCCGTCGTTGGCGTTGCCGGTATGGCAAGAACCGCAGTCGGGCTCGTCGTAATAAGCCACGCGGTGCTTGTTGCCGTCGGCGCCAACTTGGGATTTTTCATACGCCAAGCCTTGGGCCAGCATGTCTCCATGGCAGTCGTAGCAGGTCACCCCGGCCGTGTACATACGGTCGCGATATTGCTGTTCGCGCTGGCCGGCGTGGCACTGCAGGCAGTTTTCCTCCATTGGCTTGGATTCGCCGCTGGCGGTTTTCACAGGGAACAGCGTGTTGGGATTGGCGCCCTGAGCGGGGTCCCACAGCTTAGGCACGCCACTGGCTTCGCGCAGGATGTTGTCCGGATTGGACGGGTCGCGCTGGAAGCGGCCGTGGAGCTTGTGCATGGCCATGGTGTAGTTCGGCCAGTAACCGCCATTGCCCCACTGCGCGCCGGTTTCGTCCATGAAGAAATAATCCTGCCACATGACCACTCCCAGGGGCCAGTGGCGGGTGGGAGATGAATGGCAGGCCGCGCAGAAAAAGGAGCCGTCGTTGCTGATCTGGCCTTGATCGTTGTGGCCCGCGCCGTAAAGACGTTCCTGAAGGAGATTCAGTCCGTCGTAAAAATCGTGCAGGCTGTAGACGTTCTTCATCGCAGCGTCTTCCTGGTCCCTCAGGGTTTTGCCCGCAGGCTCAAAGAACTCGGGCTGGGCGAAGGTGCATAATGTTCCGCCGTGCCCTTCGTGATTATGCCCGCCACCGTTGGCGCTGCACATGCTGTCGTCCACTATCTTGCCGTAGACGGAATAGTGGAAGGCTTCCTTGCTCCAGCCCGCGTTGGGATTGGCGGCGATCTTGCCCTTGGCGTGGCATTCGCGGCAGTGGTGGTCGCGGCTGGTGGTCATCACGCCGTCGGTCGACGCCACGGTGTTGCCGCTCTTGTCCACCGCCTGCACGCGCATGAGCGGATAAGGGTTGACCCGGCCGGTATCGTCCGCGTCGGTCACCGGAATATAGCCAGCCCCGAGTGCGCGAGTGCTGGGGTCGTAGAACGCGAAGGCCTGGGGATCGTTGGCCTGATAGGGGTTGGCGAAGCCGGGCATGCGGGCGCTTTTGGCCGGGAAATTGGTGGAAGCGTTGTCGTCCAGAAACGGCTTGAACGGATCAATCACATACCCTTCGTCGCGTGCCGGGGTCTGTTCCGGGCTGCCCGTGGGCCAGTTCTGCTGCCAGGCGATGAAGCGCGAGACATAGTCCGCGGCCAGATTGGTCGCGCCGCGCCGGTCGACCCGGTCCCAGATGTCGGTCTTTTGCAGCGCGCCGTCCAGGATGTATTCCACATTGGCGCCTTCCGCCGAATTCCAGTTGCGGCTGGTGGAGTTGATGGAGCCCGCGCCGGCCGGATCGGAGGGGTTGGAAGCGGCGGAATAGCGCAGTTCGATCTGGGTCGGGTCCAGCGCTACCGGCAGCCGGTCCTTGCGGTAGGCCAGGGCGTTGAGCATGTTGAGCGGCGGATTGAACGCCAGTTCCTGGTTGGGCTGGAAGTCGTGATCGGCTACGCCCTGATAGGTCCAGCTTTCGAACGGCATCACCACGACGTCGCCCTTGGCGCCATCCAGTTCCCCGCCGAACTTGGGCGCCGACTGTTCGGAAACCTTGCCCGGCAAGCCCACGGGCGGCGTGCCCACGACGACTTCGACCGCATCCTCGCAGCGCCGGCCCTTGGCGTCGGTGGCGCTGAAGCGCACCCGGTAATGGCTGTTGTCGCGGATGAAGGTTGGCATGGCCATGAGGTCGGTCGGATGGCCCATCGCGCCGCCCGCGAAATCCCACTCGTATTTGAGTGGCTGCGCCGTCGGATCGCTGCTGTTGGCCATGGCCTGGAAGTGCGATTGCACGCCGATCGGGAGCACCGCGCCATCGGCCGGGCTGGTGATGCTGCAGGTGGGAACGCCGGCGCAGGATTTGGGCGCGCCCTTCACCAGCTTGACCGCTTCCGTGCCGCCCGCCTCGATCCGCACGGCGCAAGGCACGTTGCCGAGGTCCTGGCGGGCCAGGGTGAGGGCGAAGCTGGCGCCCTGGCCGCTGCCCAGGCGGCGGCCGTTGATGTCGTAGACGTCGACCGGGCCGTTGTTGCCCTTGGCGCTGCCCTTGATCGTCAGCGTGCCGGCCTTGTCCGACCAGGTGGCCTTGATCTTGAACTTGGCTGCGGCCAATGCGGCTTCGGGGGCCAGCGTGGCGGCCAGCGTCAACAGCAGGCCCGCGAAAAGCGGGCCGCCGCGATGCAAGGATGGTGGTGCATGGCTTGTGGTATTCACGGTTCCTCCCTATTTCTCGATTGTTGTGTCGCGGACGGCGAGCGGGGGCTCGTCGACAATGCCTACGCAGTCATCGTGCCAGGAGGAAACTCGATGAGAATCAATGCCAACCGCACATCAGCGAAAAGCCATGTTGTGTGATATCGGGTCGATCTGGGCGAAACCGCGCATCGCGGCTTCCGGACGCCGGTCCTTGGACGCGGACGAGGGTTTAGAGCCGGCGCCGGCTCAGTGGGCGCCGCTGTCGCCGGCATCGTGCCGGACTTTTCTGACCAGCGGCATCAGGAGGAGAGAGGCGAAGAACAGCAGGCCGAGGACATGGAACAAATCGTTGACGGTCATGATCTGGGCTTCCCGCATGGCCAGTCCGTAGAGTTGCTTGAGTGCGGCATCGGCGGGATCGGGGACGCGGAGCAGGGCGGCCTGGGCTTCCAGCCGGGCGAGCAGGGCATCGGCTTGTGCGGAACCTGGCGTGACCGATTCGCGCAGCGCGGCGTAATGCGCCTTGTCCCAGCGGATCATCAGGGTGTTGGCGACGGCGATGCCGATGGCGCCGCCCAGATTGCGGGTGAGGTTGTACAGCCCGCTGGCATTCTTGACTTCCTCTGGCGGCAGGGTTCCCAGCGCCAGCGAGTTGACCGGCAGGAAGGCGAACATCAGGGCGAAGCCGCGCAGCGCCTGGGGCCAGAAGAATTCCCAGTAGCCAGCGTCGTGGCTCAGGTTGCCGTTCTGCCAGGTGCCCAGCCCGAACAGGAACATGCCCATCGCCAACATCAGGCGCGAGTCCATCCGCTTCGCCAAGGGGCCCGCCACGAACGCCGAAGCGAACTGGAACATGCCGGTGACCATCAGGTACTGGCCGATCTGCAGGCTGTTGAGGCCTTTCACCGTGGAAAGGTAGATGGGCGTCAATGCGATGAGGGTGTAGAGCCCGATGCCGATGATGAAGCTGAACAAGCAGCCGACCGCGAAATTGGCGTTACGGAACGCCCACAGGTCGACGATGGGTTCCTCGATGCGCAGCTCGCGGTAGAACATGGCGCCGCCGGCTATGACCGCAACGGCGCTGAAGAACACGATCTCGCGGCTATCGAACCATTCCTTGCGGATGCCTTCTTCCAGGACGAATTGCAGGCTGCCCAGAAAAACGCAGATATAGAGGATGCCGGGGAAATCGACGCGCTTGAGCAGTGCCCAGTCGGGGCGGTCCACCTCGACCAGGAACCAGGTCGAAAGGCAGACCAGAACGCCCGGCAGCAGATTGACCAGGAACAGCGCCTTCCATGACAGGACTTCGGTCAGATAGCCGCCGAGCACGGGGCCGGCGGTGGGCGCCACCGTCACCACCATGCCGACCACGATCACCATGGCCGCTTGCTGGCGGGGCGGGAACAGGGTGTAAATCACCGCGAATACGGTCGGGATCATGGCCCCGCCGAAGAAGCCCTGCAGGGCTCGGAACGCGATCATGGAGGGGAGGTTCCATGCCAGCGCGCAGCACAGGCTGGTCAGGGTGAAGCCGCCGCAGGACAGCACGAACAGGTAGCGGGTGGAGAGGGCGCGGTTCAGCCAGCCGGACAGCGGGATGATGACCACTTCGGCGATCAGGTAGGCGGTCTGCACCCAGGTGATCTCGTCGCGGGTGGCGGCGAGGCCGGCCTGGATCTGCTCCAGCGAGCTGGCGACGATCTGGATGTCCAGGATCGCCATGAAGACCCCGAATACCATCCCGAAGAAGCCGATCCAGGCACGGGGGGTGACGCTTCCCGTCATCGTCATGCCGCTCAGTGCACTTTGATTCTTACCTGCACCGACAGGCCGGGTTTGAGGAGACTGAGGTCGGCGCCGGCGGCGAAGGTCAGCTTGACCGGAACCCGGCGGACGATCTTGGTGAAATTGCCGGTGGCGTTCTCCGGCGGAAGGATGCTGAATTCCGATCCGCTGGCCGGCGCCAGGCTGTCCACCACCGCCTCGAACGGCGCGGCGGGATAGGCGTCGACGACGACGCTCGCCGCCTGGCCGATCCGCATGTGTTCGATCTGGGTTTCCTTGAAATTGGCCTCGACGAACACTCCGTCCGCCGGGATGAGATAGGCCAGCACGCTACCGGGCTGGAGCAGTTGCCCGATCTGGACGCTGCGATTTCCTACCGTGCCGTCGATGGGGGCGAGGATGCGGGTATGCTCCAGGTCGATCTGGGCCAATTCCAGCCGGGCCTGGGCCTGCTGCAGCTGGGCCCGGGTTTCGGCGATCAACGCGTCCAGGGCGATCAGGCGGATTTCGGCCTGATCCCGCGCGGACCGGTTCTTGTCCAGCAACGCCTTGGCCTGTTTGTAGGAGGCTTCCGCGGTGTCCAGCGACTGGGCCGAGGCCGCGCCGGCTTCGGCCAGGCGGTCGAGCCGTTTCAGGTCGCGTATCGACCGTTCATGGTCGGCTGAAGCCGAGGCGATATTGGCGTCCTCTTCGCGGACCCTGGCCGCCTGGGTCCGCTTCTCGGATTCCAGTGCGGTGATGCGCGCCGCCGTCGCCGCCACCTCGGCGCTGGCTTCGGCCACGCGCGCCTTGAATTCGTGATCGTCTATCACCGCCAGCACGTCCCCTTTCTTCACCCGCTGATTGTCCCGGAACAACACCTCTTTCACGTAGCCCGTTTCCTTGGAACTGAGCAGGATGAGGTGGGCCTTGATGTAAGCGTTATCGGTGGTCTCATACGGGTGAATGGCCTCGAGCCAGTAGGCTGCGCCGCCCGTACTCAGGGACGCCAGGCCGACGAGGAGGAGCAGATGTCGCGGGGAGGTGGGCAGTCGCATCTTGTGCGTCTATTATTGAGGAGACCGAATAAGAAAAATGAACTGATACGTTCAGTTCAGGATAATCACGAACCGGTCCGGCCGCAAGCCGGGGCGATCTTTTGAGAGCCGATGAACACCGTCCGAGTTTCCAAACGCGAGAGCATCCTGCTGGCAGCCAAGCGAATGTTCCTCCTGCATGGCTACGCCGGCGCCAGCATGGAGGCCATCGCCGAAGCGGCGCCCGTGTCCAAGGCCACCTTGTACAGCCATTTCGAGGGCAAGCAGGATCTGTTCGCCGCGGTGATTTCGCTGCAATGCGAGGCCCTGCTGAACACCTTGGCCAAGGCGCAGACCGAGGTGCGCGATCCGGTCGCGGCGCTGACCGCCATTGCGCGCGCCTTCGTGGATCTGGTTTATTCCGAAGAAGCCTTGACGCTTTACCGGGTGATCATCGGCGAGCAGCAACTCTTCCCCGAACTGGGCGCCCGCGTGTACCGGACCGGCCCCGAGCCGGTGCTCCGGAAGCTGTCGGCCTATCTCGAGGAACTGTCGGCCCAGCGAGTCCTGGCGATTGCGGATGTCGGCGTGTCGGCCCGGCTGTTTCTGGGGATGCTGAAAGGCGACGAGCACTTCCGCTGCCTGCTCGGCCAGAAGGAAGGTCTCGGCGAAGACGAAAAAACGTCACTGGTCGGCGCGGCCGTCGATCTGTTTCTGCGGGGACACGGCTATGGGGAATCGCTTGCACGCGAATGAGCCGGCCTTTGGCCGCGAGGGGAGATGAACGGATGGACTGGAAACAACGTCTGGACCTGCATTTCCGGAAGCTGGCGCTGGAGGCCCAGGGTGCCCGGGCGGCCGAAGCGGAATATGGCAGGGAGTGCGAGGCTTATTTTCGCGATGTCGTGGGGCCCGTCCTGGAAACCTTCGCCGGCGCCCTGAGCGAATACGGGCGCCAGGCCGCGGTCGACCTGCGGCAGAGGTCCGCCGAACTGGCGGTCACCCACGACGGCGCCGAGGAATTCGCGTGGGCGATCGAATCCCACGTCGGCGCCGCCGGCTGGATGGTGTATCCGGTGGAGGTCTCCTGGGCGCGGGGAAAGGCGCGCCGCAAGCCGGGCCGGTTCCGCATTCAGTACCCGGATGCCTCGTTCCTCCTGAACGAGATCACCTCGTCCTATCTCTCCTGCCTCAGCCGCCGGCCGAGTTAGCGTCCACTTGAGATTGGGGCGTTCACGCGGCCCCGGAACGAATCGATCAGCAGCATGCCGATGCCGATGGTGATGGCCGAGTCGGCCACGTTGAACGCCGGCCAGTGCCAGTCGCCGTAGAACACGTCGAGAAAGTCGATGACGTAGCCGTAGACGACCCGGTCCGACAGGTTGCCGACCGCGCCGCCCAGCACCAGCGCCCAGGCGGCGGCTTCCCAGGTTTTCCGCCGGTCCAGGTGCTTGAGCCAGTACGTGATCAGCACCGTGGCGCCAACCGACAGCGCGATGAAGAACCAGCGCTGCCAGCCGCCGGCCTGGCTCAGGAAGCTGAACGCCGCGCCCTGGTTGCGCAGGTAGGTGAGCTGGAACACCGGCAGCAGCGGAATCGTCTCGTACAGCCGCATCGAGGCGTCGACGATCTGCTTGCTGAGCTGGTCGATGGCGAAGACCAGCACCGACAGCCAAAGCCATTTCAACATGGACGACCTCAGCCGAACGAGCGGGATTCGCCGGCGCCGGCGACGTTCTCCACGCAGCGGCCGCACAGTTCCGGGTGGTCCGGGTTCGAGCCGACGTCGTGGCGGTGGTGCCAGCAGCGCACGCACTTGGGCTTGTCGGAGGCGGTGAGCCGCAATTCCAGGCCGGGGACTTCGGTCGGCAGGGTGACGGTGCCGGGTTCTGCCGCCGGTTTGACCGACGCATAGGAGGTCAGCAGCACGAAGCGCAGCTCGTCACCTGCGCCGCTCAGTTTCTGGAACAGTTCGGCATCGCAGAACAGCTCGACCTCGGCGTCCAGCGAGGAGCCGATGTCGCCCCGGACCCGCAGGATTTCCAGCTCCTTGCCGACGGCCTCGCGGATCTTCAAGAGCTGCTCCCAGAATGGCCGATCGAAGCGGCTGTCCGTATCCAGCGCGAACAGGCCGTCGTACCAGGTCGACAGGAACACCGACTCCTCGCGTTGGCCGGGCAGGTGTCGCCAGATTTCCTCGGCGGTGAAGCTCAGGATGGGGCTGAGCCAGCGCACCATGGCTTCGGCGATGTGGTACATCGCGGTCTGGCCGGAGCGGCGCGGCAGGCTGTCGGTCTTGCAGGTGTACTGCCGGTCCTTGAGCACGTCCAGGTAGAAGCTGCCCAGGTCCACCGAGCAGAAATGGTGGGTCTTCTGGAAGATGGTATGGAACTGGTAAGTCTCGTAGGCTTCGATCACGTCCTGCTGGATTGCCAGGGCGCGGTCCACCGCCCAGCGGTCCAGCGCCAGCATGTCTTCCGGCTTGACGAGATGCCGGGCCGGGTCGAAGCCGTCGAGATTGGCCAGCAGGTAGCGGGCGGTGTTGCGCAGACGGCGGTAGACGTCCGAGATGCGCTTGAGGATCTCGTCGGATACCGTCATCTCGCCGCGGTAGTCGGTCGCCGCCACCCACAGTCGCAGCACGTCGGCGCCCAGGGTTTGCATGACTTTCTGAGGTGCCACCACGTTGCCGCGCGACTTCGACATCTTCTTGCCTTCGGCATCCACCGTGAAGCCGTGGGTCAGCACCGCCTTGTAGGGCGCCTGGCCGCGCATCGCGACCGAGGTCAAGAGCGAGGACTGGAACCAGCCGCGATGCTGGTCCGAGCCTTCCAGATAGAGATCGGCGGGGAAGGCCAGTGCGGGGTTCTGCGCCAGCACCGCATGGTGGGTGACGCCGGAGTCGAACCAGACGTCCAGGGTGTCGCCGATCTTGCTGTACCGTTCCGCTTCCGCGCCCAGCAGTTCGGCCGGGTCCAGCTCGAACCAGGCGTCGATGCCGCGGGTTTCGATCTTCTGGGCGACCTCTTCGATCAGTCGGCCGGTGTCCGGATGCAGCGCGCCGGTTTCCTTGTGGACGAACAGCGGGATCGGCACGCCCCAGGTGCGCTGGCGCGAGATGCACCAGTCCGGGCGGTTGCCGACCATGGCCTCGATGCGGGCCTGACCCCAGTCCGGCACCCATTGCACCTGGCCGATGGCCTCCAGGGCCTGGCGGCGCAGCTCGCCCTTGTCCATGGCGATGAACCACTGCGGCGTGGCGCGAAAGATGACCGGCGTCTTGTGGCGCCAGCAATGCGGGTAGCTGTGCTCGATCCGCGCCTCGTGCAGCAGGGCGCCTCGCTCCTTGAGCACTTCGACCACGTGGCCGTTGGCGTTCAGCACGTGTTCGCCGGCGAACAGCTCGGTGTTCGGGAGGAAGCGGCCGTCGTCGCCGACCGGGTTGTCCACGGCCAGGCCATAGCGCTGGCCGACGGCGTAGTCTTCCTGGCCGTGGCCGGGGGCGGTGTGGACCGCACCGGTGCCGGCGTCCAGGGTGACGTGGTCGCCCAGGATCAGCGGGACGCTGCGGTCGTAGAACGGATGCCGGAGTTGCACGCCTTCCAGCTCGGCACCCTTGCAGTAGCCGATGACGCGGTAATCCTCCGCGCCGCAGCGCAGCATCACGTCCTTCATCAGGGCATCGGCGAGCACCAGCCGTTCCTTGACGTCGGCGCGCTGGACGACGACGTAGTCCAGTTCCGGGTTGAGCGCCACGGCCTGGTTGGCGGGCAGGGTCCAGGGCGTGGTGGTCCAGATCACGACCGACAGGGGACCTTCGCCGAGCGCGCCGTCGGCGGTATGGAACCGCGCCATCAGGCCGAATTCGTCGATCACGGCGAAACGCACGTCGATCGCCGGCGAGTGCTTGTTCTCGTATTCCACCTCGGCTTCGGCCAGGGCCGAGCCGCAGTCGATGCACCAGTGTACCGGTTTGGCACCCTTGACCAGATGGCCGCGCGCGGAAATCCTCCCGAGCGCCCGGACGATGTTCGCCTCGAAGCGGAAATCCATGGTCAGGTACGGATTTTCCCAGTCGCCCAGCACGCCGAGCCGGATGAATTCGCGGCGCTGGATATCGACCTGGGCGGCAGCGTATTCCCGGCAGGCCTTGCGGAACTCGGCGGGGCTGACCTTGTGGCCGGCCTTGCCGATCTTCTTCTCGACCATCAGCTCGATGGGCAGGCCGTGGCAGTCCCAGCCCGGCACATAGGGGGCGTCGAAGCCGCTCAAGGTCCTGCTCTTGACGATGAAGTCCTTGAGGATCTTGTTGACCGCGTGGCCGATGTGGATTTCGCCATTGGCGTAGGGCGGGCCGTCGTGAAGGACGAACCTGTCCCGGCCGGCACGCTGGGACCGCACCTTCTTATAAAGGTCCAGCGTGCGCCAGCGTTCAAGCTGCTCGGGTTCCCGCTGCGCCAGATTGGCTTTCATGGGGAATGGCGTCTGGGGGAGGTTCAGCGTGCTTTTGTAATCCATGGTCGAAAGTCGGGAGTCGTGTATCGGGTCAGCCTGCCGCGAAATGGCCGCGCGCGGCGGCGGCATCGCGGGCAATCTGTTCCTTCAGGTCTTCGATGTCGGCAAACCGCATCTCGTCGCGAAGCTTGTGGTGCAGATGGACTTCCACCCGGCGCCCGTACAGATCGCCGGTGAAATCGAACAAATGGGTTTCCAGCATGGCCTTGCGGCTGCCGCTCACGGTCGGCCTGATGCCGATGTTGGCCACACCGGGCCAAGCTTCGGCTGAAATGCCCGACATTGTAACGGCAAATACGCCTTGCACCGGAATGTTTTCGCGGCGCAGTTCGATGTTGGCGGTGGGAAAGCCCAGCCGGCGGCCGAGCTGGTCGCCATGGACCACGCGTCCGCGCAAGGCATAGGGTCTGCCCAGCAGTCTGGCCGCCCCGGCCATGTCGCCCCGCCAAAGCGCCTCCCGTACCCGGGTGCTGCTGACGCGGAAGCCGTCGACCGTCACCGATTCGGTATCGCTCACCGTGAAGCCGTGGAGCCGGCCCAGGCGGCATAGCAATTCGTGGTCGCCGGCGCGGCCGCGGCCGAAACGAAAGTCGTCGCCGACGATGAGGTGGCGGACGTGCAGCCGCTCCACCAGTATCCGGCGGACGAAGTCCTCCGGCGCCAGATTGGCGAGTTTCTCGTCGAAGCGCAGCAGCAGCACCCAGTCGACCGGCAGATCGGCGAGTCTGGAGAGCTTTTCCGACAGGCGCATCAGGCGGGGAGGGGACTGGTCCGGATCGAAGAACTCGCGCGGCTGCGGTTCGAACAGGACGATGGCGACCGGCAGGCCGAGACGGCGCCCTTCTTCGGCCAGCCGCCGGACCAGCGTCTGGTGTCCCAGGTGGACGCCGTCGAAGTTGCCGATACTGGCGACGCAGGCGGAAGGACATGTCGTGCCGGAGACGCCGTGAATGACGCGCATGGCTGGCCTTATGCCCGTTCGGGCAGGAGCAGGTGATGGGGCCGCAGGCCCGTCAGCAGCAGGCACAGCAGATAGATGGCGATGCCGGCGCCGAGCCACAGGGCGAGATGGACGATGCGATCCGGTGTGGACCAGTCGGCCCAAGGGGAGTCCAGGGCTTGGACCAGCAGCGCGCTCATCGCTGTGTTCGCCACCACCAGGCGGGCCGCGAAGCTGCGCCACGAAGCACCCGGCCGGTAGGCCTGTTCGGCCAGCAGCTTGCCGAGCAGCAGCGATGCGTTGAGAGAAGCCGCCACCGCGGTCGCCAAGGCCAGGCCGGCATGTCCCCAGCCGTGGGGCGCCAGGAGAAAGGCCAGGGCGGGCGCCAGCGCGCAATTGGCGCCGATGGCGTGGAGGCTGTACCGCAGTGGGGTGCGGACATCCCGGCGGGCGCTGAATCCGGAGGCCAGCGCCTTGACGGCGATCGCGCCCGGCAGGCCCGCCGCGTAGGTGACGAGGCTGCGGCTCGCCATCTCCACGTCGTAAGATGAAAATGCGTTGTGCTCGAACAGGGTGGATACCAGAGGTTTGGCGAGAATCATCAATCCCAGCGTCGCGGGCAGGCCGAGCAAGGCGACCCAGCGCAAGGCCCAGTCCAGCGCACGGGAAAAACCGTCGCGGTCGCGGCCGAGATGGTTGGCGGACAGATGGGGCAGGATGGCCGTTCCGATCGCCACGCCCAGAAGCCCCTGCGGCAGCTCCACCAGCCGGTCCGAGTAATATAACCAGGATACGCTGCCGGAGACCAGGAACGAGGCCACCAGCGTGTCCAGCAGCAGGTTGATCTGGGTCGCGGAAACGCCGAGGATAGCCGGCCCCATCAGCTTGAACATGCGCAGGACCTCCCGGTCTCGCCAGGCCGGGCGCGGCAGGGCGATCTGGCGAATGCCCCAGAGCGAGGGAAGCTGAAAGACCAGTTGCAGGATACCGGCGGCGAAAACGCCCCAGGCCAGGGCTTCGACCGGCCGTTCCATCCGCGGCGCCAGCCACAGTGCGGCGGCGATCATCGCCAGGTTGAGCAGGGCAGGGGTCAGGGCGGGCACGGCGAATTGCCCCCAGGTATGCAGGACTCCGCCGGCGAATGCCGTCAGCGTGACGAAGAAAAGGTAAGGGAAGGTGATGCGCAGCATCTCCACCGCCATTTCGTACTGGATGGGCTGGTCATGAAAGCCCGGCGCGAACAGCAGGGTCAGGATCGGCGCGGCCGCCATGCCCAGCGCGGTGAGCAGCAAGGCGGTGAGCGCCAGGGTTCCGGCCATCCGGCCGATGGCGCGCCGGGTCGCCGCATCGTCCGTGCCGGCGCGCAGTTCCGACAGGATCGGCACCAGTCCCTGCGAGAAAGCCCCTTCGGCGAAAAGCCGGCGCAGGAAATTGGGGATTCTGAAAGCGACGAAGAATGCGTCCGTTGCCGCATCGGCGCCGAAGGTCCGCGCGATGAGCATGTCGCGGACGAAGCCCAGCAGACGTGAAATCAGTGTCATGGAACCCACCACGGCGGTGGATTTCAACAGGCGTCGGCTCAGCGTTCGGCTCCGTCGGGAAAAAAAGGCTCAGTATAATCAATCGGCGGCCGTGATGCCCCGCCGCGTGTGATTTCCAGGTTGACAGTGGTAGTAAAGACAAGGACAATCCTCGCCTTTTCTTACAGTCGCAATCCAGAAGAGGTCGACCTTGGCTAATATCGCTTCCGCGAAAAAGCGCGCTCGGCAGGCGGAAAATAACCGTGCACACAATGCCGCCCTGCGTAGCCGTCTCCGCACGTACATCAAGAAAGTCATCCTGGCGGTGGATTCCGGCGATCTGACGAAGGCGCAGGAAGCGTTCCGGCAGGCCGTGCCCATCATCGATTCTTCGGTGAACAAGGGGCTGATTCATCGCAACAAGGCGGCGCGCAGCAAGAGCCGCCTGAACGCCCGCGTCAAGGCGCTGGCACTGCAGGCTGCTTCCTGAATCCGGGACGTGGCGGGCCGGGGTTCGTGCCCGGCCCGCCGCTCAACTCAGCACCAGATTGTCGCGGTGGATGAGTTCGGCCTCGTCCACGTATCCCAGGATCTCCTCGATGCGCGTACTCGGCTGGCGCATGATGAGGCGGGATTCTTCCGCGCTGTAGTTGGTCAGTCCTCGCGCGATTTCCCGCCCGGCCTGATTCAGGCAGGCCACCAGATCCCCGCGCCGGAACTCTCCCTCCACGGCGGTCACGCCGATCGGCAACAGGCTCTTGCCGGCCTCCTGTAGCACCCGCTCGGCGCCCTCGTCGACTACGAAGCTCCCTTTCAATTTGAGTTGCCCGGCCATCCAACGCTTGCGGGCGATCAGAGGGGAGACGTCAGGGATCAGTAGCGTGCCGAGGTTGTCGCCCCCGAGGATGCGCGGAAGCACGCCGGTTTCCCTGCCGCTGGCGATGACGGTGGCCGTTCCCGAGCGGGCGGCCAGACGGGCGGCGCGCAGTTTCGTAATCATGCCGCCGCGGCCGAGGCCGCTCAGGCTGTCCCCGACCATGGCGCTGAGGCGCGGATCGTTGATGCCGGCCTGCTGGACCAGCGGCGCGGTGGAATCGATGGACGGGTTGCGTTCGAACAGCCCGGCCTGGTCGGTCAGAATGATGAGGAGATCGGCCTCGACCGCGTTTGCCACCAATGCGCCCAGCGTATCGTTGTCGCCGAAGCGGATTTCCTCGGTCGTGACGGTGTCGTTTTCGTTGATGACAGGGATGACCCCGAGTTGGAGCAGAGTGAGTATGGTGCTGCGCGAATTGAGATAGCGCTCCCGGTTCGACAGGTCGTCGTGGGTCAGGAGGATCTGGGCGGTCTGCAGGCCGTGCCGCTTGAACAGGCTTTCATAGGTCTGCACCAGCCCCATCTGGCCGACGGAGGCGGCGGCCTGAAGCTCGTTCAGCCGGTGGGGGCGGGTTTTCCAGCCCAGTCGCGACATGCCTTCCGCGACCGAGCCCGAGGATACCAATACCACCTGTATCCCGCGTTGGCGTAGCTCGGCGATCTGCTGCACCCACTGGCCGATCGCGGCCTGGTCCAGGCCCTTGCCGCCCGCGGTCAGCAGGGTGCTGCCGATCTTGACGATGACGCGCCGGCTGCCGGGGAGCTCACTCCTGCTCTGCATCGAGGCTCCGTTCCCGTTCGAGGAATTGCATGATGTCGTGGGTCAGGCGGTCGAGGCCCTCGCCCTTCATGGCGGAAATCCGGTAAACAGGATCTGTCCAGTGCAGGCCGTCGATGATTTCCCGGCAGCGGTTTTCCATGGCTTCGGGGGCCAACCGGTCGATCTTGTTCAGAACCAGCCAGCGCGGCTTCTCTTCCAGTCCGTGTCCCCATTTGCACAGCTCCGCGATGACCTTGCGCGCCGCGGCGACGGGATCCAGGCCGCTTTCATAGGGCTCGACATCGACCAGATGAAGAAGGAGGTGGGTTCTCGCCAAGTGTTTGAGAAATTGCACGCCGAGTCCGGCGCCTTCCGCGGCGCCTTCGATGAGACCGGGAATATCGGCCATCACGAAGCTGCGTTGATCGCCGACGCGCACCACGCCCAGGTTGGGGTATAGCGTCGTGAATGGATAGTCGGCGACCTTGGGGCGGGCGGCGGAGACGGCGCGGATCAGACTCGATTTGCCGGCATTGGGCATGCCGAGCAGGCCGACGTCGGCGATCAGCTTGAGTTCCAGATGCAGGGTGCGGTGTTCCCCCGGCGTTCCTGGCGTGGCGCGCCGCGGCGCCCGGTTGGTGCTGCTTTTGAAGCGGGTGTTGCCTATGCCGTGAAAGCCGCCCTGGGCAACCAGCAGGCGTTGATCGGGCCGGGTCAGATCGCCGAGGTGCTCGCCGGTGTCCGCGTCCGAAACGATGGTGCCGACGGGGACCTGAATGACGCAGTCCTCTCCGCTCCTCCCGGTGCAATTGTTGCCGGAGCCGTTCTCGCCGCGCTGGGCGCGGAAGCGGGAGTGGAAGCGGAAGTCGGCGAGCGTGTTGAGGTTGTTCGACGCAACCAGATACACGCTGCCCCCGTCGCCCCCATCGCCCCCGTCCGGGCCGCCGAACGGGATGTATTTCTCGCGCCGGAAACTGATGCAGCCGTTTCCGCCATCTCCGGCGTCCACGCGAATTTCGGCTTCGTCAACGAATTTCATGGGTATCAACTAAAAGGCCCAGACGAGCTGGGCCTAAGAGGTGTTTCGCGCCGGTACCGCTCAGACGGGAACCACCGAAACATACTTGCGCCCGACCGGACCCTTGACCTTGAATTCCACGCGGCCCTCGGTGAGGGCGAACAGCGTATAGTCGCGTCCGCAGCCGACGTTTTCGCCGGGGTGGAAGTGGGTGCCGCGCTGGCGGACGATGATGTTGCCGGCCTGGACGATCTGGCCGCCGAAGCGCTTCACGCCCAGTCGCTTGGATTCGGAGTCGCGGCCGTTGCGGGAGCTGCCGCCTGCTTTCTTATGTGCCATGAGTGTCTCTCCGTGTGAGGTTGATTACGCCGTAATCTCGTTGATCTGGACTTCGGTGTAGTTCTGGCGATGGCCGGCCTGCTTCATATGATGCTTGCGGCGGCGGAACTTGACGATCCGGATTTTCGGGTGGCGTCCGTTTGCGACGACCGTGCCGGTCACCTTGCCGCCCGAGACGAACGGCTGTCCGACCTTGATCCCGTCATCGGACTGGATCAGCAGGACGTTTTCGAAAGCGACTTCTTGACCGGCTTCAGCGTCGAGTGACTCGACCTTCACCTTGTCGCCGGGTTGGACGCGGTATTGCTTGCCGCCCGTCTGGATAACAGCGTACATGTTCAGGTGCTCCTGAGAGATTCGCGTAAACGCGCAATTGTATAGCGATGGAGCGTCGTTAGTCAATCGAAGTTGAGGTCCCGCCGGACTCGCCACAGTACTTTACGAGGCGCTTGTTCAGGGCTTGCGTTTTTCGAAAAGGTGCTTTATAAAATCACCCGTGCTACGGCACCAACAATAAAAGCACAATTCTAACCTATTGTTAATTGAGGAGGATCTATGAAAAAAGCACTGTGCGCCCTGAGCGTTGTCATGATGTCCCTGGTCGTGGTCGGCTGCGGCAATTCGCCGGACGGTGACAAGCAGAAGATCTCCAGCACCATCGTTTCGCCGTCTCTGTAAAGGTCGTCAGCCCGACCCGGCTCCAACACCCATAAATTTCGGGTCGGCTTCGTACAGAGCCATCGGTCTTGCAAAACCCGGGTGTGGTCACCCGGGTTTTTTGTGTCCGCAAGTCAGTCAGTTCCGCAGTCGAGTCGTTTTTCTTGACAGGAGATGAAGGGAAGGTAACATTACGGGCCGGTAGCGTTCAGACCCAATCTGATATCTATTTCTTTCAAAACATTACACTACAAGGTAGGTACATACATGGGAGCTATACTTGATCTGGTTGAAAAGATGAGATCGCCGACGGGAATCGTCGTCACCATCGCCATCGTCGCGATCGCGTTCTTTTTCGTTCGTTGGGTCTTCAAGGACGAAGATAGCAGCAATCAATAAGAGGTCTCCCCGTGGTGTGGCAAGCTTGGGGCGCGAGATGGTGTTCCCTTTCTTGCCACGCACATATCGAGCGTTCTCTTAATTCTCACGTCGCGCGCCGGTTCGGTCGCAGCGCGTGGTTCCTTCAGGGGGCGTAGCTAGATTCCCCCAAATAGGCCCGCGAGACTCATATGAGCTCGGGCCTTGCGTTTTCGGCAGATACCTTCCGGCAGGAGAGGGGTGCCGGCCAAGCTATCGATTCTCCCGGCACGAGTCCGGCCCGCGTGGGTGCGGGGCGTGGAGAGGGCGATGATGCGAATTCTTGTTACCGGCGGTACCGGATTTCTTGGCAACCCATTGTGCCAGGATCTTGGCGGCAGTGGTGCGAGGCTGGTTGTCCTGAGCAGGCGGCCGGACCGCGTTCGAGACCGCTGCGGTCTGGGCGTCACCGCAATCACCTCGTTTTCCGAACTACCGTCTTCACTGGCATTCGACGCCGTTATCAACCTCGCGGGCGAGCCGATCGTCGGACCGCGCTGGACGGAAGCGCGCAAGAAACTTCTCTGGGACAGCCGGGTCGAGCTGACCCGATCTTTGGTCGACTACATCGACCGCGCCGATGTCAGACCGAACGTGCTGATCAGCGGCTCGACGGTTGGTTTCTATGGCGATCGGGGGGACTGCATTCTGGATGAAACCTCGGGCTACGCAGACGGTTTCGTGCACCGGCTGTGCGCTGCCTGGGAGGCGGCTGCCCTGCGCGCGGCCGATTTCGGCGTTCGCGTTTGCATCGTGCGGACCGGCATGGTACTGGCGGCGACGGGCGGTTTCCTTGCGCCCTTGCTGCCGCTGTTCCGCCTTGGGCTCGGAGCCCGCATCGGCAGCGGCGAGCAATGGATGTCCTGGATCCATTCGCGCGACTATGTCGCCGTCATTCGGCGGCTGATCGATGCGCCGGACATGTCGGGCGTTTTCAATGCCACGGCGCCGAATCCGGTGACCAACCGCCAATTCACCGAAATCCTCTCGCGCCTGCTCCGCCGTCCCGCTTTCCTGGCCGTTCCGGCAGGTGTCCTCCGCGTGCTGATGGGAAGGGAAATGAGCAGCTTGCTGCTGGGTGGCCAGCGGGTTTTGCCTGCCCGTTTGCTGGCGGCCGGTTTTCGGTTCAGATACCCTGAGCTGGAAATGGCGTTGCGGGATACGCTATCCCAAATGCCGGGCATCCTGGGCGTGCCGCCGTAGCTGTTCCAGTTCCTCGAGCAGGTCCCGCGCCGGCCGCATTGACCCGGAGTCGCACTGGCGACGCAACGCAAGCTGCAAACGCCTGAGCGCCCTCGCGCGAAGCGCCAATCTTCCCATGAGGCCCCTCCGGTTCGGCGATACCTTCTTCGATCATCTCGATGATGTCGCTTGGGTCGATTCGGCGGTCGTCACAGACTTCCAGCAGCGAAAACTCCAAGTGTTCGTCCAGAACCAGTTCCTGCGTGACGACGACGGCATTGTCGGGCATGTCAGATCCCGTGGGGATGTCGCCGTGAAATTCGAAATACCCATCCAGAGGCGGCTGGAAGGGGTCTGCGGCGCGATGGCCTGAGGCAAGCCGGTCGCAAGCCGCGCGTGCTCCTTGTCCTGCTGGACCTCATGGGCCTCGTTGATTTTCTTGAAGCGCTCTTCAGCATGGGGTTCCTTGCCGACATCGGGATGGGCCGTGCGGGCGGGCTTGCGGTTGGTGCGTTCGATCTCTTCCTGCGAAGCATCCCGCGAGACGCCCATGATCTGGTAGTAATCCTTGAACTGCATGGTTTGCTGTGCCGGAGACCCGCGATCAAGCCCGGATCATGACAAGCCTTTCGTGAGCGCTTCAAACGGACAGGCAAAAAAGAACCCGTCCGGGGACGGGTTTGCCCAAGACTTGGCCTCAAGAGGTTAGGGAGACCTGGCTCGGAAAGAACTTTAGCCATCAGGAATGACGGAGTGATGACCCTATTGTTTCCGTTTGGTGAATTGGTGGCTTTTGATCCGGCTTGGTGCGCTGAATCCGGAAACTGTCATCAAACCATGACGGCTTTGTAATACATGCCGGTTACCTTATGACCGTTTATCAATCCGGCTGAATGAGGTGGCCTTAATGAGTCTGGATTATAGAACGGTCTGGATTTCCGATGTGCATCTGGGTACCCGCGGTTGCAAGGCCGAGTATCTGGTGGATTTTCTCAAGAATGTCCGGTGCGATACGCTCTATCTGGTGGGCGATATCCTCGACCTGTGGAAACTCAAATCGGGATGGCACTGGCCGCCGATGCACTCCGAGATTCTGCGCACGGTCATGGATCGGGCCAAGCGTGGCGTCAGAGTGGTTTATGTGCCGGGCAACCATGACGAGATGCTGCGAGATTACACGGGCAGCTTGTTCGGAGGCGTCGAGGTCGTCGACCGTGCCGTGCATGAGACAAAGGAAGGCCGCCGCCTGCTGGTGTTGCACGGCGACGAGTTCGATGGTGTAGTCTGCAGCACGAAATGGCTGGCCGTGCTCGGCAGCGAGGCCTACGAAGTGCTGCTGGCATGCAACCGCTGGTTCAACTGGGGCCGCCGTCGGCTCGGATTCCCCTATTGGTCGCTTTCCGCTTTCATCAAGCACAAGGTCAAAAATGCCGTGAACGTCATCTACCGCTTCGAAGAGGTGTTGATGCACGAAGCGGCGAGCCGGGGGCTGGATGGCGTGGTGTGCGGGCACATCCACCATGCGGCTCTGCGCGAGATCGACGGCCTCACCTATGCTAATTGCGGCGACTGGGTGGAAAGTTGCACGGCGCTGGTGGAAACGGTGACCGGCGAGCTGAAGGTTGTGCGCTGGGTCGAGGAAAGCGCCTTCCTGCTCGAGGATACCAAGAGTGAAACTGGCACTGATAAGCGACGCCTGGCGACCGCAGGTTAACGGCGTCGTCACGACCTTGAGCCGGATCTGCGAGGGGGTTCGGAAGCGAGGTCACCAAGTCGAGACGTTTACTCCAGACCGTTACCGGAACTGGCCATGTCCCGGTTATCCGGAGATTCGGCTGGCGCTCGGCTGCGGCTTCAGGTTGCCGGCCCAGCTCGACGCGTTCGCGCCCGATGCCATCCACATCGCGACCGAAGGTCCGCTAGGGATGGCCGCGCGCCGCTATTGCCTGCGCCGGGGTCTCCCCTTCACGACCTCGTTCCACACGCGCTTCGCCGAATACATCAATCTCCGGACCCGTCTCCCCCTGAATTGGGGATATGCGGCGCTGCGCTGGTTCCATCGTCCCAGCGTGCGGGTGATGGCGCCCACGCCGACCCAGGTCAGCGAGCTCGGCGGGAGGGGCTTCCGGAATCTCGTCTTGTGGTCACGCGGGGTCGACACGGCGCTTTTCGCGCCGCGCGGCAAAGGGCGGATCGACGACGTCCGTCCAGTCTTCATGTACGTGGGGCGCCTCGCCGTGGAGAAAGGACTGGATGACTTCCTCGCGCTGGATCTGCCCGGCGTCAAATACGTGGTAGGCGACGGCCCCTCCCGGACCGAGCTCCAGAAGCGCTATCCGGAAGTGCGCTTCCTGGGTTACCGAAGCGGCCTGAACCTGGCCGAAACGATCTCGGCGGCAGACGTCTTCGTCTTCCCCAGCCGGACCGACACTTTTGGGCTGGTCATGCTGGAAGCCTTGGCCGCGGGCGTCCCGGTCGCCGCCTACCCGGTGCCGGGACCGCAGGATGTCATCACCGATCCCTCCGTGGGCTGTCTTGACCACGATCTGCGTGCCGCCGCGTTGCGGGCGCTGGAGTTGCGGGGCGAAGACTGCCGCGAATTTGCCCAGGCGTTCACTTGGGACCGCTGTGTCGAACAGTTCATCGGCTATCTGGCGCCGATTTCGCGCTGACCCCTTCCGGTTTTGCTGGTACCCGTTTCAGTTCGTTGCTGGTGTCGAGCCGTTTGTCCGGACCTCGGCTCTCAAGGATGCGGCAGGCCCGGCAATGGGGGCGGTGCCGGTAGCGCCAGACGCGGAACTGAAGGGGGTGCCGGAAGCGTGATCGTCGGGACAGGAATCAGCGGGACAGGAATTACCGGCACTTCATGCTCGATGTAATGATGGTGATGGTGCCGGTGGAGGCCGTAGGCATGGCCGTGGCCATGGTGATGGCCATGATGGTGCTCGTGACCGTGACCTTGGGGGTGTCCCCCAGCCAAAGTGCCATGGTTTGCGACGAGGGAGCCCAGAACAACGAGGGTCGAGACAAACGCCTTCTTCATGGAGAGACATCCGGAACGTGATGGGATGGTCCTTCTCCTCCCATTTTTCGTGCCAGTTCCAACCGGCAGCGAAACTTTCTCCGAGCCTTTCCCTCAAGGGCGTGCCGGTTCCAGCATAGGTCAAGAAAACAGTGGCGGCGCATGGCGCCGCGGGGCCGGAAGGCCGTCGCACGGTGGCGACATCGTACTTTCCCTCTCTCCCGAATGAGTGCTCGCTCGCATGCTGGAACCCTCGATTGGCCAAGTCCGGCGGCCGGTTGCGACCGTTGTGTCAATCCGGCGACGTTTGCCATGACATTGTTCGAAGCGATGGGCCTGCCGATGCCGGTTCCGCTTGACGATCGGATACCTGATCCACAAATACCGTGAAGAGATCATTGGGGCGGCTCGTCGGGCCGCGGAAAAGGGAAAGGGCTTCGTGTCCTAGTGCCCGTTCGAGTGCGCGCCGGCTGGCATGATCCCGCCGTCACCCTTCCGATGGCAGACATCGAGCCGTCCACATCACGGCAAATCGATCATCATCGGCTGCCGGTCGCAAGGTCCTGATGGCTTCCCGCGCATTGAGGCGCTGGGCAGACCGCATGAGTCGGACACATCGTGACCGAGCCCGGCAAGCGATTCGCAGCCGGTGACGGCCAAGGTGATCCGCGAGGGGGGGCCGAGATCACCATGCCGATCGAGGATGTCCAGGTCGACGACACCTTGATCGTGCGGCCAGGCGATGGTCGTCCGGGCGCGCGAACTCGGCGCTACGATCCGCGACGCCAAGAACTTCACCGGCGTTCCGGGACGCGGCATCAGCGCACGCGTCGGACGCCATGATTTGATTCTGGGCAACGCCGCCTGGCTGACTGAACAGGACATCTCGCTCGAATCCTGGGAGCCCATTGCCGCGAGCCTGGCCGGCGAAGGCAAGACGCCGGGCTACTGCGCCATGGATAAAGGCATGGTGACGATTTTCGGCATCGCCGACCGTCCGCGGGCCAATGCGCCGCAGGCACTGGCCCGGCTCCGGCGGATGGGTGTTCGCACGCTGCTGGTGATCGGCGACGGTATCAACGATGCGCCGGCACGGGTCGCCGCCTTCGGCAAGCCGAATCCGATGATCGCCTCGGCCGCCATGGCATTCAGTTCGGTGTCAGTGGTGCTGAATTCGCTGCGCCTGCAACGGCGCTGAGTCCTTGCTCTTGAGGGGGAGATGGGTCAGTGGTTTTTTCTCTCGTCCCGGGACTCGGCCGGTTGTAGCGCAGGCAATCGGAGCGAGCGCAGCCAGTCGCGCAATTCGTTGGTTGTCTGAATCAGGCAGTCTCGCCAATCTTCCGCAATAGCCTTGAACCGGTCGGATATCCCCGGCGTGGGAGTTGCCGGCGCCGGGGGATGGTCAACGACTATGAAAGTCCCAGGAATCATTCCCATCCAGCAGCTCCAGGGGATGACGCCGGTTTCCTCCGGGGTGAATGCTATGGTCTGCGTTCCCTCGTGCAATTTGATCTCGAGCCCATATTTGGCCACGACGATGACCCGATTGCACTCGTTCAGCTCCTTGCCGTTGATCACCCACTTCACCGGCACGCCTTTGCGCAGGGTGAACCGGTTGGGCACGAATTTTCCAGCGACCACATCCATGGTGATCGTCTGTTCGGCGGCATTGGACTCCGGCGCCGCCACGGGAGGCGACAACGCCTGGGACACGCGCGCGATCAGGGTGTTGAAATCGAAACCGGAACCCGCGACCGCCAGTCCCCTGTCGAGCATGATGGATCCCAAGATCACCACGACAATGCCCGAGGCTCTCAAAATTTTGGGCGTCAGGTTGGCGGACACCAGGCTGGTGAGGAATCCGAAGCCCAGCAACAATGGCAGGGTGCCGAGGCCGAAAAAGAACAAGATGGCCGCTCCCTCGGACCAACTGCCGGTGCCGGCGGCCATGATGTATATGGCCTGGAGCGGACCGCAGATGATCATGAGCCCGTTCAAGAGGCCGATCACGAAGGGGTTGTGGTGCTTCCGGTACTCCTTGCCGACGAACCGCATGAGGACGCCGGGCGTTTTGACATGGAAGTGGCGCAGTGACGGAAACACATTCAGCATGTGCAGCCCGAACAGGATGAGGAAAACGCCGGCCGCGATGCCGACCACCCCCTGGGTAAAAGGGGTGAAGGCGAGGATCGAGCCGAAAGCGCCGAACAGACCACCGATGACCGTATAGGAGATGGTTTTTCCCAAGCCGTAAAGGAGATGGGAACCATAGGATTTCGTGCCGGCGGATGCATATTTTGCCGTATACCCCACGACGAGTGGCCCACACATGCCCACGCAGTGGAACCCGGTCAGAAAGCCTACGAAGAAGAGCAGCCCATAACTCGTGTCCCGGCTGAGTTTGGGCATGTCCACCTGATTCAGGACATGGCTGTCGAACCAAAGGATCAGCCCGATCCCCGACAAGGCGAGGAAAACCGCCGTCACCTTCTTCAGGACACCGCCGAGACCGGTTTTCGTGCCGCGGTCTCTTGCAGGCGGCGGGAGGGGAGCGGCGTTCGATGAATTCACGGAAGGAACCTATGCATTCCGATGGGTGAGAGACGCGGCTACCATGCCGGTAGGGCTGACTTGTAGCACCCGACGTTGCAGCCGGCAACCCGTCACTGGAGGTCTTTTTCCGAGGAACCGTCCGACTGGGGGTAACGACATGAAAATACGGGGTTCCCATAGACTGAATTTTTGCGCTATGGCGGCGATGGCGGGTGTTGCTTGTGCGTCCCATGACGCCTTGGGACAAGGTGATTTGGCGGATCGTAGTGCTCAACTGGCCCAGCTCAGGGCAAGACAGCCAAGGAAATGAGCTGCGGAGAGGGTAAGTGCGGGGCGGATATGGCCACGCCCACCGCCGCCAAGCCGGAAGTCAAGGTCATGGTCCAGAAGGGCGGTGAGATTACTTGTGGCGCCAAGATGATGAAGGGCGGGGAAATGGCCTGCGGCGCCAACATGGGTGGCATGGAGATGGGGGCGGGTTCCCGGATGGCGTTCCATCCCGTCCTGAGCGGCGTAAAATTCTCAAAATTTGGTGTAGGTGGCTTCAGAGAGCCCCATTCAGCAAAATGGAAATGCTTTGATGAGTCGGTTTGTTTTCGTCCGCCCGATATTGATCTCCTTGCTTTGCGCTTTGGCCAGCGTTTCCGAGGTCGAAGCGAAAGCGCCCCCCCAACCCAGGCTGCCGAGCATCGTCTTCATCCTGATCGACGATCTCGACATGCCAACGTTTCAGGAACAGGGCGTCATCGATTCTCTCCTGGCCAAGCATGGGACTGTATTTCTCAACCATTTCGTCAACATGTCCGTCTGCTGTCCTTCCCGGGTGACGACGTTGCGGGGGCAGTACGCCCACAACACCAATATCTACGGCAACAATCTTCCGCTGGGCGGGTTCGACAAGGTCTACGCCAGAGGTTTGGAAAATGCGACCATCGCCGCCTGGCTGCAGGCGGCTGGATACCGTACCGCGCTGTTCGGAAAATACCTCAACGGTTATCCGGCGGTCGATGCGCCTGATTATGTTCCGCCGGGCTGGTCATATTGGCTCAGCCCCAACGGCGGCGATCCTTACCAGGAGTACGACTACTCGCTGAACGAGAACGGCAAGAGTCGAAAATACGGAAACGCGACTCAGGATTATCTGGTTGACGTCCTGTCGGAAAGGGTCAAGGCGTTCATCAAGGACACGGTCAAGTCCTTTCCGCGCCGGCCATTCTTCATCTATCTCGCTCCCTATATTCCGCACGGGCCGGCTACCCCTCCGGTCCGGTACAAAGACTCCTTCCCCGACGCTCGAGTTCCGCGCACAGCGTCCTTCAACGAAAAGGACGTGAGCGACAAACCGGACTGGGTCAAGAGCGCTCCTAAGCTCACCGCGGAACAGATCGCCGACATGGATGCGGCATACCGCAGGCGCTTGCAGTCCATGCAGGCGGTGGAGGACATGGTGAAGAGCCTGGTCGATACCCTGCAGGCGCAGGGGAGGCTGGAAAACACCTATATCTTCTTCACCTCCGACAACGGTTTTCACATGGGCCAGCACCGGTTGCCGATGGGCAAGAACACCGCGTTCGAAGAGGACATCCATGTGCCGCTGGTCGTGCGGGGGCCTGGGGTTCCGGCGGGGCGGACAGTCAAGGCGATGACCGGCAACGTGGACTTTGCGCCGACGTTCGCGGCGATTGCCCGCCTGCCCGCGCCGCCTTATGTGGACGGGCGCTCGCTGACGCCTTTCCTGAACGGCACGCCGCCCAAGCGCTGGCGCCGGGGCTTCCTGCTCCAGCGCAAGCGGGAGGATGCAGCCGCTGCGGTGGCCCGGAAGGTGCTTGAGCCGCCGGACCTTCAAGAAATTCACGCACAGATGACGTCCGGGGGAGTTGCGCCAAGCTTCGAGGGGCTGCGCACGGCGGAGGGCCTGACCTACGTGGAGTACGAAACCGGGGAGCGCGAACTCTACGACTTGAGGACCGATCCGGAGCAGCTCACCAACGTTCATGCCGGCACGGATCCCGCTTTGACAGCCCGGCTGGCGGTCTGGCTGGAGTCTTTGCGCAAGGCCAAGACGAAGGTGCTGCGCAAGGCGGAAGCCGAGCCGCCGCAATAACGGACACTTGTCAGCCGCCAGCGCTTTCGTGCCGCAGGGTGATCCGGTCGCGAAGCGGGGGCGGGCGTAGCGACACCACGTAAGTCGTCGGGGTGTCCTGCTGCAGTTCGTCATGCCAGGAGAGATGTATCTCCCGTGCCGTCTCGACGGCGATCACGTCCAGCCGCTGGGTCGGGCGGAATTCGATGCAGTCCGGTGACACGGCGGCGATTTCCGCGGTGGCGTACTCGATCTTCACTTCACCGAAGCGCATGGCCAGCGGCAGCATCACGCCGTCGCGGGCCTGCAGCTCGATTTCGCGTCCGCCGAACAGCGGCTGGCCGTGCTCGTAAAGGCGGAAGCGCTTGTCGAATCCGTCCAGGTTCAGCAGGTGGATGAAGCGCTCGCCCGCGGCGTTGGCGGTCGACGTCATGAAGATGCCGTGGTCTTCGCAGTCGTGCCGCAAGGCGGCGACCGCGCCCAGTCGTTCCAGGGCCGTGCGGAACAGGGCGATGTCGCAAGGGTAGGCGGTGCCGATGACGATGGCGCGGCCGTTTCCGACAGCCGTCTCGAAGCCGCAGATTTCGCCGGTGTCGCAGACCCGCAGCAGTGCTCTAGCGGATGGGACGGCGAAGGTCTGGGCGAAATGGGTGCGCACTTCCGGCCGCGGCGCGGCCCAGCCATCCGCGGCGAGCGAGAGGAAATAGCGCTCGCTGGCCTGGCGAAAGCCTGAAATTTGGGCGCCCAGCGCCTCGGCCAGCACCGTGCAGGGCTCGCCTTCCATCCCGTATTGCGGGACCTCTCCATATAGCAACAGCCCCCCGCCGGCGGCCAACCAATCGGCCAGCTTGCGCTGGACAGAGGCGTCCATGTAGCGGGCCGAGCCGAGCGCCAGCACCGGCGTGCTTGCCACGTCGAGCGCGCGGTTCTGGATGTCCACCGCGCCGAAGCGGTAGCCGCCGAGCAGCATCGCCCGCGCCATGGTTTCCCAGGCGCCGGGCCCGCGGTTGGCTTCCAGGTTGCGGATGATGTCGGCCATGGCGGCGCTGGCAGGATAGCGGTATTCGGTCATGAAATAGTCGGGGATGAAGCCGAAGGCCAGCGGGTCGCGCTCCTCCCGCATCGTGGCCAGCTTATCGGCGACGGCGGCCACGGTCCGGGTCAGGCTCGCCAGGCGCGGATAGCTGTAGTTCAACCGCCCTTCGGGATCGACCGGCGCGGCGAAGCCGTGGCGTTCGCCGGTGACGGCGATGCGGCCATCGCCGTCCTGCGGCGCCGGGTCGAGCTTGTAATTGCGGCCGCCGCTGAAGAGGTAGTAGTTGATGAGCCGTGCGCCCTGGGCCAGGCACATGCGCGCCTTGAAGTCGGCGGCGGAAGGGTCCAGCCGGTTGCCGTAGGTGTTGCCGTAGTTGCCGTCGCCGCATTCGAACTCCATGGAGGCCAGCGGCTGCTCGGGCCGGTGCACGGCTTCCATGAAGGCGTTGCAGAGATACAGGTCCTGGAAATTGTCGAACGTCAGGTTGCCGAAATAGATGTCCGAGCCCGACAGGTAGCCGGCGTCCTGGGTGTAGGACGGATAGAGCTGGCTGATGCCGATCGGGAAGCCGAAGCCGCGGCCGCCGCCGGTCCCGTGGATGTTGACCACGAACGGGATGCCGCGGATGCCGGCGTTTTCCGCCCAGACGCGCAGGGTCGCGACGTAGCGGGCGAAACGGTCGCGCATGTAGTGGCCGAGGTCGCGCATGAGGGCGAGGGCATAGTTCTCGGCGGGCGATCGGATGCCGTCGCGGCGCGCCTCCGGCGCGTCCGGGTCGAACGGATAGCGCTGGCGCAAGGCCTCAAGGCCGTGACGGGCTTTCAGCCAGGCCGCGAAATCCGCCAGCACGTTTTCCGTGAGGTCCGGGCAGTTGCTGACCCAGGACAGCATGCCGATCTCGTTGTCGAGCTGCAGCGCGATCACGTTGCCGCCGCCCGGCTGCAAACGCGGTGCGATCACGGCCATCACCGCGTCGTACCAGCGGCGGGCCGCATCCAGAAAGCCGGGCGCCAGGTAGTCGACGGTAGGGGTGGTCGCGGGCTTGCCGTCCCAGCCGGCCGGCACGATCTCGGGATGCTTTTCGTAAATCCAGTAGGGCAGCCCTTCGTTCTTCATCTCGGCCATCACGAAGGGGCCGGGGCGGGCGATGAACCAGAGACCGTTGGCTTGGCACAGGTCGATGAAGGCGCCGAGGTCCAGTTCCGGGCGGGTGCGGCCGTCGAGGTCGATCCGGCCTTCGACCGTTTCATGGCAGAGCCAGGGGATGTAGGAGGCGACGGCGTTGCAGCCGGCGGCCTTGAGCTTGTCCAGCCGGTCCTGCCAGTCCTCGCGCCGGAGCCGGAAGTAATGCACCTCGCCGCTCAGCACCAGGCGGGGCCGGCCGTCGATGAGGAGGGTCTTGTCGCGGAGCTCGATCATGGCGCTGGGCCTCCCGTCATGTTCGCAGCACGAGACCTTCGTTGGCGAGTAAGCGGAGCCGGCACAGCTCGACTCTGCCGGAGCGCTGCATGCCGGTGTTCAGCAGCATCTCCGCGCCATCGCCGAGTTGGCTCAGGTCCAGCAGGCGGTCGTTGCCTCCCAGGTTGAGCACGACCAGGATGCGCTCGGCTCCGAAAGCCCGGCTATAGGCGAAGACATCGTCGGCCGCCGTGTCGACAGCCGTGTAGTCGCCGCTGGTCAACGCGGGCGTGCGGCGGCGCAGAGCGGTCAGCGTCCTGAAAAAGCTCAGCATGGAACGCGGGTCCTGCGATTGGCCGGCGACATTCCTCACCGGCCAGTCCTCGCCCAGCGGCAGCCAGGGTTCCACGCCTTCGGGCGCGAATCCGGCGTTGGGCGAACCGTCCCAAGGCAAGGGCGTCCGCGCCGAGTCGCGGTTGAATACCCCGGCGACCTCGGGCTGGTGCAGCGCCTGCGGGTCGCGCATCCGTTCCCTTGGAATCGCCACATTCTCCATCCCCAGCTCGTCACCGTAATAGCAGGTCGGCGTGCCCCGCAGGGTCAGCAACAGCATCGCGGCGACGCGGGCCTGCTCGGGACCTATGCGGCTGGCGATGCGGGGCTGGTCGTGGTTGCCGAGCACCCAGTTGGGCCAAGCGCCTTGCGGGAGGATCGCTTCGTAGGTTTCGACCAGCCGCCGGATTTCCCGGGCGTTCCAGGGGGCGTAGATCAGCCGGAAATTGAAGGGCAGGTGGAATTCGTCCAGCGCGGCGCCGTAATACTTGACGAGTTCCGCGTCCGGGACATTGGTTTCCCCGATCAAGATGCGGTCGCCGCCATAGCCGTCGACCACTGTGCGCATGGCCCGGACGATGGCGTGCAGCTCGGGCTGATGGGCGGTATGGATGTGGAGTAGCCTGCCGTGCGGATCGATACCGTCCCAGGCCGGATTCTCCGGCTCGTCGCGGAACTCGGCGTCCTTGACCAGCAGCCAAGGCACGTCCACCCGAAACCCGTCCACGCCCCGGTTCAGCCAGAACCGCATGGCATCCAGCAGGGCTTGGAGCACGGCGGGGTTGCGGAGGTTCAGCTCCGGCTGCTCCTGGGTGAACTGGTGCAGGTAGTACTGCCCGCTGGCTCGGTCGAAGGTCCAGGCCGGGCCTCCGAAGAAGCTCAGCCAGTTGTTGGGCGGCCCGCCATCGGGCGCCGGATCGCGCCAGAGGTACCAGTCACGTTTGGGGTTGTTGCGCGAACCGCGGCTTTCCAGGAACCAGGGATGTCGATCGGAGGTATGGTTCGGCACCAGGTCCAGGATCAGCTTCATGCCGCGGGCATGCAGGTCGTCCAGCAGCCGGTCGAAGTCTTCCAGCGTTCCGAACCAGGGGTGGATGCCGGTGTAGTCCGCCACGTCGTAGCCGAAATCCCGCATGGGCGAGGGGAAGATGGGCGAGAGCCAGATGCCTTCGACGTTCAGACTCGCGAGATAGTCCAGCCGGCGGCGGATGCCGGGAAGATCGCCCATCCCATCCCCGTTGCCGTCCTGGAAGGATAGGGGATAGATCTGGTAGATGATGCCGGATTGCCACCAGGCGGGGAGGGGGTTCATTTCCTTCATGCGCGAGCCGCCCGCGCCGCCAGCCGCAGGAGATCGACGAGATCGAACACCCGGGCGAGGTAATGGTCATGCACGCGGTAATCGCCCCCCTCCCGCCCGGCAAGCATGGGTTCGAGGGCATCGACGAAGCGTTCCAGCCGCCTGCGGTGGAAACCGGTCTTGGCCAGGAGGGGATCGACCACGACGGCCGACAGGGCGGCGAGGACGCCCAGGGCCGCCATCACCGCACCCGTGCTCGCCGCGATCAGGGCGAACGAGGCACTGGCCGGAAACACCGTGTAGTACCAAGCGCCCAGCGTGGGGCCGAGCCAGAAATTGGCGATCGCGATTTGCTGAGCGATGGCAGCCGCCGCGGCACTGCCGGCGGAAACGGCGCCCGGGGTCAGCTGGCCGAAAGCCGCATAGCCGCCGGCCAGGGTGGCGATGTTGCCGGCCAGTTCGGTCGCGGCCTGACGGGTCTTGCCGTACTCCGCAAGCTTGGCTGCCAGGATCGCGCGAAATGCTTCGGATTCGGCGCGGGATTGTATGACGCCGAGATATTCCGCGAGCCGGGCTGACAGTTCGGAATCGCTCAGGATCGCCTCCAGCAGGGCATCCTTGGTGGACTGGCGAATGCCGTCCGAGTAAGGGAGTTCCAGCAATTCGACATGGATCAGCCAGTTCAGCTCGTTCTGGAACGCTGTGGGCAGGCCGGAAGGAACCTTGCCGAGCCAGTGGGCAGCGGCGGATGCCCCCAGCTTCTCGGAAATGGCGGCGGCGGCATGGGCCAGAAACGCCGGGAGACTCCACAGCAGATTGACAGGGATACGGTAATAATCCCGCCCCAGTGTTTTCTTGTGCAATTCCCAGGCGCCTCGGAAGGAGAAGTAGCGCTCCACGAAGTCGGGGATTCTCGCTTTCCGGCTTTCGATATAGCCGGCGACGCCACGCGCGGTCGCCCGCTCCAGCAGTTCGCGGATGGCGGCTTCCGAGTCGGGTATCGAGCTGTCTGATTTCATGGCGGCCCTGAGGCTTGTCTGGCCTAAGAAGTGCCGGGCAGAGTATATCGTCATGCGGGACGATTCCGGGAGGGGCCGACAGCGTCCGCCATTCCACCAGCCCATATCAAAGGAGGCGTTGTCATGCAGAGTGTTCGACGATACCGGTTTGATTTCTCATCCGTGACAAGTGGCGGTGCGGCAAGCATTCGCCTGTTGCCGGTTGTTTCCTTGCTGGCCGGTTGTGTGACCGACGCCGAGCTTCTGGCCGAGAATGCCCGGATCGCGTTGCAGACCGCCGAAACCCGCGCCGCTAGGGAACTGAATTGCCCGCAGGCCAAGGCAGAGATCGTGACGAAAAAGGAGGTGCCGGGCCAGCCGTTGGGCGAGCTTTACAGCGAATACGGCATCCGCGTGAACGGCTGCGGCCGGGCCGTTTCCTACGACATCGAATGCCGCGACGAAAAAATCTGTTCGATACGGGAAAAACCGACGCTGGAATGAACCGTCGCGGTCGCATTGGCTTTGCCATACGGCGCACATGCCGAGCCGGTGACCGATGACTGGGGCAGGATGGAGCTTCGATCCCGGATTCCGGGTGGAGCTGGGCTAAATGAACCAGTACATCGACACTTCCGATCACCAGGATCAGGTCATGCGCAACCTCATCATGGGATCGCTGTTCATCAACTTCTGACCACGTCTTGGTCGAAAACCTTGTCCTCTCCTTGCCGTTAAGGCCCTTCTCTCGAGGGTGGCAGCAACGCCGCTCTTTCCATTCCGAGATCGCAGGGCGTCATTGCTCTTCATGGCCGGGCCTGACCGGCTTTCGCCAGCGCAACGGACCTCCGGCTCGACGTGCTTTTCTTCGTGCTTACATCGCTTTGTAACGTTCCTGTCATATTTGCTCATTATCGTTGCGCTGCCGAATTGCCACTGCCTGTTGCTTTGGGCACGAAAAAAACGATTTGCGACCAAATGAGTAACGACAAATGAAATCCAATCTGTTGCGTATGAGCGTGACGGCTCTGCTTGGCGGAACGCTGGCGGTGCCGGCATACGCCGCGATCGATCTGTACATGGACAAGAAGACCAAGCAGATCTATGCGGAGCCAGGCCCGGGCCGCGTGCGAATGGGGACTTTCGAGCAGGTGGACGAGAACAAGGCATCGTCCATCGAGCAGAAGCTCGACCAGAAGAAGGTGGAGCTCGAAGCGCTGGAAAAGCGCATAGACAAGAAGGCCGCCGCCATCAAGGAATCCGAAAAGAAAGTCGCTACCGCTCCCGCGCCCTCCGGCGAGAAGAAGTGGTTCGACAAGATCAGCATCAAAGGCTACAACCAGACCCGCTATTCCCAATTGCTGAACGGCGACGAAAATTCGCGCAACAATCTGGCGATGCCGAACGACAACTCCATCGGCCAGAACAAGGACTTCCTGCTGCGGCGCACGCGTCTGGCCTTGACTGCGGACGTGTCCGATCACCTGCTTTTCTATCTGCAGACGGATTTTGCCGCAAACACGCCGGCGGTCGATCAGAACAGCTCGACCAGCCAATACCAGTTTGCCCAGATTCGCGACGCTTATAGTGATATCTTCATCGACTCTGAACGCGAGTACCGCTTTCGTGTCGGCCAGTCCAAAGTGCCGTTCGGCTGGGAAAACCTGCAGTCCTCCCAGAACCGCATCGCTTTCGAACGTAACCTGGCGACCGACGCCAACGCCGTCCGAGACGAACGCGATCTCGGCGTCTTCGCGATGTGGTCGCCCGATGTGGCCCAGGAACGCTTCAAATACCTGCAGAAAAGCGGCCTGCGCGGTTCCGGCGACTACGGTGTCGCTTCATTCGGCGTTTACAACGGCCAGGGCGCCAACCGCTTCGAGCTGAACGACAACCTCCACATCAACGGCCGCGTGACTTATCCGTTCGAGCTGCCCGGCGACCAGATCCTCGAAATCGGCGCCTCCGGCTACAACGGCAAGTACGTCGTGCAGATGGCCAACTTCAACGGTCCGGCGGATCCGGTCACCGGCAATGTGACCCAGTACATTGTCGGAAAGAATTTCTATAACACCGCGGCCGGTGGCCGGAACTTGACTCAGAAAGGGACGATCACCGGCACCAGCGTGGGCGGGATCAACGACGGCCAGGGCCAGCAGGATCTGCGCGGCGCCATTCACGCCGTGCTCTATCCGAAGCCCTTCGGTCTGCAGACGGAATGGACCTGGGGTATCGCACCGACACTGCAGATCGATAACAACAAGCAAGTCGCTTGGATCGAATCGAAGAACGTCTGGGGTGGTTACGTCCAGGCCCATTACAAGATCGACCACTTCTACGGCGGCTGGATGCCCTACGCCCGCTTCGAAACCTATAATGGCGGCAGCAAGTTCGACAACAACTCGCCGAATATTTCCGAACGGCTGTGGGAGTTCGGCGTGGAATATCAACCCTGGCCGGAAGTCGAAGTGACCGCGGCGTACGACCTGATCAATACGACCAACTTCCGTACCGTCACAGCGGGAACCACCGATGGCTGGAATTCCAAGTCGTTGTTTGCCGGCTACGGTCAGGCCGACGGCAACGTGCTGCGCCTGCAGCTTCAGGCCAATTACTGAGACGGGCGGGCCGAAGCGTATGGTCGACCTCATTCAAGGAATGCAGATATGAAAATCAAACTGTCGATACTGGCTGTGCTGCCCCTGCTGATGGCGGGTTGCACGCTGCACACCCCGATCGATGCGAACACGCCTGAATTGGCGAACGCTCGCTTCGATTATCAGAACGGCCGCAACACCTATGCCACCTATTGTTCGGCCTGTCACGACAACGGCACCAATGGGGCGTTGACCCCTTCGGCCACCGTCATCTGGGGCGAACCATCCGCGTTGTGGCGGAAGATTCTGAATAAGCATGTCGATCTCAAATATCTCGAAAACCCGAAAACCATCGTTGGGCCGGGATATTCCGAGAAAAACGTCGCCGATGCGATTTACTACATGGTGACGCAGCCCGGCAACCGCGGCGGCGCCTGGTAAGAAACGGCGGTGCCGGCCCCTGGGAATTCTCGGGGGATCGGCGCCGCGCTTGCTCTTGAGAAGATAGAAACCTTAACAGTGGAGAAATTCACGTGAAAAAGATCATCAGCATGGGATTGGCCGTGTCGGCCGCGGTGTTCGGCGCCGGCATATGCGCCGCCGGTGGCCGCGATACCATCAGCATCGTGGGCTCTTCCACGGTTTACCCGTTCAGCACCGTGGTGGCGGAACATTTCGGCAAGGGCGGGAAGTTCAAGACGCCGAAAGTGGAGTCCACCGGTACCGGCGGCGGCATCAAGCTGTTTTGCGCCGGTGAAGGGGTCGACCATCCGGATATCGCCAATGCGTCGCGCCGGATGAAGGACACCGAGTTCCAGCAGTGCAAGAAAGCCGGTGTCAAGGACATCGTCGAAGTCAAGATCGGATTCGACGGCATCGTGCTGGCGCAGTCCAAGAAAGCCAAGCCCATGGAGCTAACCCGTAAGGAAGTCTATCTGGCGCTGGCCAAGCAGATTCCGGATCCGGACTGCGGCGGCTGCGACAACCTGGTCGACAACCCCTACAAAACCTGGAACGAGATCAATCCAGCGCTGCCGGCCACCAAGATCGAGGTACTGGGTCCCCCGCCGACGTCGGGCACCCGTGACGCCTTCGCGGAACTGGCGATGGAGGGGGGCTGCAAGGAGTTCAAGTGGATTGCTGCCCTGAAAAAGGACAACGAACCGGAATTCAAGAAGGTCTGCCACACCATCCGTGAAGACGGCGCTTACGTGGAAGCCGGCGAAAACGACAACCTGATCGTGCAGAAGCTGGTATCCAACGCGAATGCGGTGGGCATCTTCGGTTACAGCTTCCTGGAAGAAAACGCCGACAAGGTTGCTCCGGTGAAGATCGAAGGTGTGGATCCCTCGTTCGAATCGATCGCCGATGGCAGCTACGCGATTTCCCGCCCGCTGTACTTCTATGTCAAGAAATCCCATATCGGCATGATTCCGGGAATCGCGGAGTACATCGCGGAGTTCACCAGCGAAAAGGCTTGGGGTGAGGACGGCTATCTGTCCGAACGCGGACTCGTCCCGCTGCCGGCCGACGAGCGGAAGCAAATGGCAGAGGATGCGAAGAAACTGAAACTCCTTTCGCTGTAAGGGTTGTTACAGCCGCTGTGGCTCCGCGACGGCCCGGGGATCGAAGATCCCCGGGCCGTTTTTTCTTGGGGGAGAGTTCGCAAGTTGTCTTTCTCGGCAGGCGGCGAACCGGCTAGAATGGCGCCACTACGGCAGCTTGGCCCTGCCATTCCCTTGCCACCTCATTTCCACAACCGTTCGGATGCCCCAATGCCCCAATCCTCCTGTTCGTTTCTCGCGCCGATGAAGCTTCGATCGGTCGCAGCCGGTCCGCTGGCGGATCTGTCGTTCGCCGTCAAGGATGTGATCGATATCGCCGGCCATGTGACCGGCTGCGCCAATCCCGACTGGGCCAACAGCCATCCGCCCGCAGCCGCTCACGCCGTGTGCGTCGAGCAGTGTCTGCAAGCCGGCGCCATCTGCCTCGGCAAGACCCATGCCGACGAACTGGCTTTCGGCCTCAGCGGGGAGAATGCGTTCTACGGCACCCCGTTGAATCCGGCTGCGCCAGACCGGGTGCCGGGCGGTTCGTCCAGCGGCTCGGCGACGGCGGTGGCGGCGGGCGAGGTGGATTTCGCCCTGGGCACCGATACCGGCGGTTCCATCCGGCTGCCGGCCAGCAATTGCGGCATCTGGGGCATGCGTCCCAGCCACGGCCGCATTTCCGTGGCCGGCGTCAGTCCGCTGGCGCCCGGTTTCGACACGGTCGGCGCCTTCGCCCGCTGCGGCGGGGTCTTGCAGCGGGTCATGAGCCTGTTGCTGAACATCGGCCCACGGCCGGCCGCTCTCGGCAAGCTGTGGCTGCTGCAGGAGGGCTTCGATGAGGCGGAGCCGGCGGTGCGAACCGCTTTCGAGCCGGTGCTGGAGCGGTTGGCCGGTTGTTTTCCCTGCCGCGAGATGTCTTTGCGAAGCATCGACGGCGAGGCGGGGGCCACCGGCTTGGACAACTGGGCCCAAGTCTATCTGCCCATCCAGTGGGCCGAAATCTGGAGCACACTGGGCTCCTGGATCGAGTCGGCGCAACCGACCCTGGGAGCGCGTACCCGCCGCAATTTCGAATTGGCGAGGGGCCTGGACCGCCGGTTGCTGCCGGCCGCCCTGGCGAGCCGGGAGCATTATCGTGCCGCGCTTGCAAGATTCCTTGGGCCCGAGGATCTGCTTTGCTTTCCTAGCGTGCATGCGCCGGCTCCCTTGAAGGGCAGCCTCGGACTGGACCGTACCCAGGGTGATTATTTCCCGCGCGTGCTGGCCCGCATGGCGATCGCGGGGATCGGCCGGCTGCCGCAGATATCTCTCCCCGCGGTCGACGTGGCTGGGGTGCCGGTCGGTCTTTCCCTGCTGGCCGCCGAAGGGAACGATGCGTTCTTGTTGTCCGCTGCCCAAGGGGTGGCGGCTGCGCTCGATGACTGACCGCCGAACCGTGACCCCGGCGAGTCTCCCGGTTTCGGCCTAGCCTGCCGGCGGAGGGAGGCAGGGATGCGACCCGATGGCTGCTCTTCGAAACGCCTGTTCCGGCACCGGGAATGTGGCCCTGCAGGGCTTATGGCGGGAGCGGCGATCGCATTGCTGGCCGCCGTGACGGCGCATGGTCTCGAGGCGCATGCGGAGCAGTCCTCGACCGAGTCGGCGCCAGGGCGTCCCGGCGAACACGCCGCGGTCTACCGCGAGCATGTCCACAGTCCGGAGCCGGACCGGCCGCCGTCGCCGAGTCCCGCGGCTTCGCCCGAGCCGGCGGCTCCCGAGTCTGCAGTGCCGACGATCAGGGAGCCCGGCCCCGATCTTTCCAACTTCCCCAACTCGTCCTACACGCTGCCCGAAGGCGGTATCTACCTGGAGATGAGCCCGCTCATGCTGCAGGGGGCGAGTTCGAATTCGGTGAAGCAGTACAACTGGGAAGTCCTGTTCCGCTATGGCTTGACCGACGACCTGGAGCTGCGTTTGTTCACTCAGGGCCTGACCGTGCAAGGCCCGCCGCAATCGGCCACCGGATTTTCGCCGCTGACCTTCGATACCAAGATCCACCTGTACAAGGACGACTTCGAGTATTTCAACTATTCGGTGGGGCTGGAGGCATACGTGCAGACGACCTGGGGGAGCCCTGTCTTCAATGGTGGCACCCAGGGTTCCTTGATGCTCAATGCGGATCACGTCCTGCCCTTCGACGTGGCTTTCAACTGGAATTTCGGTTTCGCAAGCCTGCAGGACTTCAAGGGGGCCGAGGTCATCTTGCCATCGTTCCAATGGGCGCTGCAGCGCGACATCGTCGAAGATTTCGCGCTGTTTCTCCAGGGTTACGTCAACGCAGCGGCCCTGCCGCGTACGCTGCATGCCGGAACAGTGGGGCCGGTCCAGATGCTGCAGGAGCACGTCATGGGCGTGGGATTTCAGTGGACCGTGAACGACCGCATCGCGGTTTTCGGCAGCTACAGCGGTGCCTTGGGCGACTATGTGCCGAGCTATCTGGGCACGATGGGCCTGGCCATCGCGTTCTGACTCAGCCGAACAGCTCCTTGATCCAGGCGCTGCGGCGTTCCCGCTCCAGCAGTTCGGTGCGGGCGCGGACCAGCACCAGCGTGAAGTAGTAGCACTGGAAGGCCAGCGCCATCAGCAGCAGCGGTAGCAGCATGCTGGGATGGATCGAAGGCTTGTCCAGCTTGGTGACGGTGGGCCCCTGGTGGAGGGTGTTCCACCACTCCACCGAGTAATGGATGATGGGGATGTTGACCACGCCGACCAGGATCAACAGTCCACCGGCACGGGCGGCGGTGCGCTTGTCCTCGATCGCCGAGACCAGGGCGATGTAGCCCAGGTACAGGAACAGCAGGATCAGCTCCGAAGTCAGCCGCGCGTCCCATACCCACCATGTCCCCCACATCGGCTTGCCCCAGAGCGAACCGGTCACCAACGCGAGGAAGGTGAACGAGGCGCCCATCGCCGCCGAGCTGGAGGCCATCACGTCGGCCAGTTTGATGTTCCAGATCAGGTGGATGGCGTACAGCACCGCCATGAAGGTGTAGATGAACATGGACATCCAGGCCGCCGGCACGTGGACGAACATGATCCGGTAGCTCTCCCCCTGCTGGTAGTCCGGCGGCGCCTTGAACAGACCGAAGTAGAGACCGGAGACGAACAGCAGGGCGGTGATCGCGCCCAGCCAGGGAATCAGCTTGCCGCTGATGCGGTAAAAATGCTTGGGGGATGCGAGCTTATGGAAGAAGGACCACATGGTGTCAACTCATGCTTATGCGCAAGGCGGCCGCGATGGCGACGGGCGCGAGCGTCAGCGCCAGCACCAGCAACGCGGCCAGGAAGTACAACTGACCTTCCACCGGCATGCCGGCACCGGCGGCGGCGACGGCATTGGTGGCGAAGATCAGTACCGGGATGTAGAGCGGGAGAATCAGCAGGGTGAGCAGGATGCCGCCGCGCTTGAGGCCCACGGTCAGCGCCACCCCGATCGCGCCGATCAGGCTCAGCAGCGGGGTGCCGATGGCGAGCGTCGTTTCCAGCGCCCAGGCCGCCTTGGACGGCATGTCCAGCAACAGGGCCAGGAGCGGCGCCAGGAACAGCATGGGCAGGCCGCTGACCAGCCAGTGCGCCAGCACCTTCGCCACCACCAACACCGACAGCGGCTGGGGACTGAGCAGCATCTGCTCCAGCGACCCGTCGTCGAAATCGCCCCGGAACAGGTTTTCCAGGGAGAACAGGGCAGCCAAGAGGGCCGCGATCCAGATCACGCCCGGCGCGATCTTGCGCAGCAGTTCGGGGTCCGGGCTGACCCCCAGGGGGTACAGCGTGACGATGATGAGGAAGAACAGCAGCGGATTGGCCAGTTCGCCGCGGTGGCGGAAGGCCAGCATCAGGTCGCGCCGCAGGATGGCGAAGAAGGCGGAGGCGAGTCCGTTCATGACAGGTTCAGGCTCCGGCAGTCACCCCGGACCTCCAGGGCGTGATGCGAAGTCATCAGCGCCATGCCGCCTTCCGCCAGATGGGCTTCCAGCAGTTCGCGCACCAAGGTGATGCCGCGCACGTCCAGTGCGGTGAAAGGCTCGTCGAGGATCCACAGCGGTACCGGGTTCAGCAACAGGCGGCACAGCGCCGTGCGCTGTTTCTGGCCGGCCGAAAGCCCGCGCGCCGGAACGTCCTCGAAGCCGCCCAGGCCGACCCGCGTCAGGGCTGCCTCGATGCGCGCATCATCCGCCGGTCCTTCGCGCAGGGCGGCGGAAACCTTGAGGTTTTCCAGCGGCGACAACTCGGCCTTCAAACCCGGCGCATGTCCCATGTAGACCATCTCGGTGAAATAGGCCGCCCGGTTGTGCTGGATGTCCAGGCCGCGCCAGAGTACCTCGCCTTCGGCAGGACGGCTCAGGCCCGCCAGCACGCGGAGCAGGCTGGTCTTGCCGGCGCCGTTGGCGCCTTCGACCTGCAGCAACTGGCTGGGCGAAAGGTTCAGGTTCAGTCCGGAGAAAAGCAGCCGGTCGCCCCGAATGCACTCGAGGCCCGCGGCGCGAAGAGGGGCGTCTGACAAAGGCGTGGATGTTCAAGGATTAGACAAACGCGCGGCTGCCGCGCGGGTCACATCTTACCTTCGCCGAAGTTCAGTGCATAGATGGTGAGGTAGGAACCCCAGCCGGACTGATAGACTGCCTGCGCCTGCGGCAGCGGCCTCGCCAGCGAGGTGCTGAAGGGCAGCAGCCGCGCAAGCAGGGTATCGCGGCCCTGCGGCGTGGTGATGCGCCAGGCCCGCACGCCGGCGCCGGAAATCTGCTGGACCAGATAGCTGGCCTGATCGACGTCCTGCCGGGCCCACTGCTGCACTGCCGCGATCTGGCCGTGCATGTCGCCGCCGGGGAAGCGCGCGGCCTCGAACGGGAGACGGACGCCGGCCAGCGCCTCGATTTCGCCGAGCCGGGCCAGATCGTCCAGACAGACGAGCATGTAGACCGGACGGTCTGCCGGAAGCTGGGCCTTCATCTCCGCCAGGGCGGTATCGGCGTCCATGCCCAGCCAGCGTGCCAGCCGCCGCGACGGGTCCGGGACGGCCGCGAATCCGCCCGCGACCTTTTCCCACAAGCTGCGCTCCGCGCCGTTCGGGAAGGCGGCGGCGGCCGGCCGGTCGAGCCAGGTGTCGCGTCCGCTGAGGAAACGGATACGCTGGGCGTCGTCCCACCAGGCCAGGAACAGGGCGTTATCGTCCGTGTGGCGGACGATGGCTTCTCCCGCGGCCCGCCATAAATCGTGGCGCAGCCTGGCCGCGGTATTTCCGGCTTCGGGGGGATACAGCGTCACCCTCTGATCTTGGTTCCGGCCGTCGCGGTAGTCGGCAACCGTGAGGGGGACCGAAACCTGGTCGCCCTGGTGCAGGATGTAGCGCGTCAGTGCCGTGACGGGAAAAGCGCCACGGGATTCCATGGCGCTCCAGTCGGCGCTGGGAATGGGCGCCTCGTCGTAATGGACCTGCGGGAGCAGGCGGTCATACAGCAGAGTCGCGCCGCCCGCGAGCAGCAGCGCGAGCCCTGTGGAGGTGGCCAGCCGAGAGCGCTTCGGCTGGCCGGCCGTGTCCGCCATCAGTGCTTGCGCCTGTAGAGCAGCACCGCGATGCCCGCCAATAGCGCCAGTCCGCCGAGCACGTTGCGGATGTTCGAGCCCTGTTTCGTCGGGGGCAGGTTTCCGGCACTGCTGCCGGCATCGCCGGCCTTCTCGCGGAGCCGGGTGTTCTCGTCCATGATGAGCGCGTAGTCACGCATCAGCTCGGACCAGCCTTCGGTGTAGGTGAATCCGCCGGGGTTGCCGTGGACCAGGCCCTTGTAGAGCTTGATCAAGTCGTGCTCCCACATGTCGGCATGCACGCGTTCCACATGGCTGGGATTGTTGCCTTTGGCCCAGAACAGCTGGAAGAATCCGCCGGGGGCGTCCTTCTCCGGCGCTGGCGGGGCGGGCCGGTTGGTCTTCTGGCCCGGCAGCAGGCCGTCCTTGAACAGACCTTCGACGACCTGCTTGGCTTCCTGCTCCACTTTGATTCCCGCGATGGTGCCTTTGTCGGCGGCCTCCAGGTAGCTCTTCGCGAAGCTCGGGCTATGGCAGTTGGCGCAGGTGGCGTTCCAGCTTCCCTTGCGGCCTTCGAACCACGGATGCTTCAGGTTGTCGGCGATGGCAGGCGTGGGGTTGAAGCCCCAGCGGACTTTGCGCACCAGGTTGTGCGAGAACTCGCCGTTGAACTCGAAATGGCAATACTGGCAGGTCGGCGCGGTGTAGCCGCCTTTGGTCAGGGCGTCCTTGAGCGGGACCTCGAAGTTCCAGGTCGACTTGTGGGTCTGGTAGACCGTGCCGTGCTTGGACAGCGTGAAGTTCTCCCACTCATTGTGATCGACGCCGTTGTGGCAGGTCGCGCAGGCTTCGGGCTGGCGGGCTTCGGCGGCCGAGAAGGTATGGCGGGTGTGGCAGCCGTCGCACTTGTTCTGCTGGTAATGGCACATGTCGCAGCCCTGGGCGATTTCGCGCTCGGCCATGCCGGCCCAGATGGCGGTTTCGACGTTGGCTTCCCAGTCGACGGCGTGGGAGGGATGGCCCTTGCCCCACTGGCCCTGCGGCCACTGCTGGTCCTTCTCGGATTCGGCCTCGGCGAACTCCTGCACGTGGCAGGTGCCGCATTGCGTCCGGTCCGGCATGACCAGGTCCTTGTCGTGGCGGATGGACTGGGCGCCGACCTTGCCGTGGCAGTCGATGCAGCCGACTTCCTTGAGCGCCTCGCCCTCCTTCAGCAGGCCCTGCTCGACCAGGTTCTTCTCGACCTCGGCCAGCTTGTCCTTCTTGTAGAAACGCGCATCCTGGCTGTTGCTCAGGTTGCGGATCGCATCGAGCTTCGCATGGGTGCTGTTTTCCCACGCATGGAATGCGCCCGGCGTCAGACTCTGGTGGCAGGCTACGCACTGGTCGCGGGCCACTTCGCCCGAGACCGCCGTGGGCGGCTGGTAGAAATCCCTGGGGTTCCAGTATTTCTGGATCGGGATCGGCTCCCAGTACTGCGAGAACTTGCCCTTGCCGGGATGGTCCTTTTGGTACTTGTCCTTGATCTGAGAAAAATCCGTCTCGCTCGCCGCGGCGAACACCGCTGCGTGAGCGAGTATCAGCAAAGCGGCCAGCAGCCATGTCGTCGTTGTTCTGATCATCGAGTGTGCTCCTTCGGCAATCCGTCCCGGTTTGTGACCCTTTGAAAGTATCGGAGCAAAACAAAATGGCGTCAATACGAGGCACGGCCCGAGGCATTGGGGTTTACTGGTATGCCGGGCCGGCGGCGATTGGGAGAAACTACCGTGCAGCCTGCCATCATTCCGACGTACTCGGACTCCAGAACGCCTGGCTGACGACGGGATGTTCCTTGAGCTGCTGGAGGATGCGCTCGAGGTGGGCGCCGTCGACCGAGGCGGCGGCGAGGGTGGCTTCGATTTCGATCTCCTCGTCGCCGAAGGCATGCACCGCCAGATCGCCGAGCGGATAGCCCGCCTGCTGCAGCACCTGTTCGACCAGCGCCAGCGCGTCCTTCCGCCATTGGCGCGGGGCGATGACGTAGACGGTATGGGTGACTTCCACCGCCGGCGTGTCGATCGGCTGCCGGTTGATGCGGTCGACCACCGGGCGCAGCAGGGTGTTGGCCGCGAGCACGAAGACGGTTCCCACCAGCGCTTCCAGGACCAGATCCGCGCCGGCGCAGGCGCCGATGGCCGCCGATCCCCATAGGGTGGCCGCGGTGTTCAGGCCGCGGACATTGCCTTGTTCGCGCATGATGACGCCGGCGCCGAGGAAGCCGACGCCGGAAACGACATAGGCGACGACGTGCACAGCGCCGTCGTGGCCATGCAGGCGGTTTGCCATGTCGACGAAGATGGCGGCGCCCAATGCGACGAGGACGTTGGTGCGGAGGCCTGCGGTGCGCTGGCGGAATTGGCGCTCGAGTCCGATCAAAGCGCCGAGCACGAAGGCCGCGGTGAGGCTGATGAGGGTGTCCAGCAACGAGGTGATGTTGATGTTCTGGATCGCTTCCATTTCAGAGGGCCTGTTTCGGGTGGGTAGCGGCCAATTCGTCGGCAATGCTTTGCAAGACCGGGGTGGCGATGCCGGCTTGTTTCGCCCAGTTCAGCGCCCGGCGCAGCCGCCTAGGGGCGGTGCGCCCCGTGCAAATGTGGTTGGGGTCGCCGGCGAAGCCTTCCAGCATGCCGGCCATCAGCCGGCCGCGTGGCAGGCGGGTTTGGGTGAGCCACTCTTGGATGTCGAGGACTTCACCTGCCGTCTGCTCCGCCAGTTCGCGGTGCCGGTCCCAGAGTTCACCGACCGTCCCGCCGCTGCGGAGGCCGGCGATGTTGATGGTGAGGATGTAGAGGTTTTTCCGCACCAGTTCGTAGAGCAGTTCGTCCTCGGGAATGGCGTGGCAGGGAACCTCGATCGCCTCCAGGGCCTGGACGACCAGCGCCGCACGGGGGCCGCAGACCGGGGTCGGCAGCACCGGGACGAAGGGCCGCCCCTTTTTCTTGTCGAACCAGACCACGATCACGGTGGGATCAAAGAGGCCGTGAAGCTGCCAGTCGCGGGGCAACAGTTCGTTCTGCAAGAGCCCCAGCCGTCCGTGCCATGCCGGAGGCAGGGACGCCAGCAGCGGGTGCAGTTCGTCTTCCCCGACCGCGGCCAGCACCAGCTCGGGTGCGGGTGTCTCCCGGGCCACGCCGTCCAGCGCGGTGCCGCGCAGTAGGGGGTAGACGGGGTGGCCGCATTTCAGGAAACCGCGGGCGAACAATTCGCCCATTTCGCCCATGCCGATGATGACGACGGGTTTTTTCATGCTCGGATTCCTGCCGGATTCAGCCGGCGCACAGAAGGTGCGGCAATTGTGCCATCGACTCGAACACGATGGCACCCGCCGCAACCAGCGTTTCCGGTTCTTCGTCGGCGGCATAGCCGTAAACGGTCATGCCGGCCGCGCGTGCGGCCAGCACGCCGCTGCGTGAATCTTCGATGACCGCGCTACGTTCGGGCGCGGCGCCCATCCGCCGGGCCGCATGCAGGAACAGGTCGGGCGCCGGTTTGGGCCGGCCGACCTGGGCGGCGGAATAGGCATGCCCGCCGAAGAAGGCGTCGAGCCCCGTGACCGCCAGCGACAGCATCAGCCGGGCCGGGGGAGACTGGGAGGCGACGCAGATTTTGGTGCCGTGCTCCCTCAAGCCTTCGAGCACCGCCCGCACCCCTTCCACTTCCCGCAAATCGCGCTGGAATCCCTGGGCCGTGGCGATGCCGAGTTCATAGAACCAGTCGTCGCTCAAGGGCGGTTGGGCCGCGGTTTCGGCCCAGCGGGCCAGGTCCGCCATGGTCTTGCCCTTGAACATGGCACGCAAGGCATCGGCTTCGATCGGCAGGCCGCGTTCGCTGAAGAACGCGGCGGTGATGCGGTTGACCAGCCGCTCGCTGTCCACCAGCACGCCGTCGCAGTCGAAGATGATGAGATCGTACTTCATGCGGCCGGGCCGATGAGTTCCACGGCGTTGCCGTCCGGGTCGCGGCAGAACACGGCGCGCCGTCCGGAACGGCTGGTGGTGTAAGAAATTCCTTGCTGTTCCAGCCGGGCAAGCAATGCTTCCCAGTCCGCCACCGCCAGCGCGACGTGGCGGTCCCGCCCGCCGTGCTCGGGTCGCTCCGTGCCGAGGTCGGGATTGGGCAGCACCATGAGGTGGATTTGCTGAGCGCCGAGGTCGTACCAGATCCCGTCGAAATCGAAAGCGGGCCGGGCGTCGCTGGGTGTCAATTCCAGCACGCCTTCATAGAAACGGCGGCTGGCCTCCAGATCGGAGACCAGGAGGGAGACATGGTGCAGATGGCTGATGATGGGCATGGAGGGCGTCGTACTCCAATCGGGTTATGGCCACGGGGCTCGGATTGTGCCAGAAGCGAGGAGTAACGGGTGCGGGATTTCTGCCGAATCGTCGCTGCCCGTCGTGCGATGACGAAATCCGTACACCGCACATGATCTTGCGGATGCGCGTGGCCCCGTTCGCTGGCTCGCCATCCACGGAATTGGGCACACCCTCAAGCTCCGCGTGATAAGTTACCGGCTTTCGGACTCAACTCCATATCCTTACCGCCATGAACGACGACACCACGGCCGAATTCTCGACCAACGCCCGGCAGCTTCTCGATTTCATCGACCAGAGTCCCAGTCCCTGGCATGCCGGGAGTTCGATAGCGAGCAGGCTGCTGGCGGCCGGGTTCCGGCGCCTGGAGGAAGGCGAGGTCTGGACGCTGGAGGCTGGCGATCGCGCTTTCGTGGTGCGGGGCGACTCCTCGGTGGTGGCCTTCCTCGTGGGGGAGGGGGCGCTGGCCGAAACCGGCTTCCGGATCGTCGGCGCACACACCGACTCGCCGGGTCTGCGGGTCAAGCCGCGGGGGGCGCACGCGGAAAGTTCCATGCTGCGGCTGGGGGTGGAGGTCTATGGCGGGCCGATCCTCGCCACCTTCGCCGACCGGGATCTGAGTTTGGCGGGGCGGGTGGGCGTGCGGACGGAGGCTGGCGTCGATATCCGCCTGGTCGGCTTTCCGGATGCGCTGGTGCGCTTGCCGAACCTGGCCATCCACATGAACCGCGATGTCAACAAGGACGGGCTGAAGTTCAACAAGCAGACCGAGCTGCCGCTGCTGCTGGCGGTGGCGGACGAAGTGCCTGCGGAGGAGCGGCTGCGGGCCTTGTTGGCGGAGCGGGCCGGCTGCGAGCCGAAGGATGTCCTGAGCTGGGAGCTGAGCGTGTTCGACACTCAGCCGGGGGCTTTCTGGGGTCCGCAGCGGGAGTTCATCGCCGACAGCCAGCTGGACAATCTCGCCTCCTGTCATGCCGGCCTGAGCGCCTTGCTGCAGGCGTTCGACTCCGAGGCGGTGGCGGTGGCGGCGTTCTTCGATCACGAGGAAATCGGCAGTGAAAGCCACAAGGGCGCGGACGGGGCGCTATTGCCGGACGTGCTGGAACGCATCGCGCTGGCGTTGGGTCTGGACCGCGTCCGGTACAAGCAGGCGCTGGCGCGCAGTTTCCTCATCAGCGCCGACATGGCGCATGCCTATCAGCCCAATTTTCCGCAGTTTTACGAACCGCAGCACAAGGTCTTCGTGAACGCGGGGCCGGTCGTGAAGACCAACGCTTGCGGCCGTTACGCCACCGATGTGGCGGCGGCGGCGCGGATCATTCGCCTCTGCGAGGAGGCGGGGGTGCCGTACCAGCAGTACGTGCACCGCACCGATCTGGCCTGCGGCAGCACCATCGGCCCGATGACCGCCGCGCGTTTGGGCATTCCCGCGGCCGACATCGGCAACCCGATGTGGGCGATGCACAGCATCCGCGAAAGCGCTGGAGTGCGGGATCATACTCACATGATCCACTTGCTGCGGCGCTTTTTCTCAGGGGGCGCCTGAGTTCCCGCCGTTCAGCCTGTAGATCAGCACGTGTTCGCGCGGGCTGGGAGAAAACGTTTTCAGGGGTTTGCGGTTCAGCGCATTTTCCGCTTTCTTGAGGTCGCGCGGCGAAGTCAGGCGCAGAGCCAGGTAGTCGGGCAGACCGGGTTGGGCCAGCCAGTCGGCGAGCCGATCGACCGGGGTGAGCTGGCGGGTCTGTTCCTGATTCATGGGACGGCCGGCGTAGTAGTCGATCCTCGGATCGTTGGTCGCGAGGCTGGCGCCGGCTGGGATGTTGGCCCGCATCCAACGGCCGACATCGCGCAGGTAGAGCCGGTAGTCGGGCGTCACGACGGCGCTTTTGAGGCACAGCGCCGCGACCAGGGCGAGCGAAAGCCGCCTGGCCCAGGGTGATTCCGTGCCGGCGACGATGCGCTCCAGGTAAACCCCGCCGGCGAGCAGCAGCAGTGCGGAAGGCAGCAGCGCGTAGCGTTTGTCCGGCACGAGCTGGACGACCAGAAACACCAGCAGGGTGCTGCTGGCCATGCCGGCCGTCCAGAGCATCAGCCTGAACCGAGGCGGGAGCCGCCAGCCGTGCCGATACACGGCGTAACCAAAGATTCCCAGCAGCACCGGTCCGAGATTGGCACCGATCAGCCAAAACAGTACGGCGACGAGGCCCGAGCCCAGGATCAGTTTGGCGTGATCCGCGCCATAGTCGTTGGGGAGTGCCGCCGCCAGCCGATCGGCGTGCAGGGAGAAGTATTTCCAGATCAACGCCGGGTCGTGGTAGCCATAAGCGGTGATTTCCCACAGCTTGCCCGGGGCGAGCTTGCCGGTGGCGAGGAGAGCGGCGCCCAGGATCAGCACCGGCACGATGCCGCTGATCGAAAACAGGAAATGGCGCGTCCTGAGGCGCCAAGGCAGCGGTTCGAGAAGGAAATAGACGGGGACGGCGAGAATCAGCACCAAGGCCTCGATCCGGAACACGAACGCCGCCGCGACGCCGGCTTGCCAGAACATGGCGTTGCCGAACCTGCGCTGAGGCTCGAAGCGGAACTTGACCAGATGGAGCAATCCCCAAAGGCTGGCCGCCAGGAAGCCCCAGTCGCGGACGATGTTCAGCCGGTCGCCCAGCGCGGGGAAGGCCAGAATGAGCAATACCGGCGTCCAGCCGGAAGGCGAGTCTTCTTCGCTGCGCAGTGCAAAATGCAGTCGGACGAAGCTGTCGGCGATGGCCAGGAAACAGGCGGCATTGAGCAGATGGGCGGAGGCTTCCAGCGGCCAGCCGGTGAGGCGGGAGGTCGCTGCGATCAGTAGGGAATAGCCGGGCCATCCGTAGATCGCCGCCGCCGCTTTCATGCCCTGTTCGAGAAATGCCGCTGCGGCATCCAGGTAAAGCACGCCGTCCTTGTTGATGGTGTCGCCCACGGCCACCGAGATGACGAAGAACCCAATCATCAGGGCGGCTGCGGCGAGGCGCGCGCCGGCTTCGCTGCGCGGAACGGGAAAGCGGAGTGAAGGCATGGGCGGCGTCAACGAGCTCGGGCGAATGTCGCGGCGCCTTGCCGGCGGGACGAGAGCTGTTCCGCCACCAGCACCGCGCCCTTCACCGTGAGGTGGTTGCCGTCGAACTGGTAGATCAGGTCGTCTTTGTGATAGGCGTAGCAGTATCGCGCGTCGCACAAGACCGCCGCCGGGTCGAATACCCGGACCTTGTGCGGGAAGCGGGCCGCGGCGTCCTCGATCAGGCTGCGGACCAGGGCCTGGTCCCGTTCGTGGCGGGCCCGCGGCATCTGGCAGCCGGTGTCCGGGCTTCGGGGGAGGAGCGGACGCAGCAACGAATAGCAGGCGGTCATGACGGTCCGGTCCATGTCCGGGTTGTCCAGGCTGAGGACGATGGTCTTGTCGGCTTGCACCAGACGCTCCAGCGTGTCCGAGAGGCCGGTGCGGAAAAGCTCGGCGGTGCTTGCGGTGAGCGGAGCCGAACCGGATGGGGTACTGCCGGCTTGCCTGCCACGGAGCGTGACCCCGCCGTCCAGGTATTGCTTGTAGAACGCCGCGACCACCACCGTGGCGATGTTCGGCGTCTGCGCGATGAAGTCGATCGCATTGCCGACGAAAGGCTGGCAGCCGGCGCTCTTGCCGCTCTTTTTGATCGTGTCCAGCCCGATGAAGGGCAGGCAGCTTCCGCGCCCGAGGTTGAGGACGGTTTCCGGCCGCGCCGCCGCGGTCGCCAGTCCCTGGTACAGCATGTTGCCGTGGGAGTCGCCGATCACCGCGGTGAGCGGCTGATCCTTGGGCAAGTCGCCGAGCTGGAAGAAATCGTCGCCCGGCTTGAATTCGCCCTGGAAAAGCGCTTTGGCGATGCCGTTGCTGCGGTAGCCGTCGGCGGCCAGGCGGGGCAGGTCCCGGTCGATTTTCAGGCGGACATCGGCGAGCGCGGGGCGCTCCGGCAGCCCGTCAAGCCGGAAAACGGCAAAGCCCAGCAGGCCGGCGCAGGCGAGCAGGCTCCACAGCGATGCCAGTTTGAGTCGTGGAAACGCCGGAGCCCCGAAGCGGACCGGGCATTCGACGAAGCGGTAGGTCAGCCAGGCCAGCAGGAAGGCGGCGCCGACGAGGAATGCGGCGCGATGATGTAGCGGTTCGCCCGAGCGCAGGATCAGCCCGAAGGACAGCAGCAGCCAGTGCCAGAGATAGAGGGGGTAGCTGATCACGCCGATGAAGACCATCGGACGGCTGGCAAGCAGGTGGCGGTTGATCCAGCTGCCCGGGCCGGCGCCGATCAGCAGCAGGGCACCCAGCGTGGGCAGCAGCGCCCAGGCGCCGGGGAAGTCCTTGTCTTTGTCCAGAACGAGGATCGCGGCGGCGATCAGCAGCATTCCGGCGACGGCTTGCAACTCGTGGCGCAAGCTCGCCGAGGGTTTGGCCGTGGCACGCTGGAAGTGGGCATAGGCCAGGGCGCTTCCGGTCAGCAGTTCCCAGAAGCGGCTAACGGGCAGGAAAAAGGCGGCGACGGTGTCGCTGCCGGCCAGAAACAGGTTGAAGCCGAACGACAGTCCTGCGAGCAGAGCCAAGACCACCAAAGGGTTGGTGCGGAGTCGCCACGCCAGCACCATGAGCAGGGGATAGAGCAGGTAGAACTGTTCCTCGATGCCCAGCGACCACAGATGCAGCAGCGGCTTGAAATCGGCCGCCGTGTCGAAATAGCCCGATTCGCGCCATAGTGCCAGGTTCGAGACGAAGCCGGCGCCGGCGGCGACGTGCTTGCCCAGCGCCCGGTATTCGTCGGCCAGCAGGGCGAACCAGCCGAACCCAAGGCATCCCAGCAGCACCACGATCAGTGCGGGAAAGATACGTTTGGCCCGGCGCGCATAGAAATCGGCGAAACTGAAGCAGCCGGCGTCGAGATTCTTGAAGATGATGCCGCCGATCAGGTAGCCGGAAATGACGAAGAAAACGTCGACGCCGACGAAGCCGCCCGGCAGCGAGCGCGGGTAAGCGTGGAATACGACGACCGCCAGGATGGCGAGCGCGCGCAGACCGTCGATGTCGGCGCGGTAAGCGGGGTGTCGGTGGCTGCGCATGTCCGTTTCAGGGGATGCCGGCGATCGCATCCTGAATGCCGGGGGCTTTAGTGAGGGGGCGGAAACGGTGGTTCAAATGACGTATGTGCTTGTCGGCGTTGTAACCGCACCGTGGGTTGGGCATCATTGTAACGATGGCCGTCAGGCATTTCGAGATTTCCCCACGTTTTTCGCATGAAACATTCAGCTTCGGAATCCAAACCGCTATCCAGCGGACTGGCCATCTACCGCCGCCTGCTCCGCTACGGATTTCCGTACTGGAAGTCTTTTTTCGTCGCCGTGCTGGCCATGATCGCCTATGCCGCGATCACCCCGTTTTTCGCCAAGCTGATCCAGCCTCTGATCGACGGCAGTTTCATCGATAACGATCCGACGGTACTGCGCCATGTGTCCCTGATGCTGATCGGCCTGTCCGTGCTGAGGGGGATCGCCGGTTTTCTGAGCGAATATTGCTCGGGTTCGGTGGGGCGGCGCGTGATCGCCGATTTGCGCAGGGACATCTTCGACCAGTTGCTCAATCTGCCCTGCACCTTCTATGACAACGCTTCGGGCGGCCAGCTCCTGTCCAAGCTGCTGTACAACACCGAGCAGGTCTCGGCCTCGCTCCAGCAAGGCATCATCACCTGCATCCGCGAAGGCTTCACCATCATCGGCCTGATGGCTCTGATGGTGTACCAGAACCTGGTGCTATCCCTGGTGTTCCTGGTGCTGGGGCCGATTCTGGGGCTGAGCGTCCGGTTCGTCAGCAAGCGGTTCCGGCGCCTGAGCATGCGCATTCAGGAGTCGATGGGCAAGGTGAGCCATGTGACCCAGGAAGTCATCGACGCGCATCGTATCGTCAAGGTGTTCAACGGCAAGGCTTACGAGGCCGCCAAATTTGCCCGGGAGAACGACCGCAACCAGAAGCGGCAGATGAAGCTGATCGCCACCGATGCCTTGGGCGGAGGGGTGATCCATCTCATCAGCGTTGCCGGTGTGGCCGGGATTCTCTACGTCGTTTCGCTCGATTCCGTGCGGCAGACCATCACGCCGGGCAGCCTCATGGCGTTCATCGCCGCCATGGCGATGATGCTGAGCCCGATCCGCCGGCTCAGCCAGGTGGTCTCGGTCATGCAGCGCGGCATCGCCGCGGGCGACAGCATCTTCGCCATGCTCGACATGCCGCGGGAGCGCGACACCGGAAGGATCAGCCTGAAGCGCGCCCACGGGACGATCGAATACCGGCACGTCAGCCTGATTTATGACGATCGCCACGGCGCCGCAGTCGACGATGTTTCGCTTGTCATCCCGGCCGGCACGACCGTGGCGCTGGTGGGCCAATCGGGCAGCGGCAAGACTTCACTGGTGCGCCTCCTCCCTCGCCTATATGAAAACTCGGCGGGCGAAATACTGATCGACGGACACGATATCCGCGAACTGACGCTGGAGAGCCTGCGCCGGCAGATCGCCTACGTCGGCCAGGAAGTGACGCTGTTCAACGATACCGTGGCCAACAACATCGCCTACGGCTGCCTGGACAGCGTGGGTTTCGGCGCGGTCCGCGAAGCCGCGCGGGCGGCGAACGCTCTGGATTTCATCGAGGCATTGCCGCAAGGATTCGAGACCTTCGTCGGCCAGCAGGGCATCGTTCTGTCCGGCGGCCAGCGCCAGCGTATTGCCATTGCACGGGCCTTGCTTAAAAATGCCCCTATTCTGATCCTGGATGAGGCGACCTCGGCGCTGGACGCCGAATCCGAACGCTACGTGCAACAGGCGCTGGAAGTCCTGATGCGAAACCGGACCACGCTGGTCATCGCGCACAGGCTCTCCACCATCCAGAATGCAGACCAGATTTGCGTGATGCGCGCCGGGCGCATCATCGAGTGCGGCACCCATGCCCAGCTTATGGCGGCGCGGGGGGGGTATGCCGATCTCTACGCGATGCAATTCGGCTATTCGAGCATGCCGGATGCGGTGGCGGTGCAAGCTGTCAGCCGATAAAAGGGCCGGGCTGACCGGCGTGTGACAAGAACGGGGGATTAACCCCGCCAAGCATATCGAGGAGTGGCGTGATGACCGAGCTTCTGTTTGTCTTCACCGTGGTTTTTGTCGGTTATGTGCTTTACGAGGTCTTCAAGACCGTGTCCCGTCCGGCGTCGACCGCCGAAACACACGTGGCCTGCGCGCCGGAGGTGACCGTGGCGAAGCCTGCGGAAACGCCGGCCGAGGCGGTGGCCGAGCCGGCAGCAGAGGAACCTGCCGAGGCTGCGGCAACCCCGGAGAAGACGCCGGCCGTGGAGGAGGCCGCCGCCGAAGCCGAAGAAAAGGCGGTGTCGCTGCGCAATCCGGCGACCGGTGAAATCGCCCCGGTGCCCACCAATTACCGGTTCGCCAAGAAGTGGATCAAGGAAGCGCTGGTCGCGGAAGGACTGCTCGACCGGGTCTACAAGAACGCCGAGTTGAAGGGCGATACGGTGCAAAAGGTCAAGGACGCGCTCGAACGCTTCAAGGGACTGGCCAAGTATCAGGGCTAGAGCGGAAGGCTCCGCTGGCCGGGGCCCTTCCGTTTCCTCGCAGCCGGCGGCGCGGGCGCGTCACCGGGCTTCTCTCGCGGGGCCGACGCTTGCGTCGTGATCCCGTTCGTCTGGTTTCTTTCAGGTCGATACATGAATCTCCACGAATACCAATCCAAGCGGCTGCTTGCCGAATACGACATCCCCGTGCCGCGTGGCGGTGTCGCTTTTTCTCCCGAAGAGGCCAGGACCGCCGCTCTCGACATCGGCGGCGAACGTTGGGTCGTCAAGGCCCAGGTGCATTCGGGGGGACGCGGCAAAGCCGGCGGCGTGAAGCTGTGCGGCAGCGAAGAGGAAGTGGTCGCCGCCGCGCGCGAGCTGCTGGGTTCCGAGCTGGTCACCTACCAAACCGGAGGGAAGGGGCTGCCCGTGCACGCGGTGCTGGTCGAGGAGGTGCGCGGCATTGCCCGTGAAATCTATCTGAGCCTGCTGGTCGACCGCTCCAGCGCCCGGGTCATGTTCCTGGCTTCCGGCGAAGGCGGCATGGACATCGAAACCGTGGCGGCCGAGGCGCCGGAAAAGATACTGTCCTGCCGGGTGCATCCGGCGACCGGTTTCCAGCCTTACCAGGGCCGGGATATCGGCTATGCGCTGGGATTGGATACCGTCCAGGTCGGTGCGCTGACCCGGCAGATGGCGGGCATGTACCGCCTGTTCCTGGACAAGGATCTGAACCAGATCGAGATCAATCCGCTGATCGTCGCCAGCGACGGCGAGCTGCTGGCGCTGGATGCCAAGATCGGCGCCGACGACAACGCCTTGTTCGCCCATCCCGATCTGGCCGGTTTGCGCGATGTCTCCCAGGAGGACGCGCGCGAGAACGCCGCACGCGAACATGGCCTGAGCTACGTCACCCTGGACGGTAACATCGGTTGCATGGTCAACGGCGCCGGGCTGGCGATGGCCACCATGGACATGGTCAAGCTCTACGGCGGGCTGCCGGCCAATTTCCTCGACGTCGGCGGCGGCGCTACCGCGGAGAAGGTGGCCGAGGCTTTCAAGCTGATTCTGTCCGATTCGGGCGTGCGGGCCGTGCTGGTCAACATCTTCGGCGGCATCGTCCGTTGCGATCTGATCGCGGAAGGGCTGATCGCCGCGGTGCGCGAGGTCCAGGTCGGTGTGCCGGTGGTGGTTCGGCTGGAAGGCACCAACGCCGGCGAGGGCCGGGCCCTATTGGAGCGTTCGGGGCTTGCCATCATTGCCGCCAACGAACTGGACGAGGCGGCGCGCAAGGCCGTGGAGGCGGCGGCATGAGCATCCTGGTCGGCAAGGATACCCGCGTCATCTGCCAGGGCTTCACCGGCAGGCAGGCGACCTTCCATTCCCGCCAGTGCCTGGACTACGGCACGCAACTGGTGGGCGGCGTCACGCCCGGCAAGGGCGGCAGCCTGCATCTGGGCCTGCCGGTGTTCAACACCGTTCGCGAGGCGGTCGCGGCCACCGGCGCGAATGCCAGCATGATCTACGTCCCGCCGCCGTTCGCGGCCGATGCCATTCTGGAAGCCGCCGAGGCCGGGATTTCGGTGATCGTCTGCATCACCGAGGGCATTCCCGTCTTGCACATGCTCAAGGTCAAGGCGGCGCTGGCCTCGTACGGGGCGGTGCTGATCGGCCCGAACTGTCCCGGCGTCATCACCCCCGACGAGTGCAAGATCGGCATCATGCCCGGTTTCATCCACCGCAAGGGCAGCATCGGCATCGTCTCGCGCTCCGGCACCCTGACCTACGAGGCTGTCTACCAGACCACCCGGGTTGGTCTGGGCCAAAGCACCTGCGTCGGCATCGGCGGCGATCCCATCAAGGGACTGGATTTCATCGAGGTGCTGGATAGGTTCGAGCGGGACCCTGAAACCGCCGGCATCATCATGGTGGGCGAGATCGGCGGCAGCGCCGAAGAAGAAGCGGCCGAGTTCATCCACGCCCACGTCAGCAAGCCGGTGGTCGGCTACATCGCCGGCCTGACCGCGCCGCCGGGAAAACGCATGGGCCACGCCGGCGCCATCATCACCGGCGGCAAAGGCACCGGCGCCGGCAAGGTGGCGGCGATGCGCCGGGCGGGCGTCGAGATGGTCGATTCGCTGTCCGACATGGGTCGGCGCATGCTGGAATTGCTGAAGGACTGAGACCGGATGCGCTCCTCCCATCTCAAGAACCGCGTGGCATCGTTTTGAATCTCCGCATCGCCATTGCCCAGCTCGACTTCCTCGTCGGGGATGTCGAAGGGAACGCCGAGCGTGTGCTGGCCGCCACCATGAGAGCGCGGGATGAGCTGGGAGCCGACGCCGTGGTGTTTCCCGAACTGACCCTGGCGGGGTATCCCCCCGATGATCTCATTCTGCGCGCCGATTTCCTGGTGGCCGTCGAGTCGGCGCTGGCCGCGCTTGCCCCTCGGGTACAGGGAATCGACGCGATCGTCGGCTTCCCCGAACGGCATGACGGGCTGCCATTCAACAGCGCGGCGGTGTTGCGCGACGGCGGTATCCACAAGATCTACCGCAAACAGATCCTGCCCAACTATGGGGTGTTCGACGAGAAGCGCCATTTCCTGCCCGGCTCCGAGTCTTGCGTGTTCGATCTGGCCGGCGTGCCGGTGGGGCTGACCATCTGCGAGGACATCTGGTTTCCCGGTCCGGTCGAACAGGCCGCGGCGGCGGGAGCGGGGCTGGTGCTGAACCTGAATGCTTCCCCTTTCCACGTCGGCAAGACGGCCGAACGCGAGCACGTGGTGCGCGAGCGGGTTTCTGCCGTCGGCGTGCCGCTGGTGTATTGCAATCTGGTGGGCGGACAGGACGAACTGGTGTTCGACGGCGGCTCGTTCGTGATGGACGCCGCGGGCAAGGTGGCTCACCGGGCGGTGCAGTTCCAGGAGACTCTGGAAGTCGTCGAGTTCGCTTCGGATGGCGAGGGGCGGCTGCTCCCACGGCATTCGCAACTCGCCGAACCGCTGGAGGAGGTCGCCAGTGTCTACCAGGCACTGCTGACCGGCATTCGTGACTACGTCATCAAGAACGGGTTCCGGGGCGCCGTGCTGGGTCTTTCGGGCGGCATCGATTCGGCCCTGACCCTGGCCCTGGCGGTGGATGCGCTGGGCGCCGATCAGGTCGAGGCTGTCCTGATGCCATCGCGCTACACGGCGGACATGAGCATCGAGGATGCGCGCCTGGAGGCCGAGGCCTTGGGCGTGGCCTGGCATCTGATCCCGATCGAGCCGGTGTTCCGGAGCTTTCTGGAACTGCTGGCCGAACCTTTCGGCGGTGCGGCGCCGGATGTCACCGAGGAAAACATCCAGGCCCGCTGCCGCGGCGTGATCCTGATGGCCCTGTCCAACAAGCAGGGCCGGATCCTGCTCACCACCGGCAACAAGAGCGAGATGAGCGTGGGCTATGCCACGCTGTATGGCGATATGGCGGGCGGTTTTGCCCCGCTCAAGGACGTGTCCAAGCTGCTGGTCTACCGCCTGGCCGAGTACCGCAATGCAATCGCGGCGGTGATTCCGGCCCGGGTGATCGAACGTCCGCCCTCGGCCGAGCTGCGGCCGGACCAGAAGGACGAGGATTCGCTGCCGCCGTACGCGGTGCTCGATCCGATCCTGGCGCTGTACGTCGAGCAGGATCGTTCGATCGCCGAGATCGTGGCGGCGGGCTATCCCGAAGACGTGGTGCGGCGCGTGGTGCGGATGGTGGACCGCAACGAGTACAAGCGGCGGCAGGCGCCGCCCGGCGTCAAGATCACCCGCCGCGCCTTTGGTCGTGAACGGCGGTTCCCCATTACCTGCGGTTTCGAGCGATAGTTCAGCGCGCCGCGAGCAGCCGTTCCACTTCGGCGCGGGACGGAATGGCCGGCCGCGCGCCCAGCCCGGTGCAGCACAGCGCCCCGGCCGCGCTGGCATGGCGCAGCAGTTCCGGCCAGTCCAGCCCGGCGGCGAGGCCCGCCGCGTAAGCGCCGTGGAACACGTCACCGGCGCCCGTGGTGTCCACCGCTTCGACGGGGAAAGCCGGCAGGCGTCCCGACTCCGTGCCGCGGCGCCAGATCAGACCACGCTCGCCGAGGGTGATGACGACGCAAGGCGAGCGTTCGGCCAGGGCGGCTAGCGCTTGTTCCGGCTCGTCCTTTCCCAGCCATTGCGCGGCGAATTTTTCCGAGGCGACGAGGTGATCGACGCGGAACATGAGCCATTCCGTGCCGGCGTGCAGGGAGCCCGCATCCAGGACGGTGATGCCGCCTTGCGCCCGCCGCCAGCCCAGAACCGGTTCCGAAAGCCCCGGCTCGTGGCCGTCGAACAGGATGCAACGCGCTGGCGTCGCGGGGGGGAGAAAGGCTTGCGGAGGGAGTGGCCGGGTGTCGCCCTTGTAGTTGACCAAGGCGCGTTGGCCGTCCGGTTTGACCAGCACCGCGGACAGTGGGGTGGGGGAGGTGCCGCGGACCACGGACCGGCTGTCGACCCCCGCCTCGATCAGTTCGTCCAGGTGGCGCTCGCCGTAAAGGTCCGTGCCCAGATAGCCGGCGAAACCGGCTTTCAGTCCCAGGCGCGCGACGGTGATGGCGGCATTGGCGGCCGGGCCGCCGCCGCAGGCCAGGAGCCGGTCGGCGACTATCTTTTCATCCGCCGCCGGATGGTGCGGGACGCCGAAGACGAGATCGAAGGACGCGTGGCCGACGCAGAGAACGTCGAGCGGCATGGCCGTGCTATTTGTCGAAGCCGATGAAATCCCAGACCTCTTCCATGACCGTGCGTTCATACTGCTCGTCCTTGCTGAGGCGGCCTTCGGCGTAGTTCAGGGCGTAGACGCGGGCGATGTCGTCGGCCATCTGCGGCATGTCGAGCTGGCGGTAGGCGTCTTCCATGATCTTGAGGGCATGGGGAATGGCCTGGGTGCGCTGGTACTTCTGGATCACCTCCGCCGACCGCCGAATCGCCGCGACATAGGCCCTGCGCCGCATGTAGTAGTCGGCCACATGAATGTCGTACATCGCGAGGTTGTTGCGCAGGGCGATGGCACGCTGCTTGGCATCGTCCCGGTATTGGCTGTTCGGGAACTTGTTGAGCAGCGTTTCGAAATCGTTGTAGGCATCGCGCGCGGATCCCGGATCGCGTTGCGAGGAATCGGTCGGCAGCCAGCGGTCGATGAAGCCGATGCCGCGGTTGTAGTTGATCAGGCCCCGGAGATAGTAAGCATAGTCGACATGGGGTTCGGTCGGATTGAGCTTGATGAAGCGGTCGACCGACGCGATCGCCGATTCCGGCTCGTTGTTCTTGTAGTAGCAGAACGCCACGTCGATCTGGGCCTGGGTGGCATAGTCGCCGAACGGGTACCGGGCTTCCAGTTTCTCGTATAATTTGATGGCCTTCTCGTAGGAACCGTCCATCATCGCGTGTTTGGCTTCGGCGTAGAACTGCGCCGGACCCCAATCGGCATACTCATCCTTGATGTCTGCGTCTTCTTCCTTGCCGGCCGACCAGAACGGGAAGCTGGAACAGGCGGTGAGTCCGGACACCGCGCTTCCCAGCAGGGCGGCGATCAGTACGATGCGGCGGGGGAAACCCATGAGCGGGAAACTACCTCGTGTGTGCGTTTGACGGGTGCGTCAGCCATGCGTAAGGCGCCGCAGTATAACCGTATTCATAGACCTTTTCCTCTTTCCCCCACCGTGACCCGAAGCCGAACCCTGACGACCGAAATACCGCACGAACTGGCCGGCCTGAGGCTGGATCAGGCGATGGCGATGCTGTTTCCGGACTTTTCCCGCGCCCGCCTGCAAACCTGGATCAAGGACGGCCATGCGCTGCTGGATGGCGTTACGGCGATACCTCGCCAGCGCCTGCTGGGCGGCGAGCGCATCGAGCTGCATGCCGAGGCCGAAGACGTGGTCGAGTGTGCCGCCGAGGCGATTCCTCTGGCCGTGGTGCATGCCGACGCGTCGATTGTCGTCATAGACAAGCCCGCCGGCCTGGTGGTGCATCCGGCGGCGGGGCATCCCGATGGAACGCTGCAGAATGCCCTGCTTCACCTGGATCCCACCCTTGCGGCGATGCCGAGATGCGGCATCGTGCACCGGCTGGACAAGGACACCAGCGGCCTGCTGGTGGTCGCGCGTACGCTCGAAGCACACAAATCCCTGGTGGACCAGCTCAAGGACCGCAGCGTCAGCCGCGAATACCTGGCCCTGGTTCAGGGCGCGGTCACCGCCGGAGCGACGGTGGATGCGCCGATCGGACGCCATCCTTCCGACCGCAAGCGCTTCGCCGTGCGCCGGGACGGCAAGGAATCCGTGACTCACTACCGGGTGGAGGAGCGCTTTCCGCACCATACCCTGCTGCGGGTCCGGCTGGAAACGGGGCGTACCCACCAGATCCGGGTCCACATGGCTCATCGGCATCATCCTCTGGTCGGCGATCCGGTCTACGGCGGCCGCGCGCGCATCCCCGCCGGCGCCGATCCGGCGCTGATCGAGGCCTTGCGCGTCTTTCGGCGGCAGGCTTTGCACGCCGCACGGTTGGGGTTGATCCATCCCGAGACGGGCGAGGAGATGGCCTGGGAGTCGCCGCTTCCCCCGGATTTCGAAGCCTTGCTGTGCCTCCTACGGGGGCTGGCGTGACGTTCTGGATCGAGCCCGACTGGCCGGCGCCGCCGGGTGTGCGGGCGGCGTCGACCCTGCGCCGGGGCGGTACGAGCGTGGGGGCTTATGCCGGCTTGAATCTCGGGGCCCATGTAGGCGATGCGCCGGAAGCGGTCGCCGCGAACCGCGCGTTCCTGCGCCGCCGGCTCGATCTGCCGGCCGAGCCTGCCTGGCTGCGCCAGGTGCATGGGAGCGATGCGGTGGAAGCCGGTGTGGAACCCGAGCCGGCAGCGGATGCCAGCTACACCAGGGACGTCGGTGTCGTCTGCGCGGTGATGACGGCCGATTGCCTGCCCGTCCTGCTCTGTACCCGCGACGGCAAGGGCGTGGCCGCCGTGCATGCCGGCTGGCGGGGCCTGGCGGGCGGCGTGATCGAGCGCGCCGCCGATGCCCTGGGTTCGGGCGGCTTGCTGGCCTGGCTCGGTCCGGCGATAGGTCCGGCGGCGTTCGAAGTCGGTGAAGAAGTGCGCGCCGCCTTCCTGGCGCAGGATGCGGAAAGTGACGCGGCATTCCGAGGCGGGGATAATGGCCGCTGGTTTGCCGATATTTATCTGCTCGCCCGGCTGCGCCTCCGGCGCCTCGGCATCGGCGACGTCCATGGCGGCCGCTGGTGCACCTACAGCGATGAAAACCGCTTTTTTTCCTACCGGCGCGATGGAGTGACGGGCCGGATGGCCACACTCATCTGGCGCGACCGCTAAACACCTTCGAACCTTTCCGCCGATGAGCGTATTACTCTGGATTCTGCTGTTTTCATTGCTGGGCGGCGTGCTCAGTGTCATGGCCGCCTCGCTGTTCCTCCTCGTTCCGGAAGATCATCACCCGCATCTTTTGCCGCATGGCGTCAGCTTCGCCCTGGGTTCCCTGCTCAGTGTGGCATTCCTGCACCTCATTCCGGAGGCCGCCCACGGCGTCGGCGTCGGCAACGTCGAGATGCTGTTCGCCACGGTACTGGCCGGCATCCTCGGTTTTTTCATCCTGGAAAAGCTGCTGTTGTGGCGCCACTGCCATGCCGGCGATTGTGAGACGCACGGCGAGGGCCATTTTCACCAGCCTGCCGGCACGCTCATCGTCATCGGCGATGCGATCCACAACCTGGTCGATGGCGTGCTGATTGCGGCGGCTTTCCTGACCGACATCCGGCTCGGCATCGTCACCAGCCTGGCGGTCGCCGCCCACGAGATTCCGCAGGAAGTGGGTGACTTCGCCATTCTGCTGCAAAGCGGCTACGGCCGGACCCGCGCGCTGTGGTACAACCTCATGTCCAGCCTGGGGACGGTGGTGGGGGGGGTGGCCGCCTATTTCGCGCTGGAGCGGATGAACGGCGTCCTGCCTTACGTACTGGCACTGGCGGCGTCCAGCTTCATCTACGTCGCGGTCGCCGACCTGATTCCCTCGCTGCACCGCAGGACGCATCTGGCTGCGGCCATCCAGCAGCTCGTCATGATCGCGGCCGGCATCGCGCTGATCGTGACGGTCAATCACTGGGCCGAGGACATGCACGCCGGCATGCCCGGAACCGCTCCGGCTATATCGCGATGACGGTGCCGAGTTCCACCACCCGATCCACCGGCAGCTTGAAGTAGCCGATCGGGTTGTAGGCGTTGCGGAACATGGAAATGAACAGGACTTCCTCCCAACGGTTCAGGCTCCGCTCGGCGGAACGGATCAGCGTTTCCCTGCCCAGGAAGAACGTGGTCTGGTCGAGGTCGATGTTCAGCCCGGCATGGCGGCACAGATTCAGCATGCGCTGCACGTTGGGGCGCTCCATGAAGCCGAAGCGGGTCGTGATGCGGAAAAAGTTGTGTTCGAGGGCTTCGATGGTGATTTTTTCCTTTTCCGCCGCGTAGGGTTTGTCCAGGGTACTCATGGTGAGCAGGATCACCCGCTGGTGGATCACCTGGTTGTGCTCGTAGTTGCGCAGCAGGGCGAAGGGCAGGCTGAGATTGCGCGCGGTCAGGAAGATCGCGGTGCCGGTCGGCCGGAACGGCGGCGGCTCGTCGGTCAGCCGCTGCAGGAACCGGCTCAGGGACTCGGACTCCTGCTGCAGGCGGGCCAACAGGACGTCGCGGCCTTTTTTCCAGGTCGACATGACGGTGCCCAGGATCAGAGCCAGACAGAGCGGAATCCAGCCGCCGTCCTCAAGCTTGGCCAGATTGGCCGTCAGGAAGGACAGGTCGACGGACAACAGCACCGCTCCGGTCAGCAGCAACGCCATGCCTGGCCAGCGCCACGTGTCGTGGGCCACGACCAGGGCCAGCAGGGTGGTGACCACCATGGTGCCGACCACGGACAGCCCATAGGCCGAGGCGAGGCTGGAGGAAGAGCCGAACGTCAGCACCAGGGCCAACACCGAGATCAGGAGCAGGCGGTTCACCGCCGGAGCATAGATCTGGCCCCGTTCGGATTCGGAGGTGTGGACCATGCGTTGACGTGGCAGATAATCGAGCTGGATGGCCTGGTGGGTCAGCGAAAAAGCGCCCGAGATCACGGCCTGCGAGGCGATCACGGTGGCGATCGTGGCCAGGCCGATCATCGGGTAGAGCGCCCATTCCGGGACCAGCAGATAGAACGGATTCCGCACCGCTTCCGGATTGCGGATCAGCAGGGCGCCCTGGCCGAGATAGTTCAGGATCAGGCCGGGAAACACCACGGCGAACCAGGTGGCGCGAATGGGCGTTTTGCCGAAATGGCCCATGTCGGCATACAGCGCTTCCGCGCCCGTGACCGCCAGCACCACCGCGCCGAGCGCGGCAAAGCCCATCCCCTGGTGCATGGTGAGGAAATGGAATCCATGCAGTGGATTGAATGCGGCCATGACTTCAGGGGTCTTGCGCATGCTGTCGAAACCCAGCGTGCCGATGGCCAGGAACCACAGCAGCATGATGGGGCCGAACAGCTTGCCGACGCGTTCCGTCCCGCGGCGCTGGATCAGGAACAGTGCCAGCAGGACCAGGATCGAACCCGGAACCACGGAGTGCGACAGTGCCGCGGCGGCAACCCCCAGGCCCTCCATCGCACCCAGCACCGAAATGGCGGGGGTGATCATCCCGTCGCCATAGAAAAGTGCCGTGCCGAACAGTCCCAAGGCGATGATCCAGGCCCGGTGCTTGCGCCGGTGCCGCTGCCGCAGGGCGAGAGCGGTCAGGGCCATGATGCCGCCTTCGCCGTGATTGTCGGCATGCATGACGAACACCACGTATTTCACGGCCACGATGATCAGAAGGGCCCAGAAGATCAGGGATAGCGCGCCGAGGACGTTCTCCGGCGTCAGGGGGACGGCATAAGCGCCGCCGAAGATTTGCCGCACGGTATACAGCGGGCTGGTGCCGATGTCGCCGTAGACCACGCCCAGGGCACCGGCGGACAGGGTCAGGAATCCGGAAGGTTTCGATTTGGTTCGGTCCATGGATGTCAGGTAGCTCCGGGTCGGAAGGAAACGGCGGCTCCCTGTCGCCACCGCGCGAAGATTACCCCAGCCGGATCAGCTTTCCCACTGGCCGATGCTGATGCGGGCGCCTTTGCCGACGTCCAGCACGTAGACGGTGCCGGCGCCGGGCTGATGGGTGTTGGCGGTTTCCATGATGACGGCGGCGATGCGGTCGGCGAGGTCATCGGGCGCGAAGATTTCGATCCGCTTCTTCGCCATGAACGGGCTGAAGTCCTGGGCGGCGCTGGCCTTGCTGCGGCCGAAGCCTTCGCAGTCCGATACGCTCATTCCCGGAAATCCGGGGATGTCGAGCAAGGCCATGGTCAGTTTGGACAGCATGAACGGTTGGATATAGGCGCGTATCTCTTTCATGAGGCGGCTCCTCCGAAACGCCGATAGAGTACCGGGAGCAAAGTCAGGGTCAGCAGGGTGGCGCTGACGAGTCCGCCGATGATGACCACCGCGAACGGCCGCGCCGTTTCCGAGCCGACCGAGTGCGACAAGGCCGCCGGAAACAGGCCCAGCATCGCCATCATCGCGGTCATCACGACCGGCCGCAGGCGGCTCACCGAGCCGTCGATGATCGCATCCGTCATGTCGCGTCCTTCCATCCGCAACTGGTTGATCCGGGACAGCAGGATGACCCCGTTCTGCACCGCGATGCCGAACAGCGCGATGAAACCCACGGCGGCCGAGACGCTCAGGTGGATTCCGGTCGCCAGCAAGGCGCCGAGTCCGCCGATGAGCGAGAACGGCACGTTCATCACGATCAGCCCCGCATGGCGCATCGACTTGAACGTCCAGAATAGCAGAAGAAAGATCAGGAGCAGGCTGATGGGCACGATGACGTAAAGGCGCTTCATGGCCCGCTGCTGGTTCTCGAACTGGCCGCTCCACAGCAGCCGGTAGCCGGGCGGCAGGCGAACCTCGCGGGCGACGCGCTCCTGGGCTTCGGCCACGAAGCTGCCCTGGTCGCGGTCGATCAGGTTGCACTTGATGGCGATGCGCCGCCGGTTGTCCTCGCGGCTGATCCGGGAAGCCCCCTGGTCGACCTTGATGGCAGCCAGTTCGGCCAGCGGCACGCGGCTGCCCAGGGGCGTCGCGATGGTGAGATCGGCGATGGCGCCGACCGAGTCGCGTGCATCCTCCTTCATCCGGACCACGACGTCGAAGCGCCGTTCGCCTTCCAGAAAGCGGGTCGCGGTCCGGCCGCCGACGGCGATGCCGATGGTCTCCTCCACGTCGTCGACGCTGACGCCATAGCGGGCGATGGCGGCGCGGTCCACTTCGATCACGGCCTGGGCCAGGCCGGACTGCTGTTCGGCGGCGACATCGGTGGCGCCGCGGATCGAGCGCAGGATATGGGTGACCTGATCGGCCTTTTCCTGGAGGATCTTCAGGTCGTCGCCGAAAATCTTCACCGCGATCTCGCCCTTGACGCCGGAAATCGCTTCTTCCACGTTGTCCTGGATCACTTGCGAGAAATTGAACTGCAGGCCGGGGAAGATGTCGAGTCTCTGCTGCATGGCCTCCACCAGCTGGTCCTTGTCCGAAAAACGCCAAGTGTCCTTGTCATTCAGGTCGATGAGGATTTCGAGATTGTTGAAGCCCTTGGGATCGGTGCCGTCTTCCGGCCGTCCGAGCTGGGTCGTGATCGAGCGGGTTTCGGGAAATTCCTGCAGGCGTGTACGGATGTCGCGCTCCAGCTCCTTGCCCTTGGTCAGCGAAATCGGCGTCGGCAGGGTGATGGTGAGCCAGATGTTGCCTTCGTCAAGCTTGGGCATGAATTCCGTGCCGATGAAATGGACCGAGCCGCCGGCCAGCGCCAGCAGCAGGCCGCTGGCCGCGAACAGTCGGGCCGGCCGCCGCAGGATGCCGACCAAAAGCCGGCGGTAGCCGCGCTCCATGAAAGTCACCAGCGGATTGTGGGCTTCCGACAGGCGTGGCCCCAGCAGATAGGTCAGCAGTACCGGGATGAGGGTCAGGCTGACGACAAGGGAGCCGAGCAGGGCGAAGCTCAGCGTGTAGGCCATCGGCGAAAAAATCTTGGCTTCCACCCGCTGGAAGGTGAAGATCGGCAGGAAGGCGGTGATGATGATGGCTTTGGAAAACAGCACCGGCCGGCCCATTTCTATGCTGGTGTCGAGCAGGGTTCGCCGCATTTGCGGCAGGCTCGCCCCGCGGTCCAGGTCCAGCGAGATGCGGACGATGACCGCTTCCACCAGTACCACCGCCGTGTCGACGATGATGCCGAAATCGATCGCGCCCAGCGAAATCAGGTTGGCCGAGATGTGCATGGCGTCGATGAGGATGAATGCGAACAGCAGTGAGAGCGGAATGACCACGATGACCACCAGCGCGGCCGCCAGACGGCGCAGGAATACCACCAGGACGGCGAGGATCAGCAAGGCTCCTTCCAGCATGTTGTGCTCGACCGTGCGAATGGTGTGATGCACCAGCTCGGTCCGGTCGTAGAACGGCACGATCGTCACCCCGGCCGGTAAGCCATGCCGGTTCAGTGCGTCGATTTCGGCCTTGACACCGCTCAGTACATCGAGCGCGTCGCGGCCCTTGATAAGCAGCACCACGCCCTCCACCACGTCATCGAGCTGGTTGAAACCGACGATGCCGGTGCGGGGTTGCGGCCCGACGCTCACGGTGGCGACGTTCTGCACATGAATCGGCACGCCGGCGCGGGTGGCAATGACGATGGACTTGATTTCGTCCACCGATTTGAGCAGTCCGACGCCTCGGACGACCAGCGCTTCGTCCCCATGCTCGATGTAGCCGCCGCCGGTATTGCCGTTGTTGTTCGCCACCGCCTGATAGACGTCCTGGACCGCCAGCCGGTAGTCCTTCAGCCGGTTGGGATCGATCTGCACCTGGTATTGCTTGACGCCGCCGCCGAACGACACCACATCCGCCACGCCCTGCACGGTGCGCAGACGCCGCTCGATCACCCAGTCCTGCAACGCGCGCTGCTCGATGAGGGACAGGTGGGGCGCTTCGATGCGGTAGCGGTAGATTTCGCCGATTCCCGTACTGAGCGGCCCCAGGTTGGCGCTGGCCGAGGCCGGCAGGCCGACCGCGCGCAGCCGCTCCAGTACCTGCTGCCGGGAAAAATAATCTTCGGCGTCGTCGTCGAAAGTCAGGGTCACGACGGACAGGCCGAAGATGGAGACGGAGCGCAGATTGATGAGATGGGGCAGGCCATTCATTTCGCGCTCGATCGGCAGAGTGACCAGTTTCTCGACCTCTTCCGGCGCCTGGCCGGGAAACTGGGTGACGACCTGCACGAACACGTTCTGCACGTCGGGAAAGGCCTGCACCGGCAGCTTTTCGAAGGAGAGAATGCCGCCTGCCGCCAGCAGCGCCGCCAGGCCGAGGATGAGCAGGCGTTGCTGCAGGCTGAATGCGATGATGCCACGAATCATGGCTGTTTCTTTTCGGCGTCCGGCGCCGTGTCGAGTTCCGAGCGCAGCAACAGGGCCCCATCGGTCACGATCCGCTCGCCGGGCTGCACGCCCTCGAGCAATACCGCCTCTTTCTTCAGCCGCAATCCCACCCGGACCTCGCGTTTCTGGTAGCGTCCTTCACCGAGGGCGACGAATAGCCAGTCCGATTCGCCCTCGGTGAACAGGGCTGTCAAGGGGACGACGATCGCCTTGTCGTCGGGCGGGCTCTCCACCTCCACCGAGGCATACATCGATGGAAGAAGCTTGCCGTCCGGGTTGGGCAACAGGCAGCGCACCTTCACCGTCCGCGTCGTCTCGTCCACGACCTTGCCGATGTAGTCGATCCGGGCGGGGAACCACTCGTCCGGATAGGCCGGCACGGTGAGCTTGACGTCCTGGCCGGGATGGATCACGGCCAGATCCTTCTCGAAGACATCCAGCAGGACCCAGAGCCGGCTCAGATCGGACACCACGAACAGCGGCGTGGTCAGGTCCGGACGGACTTCCATGCCGGGATTGACGTTGCGCTCGGTGACGATGCCGGCGATCGGTGCCTTCAGTGTGAAATGGTTGTCGGGGCGTTTTTCATGCACGCCGAGATTCGCCAGCCGCAGGCGGCTGCGTTCGGCCTCGCTGCGCGCCCGCTCCAGCGCGTCCTCGGCCTGGTGGAATTCCTTGTGCGGGGCGATGCCGTGTTCGTACAGGTTTTTCAGCCGCTCGAAATCGTATTCCGCCAGTTTCAGGTCGGCGGTGGCCTTGGCGTATTCCGCCTGGGCCTGCCCGAGCTCGGGGCTATCCAGTTCCAGCAGGGGAGTGCCCACGCCGACGGCGGCGCCGAGCTGCGCGGGTATCGCGATGATGCGTCCGGCGATGGGCGATGAAACGCGCACGGTACGGGTCTCGTCGTAGGTGATTTTGCCCGTAATGGGTTCCAACAGGGGGCGCTGTTCGGGTATGGCTTCCGCCTCCCGAATCGAGTGGATCTTGGGGGAATTGGCCGGAAGCTGGAGGATGTCTTGTGGATTCGGCGAAAGCTCGGCCTGGTCATTGTCATCCGTTCCGTGACAGGCTACGAGCACGAGCGCCAGCGTGCACGGGCGGAACCATTGCCACATGCGATGGAATTTCATGGTGTCGGACTCCCGGAGGTTGGCCATAGAGGCGCGGGTCTGTGCGAGAGGCGGCGCCCGCAGTTCGGGCACCGCCAGATTCCGACCGCTGGCCGGCCAGAGATCAGAGCAATATTCGCACCCACGGAACGGTTATCTGCGATGCGATGGAAATTCGGGATTTTAGCTTCAGTCATGGGAAAATCATCCGGTCATGCCGTTCAGAGACGGGGGTAAAGCCCCGGCCGCGGGGGTCCTTTTGGACCGATACCGCTATACTTACCGGCGTCGGGCCATTCGACGACAGGGTTCGAAATCCGGGCGAAACGTCCGGGTTCAATCTCGCTGACTTGAGTGATAGGAGAGCATGTCATGTCCAAGAAAGAAGAGTGTGAAAAAGAATCGACGGGCAAGGAACTGAAGGCGCCGGAGCCGGTGGCCACAAGAGCCTACCCGAGCCCCTGGGAAGAGATGGAGCGCTGGATGGAACAGATCGTACCGGCGGGATGGCTGGAACACGATCCCTGGGCGATGATGCGGCGGCCCTGGCCTTCGTTGTTCCGGACCGGTTTGACCAGTGTTCGCGTACCGAAAGTCGACGTGATCGACCGCGCGGACGAGGTCGTCGTCAAGGCGGAATTGCCCGGTGTCACCAAGGACAATCTGGAGGTCTCTCTCAGTGAAGACATGTTCACGCTGCGGGCTTCCTCGCAGGCCGAAACCAAGGATGAGAAGGGCCAGTACTTTTACCGCGAGATGAGCCGCGGCGAATTCAGCCGGAGCCTGCGCCTCCCTTGTGCCGTGGACGCGGACAAGGCCAAGGCTTCCTTCAAGGATGGAATACTGGAGGTGGTGATTCCCAAGGCGGCGAGCAGCAAGCGCAAGAGCGTCAAGATCGACTGATCGCGGGCAGCGAGGCCGGCCCGGAGAATCCTTAATCTTCGGCCGGCCCGGCCTTTTGTCGAACCGCAAGGCCGGGGTGTCCCGGCTCCGGTAACGAAAAAACCGCCTGCGCCATGATCGTTTCCCTCGGCCAGTGCTTATCCTGCAGGTTAAGGACGAGAACGGTGTTCGCTATGCGACTTTCACGATAAGGCTAGGTCATCCCATGCGCGGTCCCTTCTCCCCCCTGTATTTTCTGTTTTTTGCCGGCTTGCTGCTGTGGATCATCGTCAGCATCAATTTCCAGATCATCGCGCTGACTTTCGAAAAGCTCGGCCTCGATCCCTCGTCCGCCCTCAGCCTGGTCCTGACGTCCCTGCTGGGCAGCGCCATCAACCTGCCGGTGGCCACCATCAAGGCGGACACGCCGCCGGTCGTTCCGCCACAGCCGTTCCGCGGGCTGCTGCGCTTGCCGGACATTCCGTTCAACGGGCGGACGAAAATCGTGGTCAACGTGGGTGGCGGACTGGTCCCGGTGGCTTTTTCGTTTTACCTGCTCGCCAATAACGGTATCCCGCTGCCGCCATTGGGACTGGCGACGGCCATCGTCGCGGCAGTGGCGTACGGCTTCAGCCGGCCCATTCCCGGTTTCGGCATCGGCATGCCCATCCTGATCGCTCCGTTGGCGGCGGCGCTGGTTGCCCTGGTGCTGGGAGGAGAACACCGGGCGCCGGTCGCCTACATCGCCGGAACGATCGGCGTGCTGATCGGGGCCGATCTGCTGCGCATTCCCGATATCCGCCGCCTGGGCACGCCGATCGCTTCCATCGGCGGGGCGGGAACCTTCGATGGCATCTTCATGACCGGCCTGGTCGCGGTCCTTCTGACCTGAAGGGAGGGCAAGGGGACATGGCGACGATCGACGGGCTGGGCGGGGACTTGGATGATCAAAGTTCCGGCCTGTCCCGTTTTGCGGAAAGCGCGCCGGGCGGCATGTACATCCTGGAGCAGCCTCCCGATGGCCGCCTCGTGATCGTATATGCCAGCCCCGGCATGGCGGACATTCTCGGACTCGAGCTTGCCCGCATGCTGGACGATATCGGCTGCCTCCAGGCGCTGATCAGGCCGGAGGATCTCGCGCTCGTCATACGCCAACAGGCGGCCTCCAGGCGCCATCTGACCCCGTTCAGGACGGAATTCCGGATCGTCCATCCAGCCAAGGGGCTGCGCTGGCTGGAGGCATGCGCCACCCCCGAACGTGTAGCCGGCGGCGCGACCCGGTGGCACGGTTTCCTCATGGACGTCACCGAGCGCAAACGGGCCGAAACCCGCGCCAGGCTGATGGACGAGGCGCTCGATCACGCCTCCGAACGGGTCTCGATCTGCGATGCCGAGGGGCGGTTCGTGTATGCGAACAAGGCCTGCCGAAAGGCCTTGGGCTATGGCAGGGAGGAGTTTCTGAACCTGTCGGTCGCCGATGTCGTGGCTGATCTGGCACCGCAGTCCTGGCCCGGCCATTTCCGCGAAATCCGCGAGAAAGTCTCGCTGCAATGGGAAACGGTCCAGCGCGCCAAGGACGGACGGCGGGTTCCGGTCGCGGTCGACGCGCACTACCTCGAGCACGAAGGCCGCGGCTACATGCTGGCGTTGGTTCGCGACACCGGCATCCTCAGGCGGACGGAGGCGGCGTTGCTCCGGCGCGAACGTGAATTCCGCTCGCTCGCCGAAAACTCGCCCGACAGCATCATGCGTTATGACCGGGATTGCCGCGTCGTCTATCTCAATCCCAGCCTGGAGAACACCTTGCTCTTCTCCGCCGGCGAGATGTTCGGCAAGACCCCCACCGAGCTTCATCCCGGCGACGAACGTTTCGCGGCCTACGAGGGCAAGCTCCGAGCGGTCATGGCCACGGGCAAGGCGGATGAAATCGAATTGCTGCTGCGGGGGACACACAAGGGTCCCCGGCTGCTGCACATCCGCCTGGTGGCCGAGCACGACCCGGACGGCCAATGCATCGGCGTGCTGGCGGTCGGCCGCGACATCACGGAGGTCGACGAATACCGCCGGCGCATCCAGCGCCTGGCGTTCTTCGACCCCCTCACCGACCTGCCCAACCGGGCGCTGCTCAACGACCGGCTTCGCCAGTGTCTCGCCGACGCCGCCACGCGGGGCAGCCAGTTCGGCCTGATGCTGCTGGACCTGGACCGCTTCAAGGAGGTGAACGACACCCTTGGGCACGGGGCCGGCGACAGGCTGCTGTGCGAGGCCGCCCGGCGCCTGAATGCCTGCGTCCGCGGCTACGATACCGTGGCGCGGCTGGGAGGGGACGAATTCTCCATCCTGTTGCCGGTGGTGCGCGATCAGGGCGATCTCCGGGCCATCGCCGGCAGGATTCTCGAGGCCTTCGGCGAAGCTTTCGCCATCGAAGGCAAGGAGACGTTCGTTTCGGTCAGCATCGGCATCGTCCTGCATGCGGAGGGCCACTGCGACGTCGACGAACTGTTCAAGCAGGCCGATCTTGCGATGTACCACGCCAAGAAGCAGGGCCGGAACAACTTCCAGTTCTACGCGGAGGAACTCGCCGTGCGGGTGTCGGACCGCATGGCCATGGAAGGCGCGTTGCGCAGGGCGCTCGGGAACGGCGAGCTGGAACTGTACTATCAGCCCCAGGTGGCCCTGCCGGCCGGGCGTATCGTCGGGGCGGAGGCCTTGCTGCGCTGGCGGCATCCCCAGCAGGGAATCGTGACACCCGACCGATTCATCCCCGTCGCCGAAGAAACGGGGTTCATCCGCGATCTCGGCCACTGGGTCCTGGCGACGGCCTGTCGCCGGGCCGTCCACTGGCACCGAACCATCGACTCGCCGTTCAAAGTCGCGGTGAATCTGTCGACCCGGCAATTTACCCGTAACGACTTGCCGGGCGAATTGCATCGTATCGTCCAGGACACCGGCTGCCGTCCGGAATGGCTGGAGCTCGAGATCACCGAAAGCCTGCTGCTCGGGAACGATACCGACGTCGGCGCCGCGCTGGAGGAGCTTCACGAGATGGGGTTCGCCATTTCCATCGACGATTTCGGCACCGGCTATTCGGCGCTGAGCTATCTCAACCGTTTTCCGCTGGACCAGATCAAGATCGACCGTTCTTTCATCCATGGATTTCCGGCGGACAAGGAAAAGGCCGAACTGGTCAAGGCCATCATCTCGATCGCGGGCGCCCTGCAACTGGAAGTGATCGCGGAAGGGGTGGAGACGCCCCGCCAGGCGGAATACCTCCATGCCCAGGGCTGCCGTCTGGCACAAGGGCATCTGTTCGGCAAGCCCGTGCCGCAGGATCGGTTCGAAGTCCTTCTGGCGGGCAGTGCCTGATCCTGCCGATGCCGGGGGCGTTTACACCATGAGCTTGGAAGGAGGCGAGTTGGAGCACAGGGAAAGCGCGGCATGGGAAAACGCCATGTTCCGGGCGATGATCGAATGCCTGCAGGATCAGGTGGTGACGGTGCACGACATCGGGGATTCCGCGCGCATCATCTACGCCAATGAAGCCGCCTGCCGCCATTTCGGCGTCGATCTCGAGACCTTGCTGACCTGGTGTCCGCTGGATTTCGATCCTACCCACGACGAGGAAAGCCTGCGCCTGAGCCTCGAGCAACACCGGCTGACGGGGGGAATGACGTTCGAGACGCTGCATAGGGTGGCAGGCGGCGAGGTGATTCCGGTCGAGGTGACGACCAACTTGTTCGAGCAGAATGGAAAACGCCTGGCGATGTGCATCAGCCGCGATCTGCGCCCCCGCCGCGAGGCCGAGGAGCGTATCAAGGAAATCGAGCGGCTGCGGGCGGAGCAGGCCGGCCTGCGGCGGTTGTCCCGGTTTGCCCAGTGCGCGCCGGGATTCATGTATACCGTGGAACAACGGGCCGACGGCAGCCTTGCCATGACCTACGCCAGTTCGGGCGTGGAGGACGTTCTCGGACTGAGTGTGGCGGCGGTGCTCGAAGATATCGGCCGCATCCATGCGCTGGTTGTTCCGGAAGACAGGGAGATGCTTCTGCAGCACGAGACGCCGTCCCGCGTCGAACTGTTGCCGTTTCAGTCCGAATACCGGATACAGCACCCGGCCAAGGGTGAGCGCTGGCTGGAAGCCCGTTCCCTGCCGGAACGGCAGGGAACGGGCGCCACGCTGTGGCACGGCTTTCTGGTCGATGTCACCGAGCGGAAGCGGATGGAAGAGACTTTGCGCTTCATCGCCCAGCGCAGTTGGGCTACCGAGGGCGAAGCGTTCTTTTCCGGCATGGCTCGCCACCTGGGCAAAACCCTCGGCGTCGATTACGTCATCATCGACAGGCTGACCAGGGAGTCCGAATTCGCCGAAACGGTTGCGCTGTATGCACGGGGCGAGGAGCTGCCCCATATCTGCTACCGGCTTACCGGCACCCCTTGCGAGAGCCTCATGGGCCGCAGTCTGTGCTGTTTCCCCCGGCAAGTCCGCAAGCTGTTTCCCGAGGACGCTATGCTCCGGGACATGGCCGTGGAAAGCTACGCTGGCGTGCCCTTGTGGGACTCGACGGGAACTGCGATCGGCTTGATCGCGGTGATGGACGGCAGGCCGATGGCTGAGACGGATTCCGTCACTGCCCTGTTGCAGCTCGTGGCTGCGCGGGTCGCGGCGGCCCTGGAGCGGGACCGCTCGGAGCGTCAGCTCAGGGCGAAGGAGCAGGAATTCCGTTCCCTGGTCGAGCATTCTCCGGACACCGTTGCCCGCTACGGCCGGGATTGCCGGCGCATTTACGCCAATCCCCGGCTCGTGGAGGAGGCGGGCGTGCCGTTGTCCGAACTGCTGGGAAGGACACCGGCCGAATTTCCCGGCGGCGAGAGCGCACGCGCCTACCAGGCGAAGATCCGGCAGGTTTTCGATACCGGCATGCCGGAGGAGTTCGAGCTGACCTGGACGACGGCCCAAGGGGGCGAGGTGGTCTCCCATATCCGGCTGACGCCGGAAGTCGGTTTTGAAGGCGAAGTGAGGCACGTCTTGGCGGTCGGACGGGACATCACGGAAATCGATGCCTATCGCCGGCGCATTCATCACATGGCCTTTTTCGATACCTTGACCGGATTGCCGAACCGGGAAATGCTCAACGAGAGAATACGGAAGGCGATGGAAAGTGGCGCTTCCGGAGCCGGCGAGCGGTTTGCCCTGATGATGCTGGATCTCGACCGCTTCAAGGAAATCAACGACACCCTGGGCCATGGGGTGGGCGATCTGCTGCTGGAAAAAGCCGCCCACCGCCTGCTGGGCGCCGTACGCGGCGAGGATATGGTTGCGCGGCTGGGCGGCGACGAGTTCGCGGTCCTGGTGCCGGAGCCGAATGACCGGGCGGAACTCGCCACGCTTGCCGCCAGGGTCCTCGGCGCTTTTGCCGAGCCATTTCTGATCGAGGGCCGGGAGCTTTTCGTTTCCGCCAGCTTGGGCATAGCGCTTTATCCCAAGGATTGCACTGGCATCGAGACCCTATTCCGTTTTGCCGACACGGCCATGTACCACGCCAAGCGGCGGGGCCGGAACAATTTCCAGTTCTATTCCGCCGACCTGACGGCACGCGCATCGGAACGCATGCGGATCGAATCCGCCCTGCGCCGGGCATTGCAACGGAACGAACTGGAACTGTATTTCCAGCCGCAGATCGACATGACCGACGGGGCCTTCGTCGGCGCCGAGGCCCTGTTGCGCTGGAAGAGGCTGGGTCAGGGGATCATGCTGCCCCACAAATTCATCCCGGTAGCCGAGGAAAGCGGCCTGATCGTCGGCATCGGCGAATGGGTCCTGGCCCAGGCCTGCGGGGCCGCCGTCGCCTGGAACCGCCACCGCGAGCAGCCGCTGCGCGTCGCCGTCAACCTTTCCACTCGCCAGTTCATCCTGAACGACCTGGCCGGTACCGTGCGGCGCATTCTGGATGAGACGGGCTGCCCGCCGCAATGGCTGGAACTCGAAATCACCGAAAGCTTGCTGCTGGAAGACAGCAAGGAAATCCGCGCGACACTCGAAACCTTCGACCGCATGGGGCTGTCGATCGCCATCGACGATTTCGGCACCGGCTATTCGGCCCTGAGCTACCTGCATCGCTTTCCGGTGAAAAGGATCAAGATCGATCGTTCCTTCGTCCGCGGTGTTCCGTCCGACCGCCGCAAATCCGAGGTGGTCAAGGCCATGATTTCGATCGCCCAGGCGATGAGCCTGGAAGTGCTGGCGGAAGGCGTGGAAACCCCCCTACAGGCGATCTATCTCCAGGCTCATGGCTGCCGGCTGGCCCAGGGCCACTTGTTCGGCATTCCCCTCCCGCGCTCCGGCTTCGAGGCCATGGCGGGAAACGACCGGGGCATCGTTTCCTGATCCGCGGGCGCCGCGGAACGGGCGACCGGCGGTCGTGACACCAGGCTGTCATCTTCCCGTGCTATTCAAGGAAGGATCACCATGTAAAGAGGGAAGGGAACGCCAAGATGAACATGCTGCGTCTGTTGTGCTGGGCCGATGCGCTGACCATCGCCAATCTGAGTTGCGGAATGTCGGCGATATTCGCGGCGATCCAGGGGCATCCGGAAATCGGCGCGGGGCTGATCGCGCTGGCGGTGGTGTGGGACTCGCTGGACGGCAAGGTGGCGGCCTGGACCCACCATACCGGCCGCGAGTTCGGCAAGCAGCTCGATTCGCTGGCTGACCTGGTCTCCTTCGGCGTATCGCCGGCCTGTTTGTTCTTCACCCTGAGCGCGCCGTCCTGGCTGGCCGTGCCGCCGCTGCTGTTCTTCGTCGCCTGCGGGATGCTCAGGCTGGCGCGCTACAACATCTCCACGGGCAAGGGTTTCGAGGGCGTGCCGATCACGGTCAATGGCGTGCTGTTTCCGTTGCTCTACCTGCTGTCCGTGCTTTTCCCTCCCAGCCTCAGCGCCTGGCCGGCCGTGTTTCTGGCCATGGGCTTGCTGATGGCCTCCAGCCTCAAAGTCAGCCGGCTGTTCTAGTCCCAGCGCGCGTCGCGCACCTGGATCATGCCCCCCTCCACCCGGACGGGGAAGCAGGTGAGGTCTTCGTAGGCCGGCGGCGCGAGGACCTTGCCGGTCTTGAGGCAGAAGCGGGCGCCATGGCGAGGGCAGGTGATCTCGCCGCCGTCCAGCCGCCCGCTGGCGATCTCGGCGCCATCATGGGTGCAGGCGTCCTCGATGGCGTAGAACTCGCCGCCCAGCTTGAATACGGCGACGGGGATGCCGTCGAGATCGGCAACGACATGCCCGCCTTCTGGAAAGCCGTCCGCCGGCGCTATGTCGATCCAGTCGTTCATCGGCAGCGAGTCCTCATTCCGTGGTGACGGTTGCTTGCTTGTTCTCGATCGCGGCTTCGAGCGAGTGCCAGGCCAGAGTGGCGCATTTGACCCGGGCGGGATAGGCGCGCACGCCGGCGAGCACGGCCAGCTTGCCCAGCTCTTCCAGGTTGAGGGTTTCGTCCTTGCCGGTGGCGATGCGGTGGAAGGTTTGGAACAGCGCGTGGGCTTGACTTTCGTGCATGCCCCGGACGATCTCGGTCATGAGCGAGGCCGACGCGGTGGAAATCGCGCAGCCCGAGCCCTGGAAGCTGACGTCCTGGATGATGCCGTCGCCATCGATCTTCACGTACAGGGTGATGCGGTCGCCGCACAGCGGGTTGAAGCCCTCGATGGTGCGGTTGGCGTCTTCCATGACCCGGAAGTTGCGCGGATTGCGGTTGTGGTCGAACACCACCTCCTGGTAGAGATCCCGAATCTGGTCCAGCATCAGCCGAACACCTCGATGACCTCGTGGATGCCTGCGATCAATGCGTCTACCTCTTCGAAAGTGTTGTAAAGCCCGAACGACGCCCGCGCCGTCGCGGGAACGCCGAAAAAGTCCATCACCGGCATGGCGCAGTGGTGCCCGGCGCGGATGGCGATGCCGAGGTGGTCGAGAATCGTGCCGATGTCGTGCGGATGGATGCGGTGCAAGGTGAACGACAGGATGGCGCCCTTGTCGGCGGCCTGGCCGACCAGCTCTAAGCCCGGGATTCGCAGCGCCTGTTCGGTGGCATAGGCCAGCAGCCGGTGTTCGTGCTCGGCGATGGTTTCGATGCCGATCCCATTCACATAGTCGATCGCGGCGCCCAGGGCGATGGCGTCGACGATGCTCGGCGTGCCGGCTTCAAACTTGTAGGGCAGGGTGTTGTATTCGGTCTTTTCGAAGGTCACCCGGCGGATCATGTCGCCGCCGCCCTGATAGGGCGGCATCTTGTCGAGCAGTTCCTCCTTGCCGTAGAGGATCCCGATGCCGGCGGGGCCATACAGCTTGTGGCCGGAAAAGGCGTAGAAATCGCAGTCCAGCGCCCGCACGTCCACCGCCATGTGCGGAATCGCCTGGGCGCCGTCGACCAGGACCGGCACGCCGTGGCGATGGGCCTGTTCGATCAGCTTTTCGACCGGATTGATCGTGCCCAGCGCGTTCGACATGTGCGCCACCGCCAGCAGCCGGGTGCGGTTCGACAGCAGGGCCTCGAACTGGTCCAGCACCAAGGCGCCGGTGCGGTCGATCGGGACGACCTTCAGCACCGCGCCGGTCTGTTGGCACAGCATCTGCCAGGGCACGATGTTGGAATGGTGCTCCATGGCCGTGATGAGTATCTCGTCCCCCGCCTTGAAGCGCGGCCGTCCGTAGGACTGGGCGACCAGGTTGATCGCCTCGGTGGTGCCGCGGGTGAAGATGATCTCGTGCGAGTGGCGGGCGTTGAGGTGGCGCTGCACCTTTTCGCGTGCCCCCTCGAACAGCTCCGTGGCGCGCTGGCTCAGCGTGTGCACGCCGCGGTGGACGTTGGCGTAGTCCTCCGTGTACACCTTGGCGATGCAGTCCAGCACTGCCTTGGGTTTCTGGGCGGTGGCGGCGTTGTCCAGGTAGACCAGCGGTTTGCCGTGAACCTGCTGTCCGAGAATCGGGAAGTCCTTCCTGATCCGGGCGGCGTCGAACATCGGGACGGCGGCGGGGGCGGTACTCATGGCGACTCCTTGGCTCACTTTGCGTTCGGGAAACGGGCCAGCAGCATGCCGCGCAGCAGCTCGTGGAACGGGTCGGGCCGTTCGACTCCCGCTTCGACTCCGCTCAGCGCAGGGCTCACGGCAATTCGTTCGACGATTTCCGCCGCGAAGGCAAAGGTCAGCATCTCGCGGGCCGTGGCTGCGTCGATGCCGCGCGATTCCAGGTAGAACACCGAATCCGGATCGAGCTGGCCGATCGTGACGCCGTGGCCGCATTTCACGTCGTCGGCATGGATCTCGAGCTGCGGTTTGGTGTCGATCTCGGCGTCATCGGACAGCAGCAGGTTGCGGTTGTTCATCTCCGCGTCGGTCTTCTGGGCATCGGGGTGCACCACGATCCGGCCTTGGAACACGCCGCGCGAGCGGTCCTTGAGGATGCCCCGATAGGTCACGCGGCTGCTGCCGTGCGGCTCGTCGTGGTCCACCCGGACGTGATTGTCGACGTGCTGGCGGTTTTCGCTCAGGAACAGTCCGTTCATTTCGGTCCGGGCGGCGCGGGCGAGGCGGGCGTGCACCTCGTTGCGGACCAGCAGTCCGCCCAGCGACAGCGAGTGATGGCCGAAGCGGCCGTCGCGGGCGAGGTGGGCGTAGCTGCCACCGAAGTGGTAGGCCCTGCCGCCGTCGAGCTGGAGCTTGTAATGGTTCAGGCCGCCGTTGTCCCCGATTTCGATCTGGTTGACCACGGCGCCCAGATAGCCGGTCGCCGCCGCGCCGACGTGGGTTTCGACGATGCGCGCCTCGGCATGCCTGCCGATCCGGATCAGGTTGCGCAGCGTGGCCCGGCCCTCGTCGCGGGTCGAGACGAAGAACAGCTGGATCGGCTTCTCCAGCATGACACCTTCGTCTACGCGCAGCACGGCGCCGTCGGTGAAGAAAGCGGTGTTGAAATCGAGGAAGCCGTGCCGGTCGGATTCGGTTTCCAGTTCGAGCCCGGCTTCCAGCCAGCCGGCATTCCCTTCGGCTTCGCTCAGGGCAAGCGTCTGGAGCAGCGAGGCCAGGTTTTCCAGCATCACGCCGGCAGGCAGGCCGTTCCGCTCGGACAGCTCGGGCGCGAACATGCCGTCGACGAACACCAGCGACCAGGCATCCGCGATCCGGCAGCCCTCGATCAGCGAGTTGGCGGTCGCGATGTCGGCGGGACCGGTCGCCGCGGTGAACAGCTTGCGCTCGATCGGCGCGACATGGGTGTAGCGCCATTCCTCGTCGCGCGGCGAGGGAAAGCCGGACGCTTCGAAGCGCGTCAGCGCCTGCCGGCGGAGCCGGCTCAGCCAGGCTGGTTCATGGGTGGCCGGTTCGCGGTACGAATCAACGTAAAGGCTGTGAGATAGCGCACTCATCTCAGCCTCCCGCGGCAGCCGCTTCGATCCAGCCGTAGCCCTTCTGTTCGAGTTCATGCGCCAGCCCCGCGTCTCCGGACCTGACGATGCGCCCGTGCGCCAGCACGTGGACATGGTCGGGTTTGACGTAATCCAGCAGGCGCTGGTAATGGGTGACCAGGATGAAGGCGCGGTCCGGCGAACGCAGTGAATTGACGCCGTTCGCCACCACCTTGAGGGCATCGATATCGAGGCCGGAGTCGGTCTCGTCGAGGATGCACAAAGTGGGTTCGAGGATCGCCATCTGCAGGATCTCGTTGCGCTTTTTCTCGCCGCCCGAGAAGCCTTCGTTGACGCCGCGGTACAGGAACTGCTCGTCCAGATCGACGATCTTGGTTTTTTCCTTGACCAGCTTCAGGAAGTCCAGCGCGTCGACCTCGTTCAGGCCGCGATGGCGCCGCATGGCGTTGTAGGCCGCCTTCAGCAGGTAGATGTTGCTGACCCCGGGAATCTCCACCGGGTACTGGAAGGCCAGGAACACGCCGTCTCGGGCGCGCTGTTCCGGCGGCAGCTCCAGCAGGTTCCGGCCGCGATAGGTCACCGTGCCTTCGGTCACTTCATAGCCGGAGCGTCCGGCCAGGACGTTGGACAAGGTACTCTTGCCCGAGCCGTTCGGGCCCATGATGGCGTGGACCTCGCCGGGTTTGATGGTGAGGTCGATGCCCTTGAGGATCGGCTTGTCATCGACACGGGCGTGGAGGTTTTCGATACGGAGCAGGGTGTTCATGTACGGGCTCATGGGGTTCTAAATCTAATTCAACCGACGCTGCCTTCCAGGCTGATGCCCAGCAGCGCCTGGGCTTCCACGGCGAATTCCATGGGCAGTTCCTTGAAGACCTGCTTGCAGAAGCCGTTCACGATCATGGAGACCGCATCCTCCGCCGACAGGCCACGCTGCATGCAGAAGAACAGCTGGTCTTCGCTGATCTTCGAGGTCGTCGCCTCGTGCTCGACCTGGGCGGAGGGCTGCTTCACCTCGATGTAGGGGAAGGTGTGCGCCCCGCAGCGGTCGCCGATCAAGAGCGAATCGCACTGGGTGTAGTTGCGGGCGTTCTCGGCGCTCTTGAGGACCTTCACCAGGCCACGGTAGCTGTTCTGGGCACGGCCGGCGGAAATGCCCTTGGAGATGATGGTGCTCTTGGTGTTCTTGCCGATGTGGATCATCTTGGTGCCGGTGTCGGCCTGCTGGCGGTGGTTGGTCACGGCCACCGAGTAGAACTCGCCGACCGAATCGTCGCCGCGCAGGATGCAGCTCGGATACTTCCAGGTGATGGCCGAGCCGGTTTCCACCTGGGTCCAGGAAATCTTCGAGCGCGCCCCCCGGCAGTCCCCGCGCTTGGTGACGAAGTTGTAGATGCCGCCGCGGCCTTCCTCGTCGCCCGGATACCAGTTCTGCACGGTCGAGTACTTGATCTGGGCGCCTTCCAGCGCGACGAGTTCGACCACCGCCGCGTGCAGCTGGTTCTCGTCGCGCATCGGTGCGGTGCAGCCTTCCAGGTAGCTGACGTAGCTGCCCTCGTCGGCGACGATCAGGGTGCGCTCGAACTGGCCGGTGTTGGCCGCATTGATGCGGAAATAGGTCGACAGCTCCATCGGGCAGCGCACGCCCTTGGGGATGTAGACGAAGGAGCCGTCCGAGAACACCGCGGAGTTGAGCGCCGCGAAGAAATTGTCTCCCGCCGGCACCACGCTGCCCAGGTATTGCCGAACCAGGTCGGGATGCTTCTCGATCGCCTCCGACATGGAGCAGAAGATCACGCCGGCCTCGGCCAGTTTGTCCTTGAAGGTGGTCGCCACCGACACGGAATCGAACACCGCGTCCACCGCGACGCCGGCCAGCTTTTCCTGCTCGTACAGCGGGATGCCCAGCTTGTTGTAGGTCTCCAGCAGCTTGGGGTCGACCTCGTCCAGGGATTTCGGGTGATCCATGGTTTTCGGCGCGGAGTAGTAGCTGATGGCCTGGTAGTCCACCGGCTCGTATTCGATGAAGGCCCAGCGCGGTTCCCGCATCGTCAGCCAGTGGCGGTAGGCGCTCAAGCGCCATTCCAGCATGAATTCCGGCTCGTTCTTCTTCCTGGAGATGGCGCGGATGACGTCTTCGTTCAGGCCGGGCGGAAGCGTGTCGGCTTCCAGTTCGGTGACGAAGCCGGGCTTGTAGTCTTGTTTGATCAGGCGGTCCAGGGTTTCTGCCGTGGCGGACATGGCGGTGCTCTGAGGTTTATCGGGTAGGGGGCTGCAGCCGGGTTAGCGAGACCGGAACTTCAGCGGGGACATGCGCCGGCCGGACCATGTCGGCCAGGCTGACCGACTCGAGCGCGGCCAGAATGGCGCGGTTGATCACATTCCAGTGGCCGCGGATCTCGCAGGAGGAGGACTGCTGGCAGAGGTCCTGCTCGATCCCGCATTCGGTGAGGGCGATCGGCCCCTCCAGGGCGCCGATGATGCGGGCGACGCTGGTGTGCTCGGGCTTCTGCGCCAGGGCGTAGCCGCCGCGGGCACCGCGGGTCGAAGTCACGATTCCGGCCCGGGCGAGCGCCTTGAGGATCTTGCTCGCGGTCGGCATGGCGATCGACGTGTGTTCCGCCAGTTCGGCCGCCGCATAGGTCTGTTCGTCCGAGCGGGCCATCTGGCCGAGGAGGATGATCGCGTAGTCGGTCAATTTGCTTATTCGCAGCATCGCGGTACCTGCTCAAATTCCGGACCATTTTAGTCCTGATTAATTTCCAAGTAAACAACTCGGGTAAGCCGGCACAACACCCTGAATCAGCGCGCTTCCCCGCCACGGGTTCCGGAGCGCCGGCCCGGCGGTTTTCGTCACCGTCCTGCAAACAAACCCCTCTAGCATCCTTGGCTCGGCAAATTTTTCGACAAACGGGAGGGCATCATGAAACACGTGAGAGATTTTCGATCGGTTCAGCGGGCGACGCGCCGACTGGCTGCGGGGGCATCGTCTCTGTCTCTGCCGCTGCTGGCGGCTGCCGCCATGGCTTCGCCGAACGTTTCCGTCGACGGTCTGGGCCGGGGTTATCCCTACGCCATCGGGCTGTGGGGCGATCTGCCGTATTCCACGGCTCAGGCGGCCGGTGTAAACCATCTGATCGAGGACATGAACGCTCAGTTCCTGGCCTTCACCGTTCACGACGGCGATCTGAAATCGGGCGGCAGCGAGTGCACCGATGCGGTCTACACCGCGGCGCTCGGCTATTTCAATGCGCTGAAGGCGCCCGCCATGTTCACGCCCGGCGACAACGACTGGACCGATTGCGACCGCAACCCCAACTACAACTCGCTGGTCCAGCTCGACAAGGAGCGCAAGCTGTTCTTCGATACACCGTTCTCCCTGGGGCAGCGCCGCCTGCGCCAGGAGGTCCAGACCAGTCCGCTTTGCCTCGGCGCGGACGGTTCCTACGTGGCTTGCGTCGAGAACCGCCGTTGGAGCGTCGGCCGGGTGATCTACGCCACCATGAACGTTCAGGGCTCGTGCAACAACCTCTGCGACGTCAAGCCCGATCCGGTGGAATATGCCGCGCGCAACGCGGCCAACATCGCCTGGATGAAGGAAACCTTCGAGCTGGCCAAGACCCGCAAGGCTGCCGCCGTCATGTTCATCTCGCAGGCCAACCCCGGCTGGGACCTGAACGATCCGGAGCGGGCGCCGCTGCGCGATCCGAAGACGCTCGCGGAAACCGATGGCTACCCCGACGGCTTCCAGGAATTCCTCAGCGCGTTGCGTGAAGAGGTCATCGCGTTCCGCCGGCCGGTCGCCTATGTGCACGGCGATTCCCATTATTTCCGTGTCGACAGGCCGTTCCTGGACGCCCAAGGGCGCCGGCTCGAAAACTTCACGCGCGTCGAAACCTTCGGCGACAATCAAGGCAACGGCACCAACGACGTGCAATGGCTGAAGGTGCTGGTCGATCCGGGCAGCCGCGAAGTGTTTTCCTACCAGCCGCAGATCGTGCCGGTCAACCGCGTGGCGGTCCCCGCCCCGTAAGCGGGGCGCAACCGGGGGGAGCGGGCTGCACTCGGGCGCGGTCCGCGTCCCCCATCGGCCGTCGTCGCGGGAGGCGTCAGCCATACGGCCGACGCCTCCCGCGATGTTCCCATTTTTCGTCCGCCTTGATACTTTGCCTGAGGTTGACAATCTGCCGTTCCGGCGAGTGCTCCGGCCGCGGGTCGACCGCAGCCCGGCTACCGGCGACGTTGGGCCACGGTCCCTCAAGAGACCGGGCCTGCCCTTGCGGCGGCGGGTCGATACCGGTCCCGAGTATCCCTTCCCCCCTTTTGCCTGCTGGAGGACGTGATGAGTAAGGCTGATCCTGGCACTATCGGACAATATCTGCTCGCCTGCCTTTATCAGGGGGGTGTCGAGCACATCTTCGGCGTTCCCGGCGATTATGTGCTTGGCTTCTACGGCTTGATGGCCAAAGGTCCCGTCCGGCATATCGGCACCACGCGGGAGGACACCGCTGCCTTCGCCGCCGACGGCTATGCCCGTTGCCGGGGTATGGGCGCGCTGGCGGTGACTTACGGGGTGGGTGCGCTCAACACCGTCAACGCCATCGCCGGCGCCTACGCGGAATCCTCGCCGGTGGTGGTCATCAGCGGCGCGCCGGGCGTGCGCGAGCAAAGGGACGATCCGTTGATCCACCACCGCTTCGGGCCGTTCCGGTTTCAGCGCGAGATATTCGAACGCATCACCTGCGCCGCCGTGGTGCTGGACGATCCGGTGATCGCCTTCCGGCAGGTGGAGCGTGCGCTCGCGGCCGCCCGCCAGCATTGCAAACCGGTGTACATCGAGATTCCCGCCGACCAGGTGATGGCGCCGGGATATCCGATGCCGCGGGAAATCCCGGAAACGCCTTCCAGCGACGATTCGGCCCTGGCGGAAGCGGTCGCCGAGGCTGCGGAACTCCTGGGTCACGCGGTGTCGCCGGTGGTCCTTGCGGGCGTCGAGCTGCACCGGCGAGGGCTCCAGGACGCTCTGGTCGGGCTCGTCGAGCAGGCGCGCCTGCCGGTGGCGGCGACCTTGACCGGCAAGTCGGTGTTCGCCGAGCGTCATCCCGCCTATCTGGGGGTGTACGAGGGCGCGATGAGCACGGAAAACGCGCGCTACCTGGTCGAACAGTCCGACCTCCTGCTGATGCTCGGGGTCACGCTGAACGACGTGGACACCGGCATCTACACGGCGCGCCTCGATCCGCAACGCATCGTCCGCGCCGCCCAGAACGAGGTGGTGATTCGCCATCACCGCTATCCCCGCGTCCTGCTCGCGGATTTCGTCGCGGCCCTGGCCCGGTCCGTCAAGGCCCGGGGCGAGGCGTTTCCTGCGCCGGCGGCTCCGCAACCGTGGGACTTTCCCGCGCCGGACCGGCCGATGACGATCGCCCGGCTGGTGGAGCGGCTCGACCGCGCCCTGGCCCCCGACATGATCGTAGTGTGCGACGTCGGCGACTGCCTGTTCGCCGCCGCCGACCTGCGCGTGCACGAGCGCAGCGAATTCCTTGCGTCAGCTTTCTATACCTCGATGGGTTTTGCGGTTCCCGCCGCGCTCGGGGCCCAGGTCGCCCGTCCCGACCACCGGGCGCTGATTCTGGTCGGCGACGGCGCCTTCCAGATGACCGGAACGGAGTTGTCGACCCATGCCCGGCTCGGCCTGGCGCCCATCGTCGTGGTGTTCGACAACCGCGGCTACAACACCGAACGCTTCATCCTCGACGGGGCCTTCAACGACATCGCCGACTGGCGCTTCCACCGGCTGGGCGAGGTGTTCGGCCCCATGCAGGGCTACGAGGCGCCCGATGAAACGGCGTTTGAAAGCGCGCTCAGCGAAGCGCTGGCCAACCGAAGCATGCCGAGCCTCATCAACGTCCGTCTTCCCCCCGGCGATGCTTCGATAGCCATGAAGCGTCTGGCCGGGCATCTGCAGTCCCGGGTCAAGGGCGAGGGCTGAATGGGCTTTCCGACTGCCGGGACGCCCCGGCCTCGCGGCCAAGCCGGCGTCACCGCTGGATCGAGGAAAGCCGCGACGGTTCGGCTTGGGCGGCGATGGCCCGTGGGGATACGGCATAGATGCCGATGTCTCCGGAGGCGAAAACCCGCGGATAGCGCTGCTCGAAATGACGTCCGTCGAGCTTGAACTTGTCCCGCTCATAGCTGCTGAAATAGACGTAGTCGACCCGGTATTGGGCGCTGAGTTCGGGAAAGGCGCCGGGATCGCTGTACATCCTTTCCAGCGCGGACCGGCGCGTCTCATAGCCGATGCCGTGGAAGTACAGGTAAATGGGCGTGCCGACCAGGATATTCCGGCCGGCCAGCGCGGCCACGGGGTTGTTGTGATTGTCCGAGGTGATGAACAGCGCATCCTTCGGCGTATGGGCCCGGATGAATTCGGCGGCCGCGACCTGGTGACGGTCGAAGAGCCGGTAGTCGGAGACGACCTCTCTGCCGATCGAGAGGATCGCGGAGAAACTCGCGATGAACAGGACCAGCGCCGAGGCGATCCAGCGGCCGGGCAGTCCTTCCAGGCGCCGGTGGAGATCGTGCAGGAAGCCGCCGACCAAAATGCAGCTCAGGACGTACCAGACGTAGAACAGCTTGTTGTTGTCGTATTCGTTGGGCTGGAACAGCACCAGATCGGCCAGCACGAAGATGCCGATGGCGCCGGAATAGAGGGACAGCAGGCGCCGGTTCGCGGCCCAAAGCGCCGCGGGCAGCAGCACGAACACCAGCCCTACGTTCTTCACCCAGAACCAGGGCCAGATGTCGTCGTGGTTGACCCAGTCGAAATGGAATTTCAAAAATCTCCCTTCGTCGGCCTGCTGAAAGGTCCAGGCGAAAAGCTGCGGCGCCGCCAGGCCGACCGCAATCGCGCCGTAGAGGATCCAATGCCGCAGATAAGGCCTGATCGTCCGCCGGCTCTGCTGTGCCATGAACACCCACAGCCAGGTGGCGGAGATGATGCCCAGCCCGAGGAAGGAATGGGTATGGATCATCGGCAACAGGCCCGCGCCGACACCGGCGGCGATGAAATACTTGCGCCGGTGGCGGGTGAGGCCGAGATACAGCAGCCACAGGCACAGCATGAGGAAGCACCAGCCGGCCAGGGTGGTGCGCTGAGGCACGAGCATGTCGCAGATGACGTTCGACCAGCGGATGTTTTCTTCCACCAGGTTGGTGGGCGTTTGGTAGAAGCCGGTGAAGATGCGGAAGAAATTTTCCGGATTCTTGGTGGCGCCTTCCAGGAAATAGGCAAAGCCGAAACCGCCGTTGAGAAAGAACAAGACCTGGGCCCACAGCACGGCCGATCGGTTTTGCAGGATTTCCCTCGCCAAGCTGGTGAAGCCGGCGACCACGCAGAAGGCCATGGCGAAGCTGGGCAGGAGAATGGCCCAGCGCAGCGGCGTGCCGAGCAGGTAGAGGCTGGCGGAGAGCGAATTCACCAGGAACGGATAGTTCAACCGGTGTCCGGGGAAGATCGAATAATCGGGCGGGAATTCGCCCTGTTCCGCGATGCTGGTGACGATCCCCAGGTGCAAGGCCAGATCGCCATAGGTCGACTGGCCCACGCTGAGCCCGCCGTCCGCATCGGGGTAGATCACGTGGGTGTAGAGCAGCAGGCAGATCAGCAGGGTGAACAGCGCCACCATGCCTCTTTCCGCCCGGCTCGGCCTGTCCGAGGGGGCGGAAGCGGCAGCCGGCAGAGGAGCGAAACGCAGCGTGAGCAGGGTGAAGACGCCCATCATGCCGGCCGCGATCCACTGGCAGCGCGGCGTGAAGCCGGTCAGCAGGGCGGTCGCGGCAGGCAGCCAGATGAGCCCCAAGAGGCCGCCGGCCAGCCCTGCCCAGGCGCGCACCCAGGGGCCGTGCTCGGCGAGCAGCCGGCGGGACATCGCCAGTCCGCAGCCCAGAAAGAAGACGAACAGTGCAATGCCCATGGGCGAATAACCTGGCCGGTGAATAGTCACAAGGACGGTTTATCGGTACGCCTCCACCTGCAGCCGCACCATGGCGACGTGCACCCGTCCCGAGGCATCCTGCGGGTACGCCGCCAGATAGCGTTCGGTTGCGGCATCGATGAAGCGCTCCCGGCGATCCGCCGGAACCCGCGAAGTATAAGGATGCCAGGCGGTCCGCAGCCAGCCGGCGAAGGCCTCGCCGCCGGCGTGGACCATGTCCCTGGGGATCGATTCCACCCTTACGACATGCAGGCCGGCTTCGCCGAGCCAGCGGCGATAGCTGTCCGCATCATGGAAACCGTAGCTGGATTCGAAGTCCGTGAAATGCCCGCGCCATTCGTCTTCTTCCGCGAGGGCCTCGAAAGCGGCGATCACGCCGGCCCCGTTGCCGTGGCCACCCATCTCCATCAGGCAGCGTCCGCCCGGCTTCAGGGCGCGGGCGATGCCGGCCAATGCCGGCCGGTGGTCCTGGATCCAGTGCAGGGCGGCATTGGAGAAGACGACCGTGAATTCGGCGTCGAACGGCAGGGCCTGGGCGTCAATCTGCCTGAATGAAAGATGGGCGCGGTGATGGTGCGCCTGGGCATGTCCGATCATGTCGGGTGACCAATCCACGCCGACGACCCGGCCTTGCGGCACCCGGTCGGCGATGGCGGCGGTGATGCGCCCGTCGCCGCAGCCGATGTCGAGCACCGAGTCGTCCGGACGCAGCTTCAATCCGGCCAACAGATCCCGCGCCCAGGCTTCCTGGCCGGCGGAGTGTCGGGCGTAGTCTTCGGGGTTCCAGCGGTACATGGCTTGCTCCTGAGCTTGGACATTCGGAGGCAGGATGCCGCAGGCGGGAGGGCGGGAAAATTGATTGCTGGCGAGGCCGCCATCGCCGTTGGCGATGGCCGGTCAGGAAGACAGGCCGGCGAGATGGTCCAACAGCCGCCGGGAAGCGGCGGACAGGCTTTCCGGGGAGCGCAGGCAGATGTGCAGGCGGCGCTTGCTCCAGGTGTCTTCCAGCGCGACCGGCACCAGCCCGAGCGATGCCGTGTAGGCTGCGGCGGCGGCCCGCGGCACCACGCCGAGGCCCAAGCCCGCCGCCACCATGGCGCAGACGGCGTCGAAGCTGGTGACCTGTATCTTGAGCTTGAGCGGCCTTCCGGCCTCGGCGGCGGCGCGGAGCATCAGGTAATGCAGGGCGCCGTCCGTGTGCAGTCCGACGAAGTCCGAATCCAGCGCCTCGCCGAAGGCGATGCTGCCCCGCGCCGCCAGCGGATGGTCCGGCCGAATCAGCAGCACCAGTTCGTCCTCGCGGAAGGGTATCGCCGCAAGCTTGCTGCCGGCGGGCAGTTCGCTCAGGATACCCAAGTCCGCACGGTTTTCGGCGACGGCCTCCGCGATTTCGGTGCTCACCCGCTCTTCCAGCTCCACCTCGATTTCGGGATGGGCGGCGAGAAACGAGGCGAGCGCCGAGGGCAGGAATTCCACGATCGCGGAAATATTGGCGAACACCCGCACCCGTCCGCGCAGCCCTTTCGAATAGCCCCGCAGCTCATGCTCCAGTTGGCCGGCCTGATGCAGCACGGCCCTTGCGCGGCCGAGCAGGGCGAGACCGGCGGCCGTCGGCACGATGCCCTTGCTGCTGCGCACCAGGAGCGCCGTGCCGTAGGCGGCTTCCAGGTCGGACAGCCGTTTGCTGACGGCGGAGGCCACGGTATGGCAGCGCTCGGCGGCCTTGGCGATGCTGCCGGCCTCGGTCGCGGCGACGAACAGTTCCAGGTCTTTCAGATCGAAACGCACGGCGGGATGATGTCGGGTAGGAACAGGAGGGCTTTTACGGATTCGAGCATACCGGTTCCGTTGCCCGGAGCGAAGACGATCGGAGGGTGCCTTGCGACAAAAGGAGAGACTGCTGCTGGTCCTGGCGGCTTTGGCCGTGATAGGCGCCTTATGTGTGCCCGCCATTCCGCAGGACCCTGCTTACCACGGGTTCGCGGACGGCAATGCCCGTTTCGGCATTCCCAATTTCTGGAACGTCATGAGCAATCTGCCGTTTCTGTTAATCGGCCTTGCCGGCGTCCTGGAAGTGTGCCGGGGAAGGCCGGCCATCCTGGCGGAGTTCCGCATCGCCTACCTGATCTTCTTCGCCGGGGTCGCCCTGGTAGCGCCGGGCTCGGCGTACTACCACCTGAATCCGAACAACGCCACCCTGGTCTGGGACCGGCTGCCCATGACCGTCGCCTTCATGGCCCTATTCGCCATCGTCGTCGCCGAGTACCTGTCCGTGCCTTTGGGGCGGCGCCTGCTGTGGCCGCTGCTCGCGATCGGCATCGTTTCGGTGTTCTACTGGGATTTCACCGAAACGCGGGGCCGTGGCGACCTCCGTCTCTACGGCTTGGTCCAGTTCCTGCCGATGGCACTGATTCCGCTGATCCTCCTCCTGTTCCGGTCGAGGTTCGGCGGCACGGCTTACCTGTGGGCGGTGTTCGGCGCCTATGCCGCCGCCAAGGCCGCGGAACTCCTGGACGAGCCCATCTTCCGGATGTTCCATCCCTTGAGTGGACACGCCCTCAAGCATCTGCTGGCGGCCTTGGGGGTGTCTATTTTCCTGGCCGCCATCCGGCGGCGAAGCACGGTTTCACCGTCCCCCGTCTGCCATCACGAAAAGGAAACCCCATGAGCCTGACCCTGGTCATCGGCAACAAGAACTATTCGTCCTGGTCCCTGCGTCCCTGGCTGTACCTGAAGCACCACGGCCTGGCCTTCGAGGAGGTCCGGATTCCTCTGTACCGGGAAGACTCGAAGCCGAAGATTCTGGCGCATTCCCCGACGGGGAAGGTGCCGGTGCTGATCGACGGCGACGTCGCGGTGTGGGATTCCCTGGCGATCCTGGAATACCTGGCGGAGCGGTTTCCCGAAACATCCGGCTGGCCGCAAGCGCCCGCGGACAGGGCGCTCGCCCGCTCGCTCGCGGCGGAAATGCACTCCGGCTTCCTGGCGCTGCGCACGCACTGTGGCATGAATTGCCGCCGGCCTCCCGCGGTCAAGGCGGTGCCGGAGGCCGTGCACCGGGATGTTGCCCGCATCGGCCATATCTGGCGGGACTGCCGGGAGCGTTTTGCCGGCGATGGACCCTGGCTGTTCGGTCGCTTCAGCATCGCCGATGCGATGTACGCGCCCGTCGCGCTGCGGTTTGCGACTTACCGGCTCGAGGCCGGTAAGTCGGCGGCCGAGTACGTGAGCACGGTGCTCGGCCACCCGGCGACGCAGGAATGGATGGAAGCCGGTCGGGCCGAGAACGAGGTGATCCCGGCGTTCGAAGACTGACGGGACGCCCGCGTCGCCTCGCGTATGGCCGAGATGACCGCCTCGGGCTTTTCCAACGGAATGGCATGTCCGCTATCGACCCATATTTGCTTGGAGCCGGGATAAAGCCGGGCGATGTCTTTGCGTTTTGCGTTTGCATCATCCGCCAACGGTGATTTTTCTTTCATCGGTTCAGACGCGCTTAGAACGAACACCGGTTTATTCAGCAGGGGCGGTAAGCCGAGGACCTGCTCGCCGGTTTGAGGCAGCAGGTCGAGTTCCTCCCTGGCCGTACCCGTCACCAAAATGCCGAGTAAACCCCGAGTCAAGAATGGCAGCTTATCCAGAGAGCCTTCGCCATCGAGCTGTTTTGGATGAGTGGAGTCGACGAGAATAAGCGCGCTCACCTCGTCCGGGTAGCGTCGGGCAAAAAGCTGCATATACAAACCGCCGAGCGAGTGCCCTACCAGAACGTAGGGCGGGTTCATACCTTTGCTTCGGAGCAGCATGAACCGCCCCGGGTTTGGTGGAGGCTGGTTGGTTTAAGTTACGCCAGTTGGGCAGCCCGACGGGCTAAGTCGCGATAGTCGCGATAGTAGTTTGCCTCAGCTTCTGCGGGAGGGATATACCCGATGGGTTCCAGCAGCCTTGAGTGGTTGAACCAGGAGACCCATTCCAGCGTAGCCAGTTCGACGGCTTCCCGGGTTTTCCAGGGGGCCCGCCGGTGGATCAACTCAGCCTTGTAGAGGCCGTTGATGGTTTCGGCCAACGCGTTGTCGTAGCTGTCGCCTTTGCTGCCCACCGAGGGTTCGATACCGGCCTCGGCCAGGCGCTCGCTGTAGCGGATGCTGAGGTACTGCGAACCGCGGTCCGAAGGATGGATCAGGGCGCCATCGCGTTCCGGCTGGCGGGCATACAGCGCTTGCTCCAGCGCATCGAGTACGAAGTCGGTGTGCATGGAAGAACTCACCCGCCAGCCGACAATGCGCCGGGCAAACACGTCGACGACAAATGCCACGTACAACCATCCCTGCCAGGTCGAGACGTAGGTGAAATCGGCCACCCACAGCTGATTGGGACGCTCGGCCTTGAAGTCCCGATTGACCCGATCCAGCGGGCAAGGCAGCGTGCGGTCGCTGACCGTGGTCCGCACCACCTTGCCACGGATGACACCGCGCAGGCCAAGCCGTCGCATCAGCCGCTCGACCGTGCAGCGGGCGACGGCGATGCCTTCCCGGTTCCTTTGTCGCCACACCTTGTCGGCGCCATACACCTGCAAATTGACCTGCCAGACGCGTTCGATCTGCGGAACCAGGGCGTCGTCGCGCTGGGCACGCGCACTGCGCAGTGCCGGGTTGCGTTGCTGTGCCGCGTGACGCCGATAGCCCGACGGGGCGATCTGCAAGACTTTGCAGATCGGCTCGACCCCAAAGGTATCCCGGTGCACATCCACGAATTCCCTTACGACTTGAATCGGCGGTCGAGCTCCGCCTGGGCGAAAAAAGCGCTGGCCAACCGGAGGATCTCATTGGCTTTGCGCAGCTCTTTCACTTCCCGCTCCAGTTCCTTGATGCGTTGCTGCTCTGCCGATGTCAGGCCATCACGTTGACCCGTGTCGCGTTCATGACGTCGCACCCAGCTCAGCAGCGTCTGCGCCGTGCAGCCCATCTTGCCTGCGATCGAAACCACGGCAGCCCATTGTGAAGGATGTTCGTTGCGGCACTCGAACACTAGGCGAACAGCACGCTCACGGACCTCAGGGGAAAACTTCGTTGACTTCTTCATGGCTCCATCTTCTCAAGAGTTGGAGCCTCCACCAAAGCCGGGGCGGTTCACGTCGATGCACGATCATCGCAGCCCCCACCTCCGCCACGAACGCCGCTCGCGAGCGCGCTCCGGAGATGCACCGGACCAAGAGAGGAAAGCAGTGGTCCTTCCTGCCTGCAGCAGGCAGGCGGCATGAAGGCGCACATCGGCGCCGAAGTCGACTCCGGTCTGGGTCCATACCGTGGTGACCCTCCGACCCACGAGGCGGATATCGAAGTCGTCGATGAGCTGCCGTACGGCGAGGAAGAAGTCGTTCATGCCGATGCCGGCCCCACTGGCGCCGAGAAGCAGCTCTCCTGCAAGGCGCTGCGCTGGGAGATCGCGCAGCGTCCGGTCCGCATCAAGGCCTTGCCGGAAGCTCAACAGGAGAGGCGGCCTGGAAGATCGAGTGCTGCAAGGCCAGCATCCGTGCCAAGGTCGAGCACCCGTTCCGGATCCTCGAACGCCAGTTCGGCTACGTGAAGGTGCGCTTCAAAGGACCGGCCAAGAACACCGCTCAGATCCTGATGTTGCTGGCGATATCGGCCAATTGCGTCCGCAGTTCGCCCATGCGGAGTGATGGAGGGCGAAAATGACGCTTGAACGCCGAACATCGGCTACGTCAGCCTCCAGAACCCACTTCAACTCGTTGCGACGCGTTCACCGCCAACGTCCGGCCCGCGGTCGCGTGTCTTGTTCAGACGTTCTAGCTTGGAGCCTTTCCACACTCAAGGATAGCGGTTTTTTTGGTGTAGCCCTTCGGCAAGGGGCCGTTGGTCATGGTATAAACTAAAGAACCGTTACTTCCCGCCGTCGAACTAACTACTGCCAAATACTGCTCCGACCGTAGCTTGTTTATGGCGTTAACACAAGGCGTTTCGCCAACCACGATGTTCGACGGGACGTCAAACCCTGCTGCATTGATGAGGAAAACTATCAGAACCGGGCCCATTTCATTCTCCTGTTAGTACACCCATGCGCGGGTGTTCACAGACTATAAGTAGTGTCGGGTTTGCTGGTCAAGAACTATCTGCGTAGATAGGGAGACAAGCTCTGACTTTTTTGAGACAGGAAAGACGATGTGAACCGCCCCGGCTTTGGTGGAGGCTCCAACTCTTGAGAAGATGGAGCCATGAAGAACTGCCCGATCTTGGCGTGGAGTTCCTTCACGTCTGGCCCGCTCGACTCACTGCGTTCCGCGGCTGTGGCGAACACGTCGCTCGCCCGCTCCTGCAACTGGCTCTTCCACTGCGTGATCTGGTTGACGTGAACTTCAAACTGTTCCGCTAACTCCGCCAACGTCTTATCGCCTTTGAGCGCTGCCAGGGCCACCTTGGCCTTAAAGGCCGCCGAGTGATTTCTTCTCTTTCTCTTCATCTCTGTTCTCCGATTTCAGCCCTTCCTAGGGCCGGTGATTAGAACAGAAACCTCACCTAAGCGGCTGTCCTATTTTCCGGGGCCGGCTCTGGTAATGCGCATCCAGACGTTTGAGCAAATCGATAAATTCGCGGCTGCGATGGAGTTATAGTCGGAACTGGTGTATGAGCCAGGGGGGTGATGGCTTGAACGGGTGGCGTACCCTGCTGACAATTCGGTTGTCGAGACTGAAAAGCAGCATTGAGGTGAGTACGCCATGAGCAAGGTTACGCAGGACGAGGAGAAAAAGGCAACGGAGCTGGGGCTGGGTCTGGAGGATTTGATCCGAAGGGGTCGGAAATTGTCAAGGTAGTTGTCGCCTCGGTGGTTAAATCTCAAGCGGCTTTTTTGGCCTCGGTTTTCCCCTCTCTTGGATCGCCTGCTTTCGCATCAGTCTGATCCGGATTCAACCCAAATAATCCATTAGCCATTTTTTCCTGATTTTGATGCAAGCTATTGGCGGGCGTATCGGCGTTTGGGCGAGACGGTTTCTAATGGCGGTCATTAGAGAAATCTTTTGTGGATCATTGGGATAGGTGGTGCTCATGGCGGGTTCTGTGCTACAGGGAGAGGGATTTTCGGTCAGTTTCAGCCACCGTGAGGTGACGGCCTGGGGTGGTTTGGCGCTGTTCAAGCAGATGCTTGACAGCATGGGATTTCGGGAAGCAGCGGCGCGCTGGGGATTGCCCGAGCCGAAGTCGAACCGGGGCTATGCGCCGCTGCAACTGATCGAGCAGTTCATCGTCTCGATCTGGTGCGGCGCCTGCCGCTTCGCGCATGCCGAAACGGTGCGCATGGACAGCACGCTGGTGCGGCTGTTTGGCTGGGCACGTGCTGCTGGCCACAAGGCCATCATGCGCCTGTTTGGCCGCTTTGACATGCTCACCAACGAACGGGTGCAGGCCGAGGCCTACCGCTGGTTCTTTGGCAAGATCAGCGCCTTGAAGCAGGTGACGCTCGACGTGGATTCGACGGTCATCACCCGCAACGGCGAGCAGGAAGGGGCGGCGCGTGGCTACAATCCCAACCGGCACGGTCGGGCCAGCCATCACCCGCTGCTGGCCTTTGTTGCCGAAGCGCGCATGGTGGCCAACTTCTGGCTGCGGCCGGGCAATGCGCACAGCGCCAACAACATCCTGCCATTTCTCGAATCGACCCTGCACCATCTGGGCGACAAGGCCGTTGGCCTGCTGCGTGCCGATAGCGGCTTCTTCGACGAGGCCATCCTGTCGGCCCTGGAAGGCAAACGGATTCCCTACATCATCGCAGCCCGGCTGACCCAGCCGCTGCAACGGACGATCTATCAGGCCACCGGCTGGTGGGCGCTGGAAACGGGGCTGGAACTGACCGAACTGCGCTACCACGCGGCAGGCTGGCAGAGTGAACGGCGCTTGATCGTGGTGCGTCAATCGGTCAAGCGCAAAACGGCGCCGGGCAAGACGCTGTCGTTGTTCGCCGACGATCCGGACATTCAGGGCTGGCGCTATGGAGCCTTCGTGACCACGCTTGATCTGCCGATGGTGGAGGTCTGGCGCACCTATCGGGGACGAGCGGACTGTGAGAACCGGATCAAGGAACTGAAAGCCGACTTCGGACTTGATGCGTTCAACATGCGCGACTTCTGGGCCACGGAAGCCGCACTGGGCTTTGCCATGCTCGCCTACAACCTGATGAGCCTGTTTCGGCAGGCCGTCTTGCGCTCCCGGATTCAGCATACGCTGTCCACCCTGCACGGCCTGGTGCTCGCCATCGGTGGCGCGTGGCATCAAGATACCAGCCAGCATCGTTTGATGCTGTCCGTGCCACGTAAAAAACGCGCCTGGTTCGCCGGCCTCTGGGCCAATGCCTCCGCTCCCCCCTTCATCCCGGGGCTGCAAAATGGCTAATGGACAATTTGGGTTGAAAAGAATGCCAGGTGGCGTCGTGATCAGGGAACCGAGTCCCAGCGGCACGAATTGCCTGGCCGGCGTCAATTTGGGGGCAGCCCATGGGAGCGATCCTCTTCCCGGCCGTGGGAATTCTCCGGGCGCGGCACGAAAAGCCATGGATACAGCATCCGGGACCGGCTGATGGCGGACCTCGGCGGGAAGGCGCCGTCCGTAAGGCGCGTTGAATCGATCCGCTACGGGTTGGGGTGGAACCGGCCCGGCTGGCGGCGTGCTGCTGTGGCCTTCTCGAGATGCCTGCTGCTCGCGGCCGCCGTTTGCGCCGCCCAGGCTTCCGGCGGACCCGGTCATGCCGCCATCGCCAGCGCCCATCCCCTGGCCACGCAGGCCGGGTTCGAAATTCTGGACCAGGGCGGCAACGCTTTCGATGCGGCGGTCGCGGTATCCGCGGTGCTGGCGGTGGTGGAGCCGCAAAGCTCAGGGATAGGCGGCGGCGGATTCTGGCTGTTGCGCCGGGCGGCCGACGGCAAGACCGTGATGCTGGACGGGCGGGAGACCGCGCCGCTTGCGGCCCGGCCCGACATGTACCTGGACGCCCGGGGTGAACCCCGCCCACGCGCTTCGCTGGATGGCGCGCTGTCAGCCGGGATTCCGGGGCTGCCAGCGGCGCTGGTGCGGCTGTCCAAGGACTACGGGCGCCTGCCTCTGGCCCAATCCCTGACGCCCGCCATCCGCCATGCCGAAAACGGTTTCGCCGTGGGCCGACGCTATGCGCGCGCCGCCAAAGACCGCGAGGCTGCTTTGCGGCAATCGCCCGCCGCGAGCGCGATTTTCCTCGATCGGGGCACAGCGCCCCAGGCCGGCTTCCGGCTGGTGCAGAAGGATCTGGCCGAAACCCTGCGGCGCATCGCGAGACAGGAGCATGCCGGATTCTACGGCGGAATGACCGCACGGCTCCTGGTGCAAGGGGTGAGGGACGGCGGCGGCATCTGGCAAGCCGGCGACCTGGCGGGCTATCGCGTGGTGGAGAGGGCGCCGGTGCGGGGGCGTTATCGCGGCATCCGGATCACCAGCGCGGCTCCTCCGTCCAGCGGCGGCACGGTCTTGCTGGAAGCCTTGAACATATTGTCCGCCTATGATCTCGACGGTATGGATGCGTTGACGCGCAAGCACCTGGTGATCGAAGCCGAACGCCGCGCTTATCGCGACCGCGATCTTTACCTGGGCGATCCGGGCTTCGTCCGGATGCCGCTGAGCCGGTTGCTGAGTCCGGATTACGCGGAGGGGCTGCGCGTCGCCATCCGGCCCGACCGGGCCCTGCCCAGCTCGGCCTTGAGCGCGCCGCAAGCCTCGTCCAGCCAGGGCGACAACACCACCCACTTCTCCCTCATCGACGGGGAGGGGAATCTGGTCGCCGCCACCTTGAGCATCAACAACAGCTTCGGTTCCGGTTTCGTCCCGCCGGGCACGGGCGTCCTCCTCAACGACGAAATGGACGATTTCGCGACGGCGCCCGGCAAGCCCAACGCCTATGGGCTGGTCGGCGGGGGCGCGAACGCCATCGCCCCGGGCAAGCGCATGCTGTCGAGCATGTCGCCCACCTTCCTGGAGACGCAGGACCGCACCGCCGTGCTCGGGACGCCCGGTGGCAGCCGGATCATCTCCATGGTGCTGCTGGCCGTGCTCGACTTCGCCCAGGGGCATGGGGCGGAATCCTGGGTTTCGGCCGGGCGTTTCCATCATCAATACCTGCCCGACGTCGTGGAGTACGAGCCCGGCGGGCTGTCAGAGGAGGACATCCGGGGGTTGGAGAGCCGAGGGCACACCCTGAAACCGACCGGGTACCGCTATGGCGACATGCACGCGGTCCAGTGGGACCGGGTGCGGAACAGGCTGAGCGCCGCCAGCGATCCGCGCGGGGAGGGCGCGGCGGCGGTCAAGTGACGGCAGCCCCAGGCGGCGCGACGATCCCTCTCGCCTCGGGGCGAGGGGGAGGGTGAGGGTATCGATAAGGATTTCATCTTCCACCGTGCCAGAAAATCAATTTTCCGCCTGGAGATGAACTTCCTCCTTGTATCCCCGGCTGTAGCCGAAAAATCCCAGCGCCGTGACCAGCATCAGTCCGGTGAAAAACCAGAAGTACCCGGCGCCCGCCAGCCATGCCGCCTGCGAGCGCTCGATCCAGAAATTCACCAGGGCGGTGAACAGGTTCCCCAGCGCCACGGCGCCGAGATACAGCGCCATGACGAAGGACTTCATGGTCAGCGGCGCCTGGGTGTAGGCGAACTCCAGCGAGGTGATGGACACCATGACCTCGGCCGAGGTCAGCAGCAGGTAAGCCAGCAGTTGCCAGCCGATGGCGGGTTTCAATCCTGCGTCGATTTTCGTCTGTATCCAGGCGGCGAGGGCGAAGGCCAGCACGGTGAACGACAGGCCCAGCGCGATCTTGTTCAGCGCGGTCATCGGTGCGATGCGTCCCAGCGCCGGGTACAGCAGGCGGTAGAACAGGGGCGTGAGCAGCACGATCAGCAAGGGATTGGCCGCCTGGATCTGCGAGGGCAGGATCTCGTGCCCGAACAGCACGCGGTCCATGCGCTGGGATTGCAGCACCCAGGACGAGCCGGTCTGGTCGAACAGCGCCCAGAACATGGTGATGAAGAGAAACACGCCGATCAGCCGGCCCAGTCCGCGCAAGCCCTCGCCGCTCAATGCCTCCCTGACGAAGCGCATGCCCCCGGGCGGGATGTGCACGAAACGGTGGCGCCCCGACCAGAAAACGATCGTCGCCGTCAGCATCAGGAGGCCGGGCACGGCAAAGGCGACGGCCGCGCCGTGGTGCTCCAGCAGCCAGGGAATCAACAGCATGGATACGAACGCGCCCAGGTTGATGGAGAGGTAGAACCAGCCGTAGACCTTGCTCAGCAAATGCCGGTTGGACTGCCCGAACTGATCGCCCACGTGCGCCGAAACGCAGGGCTTGATGCCGCCGGCCCCCAGTGCGATCAGCGACTGGCCCAGCATTAGGCCCATCCGGGTGTCGTCCAGGGCCAGGGCGAAGTGCCCGAGGCAATAGACCAGCGAGAGGGCGATGATGGTGCGGTACTTGCCCAGCACGCCGTCGGCCAACAGGGCGCCGAGGAACGGCGTGAAATAGGTGAGCGACACGAACAAATGGAAATAGCCCTTCGCCTCGCTTTCCGGCATGGGCGCCGGGTTGCCCGCCGCGTCCACCAGATAGCGGGTCATGAACACCACCAGGATCGCCCGCATCCCATAGTAGCTGAAGCGCTCGGCCAGCTCGTTGCCGACGATGAAGGGAATGCCGGGCGGGAGTTCGGTGGAGGCAAGCGGCGCGGTGCGGTAACGGCTCATGGGTTTTCGGGCGGGGATTAGTGGCAGCAAGACGGCCGGAGGGCGCATGGTAAACGGAACGTGGCGGTCGAATCTAATGCGAAGCGAAGGAGTCGGCAAAAAAGCCCGAAGGGTCGCCAAAGCGCTCCGCTCCGGCAAAGACCGCCTGTAAAATCGCTCGCCAATCCTGATCGACCGAAGCGGCGGACTCATGTGGATTCAAGATCGAGAGACGAGAGGCGGCGTAATTTCCGCATTGCGCGACGGGCTCATACGCTCGCTGGTTCCGCTACTGCTGATCGCCGGTTCGCCAGGCCCGGCGGCGGCGTGGCCCAAGGACCTGTCCAATCCGGCCGCGGACAAGGGCGACCTGATTCTTCCCATGCCTTGCGGCGGCGCCATGGCCTTCCGCAAGGTGCTGATTCCCAACCAGGGGCCGCTCAACGATTACGGCATCGTCGTGGGCGGGGACGATGCGGACCACGCCTACGCCGAGCACCCGCGGCCGGCCCAGATCGCCGGGAGCTTCGATCAGGACGCCAAGACCCGCTACTACCTCATCGGCAAATACGAGGTGAACCGCGCCCAGTACGCCGCTCTGGGCTCGCAATGCCAGCCTCCGGCTGACGATCAGCGGCTGCCGCAGAACAACGTCACCTGGCTGGAGGCGATGGCGTTCGCCGACCGCTACACCCAATGGCTGCTGAAAAACGCCGCCGACAAGCTGCCGAAGGATGGCCAGCAGCCCGGCTTCTTGCGCCTGCCGACCGAGGTGGAATGGGAATTCGCCGCCCGTGGCGGTCTCGCCGTGCCGGTCGCGCAGTTCCGGGAGCGGACGTTTCCGATGGAGGATGACATGGTGCGCTACGTCTGGTTCGAAGGCACCGAATCGGCCAACGGCAAACCCCAGCCCATCGGCATGCTCAAGCCGAATCCGCTGGGTCTGCATGACATCCTCGGCAACGTGGACGAAATGGTCTTCGAACCCTACCGCTTGAACCGACTCGACCGGCTCCACGGTCAGGCCGGCGGCTTCGTGGTGCGCGGCGGCAACTACTTCACCCCGCAGGCCGAGGTGCGTACCGCCCAGCGCATCGAGGTGCCGTTCTACGTCAAAGGCGAGCCGCGGCGGGCCGAGACCACGGGATTCCGGCTGGTCATGACGGCGCCGGTGGAATCCTCCCGCGAAAAGCTCAAGTCGCTGCGGGAGGGCTGGAACAAACTGGGCTCGGCGGCGATCGCGGCGGAAGCCTCGCCGGGCCAGCCCCAGTCCATCGATGCCAAGGCGCTGGACGACCCGGTCGCTGAGCTGGGGGTGATCTCGGACGCGGCGCAGGATGCCAACATGAAGAACCGGCTCAGGAACGTCCAGAACCGGCTCAAAATGACCATCCAGGAACGCGACGACCAGCGCAAGCTGGCGGCCAAGGCGGCATTGCGTCTGGGGGCTTTCCTCTGCCAGAAGATGGGGGCAGACGGGAAATGGGTCGATGCCGCGGAAACCCTCCTCAAGCAGCGGGAGGCGGCGTTCGGTGCGGACGACCCGGGCGTCAAGTCCCGCCGCGACCAGTTGAAGGGCGATCGTGCTGCCCTGACGGAAAATCTCTTGTACTATTCCGAAACGATCCTGGGCGCCGCGGCGATCTACGACGGACCGGTGCTGGGCGAACAGTTCGAGGTCCTGAAAACCGAGCTGGAATTGAAAAACTACCAGGCCTTGCTCGGCTACGCCGATACCTATTACCGGCAGTTGATGGCGTATCGCGGGAATCCGGCGGTCAGGCAGAATGCCTGGCTTAACGACTGCAAGGCGCTGAACAAGAAATAGGCGGGTATGGATTGAACGTTCTGAACCATTCGAACAGGGTCGATACGCCTCCCCGGCCTCCGGGACGGCGGCGTCTCATCGCCGGGGCGCTGATCCCGGCGCTGCTCGTCTCCGGCTGCGCCAGCACCGGCGGCTACCGTCAGTCCTATGCGAGTTCCAGCCAGGCGCGCCTGGCCCAGCTTTCCGAAGCCTACAACCAGACGCTGGCGGAAGGCTGCGTCACCGGGGCCGCGGTCGGCGGCCTGGCCGGCGGCCTGATCGGCAGAGACTGGAAAGGCGCGGTGGCCGGCCTGCTCGCGGGCGCCGCCTTGGGCTGTGCCGCGGGAAGTTACATGGGCAACCTGCAGAACAGCTATGCCCGCGAAGAAGACCGGCTGAATGCGGTGATCATCGACATCCGCCGCGACAACCAGTCTCTCGCCGAGTTGATTCCCGTCGCCCAGCGGGTCGTCGAGGACAACAAGGCGCGGGTCGCGGAGCTGAACAAAGCCATCGCTTCGGGGCGGATGACCCGCGCGCAGGCCGCCGGCCAGCTTGCCGATCTCGATGCGAGCCGGTCCCAATTGCAGGCGACGCTGGGCAGCGCCAAGAAGCGCCTGGCCGAGCAGCATGCGGCGATCGCGATGAACACGCGCAACGCCAATCCCCAATTGGCGAACATCGCGCACGAGGAGCTGGCGCGAAAGGAACAGCAGGTCCAGGCGCTCGAATCGGAACTGAATACGCTCACCCAACTGCGGAGTGTGGACCGTGTCGGCTAGACGCCTCCCGTTTCCCCGCCCAGCGATCGTTCTGCCGGCGGCGCTCGCCATCCTGGCCACCGGCTGCGCCACCACCGACTGCGATCCCGGCCGCGGCGGCTTCTTTCGCGGCATCGGCTGTTCGGCGAGCGGCAGCTACGGTCAGAGGCAGCAGCAGATGCAGTCCACCATCAGCCGGGAGCAGCAGACCCAGGCCGGCTTGCGGAGCGAGTACGCGCAGGCGAACCAGGCCGCCATCGAAACGGACGCCCAGCGGCAAGCCGCCGAAAAACAATATGCGGATCTGCAGGGCGACATCGATGCCCTGAACGCCCGATTGGCTCGGTCCAAATCGAAGAAAAAGGATCTGAGCCGCGAGATCAAGAGCGTCCAGAATCAGCTCGATCTGCTCAAGGCGGATACGATGTCGCCCCGGGCCGAACTCGACAAGCGGCGCGCCGAGCTGGACCGGCGATTGAAGGAACTGGAGCGGGAAGTCGATCTGGCGCGTGGCAAATGAACGAAAAAACCGAAACTCAAACGGGAATGAAGAAAAGCACTGGATTGCCGGCCGTGCTGGCAATGGCCTTGTTCGCAGGCACGGGCGTGGCGGCACAGGACGCGCCGAGCCTGCGGGAGCAGATCGAAAAGCAAAAGGCCGAGAACGAGGCGCTCAAGGCGAAAATCGCCAGGATCGAGCAGGTTCTGAAAACCGATGTCTGTTCGAATCCCGAAGCGGCCAAACTTCTGGAATCGGGAGAAGCGGCCGATTCGTCCCCGCAAAAGGAACCGGAAGCGCCGAAGTAGCGCATGGTCGAAGGGATGGGCCGGTTCAGGACGAAAGCGGGGTCAGCGGGCAGGCAGGACGTGACGCAAAGGCCCTGCACGGCAATGTCAAACCCCCCTCAAAGCCGGCCTGCTCGACAAGACCGAAGCCGGACTTGGCGAAGTCCTTCGACAAGGTCCAACACGACGTCTTGATGGCGACGCCTGACATCGCCACGGGCCCCTTCTCGTGAACCGCTCTTAGGTAGCGGACCCGCATGCCGGGTGGTGTGGGGACCGGGGTCTAGAAACCCCCGGTTACCCGATTAGCACTTTTACAGTTGCAGGTAATTGAGCCATTGATTCAGCGATATGAACTTTGTTGCGGCTTGTTTTACTTCTTGCGTGGCATGATCCCAGAAGACGACGACAACCCTAAATCCTTCGCTCTTCAAGTCTTCAATCACAGGCATGTAGTCTTTGTCGCCAGCAACCAGAACAATTTCAGCATTTGCCTTGTCGATCTTGGTGTAAGCGTCTTTTGTCATTGCGTGCGCGATTGCAACATCAACCTTCTTTTCCTTCCAGGAAAGGCTTCGGTCATAGGTTTTAACTTCGAAGACCTTTCGTTCAACCATTTTCCAGAAGCTGTCAGAGGGTGGCGGCGGCCCCCGAAGTTTTGCGCACCCAACCTCCTGTCCGTCACCGCAGAGATATTCGTACAACTTGCCGTAATCGAGTTTGTAGCTCCAATCAAAAACCCGTCGGTGCGCGGCTTTATCGCGCAGCGTCCGCTGGACCGCCGGGTTGGGCAACTTGGCTGACAAGGGGGAATCGCTCAGGATGCCGAATTGACTCAACCGCTAGGTCGACATCTAGTTCCGGCCAGTAGAGATGGTTTTCGGAAGGTAGCTCTATATGCAGGATCTTTCCAACTGCGACATCCCGAAACCACGGGAACTCAGAAAATGGTAGAAACAACTCTTCTTCGTGCAGCAAGACCCAGAAGCCGTGCAGCGAGATATTTGTTACCTCAACCGGGGAAATGTCTGCGCCACGCGCTACGGATGTCATTCTCATGCTCCTGAACTAAACGAAGTGCTTCAGATATTTCCCGCTTCGAAAGACCTGTATGCTGCGCAACCTCGATAGTTGGCTCAAGCCAAAACTTGGCTTCACCATTTTGACCTTGGACATGCAACCTCGGCTCATCTCGTGAGAAGAAGTAGAAGCGGAAACCGCCCTCACGGAAAACTGTTGGACTCATAGGAAGGATGATACGCGTAACGCTGTTGTTGCCCAACAACTAATTGAATGGTTTCCGTTTATCTTCCGTGAAGCTTCTACCACACCGTCTTCCGGTCGGCAACGCCTTTGATTTTGTTGGGCTATCCTTCTGTTTATCACCCCTTTTCCGAAGATAGACAGATCTGGATACCATCCCATGCTGACTCTCCCCGCAGAACTGACCCATCGCCATGAGACCCGGCTGGCGCGAGATGGCGTTCTTGTCACGGCGCTCGATCGACTGTGACGGTAAAGCCGCACTCCTGCGGTCTTCCGGCGGTTACCACCCTGCTTCCTTCTCTGGGCTGGCGGTGATCTTGTGAAGGGTGAGATCGGCGCCTTCGAATTCTTCTTCAGGGTCCAGGCGCAGGCCGACCGATTGCCTCAGGAGGCCATAGACGGCGAAGCCGCCGGTCAGGGCGATTGCAATCCCCAGTCCCGTCCCCCATACCTGGGCCATGAAGCTGATGCCGCCGATGCCCCCCAGCGCGCTTTGGCCGAAGATGCCGGCGGCCACGCCGCCCCAGGCGCCGCAGAGCCCGTGCAAGGGCCAGACGCCGAGCACGTCGTCGATTTTCCAGCGGTTCTGGGTCAGGGTGAACAGGGAGACGAACAGGAAGCCGGCGACCGCGCCGACGACCAGCGCGCCGGCCGGATGCATCAGGTCGGAGCCGGCACAGACGGCGACCAGACCGGCCAAGGGACCGTTGTGGACGAAGCCGGGATCGTTGCGGCCGGCGAGTAGGGCGGCGAGGGTGCCGCCGACCATGGCCATGAGCGAGTTGACGGCGACCAGGCCGCTGATGCCACCCAAGTTCTGGGCCGACATGACGTTGAAGCCGAACCAGCCGACGGTGAGGATCCAGGCGCCGAGCGCGAGGAAGGGGATGCTGGACGGCGGGTGGGCGGCGATCATGCCGTCGCGGTGGTAGCGTCCGCGGCGCGGTCCCAGCAGCAGCACGGCGGTGAGCCCGATCCAGCCGCCGAAGGCATGCACGACCACGGAACCGGCGAAGTCATGGAACTGTGCGCCGAACCGCGCCTGCAGCCAGCCTTGGAAGCCGAGGTTGGAATTCCAGGCGATGCCTTCGAACAGCGGATAGACGAAGCCGACCAGCAGGAAGGTGGCGGCGAGCTGGGGATTGAACTTCGAGCGTTCGGCGATGCCGCCGGAGATGATGGCCGGGATGGCGGCGGCGAAGGTCAGCAGGAAAAAGAACTTGACCAGTCCGTAGCCGTTGTCCACCGTCAGCGTTTGCGCGTCGTCGAAAAAATGGACGCCATAGGCGAGATAATAGCCGATGAAGAAATAGGCGATGGTGGACATCGCGAAGTCGCTGATGATCTTGACCAGCGCATTCACCTGGTTCTTGCGCCGAACGGTGCCGACTTCGAGGAAGGCGAAGCCTGCATGCATGGCCAGCACCATGATGGCGCCGAGTAGTACGAAGAGTACGTCTGCACTTTTTGTCATTGTTTTCCCTAAATAGCGGTTTTTTCATTGAGTAACGCGACTAAAGCAATCGGCGGGCCACTACGACGGACTCTGCCATTGCCCTGTTTGGGCGCCATACGTCCAACTGTGGGGCGCAATCGGCGTGATTTGTTATGGTGCATGCCCTGACGGTGCTGGTGTCTATTGGTGCATGGTCATGAGCATTCCGGCATGAGCATGGAAGGCTTCCACGCCATCGTCGGCGCATGGTTCGAAACCGCCATCGGCACGCCGACACCGGCTCAGCTCCGCGCCTGGGCGGCGGTGCAGGCCGGGCGCGACGTGCTGGTGGCGGCGCCCACCGGCTCGGGCAAGACCCTGGCCGCGTTCCTTGCCGCCATCGACGAACTGGTGCGGGAGGGGGAGGTGTTCGGCCTGCCGGACGAGACCCGTATCCTTTATATCTCGCCGCTCAAGGCGCTGAGCAACGACATCCACAAGAACCTCCAGCTCCCGCTGGAAGGCATCCAGCGGATGCTGTTCGAAGCGGGCCGGACCGCTCTGGCGATCCGCTCCCAGGTCCGCACCGGCGACACGCCGGCCACCGAGCGCGCCGCGATGAAGCGCCAGCCGCCGCATATCCTGGTGACCACGCCGGAATCCATCTACATCCTGTTGACCAGTGCCAGCGGGCGGCGGATGTTGGGTTCGGTGCGGACGGTGATCGTCGATGAAATCCACGCCGTGCTGGGCAGCAAGCGCGGCTCGCACCTGGCGCTGTCGCTGGAGCGGCTGGAACGCTTGGCCGGCCGGGGGCTCAGGCGGATCGGCTTGTCCGCTACCCAGCGTCCGGTCGAGGAGGTCGCGCGTTTCCTCACCGGCGGGCGCGGCGAATGCATCATCGTGGACGAAGGCCATCGGCGGCGGCTGGACTTAGGGATCGAGCTGCCGGATTTCCCGCTGGAGGCGGTGCTGTCGAACGAGGCGGCCGGGCAGGTCTATGACCGCATGGCCGAGCTGGTGCGTCAGCACCGCACCACCCTGGTGTTCGTGAACACCCGCCGCATGGCGGAGCGGCTGGCACGGGCGCTGGCCGAACGGGTCGGCGAGGACAGCGTCACCTCGCATCACGGCAGCCTGTCCAAGGAGCAGCGGCTGGAAGCGGAAAACCGGCTCAAGGCCGGCGCACTGAAGGCCCTGGTGGCGACGGCTTCGCTGGAGCTGGGCATCGACATCGGCGACATCGACCTGGTGTGCCAGTTCGGCGCGACCGGGACCATCGCCGCCTTCCTGCAACGGGTCGGGCGTTCTGGGCATTATGCCGGCGGCCTGCCGAAAGGCAGGTTATTTCCGACCAGCCGAGACGACCTGGTCGACTGCATCGCGCTGGTCGATGCGCTGCGGCAGGGCGAACTCGACCGCATTCCGATCCCGGCCCAGCCGCTGGACGTGCTGGCCCAGCAGATCGTTGCCATGGTGGCCTGCGAGGAATGGGGCGAGGACGAACTCTACGCCGTCGTGCGCGGCGCCTATCCCTACCGCGAGCTGGCGCGCGAAGCCTTCGACGCGCTGCTCGCCATGCTGGCCGACGGCTACAGCACCCGCCGCGGCATCCGCGGCGCCTACCTGCACCGCGACCGCATCCACGGTCGGCTGCGGCCCCGCAAGGGCGCGCTGCTGACCGCGGTCACCTGCGGCGGCGCGATTCCTGACAATGCCGAATACCGGGTGATCGTCGAGCCGAGCGGGGAGGTCGTCGGCAGCGTGGACGAGGATTTCGCCATCGAAAGCATGTCGGGCGACGTGTTCCAGCTCGGCAACACCAGTTGGCGGGTGCTGCGGCTGGAGGGCGGGGCGCTGCGGGTCGAGGATGCCGCCGGCATCCCGCCCAGCATTCCCTTCTGGTTCGGCGAGGCGCCGGGACGCTCGCATGAGTTGTCGCTGGCGGTGTCGCGTCTGCGGGCGCGGATCGGGGATGGCCTGGAGCAGTCGGCGCCGGAAAAAGTCGCCGAGGGGCTGTCCGCCGAACTGGGACTGGCGCCGGGGCCGGTGCAACAGGCGGTCGACTACCTGGCCGCCGCCAAGGCGGTGCTGGGCGTGCTGCCGACCTTCGACACGGTGGTGTTCGAGCGCTTCTTCGACGAATCCGGCGGCATGCAGTTCATCATCCACGCCCCCTTCGGCAGCCGGGTCAACCGCGCCTGGGGGCTGGCGCTGCGCAAGCGCTTCTGCCGCACCTTCAATTTCGAACTCCAGGCCGCGGCGACCGAGAACGCACTGATCCTGTCGCTGGGCGTGGCGCAGAGTTTCGCCCTGGAAGAGGTCAAGCAGTTCCTGAGCGTCGACACGGTGAGGACCCTCCTGGTCCAGGCGATGCTCGATGCGCCCATGTTCAAGGTGCGCTGGCGGTGGAACGCGGTCTGCGCCCTGGCGCTCAAGCGCTTCCAGGGCGGCGGCAAGACCCCGCCCTACCTGCTGCGGATGCAGGCGGAGGACCTGGTGACCTGCGTGTTCCCGGACCAGCTCGCCTGTTTCGAAAACATCGTCGGCGACCGCGAGGTTCCCGACCATCCCCTGGTCAACCAGACCGTGCACGATTGCCTGACCGAGGCCATGGACCTGGACCGGCTGATCGAGGTGATCCGGGGCATCCGCGAGGGGACGATCCGGGTCGAATGCCGTGATCTCACCGAGCCTTCGCCGCTGGCCGCCGAGATCGTCAATTCCAAGGTCTACACCTTCCTCGACGGCGCGCCGCTGGAAGAACGGCGGACCCGCGCGGTATCCATGCGCCGCTGGCTGGAGCCCGGCGCCGCCGGCGAGCTGGGCCAGCTCGACGCGGCGGCGATCGCCCGCGTGCTCGAGGAGATCGAGCCGCAAGGCGGCGCTGCCGAAGAGGTACACGACGCGCTGAGCGTCTCCGGCTACGTCACGGTGCAGGAGGCTGCCCAAAGGGGCTGGATGCGCTTCCTGGCGGAACTCGCGGGCTCCGGCCGTGCCGCCCGCCTGCCTTGTGGCGGCGCGGGGTTGTGGCTCGCCGCCGAACGCTGGCCGCAGTTCCGGGCCGTCTATCCCGACACCGCGACCGAACCGGCGCTGAGGTTGCCGCCGGCCCTGGACGCCGCGTTCTGGGAGCCCGGGCCGGCTCTGGTGGAAATCCTGCGCGCCCGCCTCGGCGTCATCGGACCGGCGACCGCGGCGCGGCTCGTCGCCCAGACCGGGCTGGCCGCGGCGACGGTCGAGGCGGCCCTTTACGCGCTCGAAAACGAAGGCACGGTGTTGCGCGGCACCTTCACGCCGGGGGCGAGCGAAACCGAATGGTGCGAGCGCGGCATCCTGGCGCGCATCCACCGCTACACCCTCGGGCGGCTGCGGCAGGCGATCGAGCCGGTCACGGCGGCCGATTTCGTGCGGTTTCTCTTGCACTGGCAGCATGTGCATCCGGCGGCGAAGGTCCGCGGCAAGGAGGGCTTGGCCCTGGTGCTGGATCGGCTCGAAGGCTTCCAGGCCACCGCCGCGGCTTGGGAACGGGAGCTGTTGCCCTTGCGGGTGGAGGATTACGATCCGGCCTGGCTGGACGCGCTCTGCGTCTCCGGCCGTATCCTATGGCGGCGTCTGCCCCGCGAGGGCTCCGGCGGCGGGTCGCTGCGGGTCGCGCCCTTGGTCTTGCTGCCGCGCGTCCACAGCGCCCGGTGGCTGCCCGCTGCGTCTCCGGAAGTGTCGGGCATCGCGGCCCGCGTGGCCGAGAGCCTGGAACGGCGCGGCGCGCAGTTCTTTGACGAACTGGTGGCTTCGACCGGCTTGCTCAAGACGCAAACCGAGGACGCCCTGTCGGAACTGGCTGCGAAAGGCCGGGTCACTTCGGACAGTTTCATGGGCCTGCGCGCCCTGCTGATGCCGGAGCAGCGCAAGCGGCGCTACCGCGGCGTGACGGGAATCGAGGACGCGGGGCGCTGGAGCCTGGCGCCATCCGGCTCCGGCGAGAGTCAGGCAGACCGCACCGAGCATGCCGCCCGGGTGCTGCTGAAGCGCTACGGCGTGGTGTTCCGCAGCCTGCTGGAACGCGAACCGTCGATGCCGGCCTGGCTGGAGCTGGTCCGGGTATACCGGCGGCTGGAGGCGCGCGGCGAAATCCGCGGCGGGCGTTTCATCGCCGGCCGCTACGGCGAGCAATTCGCTCTGCCGGAGGCGGTCGAGTCGCTGCGCAAGCTGCGCAGCCAGCCGCCCGACGGCTTGGTCGTCTCCGTCGACGGCGCCGATCCGCTCAACCTGGCCGGCATCGTGCTGCCCGGCGAGCGCATCGCCGCCAACAGCGGCAAGCGGCTGGTGCTGCGGGACGGCGTGCCGGTGGCGGTGGGAACGGCGCAAGGGGTGGTGCATCTCGCCACCGACGGGGGGCCGGTCGACCCGCGGCAGGCGGCGGCGCGGCCGCCGGTGGCGCCCGGCTTGCGAGCCTACCTGGGCAAGCGCCGATAATTCGAAGTTTTCGACAGACAGGACGTTGCATGAGCAGATACGAGTTTCCCGAGAATTTTCTGTGGGGCGTGGCCACCTCGGCCTACCAGGTCGAAGGCTCGCCCCTGGCCGATGGCGCGGGGCCCAGCAACTGGCACCGCTTTTGCCGCCAGCCGGGGCGGATATTGAACGGCGACACCGGCGACCTCGCCTGCGACCACTACCGGCGTTTCCGGGAGGACATCGCGCTGATGAAGGAACTGGGTCTCTCGGCCTACCGTTTCTCGATCGCCTGGAGCCGGGTGTTCCCGGAAGGGAAGGGCAGGCTCAATCCGCGCGGACTCGCCCATTACCAGTCCCTGGTCGATACGCTGCTGGCCCACGGCATCCGGCCGATGGCCACGCTCTATCATTGGGACCTGCCGGCGGCGCTCGAGGATGCCGGCGGCTGGGCGAATCGCGACAGCGCGGGCTGGTTCGCCGACTACGCCCACACCGTCATCCGCGCCCTGGGCGACAAGATCGATTTCTGGGCGACACTGAACGAGCCCTGGGTCATCATGGACGCGGGCTATATGTCGGGCGTGCATCCGCCGGGCCATGTCTCGCCGAAGGAAGCGCCCTGGGTCTCGCATAACCTGCTGCGCGCTCATGCCTTGGGCGTTCAGGCCTTCCGTGCCGACGGCAGGGGGCAGATCGGCCTGGTGGTCAACCTCGAGCCCAAGTACGCCGCGACCAGCAGCCGGGACGACCGCGCCGCGACCGAGCGCGCCCATGCCTACATGAACCGGCAGTATCTCGACCCCGTGCTGCGCGGCGCCTATCCGGAGGAGCTGGCGGAAATCTTCGGGCCGCATTGGCCCCGGTTCGAGAGCGAAGACCTGCGCCTGATCCAGGAACCCATCGATTATCTCGGGATCAACTATTACACCCGTGCGGTGGTGAAGCACGACCCGCGGGGCGGGCCGCTCGAGGTCTCGGCCGTTCCCCAGCGCGGCGCGGAGCACACCGCGATGGGCTGGGAAGTCTATCCGCAGGGGCTGAAAGACATCCTGCGCTGGGTCAAGGCCCGCTACGGCGACATCCCGCTCTACATCACCGAAAACGGCGCCGCTTTCGCCGATCCGCCTCCGGCAGACGGCCGCATCGACGACCGGCGCCGCATTGCCTATTACCGCAGCCACCTGCGCGCGCTGCACGAGGCCATCGCCGAAGGCGTGGACGTCCGCGGCTATTTCGCCTGGTCGCTGCTGGATAATTTCGAATGGACCTACGGCTATGCCAAGCGTTTCGGCCTGGTGCAGGTCGACCCAGCGAGCCAGCAGCGCAGACCCAAGGCCAGCGCCGGGTTTTACGCCGAAGTGGCTCAATCCAACGGTGCGGTCTTGGACCGGGAATATTGACCAGGGAGGCGGTGATGAAACCATCGTTTGCGACATGGGCCATGTTGCTGCTGGCCGCGTGTGCCGGACCGGCTTTGAAGAGCGGGTTCGACAAGGATTACGACTTCGCCCGGGCCAAGACCTGGAGCTATGCCGTCATGCCCGGCTCCGACAAGGCGGCCGCCGAGCGGTTGCGACTCGATACCCTGATGAAGGACACGCTCGAACCGCTGCTGGCGGCCAAGGGCTATGCCCGCCGCGAGGACGGCGCGGATTTCCAGGTCGGCTGGTCCTTCGGCGAATGGAAGATCGACCGCCGTCCCAAATCCAGCGCCGAATGGGGGGCGGTCGGCCTGTTCTACCCCGGCATGCATGCCGTGCCCGCGCCGAAAGAGTCCGATGGACGGGCGCTGCCGCCCAGCGTCGATCCCTATGGTTCATCCTACGAAAAAGCCAAGCTGGACTTGGTGGTGGTGGACGGCAAGACCCAGCGCGTGGTCTGGCATGCCCGTGTCGAAGACGACGGCGACTTCGGCTACGACCCGGACACCCAAAGGACGGAAATCAGGGAGGCGGTGGAAAAGGCGTTTCAGGCGTTTCCGCCGGGGCGGTGAGATAGAAAAAAGCAGCGGTCTGCGTTACGAAAACCGACCATTGACGCGATTGTGCGGCCCCGTCCTTTTGGTTTTGGCTTCCGGCGGCTCCTGACAACGTTGTTCGAGCTGATAGCAGATGCGCTGCTGTCGGTCTGGAGAGATGGGCGGCTGGCCATTTGGTGGTTTAAGCATAAAAGCTGAAACCTTGGGGTTGACGACGCGTACATCAGAGCGTCCACAAAGCTCCACAAACCAACCGGGCAAAGCCAAGACCGGGACAACCTCGACGGGTTCGCCGGTCGACTTGGCGAGGAATTTGGATAACCAAGCCGCTTGTCGTTTCGCCTGCTCGAGGGGGGCTGTTTCCACCCAATCTGGGAAATGTAAGGCGTTTCCGTCGAATCGGACTCGCGCTGCGTTCTTGGGATCAGCGTTGAGAGGCTTCAGCCGGTGCTTCGTTTCTATCGCGAATACACCGCCGGGAGCAACCACAACATGATCGATATTGAAGCCCTCGGCCTGCAAGTCGTGAAAAACCCGGCCACCGGCCGCGATGACAGGTTCCAGACACTGGGCTGTGGCCAACTCTCCAGCTAACGCTTCCCGAAACCTGATTCGCTTGTCGGTCAGCCGCACCAGTTTCCATAGGAAATAGGCAAAGCCCCCAATGCCTAACGACAGATATAGCCACGCCCTGACTTGGGGACCGCCCGCTTGCTGGTCGAGAAGGCGGGAAAGGTAGACGCAGTACAGGAAAACCGGGAGTAAAGCGCAGAGAATGAGGTTGAGAATAATATCAGCTTCTATGCCGTCGAGCTGCCGCTGCAGTCCATAACCGGGTGTTCGCAAAAGCTCTATGGTGAGCGGAGATCTGCGGTTGCGGTTAACTAGCCGACGACGGTAATAAACGACGATGCCTACCGCACTGGCCATCGGGGCCAAAAAAGCAAACACGACTGTCATTTCAGCGTGGAGCTGTGTCCAAATCCATTGCAGCAACATATTGAATTCCTTCTTGTCGATGCGGTGAGATATCGATTCCTGTCCGATGAGCGTCCGCTATTTTAGTCCACGCACCTGAAACTTCACCGTATCCAAGATCCGCCCGCGGCTATCCTTCAGCTTCAGCACATGGCTGCCCGGTTCCGGCCGCCATTTCACCGGATTTCCCGCACCGCCCATCGGTCTGTCATCAAGCAAGAATGATGTGCCGGACCGGGCCGGCCGGGCACGGAAGACGAGTTTCTGGTTTTGGACGGGAATGTCGGGGTCGAGGGCGATGGTCATGCCGTCGGCGGGCGATTCGATCCGGGGCGGCTGCGTCGCGGGATCGGGGATTGCCACTTCCGCGGTTTCGGTGCCGGCGATGAACCACTCCTGGCGTTCCGGTTCCAGGCCGTCGGCGTAATGGATGCGCCGGCCGACGACCCCGTCCGGCGGCGACGGCGGCTGGCTGGGGAGGTCCGCATGCAGGCCGTTCATGATTTCGAGCCAGGCCGGGGCGGCGCCGGTGACGCCGGAGACGTCCTGCATGGCATCGCCCTCGAAGTTGCCGACCCAGACGCCGACGGTGTAGCGCGCGCTGTAGCCGATGCACCAGTTGTCGCGCATGTTCTTGCTGGTGCCGGTCTTGACCGCGGTCCAGTAGCGGGTGGTGAGCGGGTTGTCCAGACCGAAGCTGAGGGCGCGGCTGGAGCGGTCGCTGAGGATGCTGCCCACGATGTAGGCCGCGCGCGGGTCGATCAGCGGACGGGAGTCGTCGGCCGCGTCCCCGGGCAGGATATGAAGAGGCGTCTGGCGGCCGCCGTTGGCGAGGGTCCGGAAGGCGTTCACTTGCTCCCACAGGCTGACCTCGGCCGAACCCAGGGCCAGCGAATAGCCGTAATACTCGCCATCCTCGGTCAGGCCCCTGTAGCCCGCGTTCCAGAGCCGTTCGTGGAACGGTTCCAGCCCCACCATCATGAGGGTGCGGATGGCCGGAATGTTGAGCGAGGCGGCCAGGGCGGTGCGGACGCTGACCCGGCCTTTGAAGTTGCGATCATAGTTCTGTGGCACGTAGAGGCCGGTGCGGGTTTCCAGGTTGAGCGGCGAATCGTCCAGGATGGAGGCGGCGGTGAGGTAACGCTTCTCCAGGGCCAGCGCATAAAGGAAGGGCTTGAGGGTGGAGCCGGCCTGGCGTCGGGCGCGGACACCGTCGACCTGACCGGCTCGGCTGGTCACTCCCGCCGAGCCCACGTAGGCAAGCACCTCCCCGCTGCGGTTGTCGACGACCAGGGCCGCTCCGTCGCGGACGTTGCGCGCTTTCAAGCCCTGGAGCTGTTGTTCCAGGGCTTGGATGGCGCGGCGCTGGACAGGCGCGCTGAGCGTGGTCCGCACGCTTTCGCCGCGCTTTTTCAGCAACTGGCGGGCGAGATGAGGTGCGAGCGCGATCGAAGGTGGCGGACGATGGGCATGGGTCAGCGCCATCGCCGCACGGCGCTCCAGATCGCCGCAGTCCACCGAGAATACGGCGGCCTTGGCGATGGCGCAGGCGCGGCGGGCGATCCGCGCCGGGCCGGCGTTGGGGGAGGGCAAGATGGCGGCGAGCAGCGCCGATTCGGCCTCGTCCAAACCCGAGGCCTGCTTGCCGAACAGGCCTAAGGCCGTCGCCGGCACGCCTTCCAGTTCGCCCCGGAATCGGACCCGGTTGAGGTAGGCTTCGAGGATTTCGTCCTTGCTCCAGCGGCGTTCCAGCTTCAGCGCCGCGGCGACCTGCCCGAGCTTCTGCCGGAGGGAGCGTCCCCCGCCGTGCATGGCGAGCCGCGGATCGAGCAGCGCCGCCAGCTGCATGGTGATCGTGCTGGCCCCGCGCCTGTGGCCGCCGACCGTCCCCCATGCCGCTGCGGCCATGGCCCGCCAGTCCACGCCGTGGTGGCGATAAAAGCGCCGATCTTCCGCGGCGACGACGGCCTTCAGCAAGGCCGGGGAAAACGTCGTTGACAACATCCAGGGTTTGCGGCGGGCGGAAAAATCCACCCGCTGCTCGTGGATGACCTCGCCGTTGCGATCCAGCAGATAGGCTTCGGACGGAATCCATTCAGCCTTGACGGTTTGGAACTCGGGGATGGAGGCTTCCGGGAAACTTGGTAAAACGATGGCGATGGCCGAGAGTACCAGCAGGGCGATACCCATGAGCCAACGAGTGGGGTGGCGGGACATGCTTGGCTTCGATTCGGCAGCTCTTCGAGCCGCTATCGTCCTCGCCGGGGGGCGTTTCCAGGACATTGGTGCGGTCGGCGGCGCCTGGACAAGGCGGCCCTGACCGCAAGATTCGAGCACTTGCTGAGGGTCATGACAGGGAAGGATTGGCGGAAATTCGCAGTCGGTCGGCGGGAAAACCGAGGAGGGATGAACCCTGTCTTACGTCACGATAAGGCCGAGACCCAACGCTTCCGCCGACGCTGGCCATTTCGGCCAAGGTCCAGGCTTGAAACCATCAGCTTGCGTTGGCGTAGCCCCTTGGGCGACCCGGGTGCGCAAATCGGACCAGCCGAAACCTTCGGCACGGGGTTCCGCAACCAGACGGGCTACGGGCTTTCCCCGCCGGGTGATGACAAGCTCTTCACCTGCTTCGATGTCTGCGAGCAGAGCGGACAAATGCGATTTGGTGTCGGCGATGCTGGTGGTTTTCATGGGCAAAGTCATAACATGGTCAGAGATGGTCTTATTGTCCGCTCTATAAGGTCATCCGGCCAAGTGCAACATGACCGTCCATCCCAGCACTGTTCCGCCTGAAATAACCGTATCTATGGAGGATAGCCACATGTACACCGCCAACGCCTATGCCGCTCAGAGTGCCCATTCGGCACTGGCGCCAATCGTCTTGCAGCGCCGCGAGCCGCTGCCGGAGGATGTCCGGATCGACATCCTCTATTGCGGCGTCTGCCATTCCGATCTGCATCAGGCGCGCAACGAATGGAATGCGACCACTTACCCTTGCGTGCCAGGACATGAGATCGTGGGAAGGGTGGCGCAGGTCGGCAGCGGCGTGACGAAGTTCAAGCCGGGCGACGTGGTCGCGGTCGGCTGCATGGTGGATTCCTGCCGGACCTGCCCGAGCTGCGCGGACGGCCTGGAACAGCATTGCGAGCACGGTCCGGTGTTCACCTACAACAGCCCGGACCGTCACAGCGGCGGCATGACCTACGGCGGCTACGCCGACAGCATCGTGGTCGACGAGGCCTTCGTCCTGCGGCTGCCGGAGAAGCTGGATCTGGCCGCCGCCGCGCCTTTGCTGTGTGCCGGCATTACCACCTATTCGCCCTTGCGGCACTGGAAGGTGGGGCCGGGACAGCGGGTCGGGATCATCGGCCTGGGGGGACTGGGGCATATGGCTTTGAAATTCGCCCATGCCTTCGGCGCGGAAGTGGTGCTGTTCACGACTTCGCCGGGCAAGGCTAAGGATGCGCGGCGTTTGGGCGCGGACGAGATCGTGCTATCGAAAGACCCGGACGCCATGGCTCGGCAGGCCAGCCGCTTCGATTTCATCCTCGATACCGTCTCGGCGCCGCACGACATCGATGCCTATTTGAACCTGCTGAAGCGGGACGGCACGCTGACCCTGGTCGGCGTGCCGCCTGAAAGCCTGCCGGTCATGCCTTTCAGCCTGATCGGCGGGCGCCGCCGGCTGGCCGGCTCGCTGATCGGCGGCATCCGGGAAACCCAGGAGATGCTGGACTTTTGCGGCGAACACGGCATCGTCTGCGACATCGAGCTGATCCCGATCCAGGGCATCAACGAGGCCTTCGAACGCCTGCTCAAAAGCGACGTGAAATACCGCTTCGTGATCGATATGGCGACGCTGGGCGGGGAACCGTCCGGGAATTGACGAATCCCGTTTCCCTCATCCGGTCCTACGGGCCACCTTCCGTTTTCGGGCAGTCCTGCCCGACACCCTTCGGGCGAGCCCCGCCCGGCCAGAACCGCTCCTGGCGGATTGATCCCGGAGGGAGAAGGAAAGACAGCCCCTTTCCCTCTGGGAGAGGGGATGGTCAGCCGTTCTTCTTCGGATAGCCCTTCTTTTGCTTCGGCTTGCCGAAGGCCGGCGCGGCAGGCGCGTCGCCGGTCCAGAGCCGGATGTTGATCGGCTTGCCGACGATCCACACTTTCTCCAGCCGCTTCAGCGATTTTTTCGGCATGTCGGCCGGCAGACTGACCGTGCTGAAGTCGTCGTACAGCTTGATGTGGCCGATGGAGCTGCCGGGAATGTCCGCTTCGTTGGCGATGGCGCCGACGATGTCCTTGGGCGCCGCGCCGTCGTTACGGCCCACGTCGATGCGGTAGAGCACGCCTCCGTCTTCGCGCTCCTTGCGCTTGTGCTTCTTGTCCCGCGGTTCGCTGTCGCGGAATTTTTTCTGCGGCTCGCGGCTGGACGGGGTGTATTCGGCCGGCGCAGGCTTCTCGTCCGGAATCAGCGGTCGGTCCTTCTGGACCAGGAAGGTGAGGGCCGCGGCGATATCGGTCGGCGAGAGGCCTTGCTCGCGGCCGAGCTGCTGCACCAGGCGGCGGAAGAACTCCAGATCCTCCTCTTCCAGCGTCGCCATGACCTGGGCCTTGAATTGCTCGACGCGGCGCTCGGCGATGTCCTGGTGGGTGGGCAGGCGCATCTCTGTGATGCGCTGGCGTGTGGCCTTCTCGATCGCGCTCAGCATGCGCTTTTCGCGGGGGGCGACGAACAGGATGGCTTGGCCTTTACGCCCGGCGCGGCCGGTGCGGCCGATGCGGTGGACGTAAGCCTCGGTGTCGTAGGGGATGTCGTAGTTCACCACATGGCTGATGCGTTCGACGTCCAGACCGCGTGCGGCGACGTCGGTGGCGACCAGGATGTCCAGGGTGTTTTTCTTCAAGCGGTCGACCGCCTTTTCGCGCAGCGCCTGGCTCATGTCGCCATTCAGTGCGGCGGCGGAATAGCCGCGGGCCTCCAGTTTTTCCGCCAGTTCTTCCGTCAGCACCTTGGTGCGGACGAAGATGATCATGGCGTCGAAGTCCTCGACTTCGAGGATGCGGGTCAGCGCGTCGAGCTTGTGCGCGCTCGAGCCCAGCCAGTAGCGCTGGGTGATGGCCTCGACGGTCGCGGTCTTGGCCTCGATCTTGGCTTCCTTCGGGCTGCGCAGATGGCGCTTGGCGACCTTGCGGATCACTTCCGGCATGGTGGCGGAGAACAGGGCGATCTGGCGCTGGGGCGGGGTGTGCTCCAGGATCCATTCGACGTCTTCGATGAAGCCCATCCGCAGCATCTCGTCCGCCTCGTCCAGCACCAGGGTGCGCAGGCTGTCCAGGCTGAGGCTCTTGCGGCGCAGATGGTCCATCACCCGCCCCGGCGTGCCGACGATGACGTGGACGCCGCGGCGCAGGTGGCGCAACTGGGCGTCCATCGACTGGCCGCCATAGATCGGCAGGATGTGGAAATCGGGCAGATGGCGGGCGTAGCTCTGGAAGGCTTCGGCGACTTGCAACGCCAGCTCGCGGGTCGGCGCCAGCACCAGGGCCTGCGGCTCGCGGCGCTCGAGATCGATGCCGTTCAGGATCGGCAGGGCGAAAGCGGCGGTCTTGCCGGTGCCGGTCTGGGCCTGGCCCAGCAGGTCATGGCCGGCGAGAAGATAAGGAATGCTCGCGGCTTGAATCGGGGAGGGAATCTCGTAGCCGATTTCGCGGATGGCCTGGAGAATGGGGGGCGAGATGGCTAGATCGGAAAAGGAAAAGGTCGTTTCGGTAGATTGCATCAGGATGGGGGAGTAGGGAGTGAAAAGAGCGATGAAAGGCCCATCCCGCCGGAAACCGGATGGCTGGTGGACGCTGGAGGTCTTTGCGGCAGCGGGTCGTCGCCCTCATCGATGGAGGTGATCATAACAGAAGCGGCGGATATTCCCGAATCGGCCGACGTACCGCATGCGTCTGGTTTTGATATAGTTGGCCGGTCTTTCGGCCGTGCCCGAACCAAGGGAGTCAGGCCGCCAGGATAGAATTTTCGAGCGAGGAGTTTATGAACATGCTGAAAAACATATCGGTATTGCTGATGGCAGCCGTCGCTGTGTCCGGTTGCGCCACCTATTCGGGATGGAAGCCGACCTACGACACCTACAAGGATCCCAACGCCGCTCGCATCTCCCTCGACGAAGAGGAATGCCGGATGATGGCCAAGGAAGCCGGCAGCGCAGGCACCGAGGCCCTGAAGGGCGGCGCGGTGGGCGGCCTGGTGGGGGCGGCGGCCGGTGCAGCCATCGGCGCGGCGGTGGGAAACCCCGGTACCGGCGCGGCCATCGGTGCGGCGGCCGGCGGCATCGGCGGTGCCACCCAGCAGGGCGTGTCCGGAGACGAGCAGTACAAGCGCGCCTTCATCAACTGCATGCGCGGACGCGGCCACAACGTCATCAACTAGGCCGGACAGGCCGCATTTTCCAACCTCACCCTCCGGGCGAGGGTGAGGGAGCGCAGGCCATGGACACCCCCTGTGCCGGGCGCCCGTCAAACCGCTGCAGGAAGGTCGAGCAACGACGATCCTCCGGCAGCTCCGAATTCCCCACGAGTGTTCCGTCATGCCTCATTCTCTTGCGGACGCGCTGCGTGACGCAGCAAGCCGTTATGCTTCGTTTCCGGCGATCCTGACGGCCGATTGCTGCGTCGACTTCGCGGAATTCGACCGTTTGTCCGACGCCATTGCCGCCGGCCTCGCCGCCCGCGGCATAGGCAAGGGCGAGCGGATCGGCCTGTACTGCGTCAACTCGGCGGAATTCGCCCTGGCCTATGCCGGCATCCTCAAGGCCGGCGCCGCGGTCGTGCCCATCAACCTGCTGCTCAGCGTCGAGGAAGTGCGTTACAACCTCGCCGATGCCGAGGTCAGCGGGCTGATCTATCATGACCAGCTTGCGGCTGATGCCGGCGCGGTACTGGAGCGCCTGTTTCCGCTGAAGATTCGTGCCTGCATCGGCGGCGACGGCCCGGACGGGCAGGCTTGGCGGGATTTGCTGGACGAGATGGCAGCACCTCCGATCGTTGACTTCGATGCCTCGGAAGATTTGGCCGCGATCCTTTATACCTCGGGCACCACGGGCCGGCCGAAAGGCGCGATGCTGACCCACGGCAACCTGCTGGCGAACACCGCCAGCGTGCGGGAAGCCCTGGACTGGCGGTCCGGCGAGGACCGGGTACTGGTCGTGCTGCCGATGTTCCACGCCTTCGCCGCCACCGTCGGTATGCTCACTCCGCTCACCCACGGCTGTGCCCTGGTTCCGCTGGCGAAGTTCGAACCGGATCTGGTGGCCGATACCATCGGCCGGCACGGGGCCACCCTGTTTCTCGGGGTGCCCAGCATGTATGCCTTGCTGTGCCGGCTGCGTGACGATCGAATCGCCCGGTTCGGAACCATCCGCCTGTGCGTATCCGGCGGTGCGGCCCTCCCGCCCGCGGTGATGCAGCAGTTCCAGGACCGCTTTGGTCTGCCGATCCATGAAGGCGACGGTCCCACCGAATGTTCGCCGGTCACCTGCGTCAATCCGGTGGGCGGTCCCGTCAAATGCGGCACGGTCGGCTTGCCGGTGCCGGGCGTGGAAATGAAGATCGTCGACGAGCAAGGCGCCGAACTACCCGTCGGCGAGATGGGTGAAATCGCCGTGCGCGGCGCCAATGTCTTCAAAGGCTACTGGAAACAGCCCGAAGCCACCGAGGAAAGCTTTCGCGACGGCTGGTTCCTCACCGGCGACCTGGGGCATGTCGACGAGGACGGTTATTTCAGCATCGTCGACCGCAAGAAGGACCTCATCATCGTCAACGGCATGAACGTCTATCCAAGGGTGATCGAAGACGTCTTGTGCCGGCATCCGGCGATCCGCGAAGTGGCCGTGGTCGGCGATCCGGACCCGTTGCACGGCGAGCGGGTGGTGGCCTATGTCGTGTTGGCAACCCCCGTCACCGAGGCGGAAATCCGCGCGTGGTGCAAACCCTCCCTGGGCCGCCACGAGATTCCCCGCCGGGTCGTGGCGCTCGAACAGCTGCCGCGGAACGCCGCCGGCAAGATATTGAAACGGCAGTTGCGGCGTCAGGGCGAGGTGGAGCGAGGGGTGGACTCATGACACACGGAATCTGATTCACGGGGCTCTTTGTCGCCTCCGGTTTCCGCGGGGATCGGTCCGCCGTTCCCGCTTCGGTGCCCGTTGATTCGGTCGAACGAGCGCGGCTCGCGCTTCATGATGAACGGTGTCCTGATGTCCGCCGGTATCGATGCGATCAGCGTGTCGGCGGCGAGGGGCAGGAGTTCAACGAAAAGATGGTGTGCTTCCATTCGACGCGGGACGCCGCGGAAGAATGGATGTTCTCGTCGGCCACGGGATTTTCTTCGCGTCTGCACGGCTCAAGATCGAGATCGCCAGCGGATTTGCAGAGCCCATTTCAGCGCGGTGGTTTCGAGCGACAGATAGCCGGTCCAGATTCTCTTCCATACCTGGCGCGAGACCTCCGCGCCCCCCTTCCGTTCCATTTCGTCCATGTAAATCATGACGGCATCCCTTGCCCGGGCGGCATGGCCGGAAGCGAGATTGTCGATGCTGAGGTGCAGCTGGATGATGGCGGGGTCGATCCCATGGTCGCGCAGCAGGTCGATCAGCCGCATGTAGCCGGCGCCGAGTCCGCTGAGTTCGATGGCGAGATTGAGGCCGAGCAGTTCTGGGAAATAGCGGCGGGGGTGCTGGCCGATGGCGAGGAGGTAGACCGGTATGTCGAAGGCGGCATCCAGGAAGCGCGGGTCCTGGGCGAAGGCTTCGCTGGCGAACGGCGGCAGCCGGATGCCGAGGTCGTCGAGCAGGCGGCGGTAGACGTTGGGATGGTTGCGTTCGGGCCGGCCGTTGCCCAGTTCGTCGGCGTAGATTTTCAGCAGATGGCGGTCGATGGTGTCCAGGTTTTCGGCAGCCGTGGCGATGCCGGCCAGCCAGCAGCCGTCGACCAGGATGGTGGGCGCGAGCTGGAGGATGACCCATCGGCAGAAGTCCTTGCCGATCCGGGGTGGTACGGTGAGCGGGCGGTAACGCTCGATGTCGTGCCGGTATATGGCTTCGATGCGAGCGTGGAAAGCCGCCTCATCGTAGGGAAAAAAACGGCGGTAACCTCGTTGCAGTTGCATGAACAAGCGGGTCAGGCGGAGAGTCCGTTCCACGACCTCGGTGGCTTGACCGGGGATGTCGGACGTCGATTCGGCACCCAGCAGGGCGGTGTAAAACGCACGCTTCGAGCGCGGACCGGACTTCGGCCGTTGGTTCACGCGATTCGGCCGTGGAATGAAGGCCGAGCCGGTCGCTGCCATGTCGACGCTCCGGCTCTCATCTTCGATCCAGTCCAGGCAAACCCGCCGCTCGGCGGCATCGAACACGCCGAACATCGGTCCGCCGAAGTCCATGGCGCGGATCAGGCGGCTTTCTGCCGCGCAGGTTCGGTCCAGGTAGGGCGAATCGCGCAGCGCGTCGAGCAGCGGTTCCGGACCGGCTTGCGCCAGCCAGTCATCGAGGCTGCGTCCGGCGAGCAAGACCCTGCCGTGATGGCCGAGGGCATGGGCCCGTTTGGCCTGGACGATACTGGCCATCGCCTCCCTGGCCTGGAGTCTGCGGGCCAATTGGCCGGCGGTTTCCTGGAGCAGTTCGGTGAACGACAGGCAGTAAAGGGACCAGCCGGCATGGACGCGACCTTCGTCGCGATCCGTGCAAGCCTCCAGCGCGGCGCGGGCCAACGCGCGGCAGCGGCCGGTTTCGGCTGCATCGTCGTCATCCCACCAATCCGGTTCCCGCAGGCCATGGGCCAGAGTCCAGCCCAGCAGTTCCGGGAAGTAGCTGCGTGGGCGATGGAACAGGCAAAGCTGGACGGCCGGCAGCGTCCAGGCGAAATCGGGAATGTTGGGAGCGTGAAAGAAGGTGGGATCGTCCAGGGGAGGCAGAGTCGCGCCGGCGAGGGTGAGCTTTGCCCGGAACTTCAAGGGAGCCGAGGTGGCGGGCTCGTCGAGGCCGACGCTGCGGCAATACAGTTCGAACAGCTGGCATTCGGCGAGGCGGTGCGCCGTGGCCGGCTGCGCGGCGCGGGCCAGCCCGATGCCATCCAGCAAAAGCGTCGGCGCCAGGGCGAGAAGCACGGTGCGCCGTCCGGCTTCTTCTGTGGGATTGGGCCGGACCCGTGGCGACCAGGGATTCCCGAAGCTCGGGCGCGTGCTGGCCCCCACGGCCTTGGCCAGCGCCGACTCGAAGAATGCCGATGCCCCCCGAAGCGTCTCGGCATCGGCGGGACCGTGCAGCAGCGCCCGGCACAGGCTGCGCAGTCCGGTCATGGCAGTGTCTCCGGTTTGGTGAAGAGATGATCGCCGGCGACCAGGGCATCCATGCCCGATCCCAGGAACACGGCGAAGGCGTCTTCCATGCTGTGCACCATGGGTTTCCCCATGACGTTGAAACTGGTGTTGAGCAATACCGGCACCCCGCTCAGCCGGTGGAATGCTTCCAGAAGGGCATGAAAGCGCGGATTCCAACTCTGTTTGACGGTCTGCAACCGGCCGGTACCGTCCACATGCACCACCGCCGGCACCCGCTCCCGTGCCTCCGGCCGGAACCGCAGGGTGCGCTCCATATACCGGGATTCCTGATAGGCCTCGAACCAGTCCGGGCCGTATTCGTGCAGGATGGCGGGAGCATAGGGCCGGAAGCGTTCGCGGAACTTGACCTCGCGGTTGATGCGCTCGCCGGTTTCGGCATGCCGGGGATCGGCCAGGATGGAGCGGTTGCCGAGCGAGCGGGGGCCGAATTCGGCCTTGCCCTGAAGCCAGCCCAGGATCTTGCCTTGGGCCAGCAGTTCGGCGGCGGCGCCGATGAGGGCATCGCCGGGGAGGTGCCGAACCGGCACACCGGCGTAGCGGGCGAAGCGTTCGATGTCCGCGGCCGCGATCTCGCTGCCGAGATAAGGGGAGAGATGGCCCGGTTCGAAGGATTGCCCGGGGTGATCTTCCCGGAAGGCGAGCCATGCCGCCCCCAGCGCAGTGCCGTCATCGGCCGGCGCCGGCGGTACGTACAGCGCCCGGAACGGCGTCCCGCGCGGAATCTGGCCGTTGCAGACCGAATTCAGCGCGCAGCCGCCGGCCAGCGCGAGGTGTCCGGAACATCCGCGAGCATGGAAGTTGGTGAGCAGGCGGTTGACGGTTTCGGCGAAAAAAAGCTGGCCCGTATGGGCGAGGTCGGCGGCGGATTCCGGCGCTTGCTCGGGATGCCGCCGGCGGGATTCGAGCCGTTGCAACCGGTCGAAAAACACAGCGTGGCCGGTCTTCAGGCGCAGGCCGTCCACCTGCATCATGTCCCGCAGCCAGCCCATCACTTCCGCGTCGGCGCGCCCGTAAGAGGCGAGCCCCATGACTTTCCATTCCTCGCCGCCGAGCCAGTCGAATCCGCAGAGTTCGGTGAGCTTCATATAGTAGAATCCCAGGCTCTGCGGTCCGTCGAGTTTGGCCACGGGGCGCAGCCGGCCGTCGCGGTAGTCGAAGAACGCCATCGACCCGGTTTCGCCGTATGAGTCGATCACGGCGCAGGCCGCGGTCTCGAAAGGGCTGCCGTAACAGGCCAGCGCGGCATGGCTGAGGTGATGGTCGTAGGCCCGGATACGGACCGGGACGCCGGGAAAATCGCGGCGCAGGCTCCGAGCCAGGTTGAGCAGACGGCTTTTCAAGGCATGGTGCTGGGCGGCTTGCATATGGTAGAGCTGATAGGGCTCCAGCCAGGCATGGAGCCGGCGGCCCGCATTGGCGAGAATACCCTCAGGCGACAGCCATCCCGCCCAGCGGGCGAGATGCTCGTGCAGAGGGCGCGGCTCCTGCCAGTTGCAGGCAATGACGAATTCATCGGCGTCGGCGCAATGCGCCTGCAACAGCGCAGGCGTTTGGAACAGGTCGTCTGGCGGGGCGTTCAAGGCCCGCTTGCTCTGGAGCCGGCGCTCGGCGGCTTCGGCGAACAGGATGCCGCCGTCCGGACCGACGATCGCCAAGGCCGGATCGTGGTAGGTCAGGCACAGGCCGAGATAATAGGTTCTCGCTTTTGATGGCCGCATCGTGAGGTTCCGCAAAGCCCATGAGCATTCTATCGAAAACCCGATCGGTGGCCATTTGGCCGCTGCCGTGGTGGACCGGCTACGGACTCAGCCTGGTGTTTCCTCTGGCCGTCCTCGGCTTTCTCGCCACCGGTCCGCACCGGCCGGCGGCTGCGCTGCTCTGGACCCTGCCCATGCTGGGCCTTCTGCTGGCCGAGTATCTCGGGCCGGCGGAAACCCGCGTGGTGCAAGGAGATGCGCCGCATCTTTTCTTCGACGGCATCCTCTATTTGCTGGCCGGACTGCAGGTGCTGAATCTGATCCTGCTCGGCCGGCTGGTGTCGCAACTCGGCTGGACTGGATTTTCCGAAATCGTGGCGAGCCTGGCCGATTTGTTCGCGATACGGGCGATGGTCTCCGCCGATTTCGTCTGCGCGGGCATCTGTCCGGCCCATGAGCTGATGCATCGGCGCTCCCGTGTGCAACGAAGGCTGGGACGGCTGCTGCTCGCCTCGCTCGGCTACGACCATTTCTACGTCGCGCACAAGCTGGGACATCATGCCCGGCTGGGAACGGCCGACGACCCCTCGACTGCGCACAGAGGGGAGAGCTTCGAGGATTTCTATCGGCGCGGGCTGCGCCAGCAATGGCGCATCGCCTGGTCGGACCGGCGGGGGGCGGCGGTGGCGGGGCTGGTGTTCGAACTGGCATGGCTGGCGCTCTACGCCGCGCTGTTCGGCTTGCTGGCGGCGTTGGTGCTGCTGCATCAGGCGCGAGGCGCGGTACGGACCCTGGAATCGGTGAATTATTTCCAGCACTACGGCCTGACCGAAGATTCCGGCCAGAGCGGGGCGATCGCATGGCGCAATGATTCGGCCCTCAGCCTGTTCATGTTTCTCGGGCTCAGCCGCCATGCCGATCACCATCTTCGGCCCGGAGTGAGTTATGCGGAGTTGCGGACGACGCCGGAAGGACCGCGGATGCCTTACGGCTACATGGGCATGGCGCTGTGGGTGCAGCGCCGGAACGACAGCTACCGTCGATGGGCCGAAGCGCACCTTGAACGGGTCACTGCTTCAGGGAGCGCTTTGTCGACGCGGCGCACACCCGGGGTCAGGTCATCGGAAACGGGTCTCGTGGAGACGTCGTGAGAGACGCCTGACGGATTCAGTCCCCCTCGGTTTCCGGGATTTTGCCACTGACGTCCCATTCGATGGGGTGGGCGTCATCCTCGCTCTTGCCGAGTTTGTTGCCTGGCAGGTGTTCTGGCTGCAAGGCCCTTCGGGACTTTTCGACAGGGTTGCCGCCCCGATCGGTTGGGGTGCGCTGCTGGCGCTGTTTCGCTACGACCCGGCGATGTCCAGAGACTGGCCTAACAGCTCGATCCGCAGGACCGGGAAAGCAGATCATCAAACTTTTGTAGGCTCTTGATGAGTGGAGTGAAAGCAAGACTTAAGCCTATGGACACACCGGTCCCGTTGGCCAGTATATCGAAGGGGTCGGTCGTCCTGATGCCGGTGAAACCCTGCAGCAGCTCAAGTAGGGTTCCCAGCGCGACGAAGAAAGCCGGCCAGCGCCAGTGGCGGGAATAACTCAGGCAAAACCAGAAGGTCAGGACCGCGTAGGCGAGGAAATGCTGGGCCTTGTCCCAACCCAGTAGGGATGGCGCCTTGGGCAACTGCGGAACGAGGGATAGAACGACGACCGCGGCGACCATGGCCCAGCCGATGCCTCGCCATAGGGCGGCGTAGCGGTAGGGGTTCGGCGTCGAATCATTCATGCCCGCTCCCTCGATCAGGCGAAAAAAGCCGCCGGATCCCCTGCGCGAGCCAGACGGGGGAGAAAGTCTCGCGCATCGTCGGAAACCACGGCGGCCGCGTTGCTCATTGCCCGTTCAGTCCCAGCTCAGGGCGCCGCCGGTCTGGTACTCGGTGACCCGGGTTTCGAAGAAGTTTTTCTCCTTCTTGAGGTCCAGCACTTCGCTCATCCACGGGAACGGATTCGACACGCCGGGATATTGCTCGGGCAGGCCGATCTGGGCGCAGCGGCGGTTGGCGATGAACTCGAGGTATTCCTTGAACATCGGTGCGTTGAGGCCCAGGATGCCGCGCGGCATGGTGTCGTAGGCGTACTGGGTTTCGATCTCCACGGCTTCGCGGATCATCCGGATCATCTCTCCCTTGAAGCCTTCCGACCACAGGTGCGGGTTTTCGACCTTGATCTGGTTGATGACGTCGATGCCGAAGTTCATGTGCATGGACTCGTCGCGCATGATGTATTGGAACTGTTCGGCGGTGCCGGTCATCTTGTTGCGGCGGCCCATGGACAGGATCTGGGTGAAGCCGACGTAGAAGAAGATGCCTTCGAAGATCACGTAGAAGGCGATCAGCTCGCGCAGCAGGCGCTGGTCGTTCTCCACCGTGCCGGTCTTGAAATGGGGATCGGACAGGTACTGGGTGAAGGGCAGGGCCCACTCGGCCTTGCGCGCCACCGCCGGCAGCTCCCGGTACATGTTGAACACCTCGCCCTCGTCCAGCCCCAGCGACTCCACCACGTACTGGTAGGCATGGGTGTGCAGCGCCTCTTCGAAGGCTTGGCGCAGCAGGTACTGACGGCATTCCGGATTGGTGATGTGACGGTACACGGCCAGCACCAGATTGTTCGCCACCAGCGAATCGGCGGTGGAGAAGAAGCCGAGGTTGCGCTTGATGATGGTGCGCTCGTCTTCGGTCAATCCGTCGGCGCTCTTCCACAGGGCGATGTCGGCGTTCATGTTGATTTCCTGCGGCATCCAGTGGTTGGCGCAGGCGTCCAGGTACTTCTGCCAGGCCCAGTGGTACTTGAAGGGCACCAGCTGGTTGAGGTCGGCCCGGCAGTTGATGATCTTCTTGTCGTCCACCTGGATGCGGCGGGCGCCCATCTCGATGTTTTCCAGGCCGGTGGCGCCGGCGGCGGCATCGGGTAGCGCGACACTGTCGAGCGATGGTTCCGAAGCCGGGGCGGCCGGCATCGGGGCGGGTTCGGCGGCGGATTCGAAATCCAGGGTGAAGGCGGCCTTGGCCGCCGGAGTCGGCCTGGTCGTCAAGCCGGCCAAGGGATCGTCCCAATTCAGCATGGTATTTGCTCTCTCAAAGTCGTATCGGTGTCGCTCGAGGAAACGACGCGGATCAGTCGGCCGCCGGACGGTGACCCGGCAGGATTCGTTTCAGGATGCCGTTCCGGTCGACATGGTGATGCTTGATCGCCATCGCGACGTGGCCGAGCACCAGGATGGCCAGGCCCCAGCCAAGCATCGAATGGACATCGACGAAGAATTCCGCCAGGGACTCGTTCTTTTCGACCAGGGCCGGCAGGGTGATCAGTCCGATCAGCTTGACCGGATAGCCGGACGCGGAGCTGACCGCCCACCCGCTCAGGGGCTGGGCGATCATCAGCCCGTACAAGGTCCAGTGCACCGAATGCGCCGCCTGCCTCAGGCCGGGCGACATGCCGTCCGGAAACTGCGGTGGCGGATTGAGCAGCCGCCAGGCCAGCCGGACGGTTATCAGGGCCAGCACCGCCGTGCCGAAACCCTTATGCCAGGCCATGATCAGGGCTTTTTCCGGCCCTTTGGGCAGATCGGCCACATAGAGGCCGATGAACCAGGCGAGCACGATGAGCACGGCCATGATCCAATGCAGCCATTTGGCGGTATTCGTGTATTCGTCGCGAGTCGCGTTCATGCGGGTGCTTCCCGATCGGCAGGTCGCGGCGACGGGCTCAGTGGCCGGTGTCGTGCTTGCCGTTGGCCGCGCCGGCAGCCCGGGACGGCGCATCCGCACCCCGGTCCACGCTGACGTTGCCGACCGGGGCGCCGTCGAGCGTCATCTCGGTGATGCCCTTGTCACGCTCGTAGCGGCAGGTCAGCACGTGGTCGCCATTGTTGCTGTAGTTCCAGGTCAGGTTCACATAGCTGTTGCCGTCGCTCTGCGACTCGCTCGGCATGTAAAGATGGGTGCCGGCCTTGGCTTCGCCGGCCTGGGTGCAGGATTCCCGCGCATAGGTGTTCAGCATGTTGCCCGACATCAGCAGCGCCTGGCCGACTTTGTCCTGTTCGGTTTCCTTGGAGAAATACACGATCCCGAAACCGATGATCATGATGCCGACGAATGCGTAGATGAGTTTGGTCAGTTCGCTCATTTGACTCTCCTTACCTCTCGTGGTTCAGTTATTTTCAGGGGGGCCTTCCGCCAGGGCCTGACGGCCTTTCCGGGCGCCAGGCCCATGATGCACAAGGATGAGCGTTTCGGCTACTGGCACGCTTCGCAAGTGGGATCGTCGATCAGGCAAGCCTTGGGCTCGGCCGGCCTCGTGTCGGCGTGAACGGCGTCCATCTGGCGCAGGCCGGGGATGGCATCGTCGATCGGATCGGTCTTGACCGCATTGAGCTTGCCGTCGAAGGCCGTGCTCTTCTCGACGTGGGTGGCGCCCAGCGAACGCAGGTAGTACGTGGTCTTGAGGCCGCGCACCCAGGCCAGTTTGTAGAGCGTGTCGAGCTTCTTGCCGGAAGGCTCGGCCAGGTACAGGTTCAGGGACTGCGCCTGGTCCAGCCATTTCTGCCGGCGCGAACCCGCCTCGATCAGCCAGCGGGCGTCGATCTCGAACGCGGTGGAGTAGAGCTGTTTCAGCGGTTCGGGGACGCGCTCGATCTTCTGCACGCTGCCGTCGTAGTACTTGAGGTCGTTGATCATGACCGCATCCCACAGTCCCAGCGCCTTGAGGTCCTGGACCAGATAGGGGTTGACCACGGTGAACTCGCCCGACAGGTTCGACTTGACGAACAGGTTCTGGTACGTCGGCTCGATGGACTGCGAGACGCCGCAGATGTTCGAGATGGTCGCGGTGGGCGCGATCGCCATGGTGTTGCTGTTGCGCATGCCGACCGTGCGCACCCGTTCGCGCAGGGCATCCCAGTCCAGCGTCCAGCTCCGGTCCATCTGCAGATAGCCGCCGCGTCCCTCTTCCAGCAGGGCGATGGAGTCGATCGGCAGGATGCCCCGGCTCCACAGCGAGCCGTCGAAGGTGCTGTAGCGGCCCCGTTCCTCGGCCAGGTCGCAGGAAGCCTGGATCGCGTAGTAGCTGACCGCTTCCATGCTGAGATCGGCGAATGCGACCGCCTCCTGCGAGGCATAGGGTAGCCGCAGCTGGTACAGGGCATCCTGGAAGCCCATGATCCCCAAGCCCACCGGGCGGTGACGCAGGTTGGAGCGGCGCGCCTGCGGCACGCTGTAATAGTTGATGTCGATGACGTTGTCCAGCATGCGCATGCCGGTGGCGATGGTCTTCTGGAGCTTCACGGTGTCCAGCGCGCCGTCCGGCGTGATGTGCGCCGCCAGGTTCACCGAGCCCAGATTGCACACGGCGATTTCGCCGTCGTTGGTGTGCAGGGTGATTTCGGTGCAGAGGTTGGATGAATGCACCACGCCCGCGTGCTGGTTCGTGTAGCGCAGGTTGCACGGGTCTTTGAAGGCCAGCCAGGGGTGGCCGGTCTCGAACAGCATGGACAGCATCTTGCGCCACAACTGGCTGGCGGGCAGGCGCTTGTACAGCTTGAGTTCGCCGCGGTCGGCCTTGGCTTCGTAGTCCAGATAGCGCTGCTCGAAGGCGAGTCCCGTCAGGTCGTGCAGGTCGGGGGTGTCGTTCGGTGAGAACAGGGTCCAATCCTTGTCTTCCGCCACCCGCTTCATGAACAGGTCCGGCACCCAGTTGGCGGTGTTCATGTCGTGGGTACGGCGGCGGTCGTCGCCGGTGTTCTTGCGCAGGTCGAGGAATTCCTCGATGTCGATGTGCCAGGTTTCAAGATAGGCGCAGACCGCGCCTTTGCGTTTGCCGCCCTGGTTCACGGCGACGGCCGTGTCGTTGGCGACCTTGAGGAAGGGCACCACGCCCTGGGATTTGCCATTGGTGCCCTTGATGTGGGCGCCCATGCCGCGCACCCGGGACCAGTCGTTGCCGAGGCCGCCGGCGAACTTGGAGAGCAGGGCGTTGTCCTTGATGGCGCTGTAGATGCCGTCCAGATCGTCCGGCACCGTGGTCAGGTAGCAGGACGAAAGCTGCGGCCGCAGTGTACCGGCGTTGAACAGGGTTGGCGTCGAGGACATGAAGTCGAAGGACGACAGGAGGTCATAGAACTCGATCGCGCGATCTTCCCGGTCGATCTCCTGGATGGCCAGCCCCATGGCCACGCGCATGAAGAAAGCCTGCGGCAGCTCGAAGCGGATGTCGCCGCTGTGGATGAAATAGCGGTCGTACAAGGTCTGGAGACCCAAATAGTTGAACTGCAGGTCGCGCTCCGGCTTGAGCGCCTGCCCTAACCGCTGCAGGTCGAAACGGGTCAGCTCCGGCGACAGCAGCTCCAACTCGGCGCCGCGTTTGATGTAGTCCTTGAAATAGTCGCCGTAGCGCTGGCTCATCTCGTCCTGGGTGGCGGAGACGGCGCCGTGGCCGAGGAAACTCAGGGCTTCCCGGCGCAGCGCGTCCAGCAGCAAGCGGGCGGAGACGTAGGAGTAGTTCGATTCCTGCTCGATGCGGGTGCGGGCGGTCATCACCAGGGTCGGCGCCACGTCCTTCTCGGGTACGCCGTCGAACAGGTTGCGGCGGGTTTCCTCGATGATCCATTGCGGCTCGACGTCGGCCAGGCCGCGGCAGGCTTCCTCCACGACGCGCTGGAGGCGGGCGGTGTCCAGCGGTTTGCGGCTGCCGTCTTCCAGGGTGACGTGAATAACGTCATCTTCGCGGGCCTGAGTTTTTTCCTCGCGGCTCTTTTCGGCGCGCAGGCGAGCGCGCTCCTCGCGGTAGAGCACGTAGGCGCGGGCCACTTTCTGGTGGCCGGAACGCATCAGGCCGAGCTCGACCTGATCCTGGATGTCCTCGATGTGGATGGTGCCGCCGCCCGGCAGGCGCCGCAGCAGCGCCTTGACCACCTGGTCGGTCAAGGCGTCCACGCTCTCGTGAATGCGCCGGCTCGCCGCCGCGTTGCCGCCTTCCACTGCGAGGAAGGCCTTGGTGATGGCGACGCTGATCTTGGCGGCGTCGAAGGCCGTGACTTTGCCGTTGCGGCGGATGACCCGGACTTCGCCCGGAGACAGGCTGCGGAGTTCGGCGGGCGCGGCGTCGAGTGCGGTATCGGGGAGGGGGCGCGCAGCGTTTGGGTTGGACATGGATAGGACCTCCTGGGGTTGTGGTCGCGAGTGCAAACACTATAGACGGTGTTTTTTGATGACGTCAAGCACATTATCTTGTGCCAAAGCGGTGGACGAGGTGTGGATAGCCTGTGGAAAACCGGCGCCAGGCCGCGCCGGTTCGCAAGTCGGTGCGGCCCGGTGATACAGTTACGCCTCCTGAATTTTTCCCCGCGATGGAGTCCCGATGAGCGCCAATTCCGAGCTGACGCCCCCCGAATTTCTCAGTCCGCCGCAGCCGGTCCAGCCGGTCGACGAGGCGCAGGCGGCCGGCATGGTCCGGCTCGAAGCCGAGACCCTGGCGAAGCTGGACGTGAAGATCGAGGATTTCATCGCCGCGGTGATCGACCATCCGCTGCAGAGCGAGGAATTCAAGGCCAGGCTGGCCGGGGCGCATACCCTGGGGAACGAGGAAATCCGGGCGGCCGCCCGCATTTCCAACCGCTTGCTGGAAAAACCCATGCGGGCCATGAGCGCCGGAGTGTTCGACAGCGGCTCGGACATTTCCCGCGCCCTGCTGGACCTGCGCGCCAAGGTGGAAGAGCTGGACCCCTCGCGCCAGGGCAATCTGCTGGAGCCGCGCAAGCTGCTGGGGCTGATCCCGATGGGCAGCCGCATCCACGACTATTTCCGCCGGTACGAATCGGCCCAGGCCCACATCAACGGCATCATCCAGGCCCTCTACGGCGGCCAGGACGAGCTGCGCAAGGACAATGCCGCGATCGAGGAGGAGAAGCTCCAGGCCTGGAAGATCATGGAGAAGCTGGAACAGTACGCCTATGTCGGCAAGAAGATCGATGCCGCGCTGGAACGGAAGCTGGCCGAGATCGAGGCGCAGGACCCGGAAAAGGCCCGCGTGGTCCGAGAGGAGCTGCAGTTCTACGTGCGCCAGAAGGTGCAGGACATCCTCACCCAGCTCGCCGTGACCATCCAGGGCTATCTCGCGATGGACATGATCCGCAAGAACAACCTGGAACTCATCAAGGGGGTGGAACGGGCGACCACGACCACCCTCTCGGCGCTGCGCACCGCGGTCATCGTCGCCCAGGCCCTGGCCAACCAGAAACTGGTGCTGGACCAGGTCGGGGCCCTGCGCGCCACGACCGGCAACCTGATCGAATCCACCTCGGCCATGCTCAAGCAGCAGGCCGGCCGGGTGCATGAGCAGGCCGGCGGCACCGCCGTCGACCTGAAACAGCTCCAGGCCGCGTTCCAGAACATCTACGAGACCATGGACAGGGTTGCCGGCTACAAGCTCCAGGCCCTGGACAACCTGCGGCAGACGGTGGACGCCCTGACCCAGGCGGTCGCCAAGTCGAAGACCTATCTGGACCGCGCGCGGGAGGAAACGGTGGCGGAAGTGGCGGGTGCCCTTCCCGCCGCGAAGGAAGACGAGATCGTTCTGTAGTCAGGTCCGGCGCGGCACCATCTCCACCTGCAGGGGACGGACGGTATCGAGATGGACGTCGCGCTGCGGGAAGGCCAGCGCGATGCCTTCCTCGAAGAAGCGTTTCTCGATCATGAAGCGCAGGTCGCTGGCAACCTGGTAGGCGCTCATGGCGGGGTGCATTTCCAGCCAGTAATAGATGCCGAAGATCAGCGCGCTCTCGCCGAAATCCTCGAACCAGACGAACGGCGCCGGGTCGTCGAGAATCAGGCCGTGGCGGCTTGCGCATTCGAGCAGGATGTTGGAGACCCGACGCGAGGGCGAGCCGTAGGCGACGCCGACCTTGAACGAACGCCGAAGCTTCGGCGTGGTATAGGTCCAGTTGGTGACCTTGTTTTCGAGGAAGGTCGAATTCGGGATCATCGTTTCCACGCCGTCGAAGCCGCGCACCGTGGACGAACGAACGTCGACGTCGGTCACCGTGCCGACGATGCCGTCCACTTCCACGATGTCGCCGACCTTGATCTTGTGTTCGAACAGGATCAGGGCGCCGCTCATGAAATTTTTCAGCAGGGTCTGGGTGCCGAAGCCCATGCCGATGGCGAGAGCGCCGCCGAGGAAGGCGAAGGCGGTGAGCGGGATGCTCATGAAGTCGAGGACGATCAGCAGCAGGACCAGGATGAAAACGGCGCGCAACCAGCGGCGGAACAAATTGGCCTGGGGCGGATCGATGCCGAAACGCGAGATCAGGGCGCGCTTGACCCGCTGGGTGACCACCCCGGACAGCCAATAGCCGAGCAGGAACAGCAGCACCGCGCCGACGCTCTTGCCGAAAGTCACGCTGCGGCTGATGGCAACCGGCTTGCCTTCGATTTCGATGCTGTCGTCGACGGCGAACAGCTCAAATTGCCAGATCGATTTGCCGATGCCGCTGACGGTGGCGAGAAGTTCGCCCAGCCGCTGTTCCATGCCAAGGGTGCTGAGCTGAACCTTGTGTTCGTCCCGCCAGCGCCGGAGCATGCGTTCGGTCCGGTCCACGAAGAGCCGCAATTTTTGGTTGGCTTCCTGGCGGGCGCGGTATGCGTCGGCCGCCGATTGTTCGTAGCCCCGCACCCCGTCGGTGTTGCCTTGCAACTTGGCCAATCGCGCGGCTTGGGCGCGTTCCTCGGCGTACGCCAGATCCGATTCGCCGGCGAGGTAGGGCAATACAGGCTGCAGCCGTTCGATGCTCTGGCCGATGAGGTCGAGCGCCCGGCGCCGGGCTTCCGGGTCGGCGCCGGTCACCAGGATATAGCGCTGGTTCCAGAGGTCGGACAAATAGCGGTTGATCGCCCCCGTCGTGTTCACGGCATAGCTGCGGAACCGAAGGGTTTGCAGCCAGGCGTCGGCCGCTCTCAGGCGCGCCGCAAGCGCATCGAGGTCCGGCGTTGGCTTGGCCACGTCCGCACCGGCCTTGGCTTGCTGGAGCGCGCGTGCGGCTGCTTCGCGTTCCTTGCTCCAGCGGTCGTGGTCGGCCAGGACGCTTTGCTGCTCCCGCTCCAGGGGTTGCTGATATTGCCGCAGGCGTTCCTGCACGCTTTCCAGGTCCCGGAGGGTAAACGAGCTATGGCCCCTGGCCTTGGCGATCTGCCTCTGGAGCAACGCGGCCTCCGATTTCGAGGTCTCGAGGCGGGTCTTGGCGAGGGTGAGTTCCAGCCCGGTCCAGGCCAAGCGGTTGTCCGTCACCCGTTCGCGCAATTGGGCCAGTGCTTGGTTCGATTTCGCCTTGGCAGCGTCCTCCGGGGTTCGAGCCCGTTCGGCGGTCTCGGCGGCCAACCGCGCGGCGGCTTTTTCTTGCTTGGCATCGGCCTCGAACCGGAGGGCGTCGCGCTGGAGCTGGACCTGGGCCGATTCGAAGGCCGCGGTTTTGGTTCGGGCGGCGTCGAGCGCATCCTGCAGATCGTCCAGCAGCAGCACCGAATAGGGCGGCGGCTGATCGAAACCCGACCAGGCCGCTTCCCTGGCTTCGGCTTCATCGCGTGTCCGGATCGCCGCTTCCTGTTCCGACAGGGTCTCCAATTCGGCTTGATAGATGTAGACCAGGAGGTCGGACTGGCGGAGGGCGAGGGCCTTATCCTCGGGCGTAAATTCCCGTGCGTTTTCCTCGCCCGCCAATTGGTCGCGCAGGACGGTCGCGTCTTCCAATTTGCGCTGGATTTCCGGACGCAGCTCCGCGGGGGCCGGCATCGCGGCCGGAGACGGGGAGGCTTCCACCTGCGCATTGCTTCCCGGTACCGCGGGCATGGCCAAAGCAAGCAGCGCCAACAGCGCCAACGGCGCACCCATGCCGCCGCGCAGGCCGTGTGTCGCCATCAGGCACTCCATTCGGCCGGCGAGCGGGCGAACTTTTCCTTCAAGAACCGGGCATGCACCGCCATAGCCTGGGCGTCGTCCCGGTACAGGCCGTGCAGCATCTGGCGCAGGGACTGGTCCAGTACGTCGAGCTGCTCGTGCAGCACGGCTTGCGCTGTCTTCCCGTGCAGCAGCGGCTCGCTGCGGGCCAGATCGGCGGGCAGCGCGAGATAGTGCTCCACGGCGTCTGGCAGATACTCCAGGGCGATGCGGCGGACGTCGTAGAGCATGGGGTCGGACTCATGGGCCGTGCGCAACAGGCGGTCCAGCGCACCGAGCAGGGATTCCGCGATGCTGGCGATGCGAGCTTCCGCTTCGGGGTCGACCCGTCCGGCCACCCGGTTCCGCAACGTCTCCAGCCGGACCCGGACCGCCGCCACCGGGTCGCCGTCGAACCGTTCCCGAAGTTCGTCCAGGTTGCCGGCGGTTCGGGCGAAGCGCTCGCTATAGGTCTCCAGTGCGACCTGCCGCAGGCTCTGTCCCAGCGTATCGAGCTCCGCGACGAGTTGCTGCTCGGGCGTCCTGCCGTCGTCCAGGCGGTGGCTCGCGGCATCGTGCTCGGGAAGCTCCAGATAATGGCTCAAAAGAGCGGGCAGCTCTTCCAGCGCCGCCTTGCGCACCGCAATCAGCGCCTGTGGCTGCCGTGAGCGGGGGAGGTCGAGCTGGGGAAGCAACGACTGCACCAGGGCTTCGGTGTCGGAAAGTTTGGCCTGTAGCGCCGGATGCCTTGCCCGGGCACGGGCGCCATCGAACAGCCGCGCCAGCCGCCGCGCCTTTCTCCGCAGCCGCCAGGACAGCTCCGTCCCCCGCGCCGGCAACACCAGCCAGAGCACCAGGTAGAGCCAGAAGGTAAAGCTGAAGCTGAAGAAAATCGAGACTAGGAAGATCAGGCGGACCAGGGACACCTCCAGCCCGAAATAGCGTGCGATCCCCGCGCACACGCCGCCGATGCGGCGCCGGTCGAGGTCGCGTTCGAGGCGGGAAGGACGGGAAAGGGAAGGAGGGGTCTGCATGGAGCGCATCGAAACCATCGGGTGGCCGTAAACCGGGCAAGCATAACGCAACTCGGCCCGTGCCTGCCCCCTTCACGTCTCATTGAATTGATGGGCCGGCGTGGGCAGTTTCGACGATCTGGCCGTAGCTGATCGCGGCGTCGTTGACAGGAAGGCTGGCGGGCAGGACGACTTCGAACCCGTCGGTCCGCAGCAGGCGCGCAGCATGTTCGGCGAGAACGCGGTTCTGGAACACGCCACCGGTGAGGCCGGCCAGGTTTACGCCCGATTCGCCGCGGACCGCCCGGGCCTGGGCCAGAACGGCCTGGGCGAGGCTGGCATGGAGCAGCGCGCTGCGGTCGGCGGCCGGTCGGCTCCCGTTCATCAAAGCGGGGAGCAGGGGTGTCCAGTCGACGCGGTACAACCCGTTCTCCCGCCGCAGCGGCAGTTCGAGGAAATCCCCGGTGTCGCCGGCCAGCGCTTCCAGCCGCATGCCGGCCTGGCCTTCGTGGCTTTGATCGAGCGCGACGCCGAGCAGAGCGGCGGCGGCGTCGAACAGCCGTCCGGCAGAGGTCGTGTAGGGACTGTTGATCCCGCGTTCCCAGGCGTGCCGGAACGGGGCGGCGTCCACCGGGCAGCCGGACCATGCCAGCCCCGCTTCCCAGCAGGCCGCCAGCGCGCAGCGCCAGGGTTCGGCGCTGGCCTTTTCGCCGCCGATGAGGCGGAACGGACGCAGGCTGCCCACCCGCCGCCAGCCGCCGGGCCGACCGAGGAGGGCTTCGCCGCCCCACAGGGTGCCGTCGCCGCCGAAGCCGGTGCCGTCCCAGGCGAAGACCAGGATGGGGCCGTCCGGCGTGAACTCGCCGCAAAGCGCCGAGGCGTGGGCGTGGTGGTGGAGGACGCGGTGGACTGGCAGCCCGCAGGTCCGGGCCCAGCGGCCGGAAAAATAGTCGGGGTGGGCATCGCAGACCACCCGCTTCGGCTCGATTCCGTACAACCCGGACAGTTCCCGAATCAGTTGCTCGAAGACGTCGAGGCTGCGCGGCGCGCCGAGATTGCCGAGGTGGGGCGAGACGACCACGCGGTCTTCGACGGCCAGGGCGACGGTGTTCTTGAGATCGGCTCCGAGCGCCAGCGTTGGCACGCTGACGGGGTGCGGCAGCGCGAGCTCCAGTGGTGCTGAGCCCCGGCCGAGCCGAAAGGGCCGCATAGTCCCCGCGCTGCGCCGGTAGACCGAGTCGTCGGCGGGCCGCCGAATGGGCCGGTCGTGATGCAGGAAGGCGTCGGCGACGTGAGCCAGCCGGCGCTCGACTTCCGCGCCATCGGTCAGCACCGGCTCGCCGCTGAGGTTGGCCGAGGTGGCGACCAGCGGCGCGCCATAGTCCCCCGCCAGCAGGTGATGCAGCGGGCTATAAGGGAACATCAGGCCGATTTCGTCCAGGCCCGGCGCGATGAGGCCGGACAGGTCGCTGTCGGCGGAGCGTTTGACGATGACGATGGGCCGGAGCGGGGATGCCAGCAGATCGCGCTCTTCGGGGCTCGGCTCGGCCAGGCATGCCAGCCAGTCGAGCCCCTCGTCCTCGAACCACGGGATCAGCACCGCGAGAGGTTTGTCCGGGCGGCGCTTGCGTTCGCGCAGGCGCCCGACGGCGGCATCCGAACGGGCGTCGCAGAGGAGGTGGTAGCCGCCGATGCCCTTGACGGCGACGATCCGGCCTCGCCGCAGGGCTTCGATGCAGCCCGAGAGCGCCGGTTCGTTGCCCGGTATAGCGACGCATGCGGACGGCTCGCGAAATTCCAGCACCGGTCCGCACCGGGGACACGCCAGCGGCTGGGCGTGGTAGCGCCGGTCGTGGATGTCTTCGTACTCGCGCCGGCAGTCTTCGCACAGCGGGAAATCCGCCATCGCGGTGTTCGGGCGGTCGTAGGGCAGCCGGTCGATGAGGGTGTAGCGCGGCCCGCACTGGGTACAGTTGATGAAGGGGTAGCGGTAGCGGCGGGAGGCCGGATCGCGCATTTCGTCCAGACAATCGGGGCAGACGAAGTGGTCCGGCGGTACGTGGATGGGCGTTTCGGTCCCGGAATCGCTGTGCAGGATGTCGAACCCGGCGCAGCCCCGGAATTCGGCGGGCCGGCGAACGGCCGGCTGCGGATCGGCCAGCGGCGGGGCACGGGAGACCAGCGCCTCGATGAACCGCTCGATCGCGGCGGGCTCGCCCTCGGCGTGGATCTCGACGCTGCCGCCGCGATTCCTCACCCAGCCATCGAGGTCGAATTCGCGGGCGAGCCGGCAGACGAAGGGGCGGAACCCCACGCCCTGCACACGGCCGCGGACCTCGACGCGCTGGGCGGTCCGCATCGCGAAGCTTCAGGCGGGAGCCGCGTCCTTGCGCACGCCGGCCGCCCACCAGATGCGGCAGGCGCCTTCGTCGGAGACCATGCAGGGACCGACCGGGCTGCGGGGGGTGCAGGGCTTGCCGTAGATGCGGCACTCGTCCGGCTGAATCTTGCCGAGCACGACGCGGGCACAGTCACAGCCGGCGGGCATTTCGCCGGCGCGGCTGCGGTCCCCCGCGTTGTAGTCCGGAAAATGCAGGCGGGCGTCGTGGGCGGCGAATTCCGGCTTCAGCGCGTAGGCCGAATCCGCGATCGGCCCGATGCCGCGCCAGTTGCCGGTGGTGACGTCGAAGCCGCGGTCCAGGAATGCCCGAGCCTTCGGATTGCCCCCCGGCTTCACCGCCTCCAGATAGCAGTTAGCCAGCCGCGGCGTTTCCTCCAGCCACTGGACGATCGTCGAATGCACGGCCTGGAGCAGGCTGGCGGGGGTGAAGCCGGCGATCGCCACCGGCAAGCGGTAGTCGTCGGCGACGAAGGCCCACTCCTCCGGACCCATCACCGTGGCCACGTGGCCGGGCGCGACCAGGGCGTCCAGCACGCATTCGTCGGAATCGAGCAGCAGCTTGACCGCCGGCCAGGTCAGCCGGCCGCTGCACAGGATGTAGAGGTTGTCGGGCAGGCCTTCCGCCATCAGGGCAGCGACCGGCGCCATGGTGGTCTCGAAGCCGACCGCGAACAGTACCACCGGCTTGCCGGCCGCCTTTTCGGCGATGATCCGCGCCTCGATGGGCGACGCGATGGGCCGGATGTCGGCGCCCGCCGCCTTGGCCTGATCCAGCGAACGTACGGCCTGGCGTCCGAGATTGACCGGCACCCGCAGCATGTCACCGAAGGTGGCGACGATGGCATCGCCGTTGAGGCCGAGCTGGATGGCCTGGTAGATGTCCTCTTCCGGGCAGATGCAGACCGGGCAGCCGGGGCCCGGAATCAGGCGGATGGCCTGCGGCAGCGCGGTACGAAGTCCCGCCATGCTGATCGAGCGCTCGTGCCCGCCGCAGACGTTCATGATGCGGATCCCGTCCGGAATCGGCAGCTCCCTGATCCGCTCCAGCCAAAGCCGTGGGTCGCTCATCGCCTGGCTGCTTCAGGCCGTTTCGGGCTTGAAACGGACGTCCGGCCTGGCGAGGCCATGCAGCCTCCGGCCTTCGGACTGCACCGCCGGGCTCAGGCTGCGGTTTTCGCGCCGCAGGTTCCGGTAGTGCTCCAGCCGACGGTTCAGCCAATCCAGCCATTCCCGCATGCCTTCGCCGGTCTTGCTGGAGACGCGCAGCACCTGAGCATTCGAGGCCAGCTTGCGCAGGCAGGCTTCCGCCCGTTCCGGGGAGAATTCGTCGAGCACTGCCAGGAGATCGGTCTTGCTGATGAGCATGGCGTCGGCCGCCCGGAACATCACCGGGTATTTGGCCGGCTTGTCGTCGCCTTCGGTGACGGAAAGCAGGGTCAGGTTGAGATGGTGGCCCAGGTCGAAACTCGCGGGGCAGACCAGGTTGCCGACGTTCTCGATGAACAGGACATCGATGTTCTCCAAATCGAGCTTGGGCAATACCTTGGCGACCAGATGCGCGTCGAGATGGCAGGCCGTGCCGGTGGTGATCTGGTGCGCCTCGACGCCCAGGGCGCGGATGCGCGCCGCGTCGTTTTCGGTTTCCAGGTCGCCTTCGATGACGGCGATGCGCAACGCGCCGTCCAGCGCCTTGATGGTCGCTTCCAGCAAGGAAGTCTTGCCGGAACCGGGCGAGGACATCAGATTGATGACCAGTACGCCGTGCCGGTCGAACAGGGCCCGGTTCGCCTCGGCCTGGGCGTCGTTGTGCTGGAGCAGCTTGTTCAGAACGCTGACCGCCGTGAGCTTCCGGTGCGAGCCGTCGGCGCGCAGCAGATGGCGGTTGCCGTCGGTGATGTTGCAGCCGCAGGTGTCGCACATGGTGGGCTTACCTCATACAGTCTCGAAAAGCGGATTCAGTCTGCGGCCTGCAGCAGTTCGACCCGGGCCAGGATCATTTCGTCGCCGGTGATCAGCGCCGTGTCGGTGCCGAAGCAGGCCGGACAGCGCAGGTCGCTCGGCCCGGCCTCCGCCTCCAGGCCGCAGGCCCGGCAGCGGATGCGGGGCTCGATCCGCTCGGTGCGCAGGCGCGCATGCTCGGCGACCGTGCCCAGCCGCGCCATTTCGAAGGCGCTTTCCAGGAGGCCGGGTTCGACGCCGGAGAGCGATCCGATCCGCAGGACGATGGTGTCCACCCGCTCGGCATCGTGGCTGCGGGCGATGGCTTCGACCTGGTCGATCAGCTCCATGCAGACCGACAGCTCATGCATCGGCATCGCCCGCGGCGAGGATCTGGTCGAACAGCTCCCAGGTCGCCTCGGCATCCTCCCGGCTGATCTTCTGGATGGCGTAGCCGACATGGACCAGCACGAAGTCGCCCGGGACCATGCCTTCGTCCTGCAGCATGAACAGACTGACGTCCCGCTCGACGCCGCGCGCCGTGCAGCGCGCGGAAAAGCCGTCGAGCCGGGTGATCTGCATCGGGACGGCGAGACACATGGCCGCCTCCTAAAGCCCGCGGACCGGAGCCGCGGTCGGTTCGATTCGCAACATGGTCGGCTAGAATCCTCGGAGCCGGTTCAACTGCCCGTCAATATACACCGCTTCGGATTCAGCCTAAATCCAGCGGCACGAAAATCCTCATACCGCCGCGCTGCACCAGCAGGGCCGCATGTTTGTCCACCCGGTCCGCCAGTTCGCGCAATTCACCGGGATTGGCCACCGGATGGCCATTGAGCGCCAGTACCACGTCGCCCGGCCGGATGCCGGCGCGTTCGGCCGGCCCCGTGATCGCCTCGACCAGCACGCCGCCGCTGACGTCCGCCGCCCGCTGTTCTTCCGGCGACAGCGGGCGCACCGCCAGTCCCAGCCAGCCCTTGGCCAGGCCGTTGCTGGTCACGGCGGCCTGCTGGGTGTCCGGCATTTCGCCGAGCTGGACCGTCACCTCATCGCGCCTGCCGTTGCGCCAGATGCCCAGCTTGGCCTCGCTGCCGGGCTTGATGTCCGCGACCAGGGGAGGCAACTGGCCGGCGTTCTCGATCGGCTGGCCATTCAGGCTCAGGATGACGTCGCCCGGCTTGATACCGGCCTTGGCTGCCGGTCCGTCGTTCGGCACCGAATCGACCAGGGCGCCCGTGGGCCGTTCCAGGCCGAAGGATTCGGCCAGCGACTGGTTCAATTCCTGGATGCCGACGCCCAGCCGCCCGCGGCTGACCTTGCCGTCCGCCAGCAGCTGCTTTTCCACCTTCAGTGCCACGTCGATGGGGATGGCGAACGACAGGCCCTGGTAGCCGCCGGTGCGGCTATAGATCTGCGAATTGATGCCGATGACTTCGCCGTTCAGGTTGAACAGCGGGCCGCCGGAGTTGCCGGGATTCACCGCGACGTCGGTCTGGATGAACGGCACATAGGTCTCCTCGGGCAGGCTGCGCGATTTCGCGGAAATGATGCCGGCGGTCACGCTGTTCTCGAAGCCGAACGGCGAGCCGATCGCCACCACCCAGTCGCCGGGGCCGGACTGCGCCGGCTGTCCCAGCGGCACCACGGGCAGGTTGTCGGCCTCGATCTTGAGCACCGCGACGTCGGTCGGCTTGTCCACGCCGACGATCTTGGCCTTGTATTCACGGCGGTCGGTCAGTTTGACCGTGACTTCCTGGGCGCCGTCCACCACATGGGCATTGGTCAGGATCAGGCCGTTTGGACGGATGATGAAGCCCGAGCCCAGTCCATGCGTGGGAGCACCCTCCCCACGGGGAATCTGCGGCTGGAACCGCCGGAAAAACTCGCTGAAGGGATCGTTCGGGTCGAACGGGGGCGCATCCGGCATGTTGACTCGGGTGGTCCCGCTCACGCTGATGTTCACCACTGCCGGTCCGTTGCGCTGAACGATGGCGGCGAAATTGGGCAGGGGCAGGGCGGCGGAGGCCGCAGGCGGCATCGCCGGCTGCTGAGTCGCCTGGGCCATCGGCTGGACCTGGGACGACTTCGGGACCAGGGTGTAATCTCCGTAACGGGCATAGCCGGCGCCCAGGGCGGCAATAACGGACGCGGCAATCAAGGTGGGACGCAGAACGTTCTTTTGCATGGCAGGTTTTTCCTCACGAATCAGCGACAACTCGCTGCTTGGTGGTCACGATAGGGCAGGAAACTTAAAACTGGCTTAACCGGCGAGGCGGAGCTCGCACCAGCGGCCCGGCCGATCCATCCGCGATCGCCCCCGAGCATTTTCCGGGGGATGCGGTTCATGGCGCGGATCGCAGGTGTTTCAAAGCCGCAATCGAAAAGCGGGCGATGTGCTCGGCGGTCATTTCGATTTCTTCCGGCGTGGCGATGATCTCCGGGTAGACCCGGTCGATCAGCGAGCGGGAGTGCCGGTACATCAGGCACTGCCCGACGACGCTCAGGCCCAGCCGGTGCCTGTCTGCTTCGCTGTAGCCTGGGCCGATCAGTGCGGCGACGATCTCGTGCAGAATCGAGCAATGCGGCTTCATCGTGGTCTCGATGACCTGATCGAGTGCCGCCGTGGGATCTGCGATCTCGCGCGCGATCAGTTTTCCGTGGCGGCCGAGATGGGTCTCGTCCAATAAACGGGCCAGGAAATTGGCGATGAAATGGCGCAGCCGCGTTTCGGGCGGGAGGCCCGGATCGCTGGCCAGCGTGTCGGGATAGCGTTCGTGCGCCTCCCGGAAGGCGAAGCCCAAGACCTCGGAATAGAGCGCCTCCTTGCTGCGGAAGTAGTAATTCACGGAAGCGGTATTCACCTCCGCTCTGGCGCAGATCTCCCGCACCGTTGCGTCGCGAAATCCTTTGTCGGCAAACACGTCGAGCGCGGCTTGCAGCAGCCGTTCGCGGGTCGGGTCGTGGCAAGGCGCCTCGTTCAGTGTATTCATATGATGATTTTATTGGGGTTCCAGCCGCGTTGTTCAAGCGGGCGACGCGGACCTCAGTCCTCGCCGCCGACCGCTTGCGCGGCGCGGCCGTGGCTCCGGTCGGCGATCCTTTGCAGGACATAGTAAAACACCGGCGTGAACAGCAGGCCGAACACGGTAACGCCGAGCATGCCGAAGAAGACCGGCACCCCGAGGGCTTGCCGCATCTCTGCCCCCGCCCCGGTCGCGAACATGAGCGGCAAAACGCCCATGATAAACGCGAACGAGGTCATGAGGATCGGGCGGAACCTGAGCCTGCACGCTTCGAGAGCCGCCGCCAGTGCGTCCACCCCCTCTTCGCGCCGGGCCTTGGCGAATTCGACGATCAGGATGGCGTTCTTGGCTGCAAGCCCGACCAGCACGAGCAGGGCGATCTGGGTGAAGATGTTGTTGTCGCCGCTGCGCAGCCATACCCCTCCCAGCGCGCACATCAGGGTCATGGGCACGATGAGCACGATGGCCAGAGGCAGGATCCAGCTCTCGTACAAGGCTACCAGGACCAGGAATACCAGCAGGCTGGACAGGGCGAACACATAGGCCGCGGTATCGCCCGCCAGGATTTGCTGGTACGTCAACTCGGTCCATTCGAAATCCATGGACAGCGGGATGGTCCTGCGCACCAGCTCCTCCATCAAGGCCACCGCCTGCCCCGAGCTGACGCCGGCCGCGGGAGAGCCGTTGATCTCCGCTGCGGGGTACATGTTGTAGCGGAGCACCCGGTCCGGCCCGCTGATCTCCCTCACCGCCATCAGCGCCTCCAGCGGCACCATGTCGCCGGCGGCGTTGCGGGTCTTGAGCCGGCCGATGTCCTCGGGCTCGCGCCGGTATTCGCCGTCGGCTTGGGCTGTCACCTGGAAGGTGCGTCCGAACAGGTTCAGGTCGTTGACGTACAGCGAGCCGAGATAGATCTGCATGGTGTCGAAGATCTCCGACAGCGGGATGCCCTGGGATTTGGCCTTGACCCGGTCGATATCGGCATAGAGCTGCGGCACGTCGTTCTGGAAGCTGGTGAACAGCCCCATCAATCCAGGCGTCTGCCGGCCCGCGTTGAGGACGGCTTGCAGCGCGCCGTCCAGCGCATCGAAGCCCTCGTTGCCGCGGTCCTGGATCTGCAGCTTGAAACCGCCGAGACTGCCCAGGCCTAGGATCGGCGGCGGCGGGAATATGCCGATGAAGGCATCCTTCACGCCGCCGAGTTTGGGCTGCAGTTCGCCCAATATGCGTTGGGCCGACAGGCCTTTAGCCACCCGCTCCTCGAACGGCTTCAGGGGCACGAAGATGGTGCCGGCATTGGAGGTGTTGGCGCCACTGACGACCGAGAAGCCCGGAAACGCCACTGTCCCCTGCACGCCCGGCTGGGCCAGGATGATTTCCGAGGCCCTATGCAGCACGGCATCGGTACGCTCCAGGGAGGCGGCTTCCGGCAATTGCGCGAACACCACCAGATAGCCCTTGTCCTGCAGCGGAATGAATCCGCTCGGTACCCGCTGAAATTCGAACCCGGTAAAGGCGAGCAGCCCCGCGTACAGCGCCAGCACCACGCCGGACATCCTCAGCAGCCGTTTGACCAGGCCGGCATAACCGTTCGAGCTGGCATCGAAACCCCGGTTGAATCCACGGAACAGCCAACCGAACAGCCGGTCGATCCACAGGCTCAGACGGTCCTCCCGGGCATGGTGCGGCTGGAGCAGGACCGCGGCCAGGGCGGGACTGAGCGTCATGGAGTTGAACGCGGAGATGAGAGTGGATGCCGCGATGGTGACGGCGAACTGGCGGTAGAACTGGCCGTTGATGCCGGACACGAAGGCGGCCGGAATGAACACCGCCCCCAGCACCACCGAGATGGCGATGATCGGGCCCGTCACCTCCCGCATCGCCTGGCGCGCCGCCGCCTTGACCGACAGCCCGAGGCCGATGTGGCGCTCGACGTTCTCCACCACGACGATGGCGTCGTCGACGACGATGCCGATGGCGAGCACCAGCCCGAACAGCGACAGGTTGTTCAGCGAATAGCCCAGCGCCGCCATGACCGCGAAGGTGCCCACGATCGACACTGGCACCGCCAGCAGCGGGATGATGGCCGCGCGCCAGGTCTGCAGGAACACCAGCACCACCAACACGACCAGGGCCAGCGCCTCGAAGAACGTGCGGGTGACGGCGTCCAGCGACTGTTCCACGAAGATCGTGGTGTCGTAGACGATCCTGTAGTCCACGCCTTCCGGAAAGCGCTTCTTCAGGGTCTGCATCATGCCCTTGACCTGCTTGGCCGTGTCGAGCGCGTTGGCGCCGGGCCGCAAGGAAATCGGTATGGCGACGGCGTCCTCGTTGCTCAGCTGGCTGCGCATGGAATAGCGGTTGGCGCCCAGCTCGATTCGGGCCACGTCGCGCAGACGCACCAGGCTGCCGCCTTCGCCATACTTGACGATGATCGCGCCGAACTGCTCGACGCTGGTGAGCCGCCCCATGGTATTGACGTTGAGCTGGAAATCGGGGCTGCCGTCCAGCGGCGGCTGGCCGATCACCCCGGCCGGGACCTGGATGTTCTGTTCGCGGATGGCGCGCACCACGTCGCCAGCGGTCATATTCAGGGCCGAGATCCTGGCGGGGTCCAGCCAGACCCGCATGCTGTAGTCGCCGGCGCCGAAGGTCCTGACGTCGCCCACCCCCGGCAGCCGCAGGAGCTGGTCGCGGATGTTGAGCAGCGCGTAATTGGAAAGGTAAAGCTGGTCGTAGCGCCGGTTCGGCGATACCAGGTGGATGACCAACAGGATGTCCGGAGAAGACTTCTTGGTCGTCACGGCCTGCCTGCGGACGTCCTCCGGCAGCTTGGGCGCGGCATTGGACACCCGGTTCTGCACCTGCATCTGGGCGATGTCCATGTCGGTGCCGATTTCGAAGGTGATCGTGAGCTGCATCTGCCCGTCGCTGGTCGATTGCGAAGACATATACAGCATGTGCTCGACACCGTTGACCTCCTGTTCGATGGGGGCGGCCACCGTCTCGGCGATCACCTTGGGGTTAGCGCCGGGATAGGTAGCCGACACCACGATGGTGGGCGGCACGACTTCCGGATACTGCGCGATCGGCAACGCGAACATGGAAATGCCGCCGATCAGCACCGTGATGACGGAGAGGACGATGGCGAAGCGCGGCCGGTCGATGAAGAAATGGGCGAAGTTCATTGCGCGGCTCCGGTCGCAGACCTGTCGCCCGGCATGGCGGTGCGCGCGGCTTCAACCTGTGCGCCGGGCCGGACGAATTGGAGACCGTTGACGATCACCCAGTCTTCGGGCGACAAACCCCCCGACACGATGCGCAGGCCTTCATGCAGGCGCCCGGTGGTGATGGGGCGGTAGTCCGCCCGGTTGTCGGCCGTCACGACCATCACATATTTCTTTCCCTGATCCATCGCGATCGCCCGGTCGCTGATCAGCAAGCCTTGGTAGCGGCTGCCGCCGGGAACCCGGGCGCGGATGAACAGTCCGGGCTCCAGCAGTCCGTCGGGGTTGGCGACGACGCCGCGGGCGCGCACCGTGCCCATGTCGGCATTGACCTGGGGATCCATGTAATCGAGGTAGCCGTGATGGGGAAAACCTTGTTCGTCCATGAGCGCCATCTCGATCGGTATCGCGTTTTTCCTTTTGCCGTCGATTTCGAGGCGCCGGTATTTAAGCAGCGAGCGCTCGTCGGCGTCGAAATAGAGGTACATCGGATCGACCGAAACGATGCCGGCCAGCACGGTGGAATCGGCAGTGACCAGGTTGCCCTCGGTGATGAGCTTGCGGGAAATGCGCCCGTCGATGGGCGAGCGAATCTGGGTGAAGTCGACGTTGAGCTGGGCCAGATCGACCGATGCCTTGGCCGATTCCACATCGGCCATGGCCTGGATCAGGCTCTGGCGGCGAGTGTCGTATTCCTCTTCCGAAATCGCCTGCTCTTTCAAAGGGCTTTCGGCGCGCTGGAGGTCGTTCTGCGCCAATTTGAGCTTCGACTTGGCCCGGGCCAGCCCGGCCTGCGCCTGCTGGAGCTGCGCGACATAGGGCCGCGGGTCGATGACGAACAGCAAGTCGCCCCTTTTTACCCTGCTACCGTCCGTGAAGAGAATTTGCTTGAGATATCCGGAGACGCGGGCCCGGACCTCCACGGATTCCACCGCTTGCAAACGCCCGGTGTACTCATCCGTCTCGATGATTTCGCGCTGCACCGGCTGGCTTACCTCCACCTTCGGCCCGGGTAATCCAGGCATGCCGGTGCCGTCGCGGCCGCCGCAGGCGTCGAGCTGGAGCAGACCGACCGCGACCAGCGAATAAAGCGCGACTCTCAATCTGGGATGGATCTTGTCGTTCATGAAAAAACACTCCTGAATAGGGGGCCATGTCACCCTCCGCCGGCGAATGTCTCTGCCTCGACCGGAGCAGCTTGCCAGCCGCCGCCGAGGGCCTTGTAGAGCGAGACCAGGTCGGCCGAGACGCTGGCCTGGCTCTGCACCAAATCGCTCTCGGCCGAATACACCGCCCGTTCGGAGTCCAGCACGTTGAGGAACGAGGTGAGGCCGGAGCGGTAGCGCTCCTTCGACAGCTTGAGGGCCAGCCGGTTGGATGCGACCGCCTGCTCCAGTGCGGCCCGGCGGGCCTTTTCCTGGGCGTAGGCGACCAGGGCATCCTCGACGTCCTTCAAGGCGCCGAGCACGGCGGATTGATAGGCCAGGAAGCTCTGTTCCTGCTGGGCCTTTTTGGCGTCGATGTTGGCCCGGATCTTTCCCCAGTTGAACAGCGGGGTGGTCAAGGTACCGGCGGCCGACCAGGACTTGCTGAGGGCGGTGACGTCGGTGATCTTCATGTTCTGGAACCCCAAGAAAGCGGCGATGTTGAACTTGGGGTAGAGATCGGCGGTGGCGATGCCGACCTGGGCGGTGGCGGCGGCGAGCTGGCGTTCGGCCCGGCGGATGTCGGGCCGGCGCCGCAGCAGTTCCGAGGGCAATTCGAGCAGGATGCGGTCGGGCGCCTCCGGCACCGGCTGTTCGGGGTCGAGCAGGGCGCGCAGGGCGCCGGGCGGTTTGCCCAGCAGCAGCTCGAGCTGGTGCTGGGCCTGCTTGCGGGCGGCTTCGTACACCGGCAGCTGGGCTTGGGTCTGGGCGGCCAGGGCTTCGGCCTGGACCGCCGCCAGCGAGTCGGACAACCCGGCCTGGTAGCGGATGCGCATGAGCCGGGCGGTTTCGAGCTGGAGCTTGAGGTTGGCCTGGCTGACGTCCAACAGGCGCTGGTCGCTGCGCATTTCGATGTAGGCGCGGGCGACGTCGCCCAGCAGGGTGACCAGGACGGCCCGGCTGTTTTCGACTTCGGCTTCCATGTTGGCTTCGGCGGCTTCGATCGAGCGGCGGATGCCGCCGAACAGGTCGACCTCCCATTGCACGTCGAAGCCGAGCTGGAAGATGTCGATGTTGTTGCCGAAGCCGACGCCGCCGGGTTGCCCGCCGGCCCCGCTCTGGCCGGCGTTGTTGAGGCGCCGGCTCACGCTTTCCTTGTTGGACACGATCGGCAGTCCGTTCGCGATGGCGACGATGCGCTGTTCGCGGGCGGCGCGGATGCGGGTGTAGGTCTGCTTGAGGTCGAGGTTGGCGAGCATGGCTTCGCGGATCAGCCGGTTCAGCACCGGGTCGCCGAAGGCTTGCCACCAGTCCGCACCAACGGCTTCCGACCGCGCTGCCGCCGGCGGCCGGGCTTCCTGCCAGCGCTCCGGCATCACCGTGTCCGGCCGCCGGTAGTCCGGACCCACCGGCGCGCAGGCGGTAAACACCGCGCCGAGCAGGCATGCAGAGAGGCGCCGGACACGGCACGGGCCCTCGCCGCGGGTGCGCTGTCCCGTACGGACCGGCCCCGCGGATGGCGGCATGCGTTCGGGGCGCGAATTGTGATGGTCCGGCTGATTCAAGAAATTCATCCAGGCAATTAAAACGATCGTTTGAATCGAAAATACGAAACAAGCGTTTGGATGTCAACCGGAATATTCAGCTCAGAGCTGGGCTGCCCTTTTTTCGACAGGATGGACGATCCGGCGGCGGTTGGCGGAAAATGGCTTCAATGACTCGCACCCAATGCACATCGATCCTCCGAACCCTGCTATCGGGCCTGCCCCAGCGACCGGCCGTCGACGCATTCGGCAGCCGTATCCGCGGCGATGCGCGGCCGGACAGCGACCTCGACCTGGCTGTGCCGGTCGCGGGGTATGCCGATCCGGTGGTTCTGTGGGAACGGGCCGGCGCCCTCTCCGATGCCGCCGGTTGCCCGGTCGATCTGCGGGATCCGCGCGCGGCCTCCACCCTCCGGCGGGAATGGCTCGGTGTCCCTCAGAGCGCATGGGACGTGTTCGCCCCGTTGGCCCAGGGCGGCTGGATCGAGCCTGTTCTCGCCGATGCGCTCAAAGGCATGGTGGGATTCCGCAACATCGCCGTGGACGATGACCAGGGCCTGCAGTCGCCCATCACCGTCAGCGTCATCGAGCAACATGCGGACGAATTTCCGCAGTTCAGCCGCACGCCGCTTCTGCGCGACACGGTCGAGTGATGTGCCTCTTTCGACGTTCTTCCGCCGCGGCACTGATCGCCTGCCTGTTGCTGGGGGTAGCGTCAGCTCGGGCGGGTTCGATCCTCAGCGGACGGGTATCGGCGGTGCTGGACGGCGACTCCATCACCGTCGTGGATGCCGGACAGCGGGAAGTTCAAGTGCGGTTGGCGCAGATCGACGCGCCGGAATACGGCCAGGCGGACTGGCAGGCGTCCAGACAATCGCTGTCCGAACTGCTGCTGGGGAAGACCGTGACCGTGGAGCGGGTGGACGCGGACCGTTACGGCCGGGTGGTGGGCCGGGTGTGGACGGATGGAGTCGATGCCAGCCTGGAGCAGGTTCGGCGCGGCATGGCCTGGGTGTACCGGCAATACGCTGCCGATCAGGCTTATTTCCGTGCCGAAGAGGGTGCACGGCAGGAAAGGCGGGGCCTGTGGTCGCAGTCTCACCCGGTTCCACCCTGGCGATTCCGCCATCGGGGCGAAACAGGCGCCTCCCCATCACGCCGCCTTCCCTCAGAAAGCACCGCTGAATGCGGTGCCAAGCGCCGTTGCGCCGAGATGGCCTCCTGCGAGGAGGCGCGTTTCTACCTGCTGCGCTGCGGCGTCAAGAGTCTGGACCGGGACGGCGACGGCATTCCTTGTGAAGACCTCTGCTGAAGCGATGGAACTGGTTCATGCCGATGCCGCATTGCTGGTGCTTTCCAAACCCAGCGGCCTGCTCTCGGTACCGGGGCGCGGCCCTGACAAGCAGGACTGCCTGAGCGGACGGGCTCGGGCCAGGTTTCCCGACGCCCTCGTCGTGCACCGGCTCGACATGGCCACTTCGGGCCTGATGGCCATGGCGCGCGGACCGGCGGCGCAGCGCATCCTGAGCCAGGCCTTCGCCTGCCGGGAAGTGGTCAAGCGTTACGAAGCGGTGGTCCACGGCGTGCTCGGCACGCCGCCGGAAGCCGAAAACGGCTGGAGCCGCATCGATCTCCCCCTGGTCGTCGACTGGCCCCATCGGCCACTGCAAAAGATCGACCCTTTGTACGGCAAACCCAGCCTGACCCGCTGGCGCATCCTGGGCCATGAAACCGATGCCACCCGCGTCGAACTCGAACCGGTCACCGGACGCTCCCACCAGCTGCGGGTCCATCTCGCCGCCCTGGGGCATCCCATTCTCGGTGATCCGCTGTACGGGCACGAAGCGGCGAAATCCCGGGCCGGCAGGCTGCTGCTGCACGCCAAGACCCTGGGACTCGCCCATCCGGTGAGCGGCGAATGGCTCGAATTCGAAAGCCCGGTGCCGTTTTGACGGGGTCCTCGTCAGGACTGACACCGGGCCTGTGAGGGACCCATGAAGAAGCTCGGCCGGCAGCCTGCGGACTAGATCAGCCCGCCCATCATGGGGTCGCTGATGCTGTCCCTGCCGGTTTCGACATGGCCGGCGAGCCGATATTCGAAGCCGGTGTCGCCTTCGACGGTGACGATCAGGTCGTACCACCCGGAGAACAGACCGAGAAACCACTGCCTCGAGGTGCTGGCTCTGGTCTGCAGTTCAAGCGCTGTAACCATGCCGGTGTACTTGTCGAGAATGCGGACCTTGGCCTTCCCGTTTGCGAGATTGGCGATGTTCAGCGTGATGCCGTTTCTCACGCTGTCGTAGCTGGCTTTGATGTCCAGATTGGCCCGGCCGTTATGGCCGCCTTTGAACGACCGGAAGAAGCCATTCGGGCCGTAAACCGACAAGTCGTAGCCGGTCGACGCGCTCCAATTGTCGGAGAGCGACTGGTTGGTTTCGACGGTGTAGGTTCTGGGCACTTCCTGGTTGTTCCCCGAACGTACCTGGAAGACCGCGGCGGCCGTGCCCACGTTATCGAAATCGATCCGGAACGCATTGCCGCTGCGAGCTCCGTGGGCATTGAGTGCATAGGGTAGAGCGCGCGCCCGACGGACGCCGGGCTCCTGGACGGGCAGAGTCTGATTGACGGGCGGAGTCGGTACCTGTTTCGAATAGGAGTCCTTGTTCAGGTCGGTCGGCAGATAGGCGCTGGTGGCCGGCAGCCTCACCTTCCGGGCGTTGGGCCTCTTGAAATCGAAGGCGCTGGTGAGGTCGCCCACCACCGCACGCCGCCAGGGGGTGATATTGGGTTCGATCAGTTCGGGATGCTCATCCGCGAAGCGCGCCTCGATGAAGCGGATCAAGGAGGTGTGGTCGAACACCTCCGAGTTCACCCAGCCACCCTTGCTCCATGGGGAAACGACCAGCATCGGCACGCGCATCCCCAGGCCATAAGGGGCGGACGGGGGATTCCTGGGATCGGCGGGGTTGCCCGGAAAGATTTCATTGACGGTGTCGACGGTGGACAGTCCTTGGCTGTCGTTCATCGGCGGGGTCGGCGGAACCATGTGGTCGAAGTATCCGCCTTCCTCATCGTAATTGATGATGAAGACGGTCTTGCTCCACACCTCGGGGTTGGAAACCAGAATGTCCATGATCCGGGAGATGTACCACGCCCCCCAGTTGGCCGGCCAGATCGGATGCTCGCAATAGGTCTCGGGCGCGCTGATCCAGGAAACCTGAGGCAGGTTGCCCGACATGACGTCCGCGCGGAAGTCCTCGAGCAGCATCAGCGGATCCTTGCCGTGAGCCTTGATTTCGGTTCCGGTCTTGGCGCGATCCGCCAGCGGATCCCCGGGCTGGGCGTTCTGGTATTTGAGGAAATACAGCAGGGAGTTGTCGCCGTAGTTGCCGATGAACGGGTCGGAGGTCCAGCCCCACCAGTTGCCGTTGTACGCGTTCAAGCCGTCGCCGATATCCTGATAGACCTTCCAGGTAATGCCGGCGTCCTGCAGCCGCTCCGGATAGGTGTGCCAATCGTAGCCGGCCTCGTCGTTGAAGATCACAGGGCCGCCGCCCTGGCCGTCGTTGCCGCACCAGCCGGTCCACATGTAATAGCGGTTGGCATCGGTTCCGCCCATCAGGGAGCAATGGTAGGCGTCGCAGATCGTAAAGGCGTCCGCCAGCGCGTAGTGGTAGGGGATGTCCTTGCGGCTCAGGTAGGTCATGGCGGCGACCCCCTTGTTCGGCACCCACTGGTCGTGATTGCCCCAGTTCCAGGCGGCATGGGTGTTGTTCCAGCTGTGGGGCGGGTCCGGCGAGAACCACAGGCCAGCGTTTTCGACATCCGGGCGGAATGGCAGGAGATATTCCGCTCCATTGGGCTGATGCCAGACGGCCTTGCCGTTGGGGAGCATCACCGCCCTGGGGTCGTTGAAGCCACGTACGCCCCGCATCATGCCGAAATAGTGATCGAAGGAGCGGTTTTCCTGCGTCAGGATGACGATGTGCTCTACGTCCTTGATGGTGCCCGTGCGATGGTTGGCGGGAATCTCCAAGGCACGGGCGATGCTGGTCGGCATCGCTGTAGCCATTGCGCCCGAGCCCATCAACTTGAGGAATGTACGACGATCGGTATTGCCCATGGGTTGCCTCTGTCTAGATTTGTTATTGATCCGCGCCCACTCCCAAGCCTCATTCCGATTCGGCTGCCGAATCGTCAGGCAATATAGGCAGGCCAATTACGGGCCTGGAAAATTTTGGGCAGATGCAGGATTGTAGGTCCGCAATAATGTCAACTGTGAAACAGTCTGATTAACGATCTGTTACAGCATTTCGGTGGGGTCGACATTCTCAACGTACCTGGGGGAGGGAGGATCGCAAGATGGCTGACGGTTTCGATGGGGAGCCGAACATTGCTGACACCACGTTGTCAGGAACAGGCCCTTACCATGCAGCCTCTTGACAAACTCCAAGGAGACCATAGATATGAGCAACGTAGCGAACTGGTTCGAAATCCCGGTGAAAGACATGGCGCGTGCCAAGGTTTTTTACGGGGACGTCATGCAAACGACGTTCAAAGACGAGGAAATGGGCGGCTACCAGATGGCGATCTTCGCTTATGAAGGCCAGGCGGTCAGCGGCATGCTGATAGCGGGCGAGCATTACGAGCCCAGCCAGACCGGCGCGGTCGTCTATCTCAACGGCGGAGCGGACTTGAGCCAGCCGCTGCAGCGCGCGGTCGAGCACGGCGGCAGCGTGCTCGTGCCGAAAACGCCGATCCATGACGGCGACTGCGGCTACTTCGCGCAATTCCTGGACAGCGAAGGCAACCGCATCGGCTTATACTCGCCGGCTTAAACCTTGCCGAGACGGGCGGCCGAGCGCACCTTGGCCGCCTGCCCACCCGATGCGACGCGCCGACCGCCTGTTTCAGATCGTCCAAATCCTGCGCAACAAGCGCGTGGTCACCGCCAAGGCGCTGGCCGAACGGCTGGAGGTCTCCGAGCGCACGATCTACCGCGACATCCAGGATATCAGCCTGTCGGGCATTCCCGTCGAAGGGGAGGCGGGTGTCGGCTACACCTTGCGACATGCCATCGACATACCGCCCATCATGTTCACCGCAGCAGAACTGGAGGCGCTGGCGGTCGGGGCCAGGATGGTGAAGTCATGGGGCGGAACCGAACTGGGCCATTCCGCGCAATCGGTGCTCGACAAGGTGACAGCGGTCATTCCCGCGGAGCTGAAGGCCAACATCGAGCGCAGCAAGCTGTTTTCCTTGCGCTTCGGCGAACGCGAGGACATCGATGTGACTCTCGACATCTGCCGGAAAGCCATCGATCTGAAGCGTTTCCTATACTTCGGCTATTGCCGTGCGGACGGCGAGCAAAGCCGGCGCCGCATCCGCCCTTTAGGCCTCTACTTTTGGGGAAACGTATGGTCGCTGGCCGGCTGGTGCGAACTTCGGGAGGACTTTCGCAATTTCCGGCTGGACCGCATGCAGGCGATTCTGATGGAAAACGAGTCGTTCGAAGATGGGGCCGGGCAAAGCCTGCAGGACTTCATCAAGCGGATGACCTGCAATTCGTGACTCCAACGCGGTTTCAGGGGGTGAGAGTGCGCGGAGAATTGCAGAATCCAAAGGCGGAATCGTGATGAGTGGAGATTTGGCCGACGGGATACGCGGTACGATCGAAGCGATCTATCGCCAGGAATCGCGCCGCGTTTTCGCCACGCTGGTGCGCCTGCTCGGCGATTTCGATATTGCCGAGGAGGCGCTGCACGACGCCTTTCGGGCGGCGCTGGAACAATGGCCGCGGGATGGCGTCCCGGCCAATCCCAGAGCCTGGCTGGTCTCCACCGGACGCTTCAAAGCCATCGACGGCATGCGCCGCCGGTCCCGTTTCGAAGCATTGCCGGACGAGGTCGCCGAGCAGCTCGCGGACGACCTGGCCGATCCGTCCGGCCTCGATGGCGAGGCAGTTGAGGACGATCGTCTGCGGCTGATCTTCACCTGCTGCCATCCCGCGCTCTCCCCCGACGCGCAGGTCGCACTGACCCTGCGCGAAGTGTGCGGCCTGACCACCGAAGAGATTGCGCGCGCCTTTCTCACCGCCGCTCCCACGCTCGCCCAGCGCATCGTACGGGCCAAGGCGAAGATCCGCGATGCCCGCATCCCTTACCAAGTTCCCGCGCGCGAGGACCTTCCGGTCCGCCTGGATGCCGTGCTGCGCGTCGTCTATCTCGTATTCAACGAAGGTTATTCGGCGTCGTTCGGCAACGCTCTCATGCGGCACGATCTATCGACCGAAGCAATCCGCCTGGGGCGGCTGCTGATCGAACTATTGCCTGATCCGGAAGTGCTGGGATTGCTGGCACTGATGCTGCTCCACGAGTCCAGGCGCTCGGCGCGCAGCTCGCCCGAGGGCGAACTGATCCTGCTCGACGAACAGGACCGCACGCTCTGGAACCGGGACCAAATTGCGGAAGGATTATCCTTGGTAAGCCGGGCCCTGGCATCGCGGTACGTCGGCCCCTACGCGCTGCAGGCGGCGATCGCCGCGGTGCATGCCGAGGCGCCCAGCGCCAATGCCACCGATTGGGCGCAGATTACCGGCCTTTACGAAGTGCTGCTGCGGGCCGAACCGTCGCCCGTCGTGGAATTGAACCGCGCCGTGGCGGTCGCCATGCGCGACGGTCCGGCGGCGGGATTGGCCCTGGTCGACGCCATCGTGGTGGAGGGAGTTCTGGCGGACTACCATCTGGCGCATGCGGCGCGAGCCGACCTGTGCCGGCGGCTCGGGCGCACCGCCGAGGCCCGGGCTGCATACCAGCGTGCCCTCAGCCTCGTAAAACAGGACGCGGAGCGGCGGTTTCTGGAGCGGAGATTGCGGGAATTGCCGGATTGAAGAGGGAGAAGTCATGGAGAAAATCGATTTCAAGAAGCAACTGAAGTCGTTGTATCAGGCCTCGGCCGACGGGCCCGTCCAACTCGATGTGCCCGCATTGAATTTCCTCATGGTGGACGGCGAAGGGGACCCGAATACTTCCCCGAGCTATGCGGAGGCGGTCGAAGCCCTGTTCATGGCGGCCTATGCCGTCAAGTTCATGATCAAGAATGGGCCATTGGCGATCGATTACGCCGTCATGCCGTTGGAAGGACTATGGTGGGCCGATGATCCGTCGGTGTTTGCGACGAAGGACAAGGCCCGTTGGAAATGGACGATGATGATCCTGCAGCCGCCGTTCGTCGGCCGGGAGACCGTCGACAACGCTGTCGCCGAAGTTGCGAGGAAAAAGAATCCGCCGGGGATTTCCAGGCTGCGCTTCGAGTCACTGGAGGAAGGCCGTTGCGCGCAAATCCTGCACGTCGGCCCATTCTCGGCAGAAGGTCCGACCATCGAGAAACTGCACCGGTTCATCGACGCCAACGGCGAAAAAACCGGAAAACACCACGAAATTTATCTGAGCGATATCCGGAGGGCGGAGCCGGCGAAGTGGAGAACCATCATCAGGTATTCAATGCGGTGAAACACTGAGTCGAATTCCAACCTGTCCAAACGACTAGGAAGTGACGGGAACCCAGCCCGGGAGGCTGGCCCGCAAACTGATCGTCAAGGAGAAAAATATGAAATATATCTGTTTCGGATATCTGGACGTCGAGAGCTGGATGAAAAAATCGAATAGCGAGCAAAACGCCATGATCGACAAGTGCTTCGCTTACGACGAGGTGCTTAGGAAAAACGGCCATTGGGCTGGCGGGGAAGGGCTCAAAGGTCCAGACGCCGCCACGACGCTGCGTTACCGGAACGGCAAAGTCTCCATCACCGACGGGCCTTACGCCGAGACAAAGGAGCTTCTAGGCGGGCTGTTGATTCTGGAAGCTGAAGACTTGAATCAGGCCATCCAGTTGATATCGAATCATCCCGGCCTCCATATGGGGTCCTGGGAAATCCGGCCAGCCGAGGATTTGTCGGCCATGATCGCGGAAAGCGAGAAGCGCCGCGCCGCTGCAAAATAATAGCCGCTACACACACAACGTCGGAGAAAATCGACCGGTACTTGAGAGAAGGAGGTTGAGACCACGTCCAAGTCGCCGGACAAGGTCATGGCTTCGCCGTTTTCACAGCCGGTCCATGGCGAGGGAGCCCTGATTGCCTGCCCGGGCGTTCTCCAGGATGCGCTGCGTTTCCTCTGCCGAGCCTATATCCCCGCTTTTTCGCTGCACTTCCGCGAGGGCCCAAAGTGCCCAGGCATCGTTTGGAACCTGTTCGAGCGAGGCGCACAGTTCCCGCTCGGCGCCCGCGAGGTCTCCCCCCAGGAATTTCAAGGCGCCCAGCGAGCGGCGTACCGGGTAATACCAGTAAGGAGGCTCCGGCAGTCTCTCCTGCTGCGCCGCCGCCCGCTCGAAGGCGGCAATGGCTTGCGCGGATTCGCCCCGTGCCTGGGCGATGCGGGCGCGGAGGACTTCACCGGCGATGCGGACCAGATCCGGCGCAGGCACTCCGGCGGCGGACAGCGCTGAAAAGTCCGCCTTTGTTTCCAGCCGCGACAAAGCGTCTAGTTCCGCCTGGGCCTCCCGAACGGCCGCCTGGCGAGCCGCCGCTACTCCCCGGGCATAGCGCCACATGGCCTGGACGTAAGGAAACTCCGAACCGGGGTCGGCCAGCTTCAATACAGCCTCCGGCCTACCGTACTGGGCCTGGGCGAAATACGGCGCCGCCTTGATGGGCTGCGCCCAGGGGACGGTCCGCGCGGTCTCGTTGGAGATGACCGCGGCGAGCTTGGCAGCCGCATCCAGCGCCGTTTCGCCGTCGCCGGCCATTTGCGCCGAGACCATCAGGAAATGCACGTTGTGGGGATAATGGGCGAGCGTGTAGATGCCTTTGGCGCCGGTCTCCTTCAGATACGCCTCGTCCGCGGCGATAGCGGCGCGATTGGCTTCCAACGCGTCGCGGTAGCGGCCCCGGCGGTAATACAGGTGGCCGGGCATGTGGACCATGTGACCGGCGCCGGGCATCAACCGCGCAAGCCGGTCCGCATGGGCTTCGGCCCGTTCGGGCCGGTCGGAGCCTTCCACCATGTGGATGTAGTAATGGATCGCGCCGGGATGGTCGGGATTCCGCGCCAGCACCCGTTCCAATACCTGTAGGATTTCCACCGTGCGACCCTTCGGTGTGTGTCCGTTTTCTTCCCAATAGTCCCAGGGCGAAAGGTCCATGAGGCTTTCCGCGTAAAGCACGGCGATCTCGTCATCCTTTGGATAGCGCCGGTAAAGCCCGCCCATGGCTTCGGCATAGGCCTGGTCGTGGAGCTTGCGCTCGCCCCCTGTGGCTCCGCCATAGCGCTTGGCGAGCGCCTCGATCAAAGCCCGTTCCTTGTGATTCCCTCGCTTGGCGAGCGTCTTGGCCTGCTCGATCGATGACTTGGCCGGGGCGATGGCGGCGGGTTCCATGGGGGCATTGATGTTGGGGCCGAGTACCAAGGCTTCGCCCCAGAAGCAAATCGCGCAGCTTGGATCGAGCTTCTGCGCCCTGCGGAAGGCGCGCAAGGCTTCAGCATGATTGAACGCGTAGGAAAGGCGCAGGCCCTGATCGAAGTAGCGCTGGGCAAGCCTGTCATGGGTCTTTATCTTGTAGCTCAGCGTACCGAGGTTGCTCCAAAGGGGCGGTTCGGTGTTGGCATAGTCAGAAGCCGCCACGGCTGCCGCCGGAAGGTGCCCGGCCTCTCCGTGACCATGGGTATGACCGGGATGGCCTTCGGCAAGCACATTGACGCTGGCTGCCAGCAACGCGGCGAGTAGCGGTACGTTTCTCCTGAGGAAGATGAGGGTGAGTGACCCGTTGCAGTTCATGGATTTATTCTTTCAAAAAAAGCGTGAGGCTTGCGGGGCGTCCGGAGGGGAATGCCCCGCCAATCTTACTCGGTGATGACACAGGATACCGGGCTAATCTGGATCGCTCCCAGCGAGGGCAGCGGCCCGGCGCCAAGTGAATCTCACGCCTGCCCAATATCGCAAACGCTTCGGCGCGATGTTCAGGGCCTTGCAGTCGGGGGCCGAAACGTCCGGCTTATCAATAACGTATAGGCGAACGGGGATCCCTCATGGTGCCCCGAAACAACGTCGGCATCATGAGTGCCTATTTTTCCCTTTCTTCCCGTTGCTCTTCGAGCCATTCCTTAAGCCGCTCCTCGATCGCCGAGTCGGTCTGGAAGTCGCGGCCCGGTGCTTTTTGCGCCAGCTTGAGGTGGAGGATCGCATTGCGGGTCTGGCCGTCGGCGTAATAGGCTTCGGCCAGATAGCGGTGGGATTCGGCTTCGTTGCCGAGCTGGGAATGGGCTTGCGCCAGCAGCTCGTACACCTCCGGCGTTGCGGGAAAATGGAGCAGGTACTCCTGCAGCCTCTTGCGCGCCTCCGCCGGCTTGCCCGCCCGGACCAGGGTCTGGGCATAGCTCAGACCGAGTGCACGGTTGCCGGGGAAGCGCTTCAAGGCTTCCTCGTAAGCGGCCAGGGCAGCGGGATAATTCTTGGCCTCGCGCTCGGCATCGGCGAGCGCATTGTAGAATTGCGACTGCTCGGGGTAGAGGCGGATGAGCTCTTGGAGCATGGCCCTGCCTTGGCCGATCTTGCCCTGGGCGATCAGCGCCAAGGCCAGGCCGTAGCGGGCCACGTCCTGCTGCTGGCGGGTGCCGACATCGGAAATCGCGGTGAAATAGCTGACGCTTTCCTGAGGGTTGCGGGTCGTCTGGACGTGCAGCTTGGCCCGGATGATCTGGTAGGTGAACGAGTCCGGATATTGCTTGTAGGCGTATTGTTCGGCGCGTCCCCGCGTATCGGCGATACGGGACATGGTCACCGGATGGGTCAGCAGAAATTCCGGGGTGCTGCGTCCGGTGGCGAAGCGGGTCGACTGCTGCATCCGCTCGAAGAAGGTAGGCATGGCGCGGGGGTCGAAATCCGAGCTGGAGAGGATTTTCATGCCGACACGGTCGGCTTCCGCTTCGTTGTCTCGGGTAAAATTGATCTGAGCCTGCTGGTTGGCTGCCGATGCGGCGATGACGGCCGCCTGGCCCAACTGGCTGGAGCCGGTGCCGGCGCCCAGCAGCACCCCGGCCAGCATGGCGGCGGCGGTCGGCAGGGACAGCCGGCCGGCGGCTTGGAATGCGTCATACAGATGGCGCTGGGTGATGTGTGCGATTTCGTGCCCGAGCACCGAAGCCAGTTCGCTTTCGCTTTCCGTGGTGAGGACCAGTCCCGAATTGACGCCGATGTAGCCGCCGGGGCCGGCAAAGGCGTTGATCACCGGCTGGTTGACGACGAAGAAATGGAAGGCCTGTCCGGGCATATCGCTGTGTTCCACCAGTTTCCGGCCGAGCGCCTGGATGTAATCGGTGACTTCCGGGTCTTCGTTGATCTGTAACTGGTTGTGCAGGTTCCGGTAAAAGGCTTCGCCCAGCGCCTTCTCCTGCTGGGGTGTGAACAGCGTGCCGGTGGAGTCGCCCATGTCCGGCAATTCGAGGTTGAGCGGTTCGCCCGCGGTGGCGGGGACCGAAACGACCAAGAGCGCCGATAGTGCGGCGGTCCCCAGGCAGGCTGGCATGGATGCGAATCGGCGGGTGCGGGGAAAAGTCATGAATGGGGTCGGATACATGGGGCGGAAAACGGCTTGGAGCGGTTCGCGGCGGAGTCGGTGATCATGAAATTCGTCATACAGATCAATGCGAGCCCTCGCGAGGCTCAGGCGGCGAACACCGCGTATCAGTTTATCAAAGCCGCGCTGGCGAACGGACACGCTATCCTGCTGGTGTTCTTTTACTATGACGGCGTCTGCAACGCACAAGTTTCATCGTTTGCCGGCGAAGACGATCCCGCCGCCCGCTGGAGTTCCCTGGCGCGGGAGCACGGACTGGATCTGGTCCTGTGTGTCTCCGCGGCCCAGCGCCGGGGCCTGGTCTCGACGGAGGGCCGCGACGAAGGCTATCTCGCACCGGGTTTCCGCGTCGGCGGCCTCGGCCAGTGGGTGGATGCCTGCTTGAAAGCCGAGCGGGCGCTCACCTTCGCCGCATGAACCGGTCGAAGAGTTTCGTCTTCGTGGTGCGGCAGCCGCCTTTCTGCGGCGCCCGCAATGTCGAAATGCTGGACCAGATACTTGCGGCTACCGCGTTCGACCACCCGATCGACGTCTTGTTCCTTGACGACGGTGTGCTGCAGCTGCTTTCCGGCCAGCGCGCCGAATGCGCGGGGCTTCGCCCATTGGCGCCGGTGCTGCAGACCCTGGAGTTTTATGATGTCCGCGAAGTCGCGGCGGAAAGCGAGTCGCTCGCCGAGCGAGCGCTGTCCGCGGATCGGTTGGCCGTTCCGGTGCGGTTGCTGGCGCGGCGCGATGTTCCGGCCTGGATCGCCGGCCATGACCTCGCGGTGGGCTGCGGATGAGCGTGCTGCATCTGGTCAACGCGTCCCCTTTCGAGAGCGCCGCGCTCAGCCGGTGTCTGGCCCGGGCGGGCGAGGGCGACGCCGTGCTCTTGCTGGAAAACGGCGTCTACGGCGCTCTGGCCGGCTGCCGATTCTCGGATGAGGTCGCGGCGGCGGCGACGCGGCTGGATATCCGCGTGCTGGCGCCGGATCTCGACGCCCGCGGCCTTTGCGCATCGAATCTGCTGCAATCGCTCGACCGGGTGGGCTATGACGGTTTTGTCGAACTCGCCGTGCGGCATGAGCTTTCGCTGACATGGACATGAATCCACCCTTGCAGCTGGACCGCGACGGTTTCCTGCTGGACCCGCAGTGCTGGGACGAGCGCACGGCGGAACGCCTCGCCGAAACCATCGGCATCCGATTGACCGAGGCGCACTGGGAGATCGTCCGCTTTATCCGCGACTACCATCGTCGCTTCGATCATCTGCCGAACGCCCGCCTGTTCGTCAAGGCGATCCGGAAAACGCTGGGGGAAGCCAAAGGCAACAACCGTTATCTGCACGGCCTGTTTCCCGGCGGGCCGCTCAAACACGCCTGCCTGATCGCCGGCCTGCCCAAACCGCCGGGCTGCCTGTAGCGCCGGCGGCACGAGGCTGCGGTCTGCTAAAATCCGGCGGTTTTCCACCCATCGGGCGCACGTCTTGTATTCCAGGAGCAAACTTTTCTCGTCGCTGCCGAATTTTCGTCAGGCACATCGGGGTTGCGGCTTTGCCATGCCGCGACCGACGTCGTCCTGGGTATTCGAGAGCGGCTCCCTGACCCGGCGCTTGAAAGCCGCGTGCGGCGCCGACTTCAATGTTCGGGTGATCCGCCAGGGCTTCGCCCACCCGTTTCCGGACGAGGCCTTACTGCTGAAGCTCAGATCCGGCCGCCGCGCGCTGGTGCGCGAAGTCGAGCTGAGATCCGGCGAGTGTCCCTTGGTTCTGGCCCGCAGCGTGCTGCCGGTGCAAACCCTGAAGGGTGCCGGCCGCCGGCTGGCGCACCTGGGCAATCGCCCGCTGGGCGAAATCCTGTTCGCGTCACGGCGTCCGCGGCGTCATGGGTTCGAGGCGGCCCGGGTCGAGACCCGCCATTGGCATCCGGAGGTTCGCGCCGGATTGGGGTTGGCCACGCCGGTCTGGGGACGCCGTTCGGTCTATTCGATCGCCGGGAGGCCCTTGCTGGTCGCAGAGTTTTTCCTTCCCGCAGTGCTTTCCGTCACGGAGTCCGCATGAACGTCACGCCCTCGCTCGAATCGCGCGTCAGCGCCTACTGGCGCCTGATGCGCTTCGACAAACCCATCGGCATCTTGTTGCTGCTGTGGCCGGCTTTGTGGGCGTTGTGGATCGCGGGGCAGGGCCGTCCGGATGTCGGCGTGGCGGTGGTGATCGTGCTCGGCGTGATCCTGATGCGGGCGGCCGGCTGCGTCATCAACGACTACGCCGACCGGGATTTCGACCCGCACGTCGAGCGCACCCGGCTGCGGCCGATCGCGGCGGGGGAGGTCACGCCGAAGGAGGCGTTGGTCCTGTTTGTAGTCTTATGCCTCACCGCGTTCGGTTTGGTGCTGACGATGAACGGCCTGACCATCGCCCTGTCGGTGCCCGGCGCGTTCCTGGCCGCCTCGTATCCCTTCACCAAACGCTATACCCATCTGCCCCAGGCCTATCTCGGCCTGGCCTTCGGCTGGGCCATTCCCATGGCTTTCGCCGCCCAGACCGGGTCGATTCCGGCCGTGGCCTGGGCGCTGTACGCGGCGACCGTGCTGTGGGCGCTGATCTACGACACCATGTACGCCATGGTGGACCGGGAAGACGACCTGAAGATCGGAGTCAAATCGACGGCCATTCTGTTCGGAAAACATGACCGCGAAATCATCGGCGCCTTGCAGATCATCATGCTGGCGATCCTGTTCGGCATCGGTCGGTATCTGGGCTTAGGGTGGCCCTACGCGCTGGGCCTGGCTGCCGCGGCGGGATTTTCGGTCTACCAGCAGGTCCTGATATTCCGGCGGGAGAAACCCAAGTGCTTCCATGCCTTTCTCAATAATCATTGGTTCGGTGCGGCGGTGTTCGCCGGGCTGTTTGCCGATTACGCCTGGTCTGACTGAGCCGTCCGCTATCGAAGGCCGTTCGATCTCATTTGCCTCATGCAGCAGGACGGCCTTTTCAAACTGACGGAACCGCTGCCGCCAGCGGACATCCTCTGCATTCATCGCTTCACACCCGGTGCAGCACCAGTTCCAGCACCATCTTGCTGCCGAAATAAGCCAGCATCAGCGCGACGAAGCCGCCCAGGGTCCAGCGGATGGCGATCCTGCCCCGCCAGCCGCGGAACCAGCGGCCGCCGAGCAGGGCGGCGAATACGCCCCAGGCGGCGATGGACAAGACGGTCTTGTGGGCCAGATGCTGGGCGAACAGGTCTTCGACGAACAGGAAACCGGTGACCAAAGATACGCTGAGCAGGACGAACCCGGCGCCGATGAGCTGGAACAGCAGCTTCTCCATGGTCTGCAAGGGCGGCAGCGAGCGCACGAAGCCGCTGGCGTGGTGGGTCCGCAGCCGCCAGTCCTGCAGGGCGAGCAGGATCGCCTGCAGCGCGGCGATGTTGAGGAAGCTGTATGCGAGCATCGACACCACGATGTGCAGGCGCATCTCCAGAGAGTGGTTCTTCAGGACATGTTCCGTATCCGGCAGCGAAAGCTTGAGGACCAGGATCAGGGCGGCCATCGGAAATACCACGATGCCGAGTTTCTCGACCGGTCGGAACAGCGCCCCGGCCAGCAATACCGTCACGATCATCCAGGCCGCGGCGGACAGCGTGTTCAGAAAGCCGATGTTGAGGTCCCCTTCGGCGTCGAACAGCGTGGAGAGCGTCAGGGCATGACAGCCGCTCGCAACAAAGCCGAACACCAGGATCGCCCCCTTCTGGCGGCGGGTCTCCTCCGCGGAAAGGTAATCGGTGTGCAACGATGAGTAGATGGACGCGGCGGCGGCCAGATAGGCCAGGATCGCGGTGACGGCGAAGATCGTGGAATGCATACGGGGTCATGTCCTCCGGGGCGTAGTCTGGCATAATGCGCGGTCTGTTTGAAGCCGAGCGGACCGCGCCGGCACCCGAGTTACAAGATCAGGAAACAAGCCATGTTCGACAATCTGACCGACCGCCTTTCCGACTCCTTGCGCAAACTGCGCGGCCAGGGGCGTTTGACCGAAGCCAACATCCAGGACGCCCTGCGCGAAGTGCGCCAGGCGCTGCTCGAAGCCGACGTCGCGCTTCCGGTGGTGAAGGATTTCATCGAACAGGTGAAGGAACGGGCGCTGGGTCAGGAAGTCCAGAAGAGCCTCACCCCCGGTCAGGCCATGATCAAGATCGTCAACGACGAACTGGTGACGATCATGGGCAAGGCCAACGAGAAACTGAATCTCGCCACCCAGCCGCCGGCCGTGATCCTGATGGCGGGCCTGCAGGGGGCGGGCAAGACCACCACCGTCGCCAAGCTGGCGCGCTGGATCAAGGAGAACCTGCGCAAGTCCGTGCTGGTGGCCAGCGCCGACGTCTACCGTCCGGCTGCCATCCAGCAGCTCGAGACCCTGGCCGGTGAAGTGAAGGCGGAATTCTTCCCCAGCGACGTCACCCAGCAGCCGGTGGATATCGCCCTGCGCGCGATCGAGCACGCCAAGAAACGCTACCTCGACGTGGTCATCATCGACACTGCGGGCCGTTTGCACATCGACGAAGAGATGATGGGCGAGATCAAGGCCGTGCACGCCGCGATCAAGCCGATCGAGACCCTGTTCGTGGTCGACAGCATGACCGGCCAGGACGCCGCGAACACCGCCAAGGCCTTCCACGATGCCCTGCCGCTGACCGGCGTCATCCTGACCAAGACCGACGGCGATGCTCGAGGCGGCGCGGCGCTGTCGATCCGCCACATCACCGGCAAGCCGATCAAGTTCATGGGCGTGGGCGAGAAGACCGCCGCGCTGGAAATGTTCCATCCCGACCGCTTGGCTTCGCGCATCCTCGGCATGGGCGACGTGCTCTCGCTGATCGAGGACGTCGAGCGCACCATGGACAAGGCCAAGGCCGAAAAGCTCGCCAAGAAAATCCACAAGGGCCGCCGCTTCGACCTCAACGACTACCGCGACCAGCTGCTGCAGCTCAAGAACATGGGCGGCCTTGCCGCCATGCTGGACAAGCTGCCGGGCGTCGGCAACGTGCCCCAGCACGTCAAGGACAAGATCAACGACAAGGAAATGTATCAGCAGCTGGCGATGATCGACTCCATGACGCCCGGTGAGCGTTCCGACCCGGACATCATCAATCCCTCCCGCAAGCGCCGCATCTCGCTGGGCTCGGGCACCGACGTGCAGGACCTCAATCGCATGCTCAAGCAGCACGAGCAGATGCAGAAGATGATGAAGAAGCTCAAGGGCGGCAACATCATGAACATGATGAAAGGCATGAAAGGCCAGATGGGCCGCCGGATGCCGTTCTGAGCACCTGCCACCGTTTTCGTGGGGAATTTGGTCGCGGAATGCGCGCAAGATCACGAAGACATCAACGGCGTCGACCGGCTGGCAGGATCCAATGGACGGAGACTCGCAGGGATCGATCCCAAGAAGCGTGACAAGCCAACGGGTGGAGCTGGGCAAAGCAGGCCTTATCTGGGGTTCCGCCAAAAGGCTAGGCGCCCGGCCAGAACGCCGTCAATGCGTTGGCAAACCGACCAAACGACGGACGAACCAGAAAAACCCATCGTCTTGGCTCAGCAACTCTTCCGGCGGATTGTTGACGAATGTGAGCCAGCCATTTCTGGCCTCGAAATATCCCGTCTTGAGGATTTTTGGTGGAGGCGGTTGGAGTTGAATGAGCCGCACCTGAATGCGGATCAGATCGCGCAGGCCAGACCATTGAGTTGCACGATCTTCCCAGTGCTGGATGGATGGAGCAAGCATGTACTGGGCGCCAGATTCCGTACAGCGCTGGGCGCCTTCGATCTCATCGGTAGAATCAATCAATCGGGTTTGTGGGATCGGCATCGCCAGGGCGTTTTTCACTCGGACCGCTACTTCCTTTCCTGAGCCTTCATAGGGATCTCCCTGATAAACACCATCAATGGCAGACAGCACGCAAAGCCGACTTGCTGCCGTCAACCTAGGAACATGGCTCTCGGAGGAATAAATGGCATGGGTATAGGCGCATCCCCCGAGCTGCATTGCCAATGCGGGAACTATCCATTTTTTCATTTCATCATCTCCTGCAATTTACCAGTCAAAGCCCGTTTGCGTACGGGCCGAATTGCCCTCCCGGAGGATGTTCGTGACCTGTCGCTCGGTGAGGTGATAGCGCGCAGCCAGCTCGGCTCGCGTGGCGCCCTGAGCACGCTCTCGCCGCATGCGCTGGTTGCGCACATGCCGCCAATAGCCATCGCCCTTGGGTATTTCGAGCCGTTCGCCGCCGAACTCATCCGCGATGTTCCTCGCTGCCTCCCATCCCACGGTCTGCACCAGCGGATGGCTATCGGATAGATTGACCCGAAGCAGCCCTCCAAGCCGGCGACCACGAAGCGCTCGGCTATGGCGAGGGCGGCTGGGACCCCGGCAATGCGCTCAATGTCGGCCAATATGCCAGGCATCGACAGATCAGTCACGACCATGGAAGTTGCCGATCCGCCGCGTCAGGGCGTCGATTTGGCGTTGCAGCTCGTCGTTCGGGGCGGCGGCGTGGAGACGCTGGATCGTGGCCAAGCCGTTGCGGTCTTTCTTGAGGCCGTAGGCCGTCCAGAACTGGTCGAACCAGTTGCGGGACGGCTCGGCCAGCTTGGCGTACCAGTCCACCGCTTCGCGCGGGCCGGTCTGGCGCGGCGCGCCATAGCCCTTGGCGGTCAGGCATTCCCACAGCGCTTCAGCGTGGGCGATGGCGGCGTCGACACGGTCAGCGCGGGCAGGGCGCGGATGATGCACCTCTGGACGAAGGCACGTTTGGCGCTCACATGCGCCTCCCGTGCCGTTTGGCATCGTAGTTGAGCGCGGCGACGATTTTCCGCAGTTCGTGGTCGGTGCAGAATTCCAGCCTTTCGCGCTTACAGACCTTGCTGCAGATGCCGAGCGCATAGCCCCAAGGCCGGCCCGCCTCAAAGCTTTGGGGTTGGTTTGATCGGTGTCGCCGCCGGTTCCCAAGCTTGAGCTTGGGAACCGGCAATGACGACCGCGCCGCCGATCAGAACAATCCGCTGATCCTGCCGTTCTCGTCGACGTCGATGTGCTCCGCCGCCGGGACTTTCGGGAGGCCGGGCATGGTCATCATGTCGCCGGCGATGGCGACGATGAAGCCGGCGCCGTTGGCCAGGCGGACTTCGCGGATGGTGACGGTGTGGCCGGTCGGCGCGCCTTTGGCGTTGGGATCGGTGGAGAAGGACATCTGGGTCTTGGCCATGCACACCGGGTAATGCCCGTAATCGGCATTCCAGGCTTCGAGTTGGGCCTTGACCTTGGTGTCCGCGCCGATGCCGGCGGCGCCGTAGATTTGGGTGGCGATGGTTTCGATCTTGTTCCACAGCGGGGCTTCGTCGCCGTAGACGAAGGTATGCCGGCCCGGCTTGTGGTCGACGATGTCGGCAACCGTCTTGGCCAGCTCTTCCGCGCCTTTGCCGCCCTCGGCCCAATGCCGGGCGAGGACTGCCTTCACCCCCAGCGCCTGGCATTTTGTCATCAGCCACGCGATTTCGGCTTCGGTGTCGAAGCTGAAATGGTTGATCGAAACCACGCAGGGCAGGCCGTAATGTTCGCGGATGTTGTGGACGTGCCTTTCCAGGTTGGCGAAACCGGCTTCCAGCGCGGCGAGGTTTTCCTGGTTGAGGTTGTCCTTGGTGACGCCGCCATGGAATTTCAGGGCGCGGACGGTGGCGACCAGCACCACCGCGGCGGGGTTGAGCCCGGCCATGCGGCACTTGATGTCGATGAACTTCTCGGCGCCCAGGTCGGCGCCGAAGCCGGCTTCGGTCACCACGTAATCCGCCAGCTTCAACGCGGTCTGGGTGGCGGTGACGGTGTTGCAGCCGTGGGCGATGTTGGCGAACGGCCCGCCGTGAATGATGGCGATGTTGTTCTCCAGGGTCTGCACCAGATTCGGCTTGATGGCGTCCTTCAGCAGGGCGGCCATGGCGCCGTGGGCCTTGAGGTCGCGGGCGTAGACCGGGGTCTTGCCGTCGCTCTTGTAGCCGACGATGATGCGGCCCAGCCGTTCCTTCAGGTCGGCCATGCTGGTGGCCAGGCACAGGATGGCCATCACTTCGGAGGCCACCACGATGTCGAAACCGTCCTCGCGCAGATAGCCGTTGGCGGTGCCGCCCATGCCGACCACGATCTTGCGCAGGGCGCGGTCGTTCATGTCGACCACGCGCTTCCACTGGATGCGGCGGGGGTCTAGCCCCAACGCATTGCCGTGGTTGATGTGGTTGTCGATCAGGGCCGAGAGCAGGTTATGGGCGACGCCGACGGCATGGAAGTCGCCCGTGAAATGCAGGTTGATGTCCTCCATCGGCACCACTTGGGCATGGCCGCCGCCGGCCGCGCCGCCTTTGACGCCGAAGCAGGGGCCGAGCGAGGGTTCTCGCAGGCACATCACGGTCTTCTTGCCGATCCGGTTCAGCGCATCGCCCAGGCCGACCGTGGTCGTGGTCTTGCCTTCGCCGGCCGGGGTCGGGCTGATGGCGGTGACCAGGATGAGCTTGCCGTCGGGCCGGTCCTTGAGGCTGTCGATGTAGTCCAGCGCGATCTTGGCTTTGTAATGCCCGTAAGGGTCGAGGCTGGCGGCGGGAATTCCTAATTTCTCGCGGGCCAAGTCAATGATGGGCAGCATCTTGGCGCGCTGCGCGATTTCGATATCGGACATCGGGGTTCCTCTTGTTCATCTGCGGGTCAGGCTGCCGCTTCCGGGCCTGATTCGGGGCGCCATCTTATCAAGTTGGCGAGGGGGAGGCAGCAGCGGGGCGCGGGACGCAGGTCCGCGCTTCCTCTTCCTTGGCGCGAGTCCTCACCGTCCGTCCGGATCGAGATCGTTCAGCCCCTTGAGAACCGAAGCGTAGACTTCGGGGGAGACGCCCATTTCTCCCCGGAAAGGATTGTCCAGCGCGGCGATGAGGAATATCACGAATCCCAGGAACAGCGAGAAAATCCCCGTGAGAAGCAGATGGGTCTTGAGCGAGGGCAGGTGGAACATGTACGTCAGCATGATGGACAGGATGGCGCCGGCCAGGATGACAACCCAGAATACCGGATGTTGCCCGATCCTCGCTCCTACTTTTACCGATCTTGTCGACCCCCGATGAAGAACATCACGCCTCCTGGTTCATGATCTCAACGTATCCAATCAACTCCGCCGAATAACTGCCATCCCCCTTCGCGGCTCCTTTGTGTTTCAGTTCCCGTTGGAGGGCTGGCTCAACGGCGTGGGTGAACAGGTCACTTCGCTGCTCGGGTCGGAACAGCGGTGCGGCGGGTGATGCTTGCAGGTACTTCTCGCACAGGCGCTCAACCACCGGAACGCGCGTGCCGTCCTGTTTGACCGCAATCGGCTGCACGACCACGCGGCGTTCTCCCTTGCCTGTAGATGTTTCAACCATCCACAGCGACAGCAACACCGGCTCATCCACGTCGCCCATCACGGCAATGCCGACATCCTCCGGCGGCACGTTACGCCAGCGTCCAAGTTCTTCCTGGATCAGCAGGTGGTCGAGGCCGAGCAACTCCACATCATCTCGGCTCGTGGCGGTGTCGCGGTTCAACGTGAAACGGGCGCGGCGAATCCCCTCCACAGTGACGAGGTCGTAGGTTGCATCGTCCACCTTGATCAGCTTCTGCTGGCGATCCGCGACCGCCGCCGACAGAAAGCGCATCAGCCGATCCAGACTAGACGACACGTCCGAGAAGGGCTTGTAGTCGTCGAGACTGAATCCGTCGAGGTCTTGGAATAGGTCGAATACCACCTGCCGTGCTTCGCGGGAGTTCGACAGCGCCGCCTCCAACTCCACCTGCGTGCGCTTCAGCTCCGGGTCGGACAGCGCCTCTTGATATAGGCGGTCGTAATTCAATCGTTCCGACAACTGCCCAAGAATCTGCGCGCGCAGGTCTTCGGCCACGTTGCCCTGGTCATCCACCTTGCCGACTGTGCGCGCGATCTCGGTCAGCTTCTCGTCGAGGAGCAGGAAGATGCGGCCTTCGATGGTGTCCGACAGTACGAGGTTGTAGACCTGCGCGGTGTGGTTCTGGCCGTAGCGGTGGATGCGCCCGATGCGCTGCTCCATATCCATCGGGTTCCACGGCAGGTCGAAGTTGAACAAAATGCGCGCGAACTGCAGGTTGATGCCTTCGCGCCCGGCCGCCGTGCAGACCAGCACGCGTGGGCCGTCCTTCAGGCGAAAGCGCCGCTCCGCCGCCACCTTCGCGCCGTGGTCGCCGCCGCGCAGCACGGCGACGCCCTGACCGGGAAAGGTCTGCTCGATTTCGCGGGCGATCATGTCCACCGTGCCGAGGTAGGTGGCGAAGATCACGATCTTCTCGTTCGGGTTTTGCCGCCACAGCGTGCCCAAGCCATCGAGCAGTTTTTGCATCTTGGTCTCGCGCTCTGCCGGGAACACCCGCAGCAGGTCGCCAATGCGCAGGCGCTCTTCCGGCAGGTGCAGGTTCACGACCGCCGACGCGGCCTCTTCCGCGTGTGTGGCCGAATACTCGCTGCCGTAAGGGTCTGAGGCCAGCTCAAGCGCCTCTTCGTCCAGCTTTTTGACCAGCCGATACTTCAGGTCGGCCAGCACGCGATCCACCTCGCTGCGTCCGATGCTGTCGCGCGGCAGGGCGAACTCCTCGTGGATCAGTTCGCGTGCCTCTTCGGTCAGGCGCTCGCGGCCTTCGATGTCCAGTTCCTTGTCTCGCAGATACGCCTCGTGCAGCGTCAGCATCAACAAGCGGCGCTTGAGCGTGCGGCGCACGGCGGCAAAGCTCGAGGCCGCGATTTTCTGGAAGATCGCCATCAGGAAGCCCAGCGCACGCCCCTGGTTGCCTTGCCGGCGTGCGAGGTCGAATCCGTCCTGCAGGTACTCGCGCAGCTTCTCGTAGAACTGCCGCTCGGCCTGGTTCATCACGAAGGACTCGGTGTGAACCCATCGCCGCGCAAACAGTGGCGAGCCATCAAGCTGACAGGCGTCAGCCTTGGTACGGCGAAACATCACCGTGTTGAGCCGGTGCCGCTCCTCCACCATCTCCTCGGGGCTGCGGAACAGGGTGGGGTTCAGCAGTTGCACCAGCATCCAGAACTGGAAGTGGTTGCCTTGATGCGGCGTGGCCGACAGCAGCACGAGGTCGCGGGAGTGATCCTTCAGCGCCTCGGCTAGCTTGTAGTTCTCGGTCTTGCGCACCTTGCCCCCGGTCTTATAGGCAGTGAGGTGGTGCGCTTCGTCGAACACCACCAGATCCCAACGTGGCGCGTCCACTAGCCGCTTGATGCGCGCCGGGCGTTTCAAGGTGTCGATGCTGGCGATCAATCGGTCGTGCTTGGCGAAGGCATTGCTCTTGCGGTCGGTAATGTCACCCTCGGAGCCGAATACCTCGAAGTCGAGGTTGAACACCTCGTTCAACTCTCGGTGCCAGTTGTTTACGAGGCCCGCAGGCACCACCATCAAGGCACGCGCCAGCTCGCCCCGGCTGGCCAACTCGCGCAGGATCAGCGCGGTTTCGATGGTCTTACCCAGGCCGACCTCGTCGGCGATCAAGTAGCGCCGGGGTGATGCGGTGGCGATGCGGTGCGTCAGCACCACCTGATGCGGCAGCAGATCGATTCTGGCCGATGTCAGCGCCGAGGCGCTTTCCATTACCGGCAACACGTGCGCTTCGTAGGACAGCCAGGCCTTCCGACTGCGCTCCGCACTGCCATCCACGGCACGCAGAATGCGCTCGGTGCGCGAGAGTTCACGCCGCAGGGAGGCTAGTGGCACCCGGCGTTCGCCGATGCCGAAGAACGCACGCAGATAGCCGTCACGCACCGGGTCGAGGACGACCCCCTGTCCGTACTCGGGGTGGGTGATGCGCTCGCCGGGTTGGAACTCAATATCTGCCGTCACGCATTGCCCTCAGGTAATCCGCAGGTGGAACAGGCCAGCGGGCTTGGCGCCATCACGCAACAGGATTTCCTGCGGATACTCGTTGGCTTGACCCCACAGGATGCGACCGAAGTCGATCTGATGCCCGTGAGGTGTGTGGCACAACCAGCCCACCTCATCGGTGGCTGGGTGCGCTCTGACGCGGTTGTGGCCGCCGGGCAGCCAGAACACCAGTGCCCCATCGCTTCCCCATTCGTCCTGAAAGGACAGGATGGCTGGCTTGATCGCATCGCCTAGCCACGCTTCGGCATCGCCTGGCGTCAGCAGGTCGAGGCTGCCATCCAGCCCGGCCACTACCAGTGTTCTGCCGCCATTGCTGGGCAGGTCGTCTGGCCAGTTTCCTTTTGCACGGAGGAACTGACGCAGGCTCCACACCTCGCTGGCCGCGCAGATCTGGTTGCGGGCCTCTTCGTCCCACACCCAACTGGTGCCTCGAACCTGCCACACCGTATCCAACAACTGCCGCATCAGTTTGCTCCCCGCTCAATACCGGCTCGCTCGACAATGGCATGAACGAGCGCTGTGAAATCGCTTTGGCACTGCTGCACGTTGCTCTGGTGCGCGCCAATGGCGCCATCGGCAGCAGTGAGCTTGAACATGGGTTTGCGCGCTTCCATCGCCATCGGCATCAGGCTACGGTAGTGCTTGATTCGATGAATCAAATTGGGATCCGGCGTTTCACAACCCGAGGATGCTTTACCCAACACGCTTTCGCGGTACGCGGCGGGTAGCCGCCCTTGCCATTTCTCGTAAGCCTTGGTGGGACGCCCGAGTCGTTCTGCGTGCTGCATCAAAACATAGCCGATTGGAGTCATTTCACCCTGTGGCAATGGGCCCAACGCGGACGCTGCCTTGGGCAGCGCCTGTTCCCAGGTAGCACGCCACTGCCGAAGTGTAGGACCGAGGTTTTTCAAACCCTGCAAAGAAAAAAGATCGGGGGCCACCGGTACGACCACGTGGGAAGAGGCCACCAGCGCGGCGCGATTGATGGCGCCCAGGTTCGGGCCCACGTCGATCAACACGACATCTGCTTGGTGCCGAGTAGCAGCCTCATGAATGACGCGCCAAAAAGCCGTGGTCACGCGAAACGCACGTTCTCTTCCTTCGAGGCAGCGCGGCCACTCGGTAGACAAATCATCCTCGATGCGGGAGAGCGCCAAATCCCCCACCAACAGCCCCAGTCCTTCCGACAACGGCTCGATATGCGCCGGGCGAACGTCTCCCGTGCCGCCAAAGAGTGGGGCGATCGCCCCGTGCAACGTTTTCGGGTGATCGTCATCCGGCCAGAGCGCCTCCAGCCGTTCCTCATCCAGCGCCATGATGGACAGGTTCGACTGCGGGTCGAGGTCCACGGCCAGCACGGAAAAACCCAGTTCCGTAAACATCCAGGCGCAGTGATAAACCAGCGAGGTCTTGCCCACCCCCCCTTTGTTGTTGAAAAACGCGATGCTGATCATGCGTCCTCTCCCCGGACAATGGCCGCGACAAACCCTGGCTGTACCTCGAAGCGCAGTCGTTCCCCGAGAACCTTGCGGGCAATGGCGATGCCGGCACCGAAGCGCTGCACATAGCCCAAGGCCCGTAGTGCCTCGGCCAAGTTGGGGTTGCGGTAGTCGGTCATACCGGGTTGACCAAAGTTTTCCGGCGTCACGCTGCCGAATGGGCCGCCGGGGTTGTGGATTTCGATGCGGTTATCGAACCAGTACACCCGCACCGGGGCGTTCGTGGCCTCGTAGCTTCTGTGCATGTAGGCATTGCGCACTAGTTGGCGCAGCGCGTTCAGGGGATAAGACTCACGGAGCTCTTCGGTGGCCGTATCCGCAAAGCGCACGCCGCGCCAGTTGTGGGCTTCGAGTTTTTCCTCGAGCCGGCGAATCTGGTCAGCCACGGTGCCGTGGATCAGCTCCTCGTCGGCAATGGGTGCTGTCAGGTCGTTGCCCGCCAGACGCAGAAACTGGGTATAAGCGCCGGGCAACCAATCCGCGGGCGACCTGCCGATCACCAGCAGACCCAGAACGGTAGGCACGGGCTCTTCCTCGCCCAGGATCAGCTTGGTGGCTGCCAGCTTTTGCGTATAGCTACGCTCGTTGGCATCCAGCACATCCCGGGCGACCAGCGCGGGCAGGTATTCTTGCTCGAAACGCAGGCGATCCAGCTCTTCCAGCGTCGCCCCGCTCACCGGCTGCACGTCGAAAGGTCGATCACGGTGACGGCGGCGTTCATTGAGAATGCGCTCATCCTGCGCAGTCGCCAGCCCCCGGCGCGGCCCCCAACGGACATGGATGCGGCCTCTGTAGCGCACCGGCGGCGTATCGCACGGCCAGACGGTGATCACCGCCATATCGTGGCCAGCCAACCGTCGCTTCTCTACGAGCAGGGACGGTGGTGGTGCGATATTGCCGTCAGTCTTGATGTCCGCCAACTGCCGCAACAACTCATCGGTGACATCCAGAACCATCGGAGTGCCATCGTCTTTTGCGCCGATGAAAACCACGCCAGGCGCTTGATGTCCGGCCAGGTCATTGGCAAACGCACATACCGCCTCCCGAACGGATTGGGGCGCATTGCCTTTGAACGACTCCTTGCGTTCCACCCGATCCGATTCGAGATCGGTCAGCATGGATTCGAGCACTTCGTCCTTGTATGGATTCATAGCTCATACTCCTCGAACAGCGTGCCCTGAGTCGGTTTGACCGCCTGCGCCGCCGCCCACCCGTTGTAGATCGACACGGCACGCGACGCCGCGTTGCGGCTGGCCTGATCCGGACTGTTCCTGTGCAACCATTCCAGCAGCGGTTTCAGCGCCACGTGCGGCCTGAAGTTTTGGTTCTTCAGCGTATCCAAGGCGTTGATGCCGCTGCCGTCGAAGCAGGTGCCGATCAGCACCAGCGCTTGATCCAGATCGGACGTGAGGCGGCGGCGATGCTTGCCCACCCAATCACGGGCAAAGTCCAGCGCATGGGTGCGAATGAACACCTTGTTTTTCTCGCTGCACCAGCCGCGTTGCACGAAGTCGTCCGGCGTGGTAATGGTGCCGCGCAGGAACTTCTGCAACTGGTCGCGCTTGAGCTCTGACGCAGCGCCGAAGGTGCGCAAAAACTGGCGGGTGATCGGCTCGGCATTGACCGGCGGGGGTTCTATGCCTTTGTTGGCGTCCTCGTCGATGAGCTGGTTGATGCCAATCAGCGCCTCGCGCACGGAAAGGGTTTGGCCTTCGTCCACATAGACCTTGCCGTAGTGGCGCGAGAAGTACTCCAGCGCCTTGCCGCGTCGAATCACCTGCAGGTCGGCGGCGGGCAAGCCCTCCTTGGCGTGGTTCTCCAGCATGGCCTGCAACTGGCGCACATCGGCCATCACTTCGCGGCGCATCCGGCCCCAGCTCACTGGCTTGGGCTCTTCGGTACGCTTGCGGCAGACGTGGATGATGTCGTATTCGATCTTCTGGGCGCCAAAAGAAGCGTTTTCGCCCTTGGTCTCGTCGGAGCGGATGGGGTAGGTCGCCTCCAGATAGAAGCCGGCATCGAAGAGGGACTCCAGCACCGCCACCCAGGGCTCGTCTTCGCTGTGGTGAAAGGTGAAGGCGAGGATGCCGCCGGGTTTGAGGATGCGATGCGCCTCGCGCCAGCACTGGGTGAGCAGGCGCTGGTAGAAGCCATCCGGGTCGTCCTTTTCGCGGAATGGGTTGGCAACCACCTCCACCGCTTTGGGCGTGTACTCGGCGGTGAAATAGTTGGGATACTTGTCCTTGAGCACCAGGCGCAGCCAGACGTAGAAGAAGTCGGCCAGCTCTGCGTATTGCAGAATGCCGCCAAACGGCGGATCGGTGATAACCAGGTCGATGCCGCCGTCCGCAAGCTGCTTCAGCTCGGTCGAGGAGCCGCAGAATACCTCCGCCTCACCCACCGGATCGCCGGGAGAGACTTTTTCGCTTTTGCCGCTGATTTCGCCAGCCAGCGCGGCATCCGTGCGCCGGAGCGTCTCGGCGCTCACCGCTTCCCAAGGATGGATGGCCCAATCGCGGCCTTCAATTAGCGAAGGGATGCAAGACGTCCAAGGACCGTAACCCATTGGTGAAAAAACGCCAACTTCAATCAGCGTGGATTTAGGGTGGTAGTTGTTATTGGATAGCGCTGGTACAAAGTGGTCTTTCTTAACGTGCCAGAAGGCAAACATACTTTGGTTGCGTAAATAGTTCTGAAACGCCCCCAGCACATACTCGCGCACCTTCCAGTCATAGCTGCCGACTTCGACAATAGCCTTGAGCAGTTGCGCATGCACCAGCAACTGGCGCGGATTGAACATATCGGCCCATTGCTGATAACCGTGGCCATTGGCAATTAGGTCTTTGATCATGGCGCGCAGGCTTGGCGGGATATCAGATTGCGGCCAGTAGTCCTTCAGGTCAGCGTTCTTGCGTGCTTCCCATTCCGCGAATGCTGCGTCGTACTGCTTGGCGTGCGCCACATCAAATGCTGCGAAGAAGCGACCACTGTACGGCATTCCGGCTTTATCTCGCTTCGGTGCGTAGCCTTGAACCCCGTAAGCACCAAATGGCGCTGTTTTACCGGTTGGCCTCAGCGCAGCAATAATGTCTTGGGTGGTGCCGCATTGCGCGCAAGTAAATTTGCCATTGCCTGCCTTGTTGGCGCGATCTGTTGGAAACGTGGTTTTCGCCTCCGGCCAGGTCACCTCACCCGGCAGCTTGCCACGCACCTCCAGCAAGCGAATCTTGGCAGCGCGTGCCTGGTTCCAGCGCGCGGTGGCGGCGGCATCGTCCTGGGCCGAACCGCCGTAGGGCGCGCCCGTTGCATCCTGCCTGACTTCGCCCGCCAGCCATTGCGGATGCACCAGCAGGCTCAGTTCCACCTTTTTGTTTTTGCCCTTGCCGAGCTTCACCATCGCGGTGTGGCCGCAGTGTGGGCAGATGACGCCCTTCTTACGGTCGAGCACCGAGTAAGGCGCTTCCGTGGGCGCGACGTAGAACGGCGCATCGGGTGCCATACGCGCGGCTTCTTCCTCGACGTCGAAGGCTGCCCCACACTTGCCGCAGGTGTGTGCCCAGTACTTGACGGTGAGCGTTTTCACCGCCATCACGGGGCTGGTCATGATCGGCGTGCGGTGGCCGCAGCCCGTCACCTGACACGGGCCGTGCTTGGCCCAGAAGGTGTAAATGATCTCCGGGCCTTCGTACTTGTAGTCCTTGCGCTGCTCGCGTGGGATGGTCAGCGGATCGAAGTCGGCGGGCATCACCTTTTGGGTCGGCAGGTGCGTCCACGTTCCCTTTTCACCTTCCGGGCCGTCGCAGTAGTAGTACGGCATGATATGCGGCTTGACCTCGGCCTTGATGTCGGCGAGCAGGCGCTTCACCTCCTCCAGATCGACATTGGCCAGTTCCTGCTTGACCACGAACCACGCGACCGGGTTGAGGTCGTTGCCGACCATCTGCATGCCGAGGCGAGAGCCCTCGACCAGCGTGGTACCGCCGCCCATGAAGATGTCGGCCACCTTCAAATGCTTGAAAGCCCCCTTCTTCTGGTGGTTGGCGTAGTAGTTATCCCAGACCAGTTTGGCCGCGTGCGAGGGGTCGTCCGGCGCTTTGGTTGCCGCTGCGATCAACATCGAGCGGAACACGCTGGAACGTCGCCGCGCCCACCACTTCGACATCTGGTAGATCGGCTTGCCCGCGTTGCCCTCGATGATTGCCACCTGATTGACCGGCAGGATGGGGAAGTCGACCTCAAGGCAGGTCTTTGGCCGGTTCGGGTCGTTGAAATCAACGGTTTCGAGTGCGACCGCCTTGCCTGCGCCGACGGCCTTGGCGACTTGCTGTTGAAGTAGTTCTTTTTTGGTAGCCATTGCTTACATTAACCCAAGCGTTTGTTTTAACGCAGCATCTACCAGGTGCATGGATGGGCAATGGCCTATGGTTTTGTCTACTTCACGATCCAGAACAGTTGCGAGGTTATCCGTTACGACAACGGAATCTGAGCGCAAGCCCATGGTTTGTCCTTCCTTGCTTTGGTGTTGGAAGTGAACGCGTGTCGTACCTATCCGCGCGATGTTTGAAGTAATCAGGGCAATGATTTTTTGCGGCAAGCCGGTCGCCAAACCATCAGCTTGTACTACCAACGCAGGGCGTTTTTTGTATGTTTTCAAATCGGAATTGGGGAATCTCACTAGGATCACATCACCACGATTACAGGTCATCGTATGCCTCCATGCCCGGTGCGTCCCAGTCATCAGCGAAATTACGGAAGCGCAGATGTGTCTCAAGCGCCTCAACCGAACTCCAGCCTAATTGCTCAATGCTGGGGAATTTAGCGACGTGCGTAGTTACGGTGCTGGACGTGCCAAGTATGTAGTTGAATCCTTTGCCGATCCTATCCAGGTAGGATGGCTTGGGCGGCTCGGCAGCCGCTTGAATTTGTTGAACAGCCTGATACCACAGAGGTGGGATATTCAGCGCGTCTATCGTGGTTGGCAGCATGTCAGTACTCCGGTTGCATGAGTTCAATTGCTTTTGCTGTCAGTAATTGTTGAAAGAAAACTGCTTTTGAGCGGTCATGAATCTGATCGATTTGTGCTCGAACATCCTGCCAGCCACTCGGTTGTGAGCTCAAAAACGTTTCAAGATCAATTATTGAACCTTGAAGTCTTCCTTCAGGTAAATTGGCCTCTGCAGGCGTGGCAATTTGTATGACGTGAATATATTCGCCATCGGGCACTTCAACGCGCATTTGCAATGGTCGATTCTCTATGTTCCATTGCCCAATCTGAAATTTGACCTGCAGTGCTTTAAGGTCTGGAGCTGGATCAAGGCTAAGCAAGTCGATATAACGCAACGAGTGGCGCATGGGCGTCGGCACCAAGCCGCTACTTTCGATTACTTCCAGAAGTTTCAGAATTTTTTCCTTGAAAGCAGACCAGCCTGCATAGGGTTTTCTGCAATTCATGGTCACAATACGATCACCAACCTGAAACAGGAACGGGCTGCCAGGCTCTTCCATACGGTACTTGGCAGACAACCGTAGGTTCGGATCGAGCTGTGCGACGGGCGCTGGAATATCCGCAGTTGGCAAGCGATGCAATTGCAAATTCGGGTGATCAACCTTGAGGGCTGAATACAAGATTCCAGGCAGTAGATCGCCAACTGGCAAGCCCTCCTTGGGCTCAAACTGGGCTTGCCAAATGGCTTCGATCAGAGGTTCCTTTTTCAGGCGCGTAGGTATTTGGTTCATTTTCAGCCTCAATTCTTTGAAATTTCAACAAACGGTGACAGCACCTCCAGCAGCGAAAGTCCGCCGTGCGTCAACGTCGGGTAGCCGCCCTGGCTGCGCCATTTCCTGCGACCCAGGGCCAACAGGTCCGTGCCGTGAGGGCTGTTGATCTGCAATGCCACTGGGGGCACGAAAGGGCCGGTGTCTGCGGTTCCCGCCTTGCTGCGCGAGCTTCCAAACGTCTGCTTGAGGAACTGGCCGACCTCGCCGTCGGCATCAGGGAAGTAGCCGGTGGCGGCGTAGCCATGGTCGGAGGTGATGACCAGCCGTCGCCCGGTGGCGAGGCGTTCGACGAAGCTCCAGAAGTCGTCGCTGGACAACTGCTCGGCCACGTCCTTGGTCAATGGCTCCAGCCCTTGGCCTTGGCCCGCGATGTCATGCAGCTTGGCGTCTGGCCAGGGATGCCAGAAGATCTGGTTCGGCGCGCTTCCAATCAGGGCTTCGCAGTCCTTCCACGGCATGTCGACGCATTCCGTGTCGGCAGGTTGCAGCTTGTGCGCGAGGCCGCCGCCTTTGTTCTGGAGCTTGCTGCGGCTGGCAAAGCCGAGCGAACGGGCAAATGCATCGGTTTCGCCGGGCAGCTCGGAGGCGCAGGCAGCGACCGCGTGGGTGGTGAAGCCGCGCTCCTTTGCCCCCTGCAACAGCCACGGCAGCTCGCGCAGGGAGAGACCGTCGAGGATCAGCACCGCCTTGGCACCAAAAGGTTGTGCCCACCAGCGCATGAGGCGCTCCGACGTGCGCTCCACGTTATCGCCAAAGGTGTTCCACAAGTCCCAGCCGCTGGAGGAGAGGAACAAATCCAGCTCGCCAATTTCGCGGTCGCGCTTGACAACCTCGCTGGGCGCGTTGCCTGCGGCGAGAGGTTTCGACGCGATCCCGATCGCGTGGTCGATGATGACGCGCCAAGCGTCGGCGTCCGAGCCTTGCGTCAGCGATTGCAGCGCGCTGGTGGTGAGTGCCATCAGTCGTCCTCCTTCTCGAGGCTCAGCTCAAAGCTCATGCCTTCGGGCAACTTCTTGAGCAGTTCCTTGAGTTGTGCGCCGGTGGCGGCGGACACCTTGATGGATACCTCCGCGACCTTGGTGGCCGGGCCAATCCCCCAACTTTCGATCTTGCCGATCAGGTTGAGCGGCGATGTGGCGGGGTTCGACAGCAGGATGCGCGGCTTGGTGGTGGTGCCGTCGCCTCCGAATATGCCGCCCGGCGTCGGCGTTGGCGTGGGAGCGGGAGAACCACCCGGGATGGGTTCGGCTACGCTCGGCGTGGGGGCAGCGCCACCTCCCGGCGGAACACCCCCCGACGGCAGCGCGGGCGGCGCGGAGCCGCCGGTCGCAGGCACGGCCGAGGGCAGCATCACGAACACGTCGTCGAGGTGGCGTCCCGTGTCCGGGAGCTTGGGGCGCAGACGCCGCCACGCGGCGTCTTCATCTTCGCCCGGATGGGTTTGCAGGTACTCCCTGCCGCGCACGTTGATGGCGACATTGCCCTTGGCGCACAGACGCAGCAGGCGTTCCTTCATCCTCGTTTCGCCCAGCCACGGGATGCAGTCCTGACCAGCCGGGCGCGGCTCCTGAAGCTCGCGCAGCAGCTTGCCGACCGATTCGTTGTTGCCGGCGTATTCGAGCACCAGTTCTTCGAAGTCCTCCGGCACGAACAGGTCGCTGGCCAGCGCCTCCTCGATGGCCTCGGGAATCTGAGAACCCTGCTTGTCGAGCCGTTCGACGCTGAACTTGCACTGCGCGGGGTCGGCGAAGTTCCAGCGTTGCAGCACGGCGAAGCGGTCGAAACGCTTTTTTAGGTTTTCGCGCAGCGTGTTTTCGAACTCCTTGTGCAGCTTCTTGTATTCGGAGTTCTGGCCGCTCCATTCCTGCGCCTTCATCTCCGCGCGGGCGAGGATGAGCAAGTCACGATCCATGAAGGAATTGGTGCTGCCCGCGCGCGGCAGCAAGAAGCGCACTGTGTTGCGGCGCCTCTGCAACTGGTCTTTGAGCCAGCGGCCCAGCGTGGCGTCGAGCTTATCGGGCTCCTCGGGCAGCACGAGGATGGGCAGACGGTCATCCCATTTGTCGGGCTGCTCGGCGTCATCGAGCGCAGTCCAGGGATCGCTGACCCACGATTTCGGCAGGGCGATTACGCGGAAGGTCTTGGCGACTTCGTCGCTGCCGCCGATGACGTAGCGCACCTGCTTGGCGAGCTGCGCCTGATCCGCGCCGTCGGCGAACAGCTTGTCGTTGCGCGCGTAGGCCATGAGCTTGGCGCGCGGGTTTTCCTCTTCGCGGAACAGCAGCTTGGTGCCTTCCTGGTGGATGTTGAAGCTGTTCTCGACGATGGTGGCCAGTTCGACCTGGAAAGCGTTGTCGTCCACTGGCTTGTCGCGGGTGATGTCCAACTGCAGGGTGGCGGGATCGGCACCGGCGAGGTTGCCGACGGCAATCGAGCGCAGCCATAGCGCGCCGATGATTTCCTGTAGGTGTGGCGCGATGCTGGCGTGATCGTGCCGCGCTTCCTGCACCGAGATGATGTTTTGTTGGGCCTTCTCGCGCAGCGTGCGGTGATGCTGGTTGGCAACGGCTTCAAGCAATGCACCGATGCCCGAGGCGTCATCGTCCAGCCGGAAGTCGGCAGCAGTGAGCACCGGCACGACCTCGCCACGGCTCTTGTACAGGTTGGCGAGAATACGGATCAGGTCGCGCGTCTCCTGCGCATCGGTCGCGATAAGCACCTGCTCTTCGAGTAGGCGTAGCAAGTGCGGCGCGAAAGGCCACGATTCGGTGAACTCACGCCGCTTGCGCTCCTGCTCTGCGGGCGGCACGTCAAGCAATCGGAAGAACTCCGCCACGTGCTGCGCGACCAGCGATTCAATGGTGCCGCTGGGGATCTGCAAGCGGTTATCGAACAGACGATGCAGAAGCATGCGCCGGCGATCTTGCTGGATGCGCTCGGCGCTACCGCCCGCCTTGAAATCGATGGCGACCGGGTTGACGCGATGCACCTGCTGGTAGGCGTCGCTGCCGCCGTTGCGAACCGAGATCACCAGCACCAGCAGGTCGGGCCGTTCTTTCGCAATTTCCGAAAGGATCTGGATGAAGTTGAAGGCCCAGTTCTTCCATGGGTACTGCTTGGTGTTGGTGAGCCCGTCGTACCACGTCTGGAACTCGTCCAGAAGCAGCATCGTCGGTTTGTTCTCCAGCAGTTCGATGATGAGCTTGTCAGAAGGGATTTCCGTTTTGGACGCGCCTTGCCCCTCCCACTTGCCCTTAATGAATGTGCCGTGGGGGTGGTTCTCGAACAGAACGTCCCACAGAAACTTGTAGCGCTGACGATGCAGGCTTTCAGCGATGACGTGCATCCCGTCGCGTAGCGCGATCTTGCTGAGGTTGGGCTCGGCCAGCGTGGTCGCCCACGTATTGAGCCACGCGCTCGTCGAGATTGGGTCGGTGACCGCGTGGTACAGCGCGGCCATCAAGTGCGACTTTCCGAGGCCGCGTTCGCCGATCACGACCACGGGGCGTCCTTGGTTGGGACCAACGGCCTCGATGCCTTTCAGCAGGTCATGCGTGGGATAGGTGATCTCCAGGAACTGCTGAGCCGCGATCTGAGTCGCGCCCGTGTGCTGGTCGTTGGACAGCTCGATGGCTGTGCCCTTGAGGCGCTTGCCCCGGAATTCTTCTCGTAGCGTCAGTCCAAGCATTTTTTATGCCCCCAATCGTTCGATTGACCATCGGCCGTCTCGTCCCCGTCACCGCCGGTGGCAAGCCCTTCCATCGACTGCTGTTTGATCCAGCGGTCGATGTATGCGCGTGAAGCAGGAAAAAAAACAGGCCCCGGGGGGCCTGTTTTCGACATCGAAACCGAGACCGGTTCGAAAAATCAGAGCAAGCTGACTTGGTCAGCCTGTGGACCTTTGGCGCCCTGGACTTCGACGAAGCTGACCCGCTGGCCTTCCTTCAAGGTCTTGAAGCCCTCGCCCTGGATGGAGCGGAAGTGGACGAACAGATCGGCGCCACTTTCGCGCTGAATGAAGCCGTATCCTTTCGTTTCATTGAACCATTTAACGGTGCCCTGCTGAACTTGACTCATCTCTCTCGTCTCTCAATGTGGATCGAATGATGCCGCTGCCGACGGCGACCGGGCGAACTGGTAGCAGGAGATCGATGGCGCAAGTAGCTTTACCGGGAAGGGTACCGCGATGAATCCGCTGCCGCGTTTCCCAAGACGCAGTCCGGCGTAGAATACAGAAGCGATTTGAGGTTTTCAAACCTCAGATTTTCGCCCTCGAATTCGATCCCGCCGCAGTAGCATCGGGCATTCGCCGCGTGCACGGTGACCGCGGCCTCGAATCCTTCCATGACCGGCAGCTCGGCGAGTGACCAGCCTCCGGCTGGTCCCAATTCAGGCGGAATCTCCAGCCAGCGCGGGGGGCCTTCGAGGCTGGACACGCAGTGTTGAAGGCCCAGCGCCATGCCGCGTCCCGAGGCCTTGCCCAATGCCTCCTTGCGCACCCAAAGGCGGAGGAAGCCGCGAGTCATGGCATCGGTATCAAGGCCGCCGAGCTCCGCGTATTCGCAAGGTGCGAGGCAGCGCCGGGCCAATGTGTCCAGGGAGGCCAGCCGGCGCCGGGCCTCGATGTCGACGCCGACCGGGGTGTCCCGTGCCAGGGCCAGTATGATCCGCCCGCCGGAATGGCTGATATTGAATTCCAGTCCGTGGGAACCGCGAAGCGCCGGCTTCCCGTACTCGCCGATGCTGAATGCGAGTGATGCCGGGTCGCACCCCAGATACTGCCCCAGTACCGCCCGCAGGATCGTGCGGCCGGCGATGAACTGCGCTTTCGGGGTTGCCAACGAGAAACGGTCGGCCCGGGCCTTTTCTTCGGCGGAAAGCCATTCCTGGCGGAATGCGCGGCTGTCGCCGACCTCACAGTGCCACACATGGACCTGTCCGCTGGCGAGCGTCGCCGGCAAGGGTGGGAGGGCCTCATGGTCCATGTGTCGGGGCATCTGCGGGCTCGTAGAGGATGGGACTTGCGACGAGGGGCCGGCGGGAGCCGGCGTCCGCGATTGTATTTCCGGCCGAACCCGATGGCGAGCTTGTCACGCGCGCCACATTGCCGGACGATACTCCGTTCCCTTGTTTGTTCCAGAAAACGACTCGGCAAACGGTCCATGATCATGGCGACCTCGGTGTGTCCCCCTCGCAACCGCATCATCCTCGCCGGCCTGATCGGCAACGTGATGGAGTGGTATGACTTTGCCGTTTACGGCTATTTCGCCGGAGCGATCGGCAAGCTGTTTTTTCCGGCGGACGATCCCGCAGTCTCGTTGATCGCATCGTTCGGCGCCTTCGCCGCGGGTTTCCTGGTTCGCCCGATCGGCGGCTTGCTGTTCGGCCGGATCGGCGACCGGGCCGGGCGGCAGCAGGCGCTCACCTGGTCCGTCGTGGCCATGGCCGTGCCTACGGTGCTCATGGCTTTGCTGCCGACCCATGCCTCCATCGGTCTTGCCGCGCCGGTTGCCATCGTCCTGCTCCGCATCGTTCAAGGCTTGTCTGTCGGCGGAGAGTTCACCAACTCCCTGGTGTTCCTGGTCGAGCACGCTCCGTACCACCGCCGGGCGTTTACCGCGGTGTGGGGAAGCTGGGGCGCCTCCGCCGGCATACTCCTGGGTTCCGGCATCGGCGACCTGCTCACCCATGTGCTGAGCGAAGCGCAAATCCTGAGCTGGGGCTGGCGCCTGCCGTTCGTCGCGGGCGGCCTGGTGGCGCTCACGGGGTATTGGGTTCGGCAGGGGCTCAGGCCGGAACTGCCGGCCGGCGAGGGGGCGAGCCCGGTCCGCGCCGTTTTCGCCAGGCATAAGGGGGCGATGCTGCGCGTCGCGCTGCTGAACCTGGGTTTCGGCGTCGGCTTCTATGCGGCCTTCATTTATGCGGTGAGCTACATCAAGAACATCGACCATTTGCCGGAGGCGACGGTGTTCAACCTGAACACCTCGGCCATGGCCTTGCTGTTGCTGCTGCTGCCCGCCGCCGCCTGGATTTCCGACCGGCTCGGCCGCAAGCCGGTGCTGCTCGCCGGCTTCGGCCTGCTCGCCGCGGGCGCGATACCTTTGTTCCAATTCATGCATTCCACCGATCCTTTCACCATTTTCCTGGGCGAAGCCGGCTTCGCCGCGATCATCGGCTTGATCAGCGGGGGCATCGTCGCCACCAATGTCGAACTGGTGCCGGCGGAGGTGCGCTGCACCGGGCTGGCCTTCGCCTACAATGCGGCGGTGGGCTGTTTCGGCGGAAGCACCCCGCTGATCGCGGCCTGGCTGATCAATCGAACCGGCGACCCGATCATGCCGGCCTACTGGATCGCTGCGGCTGCCACCGTATCGTGGGTCACGCTCGTCTTGTTCGTGCGTGAATTCCACTTTCACATGCCCCGCTAGGCCGTGTCCGGCACCGCTGATTCCGGCCCGGACGGCGCGCCGCCCGCCGAACGGGCCGAGTCGGTCCTCCGCGACCGGATCGGCGCGCTATCCGGGCGCTGGCGCAACGGCGCTATCGGCGGCGCTGCTGGCCTGGCTCCAAGGCCGCTGGGCGCTGCGCCTGCCCATTCTTCCATGATGCGGCATTGCATGCCGGGCAACGGGCTTTGTTCCTCGCCGTGGCAGCGGCGCTCGAGGGCGGTTGTGTCGCGGAGTGCCTGGCCGATCCCGAGTTCTCGGCGCGCTTCGATGACCTGGTCAGCGACATGAACACCCATGTCGTCCACAGCCTTCAATATTTGCGCGCTATCCTGATCGAAAGAGCCCTGCGCGTCGAAGGCAAGGCCCCGAACGAGCGGATGTCCGCCGGCGGCTGGGACTCGATCGCCGCCCTGCTCGCTGCGCTGGGGGAGTGCCGGCGCTTCGGGCCGGCGGCGCGTATCGCGCTGGGGAGGTTGCTCGACGGTCGTCCGTCCGGCGCCGATGCCTGGGCCATCGAGCGCGCTCTGGCCGAATTCGCGAGAGCGGAAGATGCCGTGCGATTTCAAACCGTTCTTCCATCCAACGGGACGCAAGCATGAGCCAATCACTCTATGTCGCGGCAACCGAAGCTGACAGCGGCAAGGCCTTGGTGGCGCTGGGCCTGACCGAGTTCGCTTTGAGGAAAACGACCCGCGTCGGGTTTTTCCGGCCGGTGGTTCCGGACGGCGGCGGTCGCGACGAAGACATCGCCCTCGTGCTCGAACATTTTGCCCTTCAGCAGCACGACGAGGATTCCTATGCCCTGACCTACCGTGAGGCACAGGCGCTGCTCAGCGAAAACCGGGCTGACGAACTGCTGGAACGGATCATAGCGGCCTACAAGAAGCTGGAAGCGGGCTGCGATTTCATCGTCTGCATGGGCACGGACTATCTCGGCGAGATGGCATCCCTCGAGTTCGAGCTCAATTGCGAGATTGCGCGCAATCTGGGGGCGCCGGTCCTGATGGTCGGCAGCGCCCACGGAAAAACCCTGGACGAGGCGGTGCATCCGTTGGCGATAGCCGTAGATGCCTGCCGCGAGCGTGGCGGGCAAGTGGCCGGGGTATTCCTGAACAAGGCCGATCCGCAACGCCTGGACGCCTGCCGCGACGCGCTGGCCGGCCATTTCGGCGACAGGATCGGGCTGAAGGCGGTGATTCCGTTCGATGCCAGGCTCGGCCGTCCCACCGTGCGGGAGATCGCGGCGCGGCTGGACGCGGAAATCCTGAGCGGCGGAGAGCGCCTCGACGGGCTCGTCTCCGGCTATCTGGTGGCGGCCATGCAGTTGCAGCACGCCCTTACCTGGCTGCGAGAAGGGCAGTTGGTCATTACGCCGGGAGACCGCGGCGACATCATCGTCGGCATGCTGCAGGCCGACCGCTCGGCCCGCTACCCCTCGCTGGCCGGCCTGCTGCTGTCGGGCGGGCAGCGGCCCGAGCCTTCGATCCAGAGCCTGATCGAGGGCCTGCCGGATTCATTGCCCATCATCGCCGTGTCCGCGGATACCTACACCACGGCGACCCGGGCACTCCAGATCAAAAGCAAGCTCAGCGCCGGCGACCGCGGAAAAATCGAACGCAGCATCACCGCCTTCAACGATCACGTGGACACCGAATGTCTGGAATCCCAGGTGCGCAATGTCCGCTTCGAAGGCGTTACGCCGCGGATGTTCACCTACAATCTGATGCAGCGCGCCAAGGCGGACAAGCGCCACATCGTGCTGCCCGAATCCACTGACGCCCGAGTGCTGCGGGCCGCGGCCCTGCTCATCGAGCGCGAAGCCGTCCGCCTCACCTTGCTGGGGTCCAGGCAGGACGTGGAAAAAGCGATCAGGCGGCACGCCATCCTGCTGGACGCCGAGGCTCTGGATATCGTCGACCCGGCCACCGACGGTCGGCGCGAATCCTATGCGGAAACCTACTTCGAGCTGAGGCGGCACAAGGGCATGACCCTGGACGCCGCCCGCGACTGCATGCTCGACGTCTCCTATTTCGGCACCATGATGGTCTATCGCGGCGATGCGGATGGCATGGTCTCGGGAGCCATCCACACGACCCAGCATACCGTCCTCCCGGCCCTGCAGATCATCAAGACCCGGCCCGGCTGCTCGATCGTGTCTTCCGTGTTCTTCATGTGCCTGGAGGGCGGCGTGGTCGTATACGGGGACTGCGCGGTCAATCCCAACCCCACCGCCGAACAGTTGGCGGAGATCGCCATCAGTTCCGCCGACACGGCGAAGACCTTCGGAATCGAGCCCAGGGTCGCGCTGCTGTCCTATTCCTCCGGAACCTCGGGGACAGGGGCGGATGTCGAACGGGTCAGGGAAGCGACCCGCATCGCCCGTGAACGCCGGCCCGATCTGCTGCTGGAAGGGCCGATCCAGTACGATGCCGCGGTCGATGCCGGCGTCGCCGCCCAGAAAATGCCGGGGTCGCCGGTGGCCGGCCGCGCCACGGTGTTCGTGTTTCCCGATCTCAATACCGGCAACAACACCTACAAGGCTGTGCAGCGCGAAACCGGCGCGCTGGCCATCGGCCCCATTCTGCAGGGCCTCGCCAAGCCGGTGAACGATCTCAGCCGCGGCTGCACCGTGGCCGACATCGTCAACACGGTGGTGATCACGGCGATACAGGCGCAGGGCGCCATGGCCAGGTAGGATGGTGCAACCGAGGCTCGAATCGCGGTGGCTAATCATCCCCGCGATCCGGCGCGGCGGATTGCTTGATCTGCGCATGCAGCGCCCTTTCGGCGTCGATCTGGGGCTGTACCACGGTCTTGGAATAGCCCAGCAAGTTGAGAACTTCGGCCGCGATCACCAGACTCGACTCCAGCATTTCCGGAATGACGTAATCGGCACCCGCTTCGATCAGTTGGGCATGGTCGGCTTCGTTCTGGGTGCGGACCACGATCGGCAAGGTATAGCCCTGCTGGCGTATCTGGGTGATGATCCGGCGCGCTTCGTTCAGCGACTTGAAGGTCAGGATGGCGAGCCGGGCGCGCTCCATGTGGCAGCGCCGCAGCAGGTCGATTCGGGCACAGGAGCCGTAGATCACCGGATCGCCGGCCGCCCGCCCTTCCTTGATCCGGTTGCCGTCCGGGTCCATGGCGATGAACGGAATGCCGTTGTTCTTGAGAAACTTCGCGATCATCTGGCCGACCCGTCCATAACCGGCGAGGATGATGTGGTCGGACAGATGCGGCGGAATCCGGCTCAACTCGCGGTCCCGGCCCGACACTTTCTGGCCGGCCAGCCGGCCGACCCACTGGCTGATCTCGAAGTTGTAGCGGATCAGCCAGGGCGCGAGGACCAGGCTGCCGACGATGATGGCCAGCGCCAGCGAGGCGACCCGCGGAGCAAGCACATTGAGCTGCGCGCCCAAGGTAATCAGGGCCAGCCCGAATTCGCTGGCCTGGGCGAGGATGATGCCGGTCTTGCTCGCCGTCGTGGCCGATTCGCCCATGAGGCGAGCGGCGAGGGTGATGACCACCGACTTGGCGAAAATCAGCAGTCCGATGCCGAGCAGGACGGCGCGGCCGTCCTCGGCGAGCAGGCCGAAATCGATCTGCATGCCGACGCTGGCGAAGAACACGCCCATCAGAATGTCCTTGAAAGGACGGATGTCCGTTTCCACCTGATGGCGGAATTCGCCCTCCCCGAGCATCACGCCCGTCAGGAATGCGCCCAGGGCCATGGAAAGGCCGAAGGTCTGGGTCAGCCAGGCGGAAAGCAGGATGATGACGAGCACCGTCAGGACGAAGATTTCCTCCGAGCGGCTCCGTGCGACCTCGTGGAAGATCGGCGGCAGCAGCCACTTGCCGGCGCCCACCAGGATCACGACCAGAATGCCTCCCTTTTCGATCACCTGGAGCAGTTGTTCGTGCAGGGCGTGCCCGCCGTTTCCGGCCAGCGCGGGGACCAGGATGAGGCCCACGAGCGCGGCCAGGTCCTGGAAAATCAGCACCCCCACGGCGAGCTGGGCATGGTGGCGGTTGATCAGTTTCAGCGAGCGCAGTTCACGGATGACCAGGGCGGTCGAGGACAACGCCATGGAACCCGCCACCACCAGCGTGGCGCCGACGGGCCAGCCGAGGCCGAAGAAAAGCACCGAGGCGAAGGCCGAGAGCGTCAGCAGCATCTGCAGCGAGCCGAGGCCGAAGACGGCACGGCTCAGGTGCAGCAACTGCCGGACCGAAAATTCGAGTCCCAGCTCGAACATGAGGAAAACCAGTCCCAGCTCGGACAAGAAATGAATGTTGTCATCGTTGGTCACCATGCCGAAGCCGAACGGCCCCACCAGCCCGCCGGCGAACAGATAGGCCAGGATGTCGGGCAGGCGAAGGCGCTGAAACAGCAGCACGCTGGCGAGAGAGGCCAGCAGCAGCACCAGGAGTTCGCTGAAGAAGCTTGGGTAGAGATGTTCGGCCATGTTCCGGGGTCGGGTAGGACAAAGAATCGGGCGTTCTTACCGCGCCCTGTACTGGCACTGTTGTGCCGGAAAGCCGGTTCGTCAAGCCGGTGGCAGCGGAAACCCGACGTTTTCTCGGCATCGGCTCACTTGGATGAGGGGCGATGTCCCTGTTCGCCCGGCAGGCGGACGGACTTGCCAGCGGCGCCGGTTCCCTTGCGGAAAATTGGAAATCTGCTAGTTTTCACGATCCGGAGTCGGCGTACAAAAAGCTTCCAGTGCATTGAGAAAAAATTCCAAATCCCCTCGAGGAATGCAACGACATGAGTCTGTTATCCTGGTTCTCCGCCAACAAAGAAGTCGATCTGTTCGCCAAGACACTCGCGCAGGACATCGCCAAGCGCTACCCCCCGTCCTTGGATACCGCCGCGGAGAAGAAGATTTCCGCCAACCGGCTCACCAAGATCCTCGAAGACGCTTACGCGAAGGCCAAGCAGTTCAACCGGGAAAAGGGCCTGGGCATGTACAAGAAGGCCAAATTCGGCAACACCTTCCGCTGGGAGCTGAAGGAGCTCGGCTACAGCAAGGACTTCGTGGAAGTGGCCACGGAAGGGTTGATCGTCTATCTCAGCCGAAAGTAACGCCCGGCAGGCCCAAACGTATGCTTGCTCGGGTCTTCAAGCGGGCGGTGGGTGTGTTGGCGGATCGCGGCAACCGCGGAGATTTCGGCGTTTCCAGCCGCTTGGCGGAAGCACGCGAACTTGCGGCGGCGGGCGATGCGGAAGGCGCGGAACGCGCTTTCGCCTCCATCCTCCAGCTCGTTCCGGAATCACCCGAAGCCCTGCATGGCCTCGGGCGGTTGCAGGGCGTGCGCGGCGAACTGGAGCTCGCCGGCCAGAATCTGGCGAAAGCGGTGCGGCTCAGACCCGATTTTGCGGAAGCCTGGGTCGATCTCGGCAACGTTCACCACATGTCCGACAGGCTGGGGGAGGCGGTATCGGCCTATCGGCAAGCCTTGGCCGCGGACGAAACGAGCGCCTTGGCCTGGTGCAACCTCGGTATGTGCCAGCAAAAGCGCTCCGAGCTGGCGGACGCTTCCGAAAGCTTCCGCCGGGCGCTCGATCTGAATCCCCGGTTCGGTGTGGCGCTACGGCATTGGGTGGGCATCCAGACAAAACTGGATTGGCCGGAAGGCGCGCCGGAGCTTCTGGAGCGCTGGGCGGCGAGGGCGCCGGACCACGCCGAAGCGCACGCCGCACTGGGTTTCATGTCGCTCAAGCACCGCTTCCGGCCCGATGAGGCGCTCGTGCATTTCGACCGCGCGCTGGCGTTGGGGTTGAGCAATGCCGAACTGCACGGCAATCGCGGCATCGCCCTGCAGGACCTCGGCCGCATCGATGAAGCGCTGGCCAGCTACGACGAGGCCTTGTATCTGGAGCCGGAAAACCGCGCGGTGCGTTTTCACCGCGCCCTTGCCCGGCTGCTGGTTCATGATTTCGAAAACGCCTGGCCGGACTACGAACTCCGCCTGCTCGGTGAGGATACCCCACGGCGCGCGTTCCCGTTCCCACCTTGGGACGGTTCGGACCTGAGCGGCAGGACCATCCTGGTTTATGCCGAGCAGGGCCTGGGCGATGAAATCATGTTTGCTTCCTGCCTGCCCGACGTCATCGCCCGGGCCGGTCACTGCGTCATCGAATGCCACGAGAAACTGGCGCCGATCTTCCGGCGCTCATTCCCGACGGCCACCGTGCATGGCGGCAGCCAGCACGACGGACTGACCGGGCCGTCCCGGCTGCCGCCGATCGATTGCCGTGTCCCGATCGGCAGCCTGCCTCTGCATTTCCGCCGGCGATTGGAGGATTTCCCGCATCACGGCGGCTACCTCAAGGCGGATGAAGCGCGCGTGTCACACTGGCGCCGTTCGTTGGCTGCGCTCGGCCCCGGCTTGAAGGTCGGCATCGCCTGGCGGGGCGGTACCCGGCAGACCCGTCAGAGCCACCGTTCCATTCCTTTGGAAGCGCTGGCGCCGGTGCTCGAAGTTGCCGGAGCGCATTTCGTCAGCCTGCAATACGACGAATGCCGGGATGAGCTTACAGCCCTCGAGGCGGCCCGCGGATTGACCGTCCATCATTTCCCTGCGGCCATCGCCGATTACGACGAAACGGCCGCGCTTTTCGGTGCGCTCGATCTGGTCATCAGCGTCTGCACGGCGGCGGTTCACCTGGGCGGCGCGCTGGGACGGCCGGTGTGGGTCATGGCGCCGGCCGGGCCGGAGTGGCGGTATGGAATCGGCGAAGGCGCCATGCCTTGGTATCCAACCTGCCGAGTCCTGAGACAGGCAGTGCCGTTTGCTTGGGAGGAAGTCATTCTTCGCGTGAGGCATGAGTTGAGCGCGCATCTCGATGAAAATTAGCTGGATCACCTTCGCCAGCCTCCGGACGGGAAATGGCGAAATCACATCGGACATGGCCAGCGCGCGCTATCGCATGCTCTTGCCGGGCAGGTATCTGCGGCGTCGGGGACATGCGGTGGCGTTTCACAGCGTCGGTCTGGAGGTGGGCTGGGATGCCTATCCCCGTGATTCGCTGGATGCCGACGTCGTCATTTTCTCCAAGAGCTTCAACCGGGCGAACGAGGGCGCGGCCTCTTTGGCCAGAACGCAAGGTGCGAAAGTCATATTCGACGTCAGCGACAATCATTTCATCAATCCCGAACTCAGTGCCCATTACCATGCGATGGCGGCCCTGGCGGATCAAGTGACCGTACCGACCGCGGCGATGGGCAGAGCGGTTTCGGAGCACACCGGCATCATCCCTGCCGTCATTCCCGATCCGGTGGAAGGGCAGAGAAAACCCCCTTCCGCCATGAAGGCCGTCAGGCGCCGACGCTTCGGTTTGTTTCCCCTCCCTCGGGAGGCCGTGCGCCTGCTCTGGTTCGGGCATCCGTCCAGCATGCCCGCTCTGCTGGGGGTGATTCCCTCGCTCGTGGCGTTGGCGAAGGACCATCCGGTAGAGCTGGATATCGTCACATCGAGAAATCCCTTGTTGGAAGGTCTGCTATCGAAACATGCGATGGAGGGCGGCAACAACTTTCGTCTCGCGTTCTCCGAGTGGTCCCCCAGGTGATGGAAAATGCTCTGGAACGCTGCGACCTGGTGATCATCCCCGGCGATCCCGCCGGAGGCAGGGAATCCGTCAAAAGCCACAACAGGCTGACCGAAACGCTTTGGGCCGGGAAATACGCCGTCGCCCATCCGCTGCCGGCCTACCAGGATTTCATCGACTGGGCCTGGATCAGCGAAGATCTGGTGACGGGTATCAAGTGGGCATTGACGCATCCGGATATGGTGTCGAGCCAGGTGGCACAGGCCCAGGCGTTCATAAAAGATCATTTTTCCCCCGAAAAGATCGGGGCTCGCTGGCTGGAGGTCATTTCCGATACGCCTTACGGCACCTCTCACAAAAAGGCCACGATAGGCGCTGGGCCGGTCGCCGATTCGCTTCGTTTGAATCTCGGTTGCGGGGACAAAATACTTCCCGGTTATGTGAACGTCGACGTAGCTCCCGGCCGTGCTGGAAAAGTGCCGGACATCATCAGCGATCTTCGTGCCCTGCCGTTTGATGGCGACTCGGTGGACGAAATCCTTTCCGTCCATGTCATCGAGCATTTCTGGCGATGGGAGGTCCAGGACGTACTGCGGGAGTGGATCAGGGTTCTGAAATCCGGCGGCAGAATGATTCTGGAGTGTCCGAATCTGATCGCCGCATGCCAGGAAATCATCAGGAACCCGGCCTGCGCCAACGGGGAAGGAAGGGAGTGCCAACGGTCGATGTGGGTGCTTTACGGCGATCCCTCCTGGCGTGATCCGCTGATGGTCCACCGCTGGGGTTACACGCCCGAGAGTCTTGCGGAAATCATGCGGCAATCCGGGTTGATCAACGTGCGTCAGGAGCCCGCCCAATTCAAATTGAAAGAGCCCAGGGATATGAGGATGGTTGGCATGAAGCCACACCGTTCTTGATCTCGGCCGCCGGATGTCAATAAAGTAATGTCCAAATAGACGGAATGCTCCTCTGCCTAACGCAGTCGACTGAGATCGTCATCCCGGCAGGGAGTGCCGGCATTCAGGCCACAAGGACGTGTACGGCTGCCGCCATCCCTGGCTTCCGGATTCCGGCATTCCCTGCCGGAACGACGAGTTCTTCTTCACTTGACGGCCTTATCCCTAGGGGAGAGGGAAGCCGATACATGGCATGGGTTTCTTAACTCTTGGTCAGTCGTTCTTTGAGCGGAGTCGAAGCGAAAATACCCGCTTCGGCCCTTTTGGTAAAAAACACGATTCTCAAAAAGCACATGCGAGAAGTCTCCCCCCTTCGGATATTCATCGGCTACGATCCGCGCGAGGCCGCGGCCTTCAGCGTGCTGGCCCACAGCATTCACGTCAGGGCTTCACAGCCGGTCTCCATCACGCCCTTGATGCTGACCCAGCTTGGCCAAGTGTACAGGCGGGAACGCAATCCGCTTCAGTCGACGGATTTTTCGTTCAGCCGGTTCCTGGTGCCGTACCTGTCGGGATTTTCCGGATGGTCCGTTTTCATGGACTGCGACATGCTCGTCCTCGACGATGTCGCAAAGCTTTGGGCATTACGGGACGAGCGTTATGCCGTACAGGTGGTCAAGCACAACCACGTTCCCGAGGAAACGATCAAATTCCTGGACGCGGCACAGACCCGATACGAGAAAAAGAACTGGTCCAGCGTCATGCTTTTCAATAACGCGAAATGCAAGGCCTTGACGCCGGATTACGTCAATACCGCCTCGGGCCTTGAATTACACCAATTCAAATGGCTCGATGACGAAGCCTTGATAGGGGAAATACCTCATCGCTGGAACCACCTGGTGGGATATGATTCCCCGTCCCGCGACGTATCCCTCGTGCACTACACCATAGGCGGCCCCTATTTCGAGGAATACCGTGACTGTGAATATTCCGAAGAATGGCGCGCCGAGCTCGCCGGCATGGCGCGGGTCGACCAGAGACAGAGCCGCTGACGACGGCTCCCGGTTCAGCGCGGAATTCGACCATGCTGCTGCGGTTACTCAAGGATCTTTGCTTCGCGGACGGAGCGAAGGGGGCGCATGAAGCGGGAGCCGGCGCATTTCCCCTCCCTGGCGTGCGCCCTTCCCCTGTCGGTGGGGAGGAATCCACCGATTCCGACGAAGCGGCGATGGCGCAGCTTTATCAGCAAGCCGAGAAAGGCTTGGCGGAGGGCGATCTCGTCCTCGCGGAAACCTGCTGCCAAAAAATTCTGAACCTGCGGCCGGAGGCGGCTCTTGCCTATCTTCATCTCGCCAGGGTCAGGCTCGCTCAAGGGCGCTTGCCGGAGGCCTCGGAATGCCTGAACCGGGCAGAAAGCACCCCGGGCCTCGACTTGAAAACCCACAACCGTATCGGGATCGTCTGGCTGGATCTGGACGACTGCGCAAGGGCGGAGACCCGCTTCCGTTCGATACTGGCCGCGGACGGCACGCACGCCTATGCCTGGTGCAATCTGGGAATCGCCTTGCAGCGGAAAGGCGACCTGGAAGAAGCCCTCACCTGTTTCCGGCGGGCCCTGAAACTCAAGCCCGACTTCGCGGACGCCATGCATAATGGCGGACTCCTGTTGAGAGATTTGGGAAGACCGGGCGAGGCGTTGGCGATGCTTGAACGCGCCGTATCGCTGAAACCCGGGTTCGCACTGGCTCATGCCAATATCGGCGTCCTGCATCAGGACCTCGGTGACATCGTCCAGGCGTTGGCAGACTTCGATCGGGCATTGGAACTGGAGCCCGAATCCGGTGATATTCATTTGACCAAAGCTCACCTGCTGCTTTCGTCCGGACGTTTCCGCGAAGGCTGGGAGGAACAGGAATACCGGCGGCTGGCGCCGGAGTTTCCGCGTGACCGGTTCCCGTTTCCCGAATGGCAGGGAGAGGACCTCACCGGAAGAAACCTGCTGGTCTACGCCGAACAGGGAATCGGCGATGAAATCATGCTGGCCGGTTGTTTTCCCGATCTGTTCGCGAAGGGAGGCCGTTGGGTGATCGAATGCGACCCCCGGCTCGAAAGCCTGTATCGGCGTTCTTTTCCACAAGCCGAATTTGCCGGAAAAAGGTTCAAGAAGCCGGATACCTGGCTGGAGGCATTCCGTCCCATCGACCTGCAAATACCGGTCGGCAGCCTTCCACGCTTTTTCCGCAACGAGGAGGCGGATTTCCCTCGACATTCCGGATATCTGGTGGCCGATCCCCAGCGTATCGGGCGCTGGAAAGAGCGGCTCGCCGCGCTCGGGCCGGGACTGAAAATCGGGTTGTCGTGGCGGGGCGGGACCAGCCGGACGAACGCCTACCTGCGCTCCATACCTTTGGAAAACTGGTTGCCGCTGCTCAGCCAGTCCAACGCCCATTTCGTGAATCTTCAATACACCGATTGCCGGACCGAGCTGGATTCGCTGCATGCACGGCATGGCATCCGGATCCATTCCTGGCGGGAAATGGAAACTGACTACGAGGAAACGGCGGCCTTGGTCGCCAGCCTGGACCTGGTCATAAGCGTCTGCACCGCCGTCGTGCATCTGGCCGGCGCGCTGGGCGTGCCGGTCTGGGTCCTGGTGCCGAATTCGCCGGGCTGGCGATACATGCGTGATCGGGATCATTTGCCGTGGTATCCATCGGCGAGGTTGTTTCGGCAGGCGGTGCCGAGGGATTGGGCCCCCGTCCTTCGGCGGGTCGCCGCCGAATTCCTGCATTTGGCAAACGACAGGGGGCCCTTCAACGAGGGTGTTGGGCCGCGAATCCAGGCGTCGTCACCCGCCGTAGCCGTGAGTAAAGCCGAGAAGTTCTACCATCAAGGTCTGGTGGAGAAATCCAACAAGAACATCGAATCGGCGATTTCATGCCTGGAGCGCGCCATTGACGTCGATCCTGAGTATGTCCCGGCGTACAGCATGCTGGGTACCCTTTACTTCGAGCGGGGAGAAATCACCGAAGCGGACTATTGTTTCCACATGGGCTTGCGATATGCGCCCGGTTCGGGGGAACTCCTGCTTGGTTTGGCCAGGAACTGCGTGAGTCGAGGGGAGCGTCGGGAGGCGATCCCTCTCCTCGAAGATGCCGGAGCCGGCAATTGGGATTCCGCGGATTTTCTTTCCCGGTTGGCGCTGTATTGGGGCGAACTGGATGAAACCGACCGGGCGGTTGATATCTGGAATCGAGTCTTGGAAATACGTCCAGCGGATGCGTCCGCCTACAACAATCTCGGTTTGCAGTGGCTTTTTGGCAAAGGAGATGCCGAATACGCGAGGCGGTGCTTTGAGAACGCCCTGGCGCTCAAGCCGGAACTGGCTGAAGCCCGTTTCAACCTGTATACCGCTCTTATGTACTTGGGCCGGACAGAGGAAGCAGTTGCCGGATTCGACCAGATGGCTGAAGGCGATTATCAACAGTCCTCCAGATTCCATCGTGCCGTTGCCCTGTTGAAAAAGGGCCGTTTTGGGATGGGCTGGTCGGATTACGGTTCTCGATGGGGTTATCGGGGCGCACCGCACAGGCCCTCCCATTTTCCAGATTGGCAAGGAGATTCCTGTCGCGACCAGACGCTTCTGGTGTTCGGCGAACAAGGTCTGGGGGATGAGATCATGTTTGCCTCTTGCCTCCCTGATCTGAGGGCCCGAGTGGAGGGACGGATCCTGTTGCGGTGCAACGACCGCTTGAAAAGTCTGTTCAAACGCTCCTTTCCCGGATTTGACGTCGTGGAGGCGCCCGTTGGAAACGGGGGGCGGCAGGATACGGCAGACGGTCATCGCATCGACTGGCAGGTGGCGATCGGCGATCTGCCCGGTTTCTTCCGTAAGGACGAGGCATCATTTCCCCACCATGCGGGTTATCTCCGCCCCGCGCCGGAACGTGTGGCTTACTGGCGAGCGCGCTTGAGCGCGCTCGGCGAAGGACCGAAGATCGGCATCTCGTGGCAGGGCGGACAGGCCAAGACGCGGCGGCAACTCCGGTCCATTCCCCTTTCCCAATGGCTTTCCATTTTGACGATGGAGGGCGCCCATTTCGTCAGCCTGCAATACACCGATTGCCGTGACGAGCTTCAAGCTTTGACCGAACGGCACGGGATTATCGTCCATCATTGGCAGGACGCGATTGACGACTACGACGAGACGGCGGCTCTGGTTTCGGCCTTGGACCAGGTTGTCACGGTATGTACTTCGATCGTCCATCTGGCGGGGGCTCTAGGTCGGCCTGCCTGGGTGCTTGTACCGACCATCCCCGAATGGCGATATCTCGATTCCGGAGCGTCCATGCCGTGGTACCCTTCCGTACGGCTCTTCCGCCAGCGTCGGCCAGGGGCATGGCGGGAGGTGGTGGAAGAGATCGGGCATAGTCTGAGAAGCATCCCTCGCCCGTAGCCTTGGAACCCGCGACCACGACCTTTCGGTAAGGCCGTGCGTCTGCTATGTTTATGCAAGTGACGCAAGTCACATTCACCCGCAAACAGGACGATAAAAAGGAGATGATATGAAAGCGGTACAAAGAGGTTTCACACTGATCGAACTCATGATCGTGGTGGCGATCATCGGCATCCTCGCTGCGGTTGCCTTGCCGGCTTACCAGGACTATTCGGTTCGGGCCAAGGTTTCCGAGCTAATCCTTGCGGCATCCAAATATCGAACGGATATCACTGAAAAATGCCAGCTTGCCACTAGTTGCGACGCCGCAGGCACAAGTTTGACGGTTACGTTCGGAGGAAAGATTACCGGTGGCAGTGTGGCAGATAACGGTGTGGTGACGATCGCTGGGAGCACCGCAACGGACAGCGTAGGGGCTAATGTAACCATCGTGCTGACGCCGAGCTGGAATTCGACTCTCGGAACCGCCGTTTGGAGCTGCACGGGGACTCCTGCCAGATATGTTCCTGGCTCTTGTCGCTAACGGACAACAATCCATTAGGTCTAGAGGCGCCCCTTTTTGGGGCGCTTTTTTTACGCGGCCCCTGGATTTTCCATACACCAGGTTTTCCAGAAGAACCGATACGTTCGTTCCAGTTCGCCAGCAAACCCGCGGTGGTCGATCAAGGGAGACCGGAGAAACCGCGGTCTCAGGTCCGATCTCCATCGTTCGAGTTTCGTCCAATCATTGCCGAGGCCAAGCGCGATGGAGACGTAGTCGGTTTTCGTTCTGGCGACCAGATCCGGCAGTTCCAGATTCATCAACATGGCGAGCGTCTGGCGGCCCACCAGCCGCTGCTGTTCCAGTGTGACGACCGGCACCCCCATCCACAAGGCGTCGAAACTGGTCAATCCGCCGCAATAGGGGAAGGGATCGAGCGCGATGTCGATTTCGCGGTAGGTCTGCGCGAACTTTTCCAGTGGCATCGCGGGCCGAAGATCAAGCCGATACGGGTCCATCCCCCGCTCGACACAAAGAGCGCGAAATCTCTCGAGGTTGAGCTTGTCGCACAGCGCGACTGTTTGAATAAGCAAGCGGCTGGTGGGCGACGCCGCCAAAATTTCTGCCCAGAGGTCGAGTACTTGGGTGTTGATCTTTGCCAGATTGTTGAGACAGCCGAAGGTGATGTAACCGTTCCGCCTGGCCGGCAATGCCCCTACCTCCGGCATGTCGGGATAGGGGTGGTAATAGAGACGGGTATGCGGCATGCGGTGCAGCCGCTCGGAGAAATACTGTTTCTGATCCGGCGGTGATGAATACGGATCGGTGATGAACCAGTCCATCGTGGCCAGCCCTGTGGTATCGAAATAGCCGAGCCAACTCACCTGCACCGGCGCTGGCTTTCGGGCGAGTACCAGAGGTCTGGTATTGGACGTGTGGCCGGATAGGTCGACGAGAATATCGATGCGGTCTTGCCGTATGATGTCGGCGATTTCATCGTCGGAAGCGCCATGAAGATGGCGCCAGTCATCCGAAAGCGCGGCAATCCTGCGGCTCATGTCGTCTTCCTTTTTTCCGATGTGATAACAAACGACCGAAAACCGGTCACGACTCCGGTGTTCGAGCATGGGCAGGAAATGGTGGCCGACGACATGCTGTCTAAGGTCCGGCGAGAGATAGCCTATCTTGAGCGGACGCTCTGGATCACGTTCATTCGCAAATTTCGGGTTGAGCGGATAATGGGGTGATGCCAGTTGCTTCTCCCAGTTTCGCACTTCGGCTTCGTGCCTATCTGGTGTCAGATCCGGATCGTAATTCAGGCCGGCGAGCAACGCCGAAAATGCATGGAACTTGTCCGGTGCCGCCTTCACGCATAATCGATAGTGTTGCCTGGCTTCATCGGCTAAACCGAGCCGAATTTGGCAACGGGCGAGATTGTTACGTATCCCGACATGTTCGGGGTCGAGCTCGAGCAGCGCCTGGTACTGCGCGATGGCCTCGCTGAACCGGTTTCGGTGTTCCAGCGCCCTCGCCAGAATGACCCCCGCGGCATGACGTTCATAGCCCGACTTGGGTTTTGATTCGAGCAGCGCGATTGCCCTGTCCACCATTCCCGGTTCGTTTCGCATCGTTCCCGCTCCAACCAGGGCGGAGGCGAATGCGAGGCTGATGTCGCGTTCCTGCCTGATTTCCAACACCCGTTCGAATGCGGATACGGCTTCCGGATGACGCCCCGCTTCTATCAAAGCGAGCCCCAGGTTGATCCAGGCGTCCGCCCTTTCTGGATCCAGTTTCGTCGAATTTTGAAGCGCTTCAATTCCTGCTTCGGTGGCGCCGGACGCCAGAAGTGCATTGCCCAGATTGAAATGAAAAAGGCCATTGTCGGGGGCATGGCGGATCGCACTGGAAATGAGCTCCACCGCCCGATGCTGGTCACCTCTGCGGTGAGCAATGAAGCCTGCCAGGTGTAATGCCTCCGCATTCGCCGGATAGCGACCAAGGACTGAATTAACGATATCTTCTGCCGCATCGAGCTTCTCCGAGTTGATCAAATCGCTTGCAATGGCGATTTTTCGCCCATGCCGGAGGTCGAGCGAGATGTTAGCCGTTAATCGTCGCAACATTCCCATTATATGGCTTTCCCAAACATCCCAGGGTAATCTAATCCTGTTTGAAAATTTCAGTGATATCAAAAGAGGAGCCTGTCTTTGCCTTCGCATCCTGATATGACAATAACATTCTGGCCCCTTCGTTTTTGAAACGTGGAAGATTTCGCATTCTTCCGCTGGCCGGTATCTCCCATCGCCTTTGGCGTTCGAGCGCCTGTCCTCGCGACGGGCGCGAGAGCGTTCTTTAGTCTCGGGCCTCCTGCTTTGCCAGCCGAGGCACATGGCGCTGTACCAGATAGATCGTGGTCAGCGGCAGGATCAGGCCGAGCAGGGCGACGGTGATGTAGAGTTCGCCGAGTTGGCTGTAGTCCGCGGGTATTTTGACGGCGCCGGTCACGCTGTCCTTCACTTCCCGAGTCACCGTGAAGATCTGGTTCAGGTATTTGGTGCCGAGCTGCGAGAGCGAGAGCGCCAGATTGGTGAATGCGGCCATGACGGCGAAGTAGGTGGCCTTGAGCGCCGACGGGGCGGAGCGGGCGATCCAGGTCAGCATGGGGATCATGGCGATCTGGCCGAGAGGCGATTCCAGCGCGGTGTCGATCAGGGCGATGGCGCGGGCGTCGATGAGGCCGTGGGTGAGTTTGGCGGTCCAGTGGTGGAAGCCATAGAACATGGCGATGTTCGGCAGGTACAGTACGGCGCCGGCGACGGTGAGCGCGCCGAACACGTAGATCACCGAGCGCTCGGCCATGAAGCGGCGGAAGATGAACATGCCGAACAGCGCAAGAGCACTGGCGAGCAGGGACAGCTTGGAGAGGAACTGCTGGTCGAAGCCGAGTTCGTCGATCATCCACCAGGTGGAGCCGGCGCCGCTGGTGGGGATGGCGCGGAACACGAAGATCACCGCAGCCGTGCCGAGGAGTTCGAGTCGGGCATCGGGCGACAGGTCTTCGGTGAGCTGCCGCATCAGGAACAGAACGATGCCCATCGAGCCGGCGAAAACGATCTCGGCGCTGAATTGGAAATCGGCCAGGCCCATGACGACCGAAAACGCGAGGAAAGCGAGGCTGCCGCCGAGTATCCACCCGTTCACCTCGGGGGTTTCCATTTGCGTGGCCTGGAGCCGTTGGATGGCGTCCGTTTCGAAACCCTGGGCGGCGAGGCGCCTGGCCTCCCTGTGCTTGAGCATCTCGGAGAGCCAGACGCCCCCGATGGAAACCACGGGGATGATCAGGGCCAGTCGGTAGATTTCGAGGTAGATCTCCTTCTTCTGCGCCAGGCTCATGCCTTCGACGCCGCTGAACATGAGCACGTTGACGGCGGCGACCAGCAGAGTGCCGCTGATGATGGCAACGCGGCCCAGGGTCTGCATGGTGGTGTGGGCGAGCTTGAGCTGCTCCGCCGGCACGGGGTGGCCTGCCTCGTCGACGCGGGGCACGGCTTCCACGGTCATGGCATCGGCCACCGTGTCCTGGATGACGTAGCCCATCGGGGCCAGCAGGACGGACAGCACGTACCAGCTTTCGGGCGACATGATTTCGCGCATCGCCGCCGGCTTGGCCAGCAGTCCGATCATGATGATGAGGCTCAGGGCGACGAGTCCCGCGCCAAGGTAGATCAGACGGCCCTTGTGGCGCCAGAGCAGGTCCACGAGGTGCCCCATGGGCATCTTCATCGCCCAGGGCAGCATGGCCCAGAAGCCGAGCGCGGCCAGGAATTCTGCGGACAGGCCCAAATATTCCTTGACGAAGAAGGTGCCGACGATGCCGGTGAGCCCGGAGATGCCGGCGGCCAGATAGACCATGAGCGGCGGCAGGTAGCTGAGCCGCACCTCCCGGCCGAGTTCGAGGATGTTGGCGTCGAGCCATTGCCGTACCAGGCCGGCGTGGGTGGCGATGGATTCGCGGTCGTGGGGGGATTGGTCTTCCGGGAACTGCATGGTCGTTTGGATAAAGAGTTCAGCGGGGTTGCCGTTCGGGGTAAACCCAGACGAAGCCGGCGGCATTCGGCATGCGGATTTTCGGCAGCGTCGCCGCGTCGAGCCGGTCGTGTTCGCCGATGATGCCGTTGGCGTGGAGGAGGTAGGCCGTGACGGCATAGACCTCGTCGTTGCCTAACGAGCGCGGGGCGTCCAGCGGCATGGCGCGGCGGATGAAATCGAAGACCGTGCTGGCATAGGGCCAGTAAGTGCCGATGGTCTTGTCGGGTTCGGCGCTGGTCAGGGGATTGCGGCCTCCGGCCAGCTCCTCGGCGCTGCCGCCGCTGCCGTTGGGGCCGTGGCAGGCGGCGCACTTGGCGTCGTAAACGGCCTTGCCTTCGACTGCCGTGCCCTGGCCGGGCGGAAGTCCGGTGCCGTCGGGGAAGACGGTGATGTCCAGGGCGGAGATCGCGGCCGCTTCCAGGGGTTGTCCCAGGCGCGGGCCTTCGGGGGCGGCGTGTGCCGGGGCGTTGGCGACAGCGAGAAGCAGGGTGAGGGTCAGGTCACGCATGGACATGGCTGACGCTCCCGTCGGCGGCGACGGCCCAGGACACGATCGCGTTGTAATGGAAATAGCCGTGGCGGCCGCGTTCGGCGACCAGGATCTGGCGTTCGGGCTGGACGTAGCCGGTTTCGTCGGTGGCCCGGCTCTTGAGGATGGCGGGAGAACCGTCCCAGCGCCAGGACAGGCGGAAGCGGGTGAAGCACTTGGGCAGCACGGGCGAGTCGAGCGCCGCGTCCTGCCAGGTCTTGCCGCCATCAGTCGAGACTTCCACCCGCCGGATCGCGCCCCGGCCGCTCCAGGCCAGCCCGGAGATCGGGTGCAGGCCGGGGCCGGGCAGGGCCTGGCCGGCGGAGGGGCGGGTGATCAGCGATTTGGCTTCCATGACGAAGCTGAACTGCCGGGCCTGGCCGGAGGGCAGCAGTTCGGTGTACTTGGCGGTTTCGTTGCGCGCCATCGCCGGCTGATCGGCGAGCTGCAATCGGTGCAGCCATTTGACGTTGGTGACGCCTTCCCAGCCGGGCAGGACCAGCCGCAGCGGATAGCCGTTCTCGGGCCGCAGCCGCTCGCCGTTCTGGTACAGGGCGAGCAGGGCATCGTCCAGCGCCTTGTCCAGCGGGATGCTGACGTTCATCGCCGCGGCGTCGGCGCCTTCGGCGATCAGCCATTGGGCGTTCGGCTGCAGGCCGCACTCCGCCAGCACGGTGGCCAGCGGAACCCCGGTCCATTCGCTGCAGGACGCCAGTCCGTGGATGTTGCCCGCGGGCGCCTGCATCGGCTCCTGGTGCCAGCCGGCATTGCTGTTGCCGCCGCATTCGATGAAACACAGGCGCGAGGTCATCGGGTAGCGCAGCAGGTCGTCGATGCCGAAGCTCAAGGCCTTGCCGACCCGTCCATGCACCGCGAGCCGATGTACGGCGGGATCGATCTGCGGCACGCCGTTGTGGTGGCGCTCGAAATGCAGGCCGCTGGGGGTGACGATGCCTTCCAGCCGCTCCAGCGGTGTCCAGGAAATCCCGTTCCCCGGCGCATCGGCATTGGCCGCGATCCAGCGGATGACGGCGCGCTCGTGCGGCGAGGGCTGGCCGTAGTTGGAAAGCGGAGCACCGGGCCGGGTCATCCAGGGCGGGGGAGGCACCGCCTGGGCGGTGCCGGCCAGCGCGGCGCCGGTGACGGCCAGGCCGGCTTTCAGGAAGCGGCGGCGCTCCGGTTCGGTGCCAGCGGTTTCGGACGGAGGGGTGCGGGGTTCGATGTAGGGCTTCATGTCGGGTTTTTCGTTATCTAAGGGCCGGCGCACGTGGGTTCCATTTCAGCCGCATCCGGCGGAACCCGAAAAGACGGTTTCGCCCTACCTACGATGAGGACCTCCTGAGCCCGCAGGATGAAGGCGCCGAGTTTGGCTTCCGATGGCGTTTCTTTATGCCGGGGGGTGCGCTTGCGCCGGTCGGTTTCCGAACGAATGTGTGGGTATCCCATGTCATGGTGGCCATTTCCGTACCTCAGCATCCTTCTACAGTCTTACAAAATTCCGACTTCGGCGCCACAGCGTAGGATATCCCACTCGGCCCAGGGTTTTTATTGCCCGCCGCCTAAGTTAATTTAAGCCCATCACAACGAAACGGAGGTCTGGGTATGCGTGAGGTCATGCGGGATTTTGCCGGGCTGATCATGCGGGGGACGGGCTTTGCCTTCCTCATCGCGGGCCTGTTGGGCATGCTGTCGCTGTATTTTCTCCCGGCCGCATCGTTCAGCGCGGCGGCTGTCGGCCTGGTCGCCCTGCGTCTGGGAACGGCCAGGGGCGTTTTTCTGGCGCTGGCGATCGCGGTGCCGGTGGCGGCCTGCGGCTACCTGTTTCCGCCGCGGCCGGGTCTGGAGCTTCCCCTGCTGGTCCTGCTTTGCCCGCTGGTGCTCGGCGCGGCCGCCCTGCTGCTTCGGGGCGGCAAACAGGGCCCTGCGCTGCTGTTCATCGGCGCGGTGTGCATGGCCGGCGTCATCGCCATAGAACTGATTTCGGGCGATGCCACGGCATTCTGGCGGAGCTGGCTGCAACATGCGGTGAAGGGAGTCAGGGGCGCGACCGTTCAAGGATTCGAAGAGAACGGCACGCTGGTGCTGATGAACGGCCTCATGGCTTTCCTGATCGGCGGCACTGCCTTTCTGACGCTGCTGCTGGCGCGCTGGTGGCAATCCCTGCTGTACAACCCGGACCAGTTCGGGCCGGAGTTCCAGCGGCTTCGACTGCCCCGCCCGGCCCTGGCGGCGGCCGTGGCGCTGGTCGTCATCGCCCATTTCTGGCGCCCGGCGCTTCAGATGCATCTTCTGCTGGTGGGCATCATGGTGTACGCATTCCAGGGTTTGGCCGTGGTGCACGGCGTGGTGGCTCAGCGCGGGATCGGCTGGATCGGCTGGCTGCCGCCGTATCTCGCCTTGGTGTTCGTACCGCAGTTCGGCACCGTCGGATTGGCGGCGCTGGGTGCCGTCGATGCGCTGGCGAATTTCCGGCGCCTGCCCGCGGCGAAGAGCCGGACGCCGTGATTCCTTACCGCGACACCATCCCCTGCCGCCACACGCCCTGGGTAACCTGGAGCCTGATGGCGTTCAACCTCGCGGTCCATCTTTACACGCAGTGGCTGCCGCCCAGGGCGCTGCAGGCGCTGTTCACCCTGCACGGCCTGGTGCCGGCGCGGTATGGACTGCCGGAATGGGCTGGGACGGTGGGGTTCCCGCCCGATGTCTATAGTCCTTTCGTCACCAGCATGTTCCTGCACGGAAGCTGGTTTCATCTGGTCGGCAACATGTGGCTGCTGTGGATTTTCGGCGACAACATCGAGGACCGCATGGGCGTGGTGCGGTTCCTGTTCTTCTATCTGTTCTGCGGCGTGGTGGCTGCGGGACTCCAGGTTTATTTCAGCCCTCAGTCGACGGTGCCCACCGTGGGGGCGTCCGGCGCCATCGCCGGAGTCATGGGGGCCTATTTTTTTCTATACCCTTACGCCCGTCTGGTGATCTGGGTGTTCTTCCTGCCGCTGTTCGTCACGGTACCAGCCATCGCCTTCCTCGGGGCCTGGGTGATCTACCAGTTGTTCAAGGCGACCAGCGGCTTCGGCAGCCATGCGCCTTACGCTGACGTGGCGTGGTGGGGGCATCTCGGCGGGTTCATTACCGGAGCGCTCCTGCACCGCCTGTTTCTGCTGCCGGAGCGCGAGCCTCCCGAAGAGACCGGCTTGCGCCGGGTACGTCCATGAGCCCGGAACGGTGCACGCGCGGCGAGGACCGGGAAGCCTTCCTTCTTGAGCTGCGGCGCATCCTTCCGGCGGAAGCCCTGTTGAGCGACGCGGAGGATCTCAGGCCGTTCGAATGCGATGCGCTTTCCGCCTACACCGTCTTGCCCTGGATCGCGGTGTTGCCGGCTACGGTCGGGCAGGTCCAGGCGGTGCTGCGTCTGTGCCATTCGCATGGCGTGCCGGTCGTGGCGCGGGGGGCCGGTACCGGCCTGTCCGGCGGCGCCTTGCCGGTGGCCGACGGCGTGCTGCTGAGCCTGGCGAAGTTCAACCGCATCCTGGAGGTGGACCCCGCCAACCGCATGGCCCGCGTGCAGCCCGGCGTTCGCAACCTGGCCATTTCGGAGGCGGCGGCGCGGTTCGGCCTGTATTACGCCCCGGACCCGTCCTCCCAGGTCGCCTGCACCATCGGCGGCAATGTGGCGGAGAACTCCGGCGGGGTGCATTGCCTGAAATACGGCCTGACGGTGCACAACGTGCTGCAGGTCACCTTGCTGACCATCGAAGGCGATCTGCTGACGCTGGGGTCGCTGGGGCTGGACGGTCCGGGCTACGACCTGCTGGCCGTGGTGAACGGCTCCGAAGGCCTGCTGGGCGTGATCGTCGAAGTGGTCGTCAAGCTGCTGCCGCTGCCGGAGACGGCCCGGACGCTGCTGGCCGCTTTCGACGGCATCGAAGCGGCGGGTGACGCCGTGGCCGGAGTGATCGGCGCGGGTTTGTTGCCGGCCGGCCTGGAAATGATGGACAAGCTCACCCTCCGAGCGACCGAAGAGTTCGTCCATGCCGGCTATCCGGTGGATGCGGCGGCCATCGTGCTGTGCGAGATGGACGGCATGGCCGAGCAAGTCGAGGCCGAGATCGCCCGTGCCCGCCAGGTGCTGGCGGCGCATGGCGCGCTGGAAGTGCGCGAATCGCGCGACGAAGCCGAGCGCCGGAAATTCTGGGCCGGACGCAAGGCCGCCTTCCCGGCGGTCGGGCGGATCGCCGCGGACTATTACTGCATCGACGGCACGATCCCGCGGAAACGGCTGGCGCAAGTGCTGGGACGAATCGGTGAATTGTCGGAGCAGTATGGGCTGGCCGTGGGCAACGTGTTCCACGCCGGCGACGGCAATCTGCATCCTTTGATCCTCTACGATGCCTCGCTTCCCGGTGAGCTGGAGCGCGCCGAGGCGCTGGGGGAAGACATCCTCACCTTCTGCGTCGAGGTCGGCGGAACGGTGACCGGCGAACATGGGGTCGGCGTCGAGAAGCTCAACCCGATGTGCGTCCAGTTCAGCGCGCCGGCGCTGCGGCAGTTCCACGCGCTGAAGGAAGCGTTCGATGACAAGGGATTGCTCAATCCCGGCAAGGCGGTGCCGACGCTCGCGCGTTGCGCCGAATTCGGCCATGTCCACGTGCACGGCGGAAGGCTCCGCCATTCCGAGCTGGAGCGCTTCTGAGTCGATGACGATTCCGTACCAGGACGATGCCGACAATCTGACGGGACAGGTGCGCGCGGCCTGCGCCCGCCGGGAACCCCTACGGATTCGGGGCAGCGGCAGCAAGACCTTCTACACCGGGCCGTGCGAAGGGCGGCCGCTGTCCACCCTGGCGCACACCGGCATCGTCCATTACGAACCCACCGAACTGGTGCTCACCGCTCGCAGCGGCACGCCGCTCGCCCGAATCGAAGCGGCGCTGGCGGAATCCGGCCAGATGCTGGGATTCGAGCCGCCGCATTTCGGTACCGGCGCAACCTGGGGCGGGACCGTGGCCTGCGGATTGTCCGGCCCGCGCAGGCCCTGGGGCGGCAGCGTGCGCGACGCGGTGCTCGGTTGCCGGATCGTCAACGGCCGAGGCGACGTGCTGTCCTTCGGCGGCGAGGTCATGAAGAACGTGGCCGGGTTCGACATCTCTCGGCTGATGGCCGGTGCGCTCGGCACGCTGGGCCTGCTGCTGGAAATTTCGGTGAAAGTGCAGCCCCGGCCCGAGTGCGAGATGACGCGGTGTTTCGACGGTTCGTCCGCGGAAGCCCGGGAGCGGATGATCCAGTGGGGCGGCAGCGGTCTGCCGATGACGGCCATGGCCTGGGATGGCCGGCTCTACCTGCGTCTGTCGGGGCCGGAAAAGGCGGTTTCCGCCGCCGTCCGGCGTGTCGGCGGCGATGCGCTGGTGTCGGCGGACGCATTCTGGAGCAGCCTGAGGGAGCAGACGCACGGTTTCTTCGCCGGTGCGGGCGATCTCTGGCGGTTGTCGCTGCCACCGGCCGCAAGCCTCGATGGCCTGTCCGGTGCCTGGCTCCTTGACTGGGGCGGCGCCCAGCGCTGGCTGCGCGCGGCCGATGCGGGCCCGGCCGAGGTCTGCGCTGCCGTCCAGGCCGTGGGAGGGCATGCGCGCCTGTTCCGCACCGCGAATCCCGCGGCAGAGCGTTGCGCTCCTCTGGCGCCGGCGCTGGCCGGCCTGCACCGGCGGGTGAGGGCGGCGTTCGATCCGGAGGGAATCTTCAACCGAGGACTGTGGCAGGAGGCATTCTAGATGCTCACCCGGCTGGATCGGCAATTCGGCGGCACGCCGGAAGGGCAGGAGGCCGAAGCCATCCTTCACGCCTGCGTCCACTGCGGATTCTGCACGGCCGCCTGCCCGACCTATCGTTTGCTCGGCGACGAGCGTGACGGTCCGCGCGGCCGCATCTACCTGATCAAATCCATGATGGAAGGGGAGGCGGCGACCGGTCGGACCCGTCTCCACCTGGACCGCTGCTTGAGCTGCCGGGCCTGTGAGACGGCCTGCCCATCCGGCGTGCGCTATGGCCGGCTCGCCGACATCGCCCGCGGCATCGTCGAGCGGCAGGCCCCCCGGCCGTGGCTCGAAAGGGCAAAGCGCAGGCTGCTGCGGCTGATCCTGCCGTATCCGGGGCGGATCGCACCCTGGCTCGGCTTGGCGCGCCGGCTGCGTCCGCTGTTGCCGCGCGCGTTGCAGCGCAAGCTGCCTCCCGCGGCCGCGGGGGCTCCCTGGCCGCCGGTCCGGCATGCGCGCGCCATGCTGGCGCTGGGCGGCTGCGTGCAGCCCGCGCTGGCGCCGGCCATCGACGCCGCCGCGGCGCGGGTGCTGGACCGCTTAGGCATCTCTTTGGTGCGGGTGCCGGCGGGCGGCTGTTGCGGCGCCCTGAGCTACCACCTCGGCGCCCACGAGGAAGGGCTGGACTTCATGCGCCGCAACATCGACGCCTGGTGGCCCGCCATCCAAGCCGGCGCCGAGGCCATCGTCATCACCGCAAGCGGCTGCGGGGTGACGGTGAAGGAATACGGCGAGCTGCTGCGCCACGATCCGGCGTATGCGCAAAAAGCCGAAAAGGTGTCCGCGCTGGCGCGGGACCTGAGCGAAGTTATCGCCGCCGAGGACTGGCGGTCGCTGCCGGCCGTCCGAAAACGCCGCATCGCCTTCCATTCGCCCTGCACCCTGCAGCACGGCCAGCGGCTGGAAGGGGTGGTCGAGGCGTTGCTGCAAGGCCTGGGGTTCGAACTGACGCCGGTCGCGGACGCCGCCCTGTGCTGCGGTTCCGCCGGCACCTACTCCCTGCTGCAGCCGGAGCTTTCGTCAAGGCTGCTGGACGACAAACTCCGGAACCTGCAAGCCGGTCTCCCCGAAGTCATCGCCACCGCCAATATCGGCTGCCTGGTCCACCTGGCAGCGGAGGCCAAGGTGCCGGTGAGGCATTGGGTGGAGTTGCTGGATTGATAGCGGGAGAAAGGCCGTGCCGCGGGGGCGAGGCCGTGTCCGAAACCGGCGGCTCACAATTCCGGCCGGCGGATGATTCGGGCGACCAGGATCGGCAGACGCGCCAGAAAACCGAACACCAGACGGATATGCATCCAGGTCAGCAGGACGTTGTCGCGCCCGTAGTGGAAGTGCGAGGTGCCGCCCTCTTCGGGCTTGGGATAGTAGACCGGCACCGGTAGATTGACCGGCCGGATGCCGGCCCAGCAGAGCCGGACGGCGGCTTCCGGATCGAAGTCGAAGCGCCGCATCCATGGGTGATCCTGCATGATCACGCACAGGGCCTGGATCGGATAGACGCGGAATCCGAACAGGGAGTCGCCGATTCCGGTCCACAGCGTTTCCAGATTGGCCCACCAGTTGGAGATGCGCCGGCCCTTCACGCGCAGCGGCGGAGCCGAGTCGTCGAACACCGGTGTGCCCAGAATCATGGCATCCGGCTCTTCCTGCGATCGCGCCATGAATTCCGGGATGCGGTCGGCCGGATGCTGTCCGTCCGAATCCATGACCAGGGCGTGCGTGAACCCTTTGCGGCGGGCGGTCAGCAGGCCGCGCAGCACGGCCGCGCCCTTCCCGCGGTTGGCGGGCATCCCCAGCACGACCAGGCCGCTGTCCTCCGCCGAGAGTTTCAGCAGTCCTTCCCAGGTGCCGTCCGTGCTGCCGTCCACCACCACCCAGACCGGGTTCCAGTAATGCCGGGCCGCCTTGACGGTGTCGTAAACCTTGGGTCCGGGGTTGTAGCTGGGAATGACGACGAGGTGGGTGCGGGAGGGCGTGTTCATGTCGGATCGGAGTCGGTGGGAGCGGTCGGGGCGCCGGCGAGCTCGCGGGCGTAATAGGCTTCGAGCGCATGGGTGAAGGCGACGGGGTCCTCGGGCGGATCGAATCTCAAGCCCAGCCGGATGCGGAACCGGATGGGAAGGCTGGGCCTTGCATAGACCGGCCAGCATTTGCTCAGGAACGGGGACTCGGTTTCCACGATCAATGTCTGGAGCGGAACGCCGGCATGGCGGGCGATCAGGGCGGCGCCGCCCTTGAAGCGGTTGACCGGCGGCTCGGCGGTGCGGGTGCCTTCGGGGAAGATCAGCAGTTGCCCGCCCTTGCGCAGCTCCGCGACGGCCGCCTTGATCATGCCGTGGCCGGCGTCGTTGCGGATGTAGCGGGCCAGGCGGGCGCCGGCGCCGAGGAAGATGTTGTCGTTCAGATTCGCCTTCATGATGCAGACCAGGTTGGGCAGGCGCGAGGCGACGATCACGGCATCGAGGAGGCTGGGATGGTTGGCGACCAGCAGCAGCGGCGTTTCGTCGCGCAGGGATTCGAGTTCCGCAGTGTCGAAGCGGAACGCGCCGCAGGCGCCCATGATGCCGAAAAAGATCCGCCAGCCGTACATGATTCCGAACCGGCCGACGGGGCGGCCCAGCCGCTCCGGCAGCAGTGGATGGAGCAGCACGGCGGTGCCGATCCAGGCCAGGGACATGGAGGCATACAGCAGCAGGCCCAGATACAGCGCGGCGTATTCGTACAAGGCCCTCAGTGGGCGAATCAGCAGGCTCAAGTCGGGACTCCTCGATTTCTAAGGCGATCTGCTCCCGAAGGCTTCGATTTCCACCAGCAGTTCGTGGCGGCAGATGTCGGCCTGCAAGAACAGGACCTCGGCCGCGGCCGGCAGGGCGGAGGCGAGTTCCCATTGTATCGGTTCCAGAGCGCAGCCGGGCCGGACATAGGCCTTGTAGCGGAAATCGGCCAGAGTGAAGCCGGCGCCGTGGGGTTCCCGGTTCAGCGCAAAGACCAGGGCGGCGATGTTGGCCAGGGTTTCCCGCGTCTGTGCCGCGGCGTCGCCGGGATGCAGGCTTTCATGGCCGACGATGCTGGCGGTTCCGGAAACGAACACGGTCGTTTGGCCCTCCGAGCGCAGCAGTGTGGCGCGGGAGAAGCTCGGGCTGCGTGGCCCGTATTCCCCGGGATACAGGTAGGCGCTGAGCTGGCGCGGGTTCTCGATCGGGATCGCGGCAGTGCGCGAGGCGATGAAGTAGACCGTCAACGGGCCGGTGGGCGTTCCGAGCGCGCAAGCGGCAGGCAGGGCACCGGCGATGGGCCGGTTCGCGCGAAGGAAAGCGTCCTGCCGCCCGATGTTGAACTGCCGGTAGCGTTCGAGTCCGGCCTCCTCGCGATTGATCGCCGGAAAGTAATTCCAGACCCGGACGAGATGCGGGTATCCCTCCTGATCGAGCAAGCGACACACGGCGGCATAGGCTTGCTCCGTCACGCCCCGTATGTCGGCGCCGGCGTCGGCTTGCAGCATGCCGAAGAGGTGTTGGCCGTCGCAGCGCCAGGCGATGGCCCCGGTTTGGCCGCCGGTCGTCGGGTGCGTGCTCATCCAGATTTCGACCAGCGGCTCATCCGGGTGGATCGGGGGAGCGGTGATTCCCGCCTGAGGCAGCGAGCGTGGGAGGCCGACCGGCCGATCCCGCGCGAAACCGACGGCGCCGAGCCCTCGTGTGTCCAGTAGGCCGGCCATGGCCGGCAGTTCGGCCGGCCGCAGGTAGAGGACCGACAGGGCGCGATCCGCTGGCGTGACCATGGCGAGGGCCATCAGGCGGCGTCGGCGTCCTGGATGTTCAGGCCGCGCCGCCGGCGCGCGTCCAGGGTGCGGCGGAGGTACCACAGGCAGTTCAGGTAATAGACCGCCTTGAATGCGTACAGCGAGAACCAGATCGGCGTTTGGCCGAAGATGTCGCCGGCCAGCAACGACAGCAGGGCCTCCTTCATGCGCAGGACGTTCCGCGGCGTCATGAAAAGTTCGCGCATCGTCGGGTTGGTCATCCGGTAGATGAACCAGGAAAACTCGCGAGGGCCGTGCCGCATCCGCCGGTCGAAGCGCTTGAGCGCCGCATTCGCCTCCTGCGGCCGGCTCAGACAGGCATCGACTGTTTCGGCCGCGGTCACGCCCCCCTGCATGGCGAACAGCACGCCGGAGGAAAACACCGGGTCGATGAAGGCATAGGCGTCGCCGATCAGCAAATAGCGCTCACCGTGGGTTTGCGTGGAGACGTAGGAGAAATTGCCGGTGGCTTGTACTTCGGAGACCAGTGTGGCATCGGCCAGGCGCTCGGCCAGTGCCGGGCACAAAGCGATCGTCTCCAGGAAGAAATCGCGCAGCGGCTTGTCTCTGCGTTTCATGTAATAGGGCCAGGTCACCGCGCCCACGCTGGTCGTGCCATCGGCCAGGGGGATGAACCAGAACCATCCGTGCTCGAACCAAAATATCGAGATGCTGCCCTCGTGCCGGCCGCTGCGCCGGCGGGCGTTGGCGAAGTGGCCGTAGACCGCGGCGCTGTTGTGTTTCCTGTTGCGCTGCTTGAGCTTCATCCGGTTGGCGATGAAAGTGTCGCGGCCGGAGGCGTCGACCACGAAGCGGGCCCGCCAGCGCCGCGACAGCCCGGCGCGGTCCTCGGCATCGACGTCGGCGCCTTGGCCGTCGGCCAGAAACCGGATGTCCGTGGCCCGCCAGCCCTCCAGAACTTCCGCGCCGCGCTTCGCCGCATTGCGGATCAGGATGTGGTCGAATTCCGAGCGCCGGACCTGATAGGCATACGGCAGGGATTTGTTCCAGGCGTCGGCGAATTCGAAGGTGAGCGTGTCGTCGTGATCGGGCGACACGAACTCCGCGCCGGGTTTGTACATGCCGATGCGTTCGACTTCATCCTTCACGCCGAGCCGCTCCAGCAAGGGCAGGTTCGCCGGCAGCAGCGATTCGCCGATGTGGAAGCGGGGATGGCGGCATTTTTCCAGCACCACCGTGCGGTAGCCGCGCTCGGCCAGCAACGCGGCGACCGTGGAGCCGGCGGGTCCCCCGCCTATGACCAGCACGTCGCAATCGGCGAATTCGGAAAGCATGGATTCGGAGTGCGGGTTCATCGGGATGGATTGAATCTGGACGAGGCGAACGATGGCAGGCGCGGCATTATAGCTTCAACCATCCGGCGGTTGCGAACCATGATCGCCTGCGGAAAGCAAGTCGGCCGGTTCTCGCTGAAGGCATCCATGAGGTCAAAGCCGGACCGGCGGGCAGCGATGGCGTGTTGCTATCTCGCTCATCGTCACCATCCTTTGGGTCATCCCGCCTCCTCCAGCCCCAAAAAGGGACCTTGTCTATCCCGCCGAAAAGGGACATGACGACGTGGCTCTTACACAGGACAGGCCCGATTCTGGAAGAAAGCGGGCGCCATGACTTATACTTGCGCACCTTTTCAACGAAGACGGCGCCCACGATTCTTCCCGACATGAATCCCAAGCTCGCCAGCCTGCATCCTTATCCCTTCGAGAAGCTGGCGGATCTCAAACGGGGCCGGATGCCGCCGGCGGACAAGCCTCACATCGCGATGTCCATCGGCGAGCCCCAGCATCCGACACCGCACTTCATCGCCGAGGCGCTGCTGCAGCACCTGCACGGCCTGTCCGCCTATCCGACCACCAAGGGCGGCCCGGAACTGCGCCGCAGCATCGCGCAATGGCTGGAACGGCGGTTCGCCCTGGGGGAGGGCGCGGTCGACCCGGAGCGGCAGGTGCTGCCGGTCAACGGCACGCGGGAAGCGCTGTTCGCCTTTGCCCAAGCCGTGATCGATCCGGCGGAGCAGCCTCTCGTGCTGATGCCGAATCCGTTCTATCAGATCTACGAGGGCGCGGCGATCCTGGCCGGCGCGGAGCCTTTTTTCCTCAATACCACGGCCGAGTCCGGATTCCTGCCGGATTTCGACGCGGTGCCGGAATCGGTCTGGCGCCGCTGCCGGCTGGTCTATGTCTGCTCGCCCGGCAATCCGACCGGCGCGGTGATGGGGGCCGATCAGCAGCGGCAGTTGCTGGAACTCGCGGACAAGTACGATTTCATCGTCGCATCGGACGAATGCTATTCGGAGCTGTACGCCGATGAGGCCGATCCGCCGCCGGGTTTGCTCCAGATCGCAGCCAAGATGGGTCATACCGAATTTCGCCGCTGCGTGGTGTTCCATTCCCTGTCCAAGCGTTCCAATGCGCCGGGCCTGCGCTCGGGCTTCGTGGCCGGCGATGCCGAGATCCTGAGCCGTTTCCTGTTGTACCGGACCTATCACGGCTGCGCCATGTCGCTTCCGGTGCAAAAGGCCAGCGAAAGGGCCTGGGTCGACGAAGCCCATGTGCGCGAGAACCGGACGCTTTACCGGCAGAAGTTCGACGCCGTTGCCGCCGTGCTGGGGGACGTCCTCGACATGACCGTGCCTTCGGCCGGGTTTTATCTTTGGCCACGGACGCCGATCGAAGACACCGCATTTGCCGCCGGCCTGTTCGAGGCTCAGAATGTCACCGTGCTGCCGGGACGGTTCCTGTCCCGGCAGCACGGCGGCGTCGATCCGGGCGCAGGCCATGTCCGCATCGCCCTGGTCGCTCCTTTGGAGGAGTGTGTCGAAGCGGCCCATCGTATCAAGCAGTTCGTTCAAACCCTCTAGTCAGCGATAACATGTCTTTGGAAAACATCATCAACGAAGCTTTCGAAAATCGTGCGCAGATCAGCCCGGGCGCGGTGGGCGCGGAAGTGCGCGAGGCGGTGGAAGAGGCCCTGCGCCTGCTGGACAGCGGCGCGGCGCGCGTCGCCGAGAAGAAGGACGGCGGCTGGGTCGTCAACCAGTGGCTGAAGAAGGCGGTATTGCTGTCCTTCCGCATCAACGACAACCGCGTCATGGACGGCGGCGAGACGCGCTATTTCGACAAGGTCGAACCCAAGTTCGGCAGCTTCGGCCCGGAAGACTTCCGCGCCGCGGGCGTCCGTGTGGTGCCACCCGCCGCCGTCCGCCGCGGCGCCCATATCGCCCCCGGCGTGATCCTGATGCCGTCCTTCGTCAACATCGGCGCCTATGTCGATTCCGGCACCATGGTCGACACCTGGGCCACGGTGGGCTCCTGCGCCCAGATCGGCAAGAATGTCCACCTCTCCGGCGGCGTCGGCATCGGCGGCGTGCTGGAGCCGCTGCAGGCCGGTCCCACCATCATCGAGGATAATTGCTTCATCGGCGCGCGTTCGGAGATCGTCGAAGGCGTCATCGTCGAAGCGGGCTCGGTGATCTCGATGGGGGTTTATATCGGCCAGAGCACCAAGATCTACAACCGGATGACCGGCGAGATCAGCTACGGCCGGGTTCCCGCGGGGTCGGTCGTGGTGTCCGGCAACCTGCCGGCCAAGGATGGCAGCCACAGCCTGTATTGCGCGGTGATCATCAAGCAGGTGGATGAGAAGACCCGCGGCAAGGTCGGCATCAACGAGTTGCTCAGAGACTGATTCACCAAACCAAGATAAGGGAGCGAGGAAGCGTCATGAAACGAGTATCCGCTGCGATATGCGGCCTGTTGTTTTCCGCCAACGTGTTCGCCGTGGCCCAGCACTACGTGCGCCAGGACGGCGGCCATGTCCAGCACCTGAAGGTCAACAAGGTGGGCAATGAAATCCGCGTCGGCGTGGACGTCGACTTCGAGCCGGTCGGGAGCGTCGATGAAGGCAAGCGGCCTTGTTCGCACGAGCTGGACGGCCATGCGGAGCAGGTCGCCGAGAACGAACTGGTGCTGAAGAAGCAGGTGGAAAGCGAGGCGCGCTATTGCGAGCTGAAGATTCACCTCAAAGGCGATGCGGCCATGATCGAACAGTCCAAGGATTGTGATTATTTTCTCGGCACCTATTGCAAATTTGCTTCTGAAGGCAAGCCGCTGATTCTCGTCAAATGACGAGGAGAACGCGGCGCGCCTCCCGATTGATCCGGGCCAGGCGCCCCGCGAATCCATAGGAATCCAACTCCGGAGTTTGAACCATGGGCATAGGTGTTTGGGAGTTGTTGCTGCTTTTTCTGATCGTTCTGGTCGTCTTCGGCACCAAGCGCTTGCGCAATATCGGCGGCGACCTGGGCGGCGCGATCAAGAGCTTCCGCTCCGCGATGAGCGAAAGCGAGGACAAGGACAAGCCTTCGGGGGACACGACGCGCACCATCGAGGGAGAAGTGGTCGACAAGAAAGAGAAAGACAAGGTCTGACCGGGCCATGTTCGATATCGGCTTCACCGAAATGCTGCTGATCGGGTTGGTGGCCTTGCTGGCGTTCGGGCCGGAGCGTCTGCCAAAGGTGGCGCGCGAGACCGGCTACTGGATACGCAAGGCCCGCAGCTCGCTGGCTTCGGTACGCGCGGAAATCGAACATGAAATGGAAATGCAGGAATTGAAGCAGGCCATGCTGGAAGCCAAGTCGGCCAGGATTCTCGAACCGGCCTCGGACCAGGCTACCGAGCCCGCGGAGAATCCGCCGACGGAGACCGAGCCGAAGCCCGCATCGCCGGAACACGCCGATGACCGACCGTAAGTCCAGACTGGCCGACGAGGATGTGGAGCAGCCTTTCATCTCGCACCTCGTGGAGCTGCGGCAGCGGATTTTGCGCGCCCTGGCGATGGTGCTGGTGCTGTTTCTGGGGCTTGCGTTCTATTCCAACGAAATTTATTCCTTCCTGGCCGGGCCATTGCTGAAGCATATGCCGGAAGGGTCGCAGATGGTCGCCATCGACGTGGCCTCGCCGTTTCTCACGCCGTTCAAGCTGACCTTGATGGTCTGCGTTTTTTTGTCGATCCCGTTCATTCTCTACCAGGCCTGGGCTTTCGTCGCACCCGGCCTGTATCGTCATGAACGGCGCATGGTGCTTCCGCTGCTGGTGGCGAGCACGCTCCTGTTCTATGGCGGTGTGGCGTTTGCCTACTACGTGGTGTTCCCTCTGATGTTCGGCTTCCTGACCGCGACGGCACCGGCGGGCGTCGCCGTGATGACGGACATCGCCAAGTACCTGGATTTCGTCCTCACGCTGTTCCTGGCTTTCGGCATCGCTTTCGAAGTCCCGATCGCCACGATCCTCCTGGTATGGAGCGGCATCGTCTCGCGTCAGACCATAGGCGACAATCGTCCTTACGTCATCGTGGGCGCCTTCGTCGTCGGCGCCGTCCTGACGCCTCCGGATGTCGTGTCGCAAACCTTGCTGTCGGTGCCGATCTGGCTGCTGTTCGAGCTAGGGCTCTTCTTTTCACGGTTTTTCGAGGGGGCGCCGGAAAATGAGCCAGCCGGGACCCCTGTCATCGAACACCGCGATCCCTCTTCCGACCGTTGAGGCCGGGCTGCGATCGTTAAGCCATGATCCTGCTGTTCACCGACTTCGGTCCGGCCGGCCCCTACCTGGGCCAGATGGAGGCGGTGCTCCGGCTGAACGCGCCCGGCGTCGACGTCATCCATCTGGTGAGCGATGCGCCGGCGCCGGTACCCGCCGGTTACCTGCTTGCGGCGCTATGCCGGCAGTTTCCGGAAGGCTGCGTGTTTCTCTGCGTGGTCGACCCGGGAGTGGGCGGTGACCGGCAAGCGCTGGTGCTCGAGGCGGATGGCCGCTGGTTTGTCGGACCCGACAACGGCTTGCTCAATACCGTCGCAGCGCAGGCGGAGCGCAAGCATTGGCTGCGTTGCGACTGGCGGCCGGAGCGCCTGTCGGCGAGCTTCCACGGCCGCGACCTGTTCGCGCCGGTCGCGGCACGGATCGCCAAACGCGACTTCGGCTGGGCGCACCAGCCCGTCGAGGGGCCGGACACGGCGTTCTGGCCGGCGGACCGCGCCTCGATCGTCTATTTCGACCATTACGGCAACGCGCTGACCGGGCTGCGCTACCGCTGCGAGCTCGCGGGACGGGTATTGCTCGTCAACGACCGGCAGGTGCGGCATGCGGAGGTTTTTTGTGCGGTCGATCCGGGCACGGCGTTCTGGTACCGCAACTCGCTGGATCTGGTTGAGGTCGCCGTCAACCAGGGCCGGGCGGACCAGGCATTGAGCCTCGCCGTTGGCGACAGCGTGCTGTTCGTGCCGTAGGGGGCTCAGTCCGGTCGCGGCAGGCCGTCCCGTTTTGCCGCATGGCGGCCCCGGGGCGTGCGATAATAAAACTTTTAGGCCTGAACATCCCGCTCCTTGGCATTTCCGCCCTCCCATTTTCCGTGCATTCTTTCCGCTCCCCCGTCGTCATCGCGCGCCATTTGACCAAGTCTTTCGACGGGAAGCGGGTGGTGGACAGTTTGTCCTTCGAAATCCGGCGCGGGGAATGCGTGGGCATACTCGGTCCCAACGGAGCGGGCAAGACCACGACGCTGCGGATGCTGGTGGGCAACACGCCGCCCGGTTCGGGCGAACTTTCGGTGCTGGGCTTCACCATCCCGGAGCAGGGGCGGGCGATGCGCGCCAGAATCGGCGTGGTGCCGCAGCAGGACAATCTCGACATCGATTTCACGGTCATGGAGAACCTGCGGATCTACGGCGGCTATTTCGGCTTGAGCGAGAAGACGCTGAGGGCGCGGATGCCCAGGCTCCTCGATCTCGCCGCTCTCACCGACAGGGCTGGGGCCCGCATCGGCCAGCTTTCCGGCGGCATGAAACGGCGGCTGTCGATCGCCCGCGCCCTCGTCAACGAACCTGAGATGCTGGTGCTGGACGAACCGACCACGGGTCTCGATCCCCAGGTTCGGCACAACATCTGGAGCATGCTGCGCCAGTTGCAGAACGAGGGCCTGACGATCATCCTGACCACCCATTACATGGAGGAAGCCGAGCGTCTGTGCGGGCGCATCATCCTGATGGACCGGGGGCGGATTCTGGCCGACAGCAGCCCGCAGGCGCTGATTCGCGATCATATCGAGCCGCACGTGCTGGAGGTGCACGGCGCCCATGCCGAAAGCTGGCGCCGTTCGCTGGTCCTGGCGGGCGGAGTGCGTTGCGAGCGCATCGGCGAGAGCATCTTCCACTACGGCGACGATCTGGAGGTCCTGGTCCGATCGCTGGATGCCTGGGACGGCGTCCATTACGTCTACCGCCGCGCCAATCTGGAAGACGTGTTTCTGAAACTCACCGGACGGGATCTGCGCGATGCTTGAAGCCTGCAAGCGCTGGAAATCCGTGTGGCGGCGCAACGCCTGGGTCTGGCGCAAAGGCGCGCGCACGGCACTGCTGGGCGGTTTCGTCGAGCCATTGTTCAATCTGCTGGTGCTCGGCCTCGGGCTGGGGAGCTACGTCGGCCGGGTCGCCGGCTTGTCTTATCTGGATTTCCTCGCCGGCGGCATCCTCGCGACCAGCGCCATGAATGCCGCGACCTTCGAAGGACTTTACCTGGCCTACACCCGCATGGCGGTGCTCAAGACCTGGGACGGCATGCTGGCCGCGCCGCTGTCGTTGGCCGACATCGTGTGCGGGGAGGTGCTGTGGATGGGGACCAAGAGCGTGATCGGCGCCGGGTTGATCCTGGCGGTGCTGGCCGGCTTCGGGCTGGCCACGAGCTGGACCGCGCTCGGCTTGCTGCCTCTGGCTTTCCTGGCCGGCGTCTGTTTTGGCAGCATCGCCCTGGTGGTGACTTCCTTCGCCCGCAGCTATGACTTCTTCGTGTATTACATCACGCTGGGCATCACGCCCATGGTACTCCTGAGCGGGGTGTTCTTCCCGTCCGACAGCCTTCCCCCCGCCGTCCGGGCCGGCGCCGGATGCTTGCCGCTGTTTCATGTCGTCGAAGCGATCCGGCCGCTACTGGCCGGGAACCTGGAGCTCGGCTTGCTCCGGCATGCCGCGGTGCTGCTGGCTTTTGCCGTGCCGGCGATTTTCCTTGCCATCTGGCGCCTAGAGCGCAGGCTGACGCCATAATCTCTCATGCTCGATCGCATCGCCCGGCTGGAACAATCGCTGGATCAATGTTTCGGTAAGGATAGGTTTGCGCTGCGGCGCAGCCTGCAACGTCTGAAAACCGCGGCAGGAAAGGGGAAGCCCCCGGAAGGGGAGCTGGAAGCGGTCGCCCGGCGGATCGAGGCGTCGATCGCCCTGTGCGCGGCGCGGGCGGCGGCTCTGCCGGCGCTGGAATATCCGGAGGAGCTGCCGGTGTCCGAGCGGCGCGGGGAGATCGCCGAAGCGGTTCGGCAAAACCAGGTCGTGATCGTGTGCGGCGAGACCGGCTCCGGCAAGACCACCCAGCTCCCCAAGATATGTCTCGAGGCGGGGCGCGGGATCAGGGGCTACATCGGCCACACCCAGCCGCGCCGCATCGCCGCGCGCAGCGTGGCCGCGCGCATTGCCGACGAGCTGAAGCGGCCCTTGGGGGAGACGGTGGGCTACAAGGTCCGCTTCCACGACCAGACTCGCCCGGACAGCCTCATCAAGCTGATGACCGACGGCATCCTGCTGGCCGAGACCCAGGCGGACCGCTTCCTCGACCAGTATGACACCCTCATCGTCGACGAGGCCCACGAGCGCAGCCTCAACATCGACTTCCTGCTGGGCTACCTCAAATGGCTGCTGCCGCGCCGACGCGACCTCAAGCTGGTCATCACCTCGGCCACCATCGACCCCGAGCGCTTCTCCCGCCACTTCGATGACGCGCCCATCGTCAGCGTGTCCGGGCGCACCTACCCGGTGGAAATCCGCTACCGTCCGCCCGATCTGGCCGACGAGGAATGCGACGAGACCGACCGCGGCGAGCAGCAGGCGATCTTGAATGCGGTGGACGAGCTGTACCGGGAGAATATCGGCGACATCCTGATTTTCCTGAGTGGAGAGCGGGAGATTCGCGACACGGCCGAGTCGTTGCGCAAGCATCATCCGGCCGACTGCGAAGTGCTGCCGCTGTACTCGCGGCTGGCGGTTTCCGATCAGGAGAAGATCTTCAAGCCGCACGGCCGCCGCCGCATCGTGCTTTCCACCAACGTGGCCGAGACCTCGCTGACGGTGCCGGGCATCCGCGGGGTGATCGACGCCGGCTATGCCCGGATCAGCCGTTACAGCCATCGCAGCAAGCTGCAGCGCTTGCCGATCGAGAAGGTGTCCCGCGCTTCGGCCAGCCAGCGCGCGGGCCGTTGCGGCCGGGTGGGCCCGGGGGTCTGCGTCCGGTTGTATTCGGAGCAGGATTTTCTGAACCGGCCGGAATTCACCGATCCGGAAATCCTGCGCACCAACCTGGCCGCCGTCATCCTGCAGATGAAGGCGCTGAACCTGGGCGACATCCGCGCCTTTCCCTTCATCGAGCCGCCGGACGAACGGCTGGTGCGGGATGGCCTCAAGACCCTGCAGGAAATCAATGCGCTGGACGGCCAGGGCCGGTTGACCGAGCTGGGCCGCCGGCTGGCCAAGCTCCCGGTCGATCCGCGCCTGGGCCGCATCCTCCTGGCCGGGGCGGATGAGAACTGTCTGAAGGAGGTCTGCATCATCGTCGCCGCCCTGAGCGTGCCCGATCCGCGCGAGCGCCCGGTGGACAAGGCCCAGGCCGCCGACCAGAAGCACGCCAGGTTCCGCCATCCGGATTCGGATTTCATGGCGATCCTTGCCTTGTGGAACGACTATGAGGAGCAGCGCCAGCATCTCTCCGGCAGCAAGCTGCGCCAGTATTGCCGCGAGCATTTCCTTTCGGCCCTGCGGATGCGCGAATGGCGCGACATCCACCAACAGATCACGGAAGTCATCAAGGGTGAACTGAGCCTGAGGATGAACCAGGTCCCCGCCGACTACGGCGAGATCCACCGGGCCCTGCTGACCGGGCTATTGTGCCATGTCGGTTTCCGCCAGGATCAGAACGAATACGTCGGCGTGCGCGGGCAGAAGTTCCAGATATTCCCCGGTTCGTTCCTGTTCAAGGCCCGGCCGGTGTGGATCGTCTCGGCTGAACAGGTCGAGACCAGCCGGGTCTATGCCCGCACCGTGGCCAAGATCGAGCCGGAATGGATCGAAAAGTGTGGCGCACACCTGTTGAAGCGCCACTACTACGAGCCGCACTGGGAGCGTAAGGCCGCGCGGGGCGCGGTGTTCGAGCGCACCGCATTGTATGGCCTCACCGTGCAGAACGGCCGCAAGGTGCCTTACGAGAACGTCGACCCGGCGGCGGCGCGGGAGCTGTTCATCCGCTCGGCCCTGGTGCGCATGGACTACGACAGCAAGGCTCCGTTCCTGCTGTCGAACCGCAAGCTGCTGGAGGAGGCCGAGTACTCCCAGCAGAAAGAGCGGCGGGTCGACCTGGTGGTGGACGAGGAGACCCTGTTCCGCTTCTTCGACGAGCGGGTGCCCGCCGAAGTGGTCAACGGCGCCAGTTTCGAGGTCTGGCGCAAGGCCGCCGAACGCCGCGAGCCCCGGCTGCTGATGCTGTCGCGGAAAGACATCACGCTGGACAGCGGCGGGGCCGGGGCGGCGGCGGATTTTCCGGACGAATTGGCCCTGGGGCCGGTGCGCCTGAAGCTGGAATACCGTTTCGAACCGGGCCACGAGGACGACGGCGTCACCGCCATCGTGCCATTGCACGTGCTCAACCAGATCGACCCCGAGCCGCTGCGCTGGCTGGTGCCGGGGCTGTACCGGGAGAAGGTGGTGGCCCTGATCAAGTCCTTGCCCAAGACCTGGCGCATCCATTTCGTGCCCGCCCCCGATTTCGCCGACCGTGCCCTGCCCATGCTGGACTACCGCCAAGGTTCGCTGCCGGCGGAACTGGCGAAGGCGCTGAAGAAAATCGGCGGGGTGGCGCCGCCTGTTTCGGCTTTCGACGAGGCTGCGCTGCCGGCGCACTTGCGCATGAACTATGCCTTGGTCGACGAAACCAATGTGGTGATTGCCCGCTCCCGGGACCTCGGCCGGCTCCAGGCCAGCCACGGCGCCGAGGCTGGCCAAAACTTCCAGAACATCGCCCGCCAGGAGATCGCCGTGACCGGACGGCGCGCCTGGGACTTCGACGATCTCCCGGTGGCCTACCGCGGACAGATCGACGGCCAAGTCTTGCACGGCTTTCCCGCTGTCGTCGACGAAGGCGACACCGTCGGTGTCAGGATTTACGATCTGGCGGATGAGGCCAGGACCCAGCACGAGTTCGGCCTGGTCCGGCTGCTGCGTTTGACCCTGGCCAAGGAGATCAAATACCTGCGCAAAAACCTGCCGCTCGGCGCGGCCATCGAGCTCCTTTACCGCCAGCTGCCGCCGTCCGGCCGGGATCTGCGCGAAGACGTGCTGGACAAGCTCATGGCGGCCCTCTTTCTCGACGACCAGCCAGAGCTGCGGACGCGCAAGGATTTCGAGACGCGGAGCCAACAATGGCGCGGCGATCTGGTCCTCAAGGCCAATGAAGTGGTGCGGACGGTCGACCAGGTGCTGGGGCTCTACGCCGACTGCCGCAAGGCCTTGACCGCTTTGGGCGGCAGCACCGCAGCCAGCGATGCGGCAGACCAGCTCGACCATCTCGTCTATGCCGGCTTCGTGGTCAAGGTGCCTTACCCGCGGCTGAAGCACTTTCCGCGCTATCTCAAAGCGCTACTGCACCGCCTGGAAAAATGCCGCCAGGATCCGAGCCGTGACGCCAAACTCCAGAGCGAGCTTGCTCCGTTCTGGCAGCCTTACTGGGAATCCGTGAAGCAGGGGAAGGCGCCCTGCGTACCCGAGCGCGACGAATTGCGCTGGACCCTGGAAGAGTTCCGGGTCTCCCTGTTCGCCCAGCAGATGAAAACCGCCTTTCCGGTCTCGGCAAAGCGCCTGCGGGAGCTGTGGTCGCAGCGCATGTCGCGCCAGCGCTAAGCGACCGGTCGCGGTGCGCACCTCGTCGGAGACGACGCCGTGAAATCGGGTGGCGATGCCGCTCTTCGGGGGCTCGTTCGGGTTCCTCGTTGTCCTGCTGGCTTGGATGGGAAGGTCCGTCGTTCACTTTCGCCACCGGTCGGGCGGACCGGCCTTGTTTCCAGCTCGAGCGGAAGAGGGGATTTCGGGGATTCGCCGAGCGGCGCGGATTTCAGAGGGGCCGGTGTGACACCGGCTTTGGAAGCCAGGTTCCCTGACGAATCCGGAAGGGAGGAACATGCCCCACCGATCATTCGGGGCTGATGACGCCCGCCGGGCACGGAACGCTGGCCCCTGCCCGGCGGATACCGATCAGTCCGGGGAATCCGCTCCGCGTTCTGTAGAGGGGGGGAAATCGCTGCGCTCTTCCCGAGGTTCAGGATCCTGCCTTTGCTCCTCCCTCGCTCGGGGCGGCAGACCGGGAGCACGGTATTCCGCTTCCGGAGGGTAGTCCAGGCGTACTTCCCGTTCCACGTGGGCGGGGGAGGCTTCAGGGGAGGAGAGCACGGTGCGGTGATCGCTTGTTTCCCGAGGTGCGGCCGGGTCAGAGCCGGGTTCCGCGACATCGCGTTCGGGGCCGTCCTTTTCCCCATCGGGGTGGGTGGCGTCGGGAGCTTCGCCGGCCTCCTGTTCACCCGGTGCCACCGGCCGGCGATCCCGCCTGCCACGGCCACGCCGCCGGATGCCGCCCCGGCGCGACCGTGAAGACCGGGGGCGAAACTCCGCTTCCGCCAGGTCTTCCTCGGCTGTTTCGACATCGACAGTCTCGCCTTCCTCTGAGCGTTCACCGGCATCTGCGGGAGCGACCGGCTCGAGGGCCGGGACCCGTTCCTTCGAATCCGCTGCGCCAGCCGAGTCTTCCGGCATTGCCGCCCCGGCCGCCGCTTCTTCCAGCGGCATGTCGACGGGCTCAGCCGTAGCCCGGCGCCGCTGACCGCGACCCTCCTGGCGACGACCGCGGCCCTCCTGGGGTTTCGTCCGGTTCTCTTGCCCGGTCTGTTGCGGTTCCGCCGTTGCCGGTTCCTGGACGGTCTCCGTTTCTGCCGTCACCCCGCTGTGGCGTCTGTCGCCAGCGTCGTCCCGCTGTGCCGGGTGCTTTCGGCGATTGCCGGCGCCGCGTCGGCCGCCGTCGCGTTCGCGACGGCGCTGGCCGCCGAAGCGTTCGCTTTCTTCCGTCGAAGCAGCGCCGCCTCCTTCCGGCTCGCCGGACGTCTTGGCCGGCTGCACGAACGGCGCCGGCAGGGCCAGCCCCGCCGAAGACCGGGCCGCTTCAGAGGAGGGCTGGTCTTCGATGCGCTGGCCGGTCAGGATGTTGAGGAAGCGCTTGATCAGTCCGCCGCCGGGCTGGCCCGGCTGAGCCTGGATGCGCTGCTCACCACCGCTGGGCTGGGGGGAGGCGGGAATGAATTCCCGGACGGCGGGGGCTTCCGAGGACGCACCGGGTCCCCGAACGGATTTCGGGGATTCGGGCGATTTTTCCGAAATCAGCTGGTAACTGCTTTTGCGGGTTTCCTCTTCCGCGCCGGGTCCGCCGCTCCGGATCCGCTGGATGTCGTAATTGGGGGTCTCGAGGTGCGGATTGGGGACGATGGTGATGGCCACGTTGTGCCGGGTTTCGATTTGCTGAAGCGCGGCGCGTTTCTCGTTCAGCAGATAGGTGGCCGACTCGACCGGCAATTGGGCGATGATCCGGTCGGTGTTCTTTTTCATCGTTTCCTCCTCCAGGACGCGGAGGATGGACAGGGCCAGCGATTCGACGCTGCGTATCGTCCCCTGGCCCTTGCAGCGCGGGCAGGTCAACAATGCGGTTTCGATGAGCGATGGCCGCAGGCGCTGGCGCGACATTTCCATCAGTCCGAAGCGGGATATGCGGCCGAGCTGGATGCGTGCGCGGTCGACACGTACCGCTTCGCGCAGACGGTTCTCCACGGCGCGCTGATTACGCGCAGCCATCATGTCGATGAAATCGATCACGAACAGCCCGCCCAGATCGCGCAGGCGCAGCTGCCGGGCGATCTCGTCGGCGGCCTCGAGATTGGTGTTCAGCGCGGTTTCTTCGATGTCGCCGCCCTTGGTGGCCCGCGCGGAATTGATGTCGATGGTCGTCAGGGCCTCGGTGTGGTCGATGACGATGGCGCCGCCGGAAGGCAGGGGTACTTCGCGGGAATAGGCGGTCTCGATCTGGCTCTCGATCTGGTAGCGGCTGAACAGAGGCACGTTGTCCTGATACAAGCGCGCCTTGTTGATGAACTGCGGCATGACCTGCTGCAGGAAGCTGTGCACCAGCCTGAAGGTAGACGGGTTGTCGACCAGGATTTCGTCGATGTCGCTGCGCAGATGGTCGCGCAACGCTCGGATGATGACGTTGCTTTCCTGGAAAATCAGGAAGGGGGCCGGCTTTTCGCGGGTCGAGCGTTCGATCGCCTCCCACAGTTGCAGCAGATAATCGAGGTCCCACTGCAGTTCCTCGACCGTTTTGCCGCCGCCTGCGGTGCGGATGATCACCCCCATGTCGTCGGGGATCTGGAGCTGGCTCAGCGTCTCCTTCATGTCGGACCGGACATCGCCCTCGATGCGGCGGGAAATTCCGCCCGCCTTGGGGTTGTTCGGCATCAGCACGAGGTAGCTGCCGGCCAGGCTGATGTAGGTGGTCAGCGCCGCGCCCTTGGTGCCGCGTTCCTCCTTTTCGACCTGGACCACGACTTCCTGGCCTTCCTTGAGGACGTCCTTGATTTCCCGGCGGGAGACGGATTCCTCGCCGGTCGCGCTGAGATATTTCGGCAGGATTTCCTTGAACGGCAGGAAGCCGTGCCGCTCCGCCCCGAAATTGACGAACGCCGCTTCGAGACTCGGCTCGACGCGGGTAATCAGGCCCTTGTAGATATTGGCTTTTTTCTGCTCCCTCGAAGGGATTTCTATGTCGAAGTCATAAAGCTTTTGTCCATCGACCAGCGCGACCCGCAGTTCCTCGGGTTGCGTGGCGTTGATCAACATTCTTTTCATCAATGGATTCCTTGGGCGTTCTTGCTGGAGAACCGCCTGAACCGGTGGTGCCGCAGGATTTCTCCAACATCCCTTCCTGTTCTGTTTCTTCTATCATGCGAATGCTCTTGTCAGGTTCGCGGTATCGAAGCGATCGATCGGATGATGGGTATCCCGGTGCCCTGTGTGTTAAGGATGGGTTGCCGGGGAACCGGGTGGTTCCGGCGCCGGTCCCATTCGGCGAACGGTATGTTGCGTGATGCTGGCCATGAACCCGCGTTCCGCGAGGTCTTTTCGGAATGGCCCGTCCACTTTCACACCGTGCGAAAACACGGCCAGTCCGCTCGGCCCGAAGGCCGGCCCGGCGGATACTAATGTTTGTTTGAAAATGTGTCTCTTGAGCTCGTCAAGGGTCGAGCATCCAAACCCTGGTCTTGATTTGTATATCGGATACCGGCCAGACATCGCCTGCTTTTCCACGCTTCGGCCCGCGCGACTTGCGCGTCGGCCGCACCCGCGTTTTCCGGCGATGCACCGGTTCATTCGTTCAACAATTCTTTGGGGCTTTCACCGGAGGTGACGTATGCCGTAAGGCGCGTGGTCGGCGAAATGCCAGACAGACTATAGCAATCTTCAGCAAAAGCATCAATTTAAGGTGTAAAGCTGATATGATTTTTGCGATGAAATCTCTCCTGCAAGACCCGAACCAGCCTCGCCTGATCGAAGTCGACGCCGAAGCTGCCGGTCAGCGCATCGACAATTTTCTGTTTTCACGCTTGAAGGGCGTGCCCAAGAGCCATGTGTACCGCATCTTGCGGACCGGGCAGGTGCGCATCAACGGGGGACGGAGCAAGGCGCAGCAGCGGCTGAGCACGGGAGATGTGGTGCGCGTGCCGCCGGTGCGGGTCGCTGTAGCGTCGGAGCCTGAACGGCCGGCGCCCTGGCTGAGGGAGCGGCTGGAAAACCGGGTGCTTTACGAGGACGAGGATATTCTGGTCGTCAACAAGCCCCCCGGCATGGCGGTGCATGGCGGCAGCGGGCTCAGCTTCGGCGTGATCGAGGGGCTGCGCGCAGTGCGTGAAGGGGCGCGGTTTCTCGAACTGGTGCATCGGCTGGACCGCGACACCTCCGGCTGTCTGCTGATCGCCAAGCGGCGTTCGATGCTGCGCCAGTTGCACGAGCAGTTTCGGGGGGACGGTGTGGAAAAGACCTACCTTGCCCTGTTGAGCGGCGTCTGGACGCGCCAGCGGCAAGTGGTGGACGCTCCCTTGCTCAAGAACGTCCTGCAGAGCGGCGAGCGCATGGTAAAGATTGCGGCTGAGGGAAAAGCGGCGGTCACGGTGTTCCGCCGGTTGGAGCTGCTTTCCGGCGCGACGCTGGTGGAAGCCAGGCCGGTCACCGGCCGCACCCATCAGATCCGCGTGCATGCCCGCTCGCTGGGCCATCCGCTGGCGGGCGATGAGCGGTATGGCGACGCCGGCCTCAATCAGGCATTCCGCCAGCGCGGCCTGAAACGGCTGTTCCTGCACGCCGCCACGCTCGGATTCACGCATCCCCGCAGCGGTCGGGAAGTTCGCATCGAGGCGCCGCTGGAGTCGGACCTCGCTGATTTTCTGATGGCCGTCAGACTTTAAGTTCTTCCCGGCCGCGCATTCTTCGGCATCCTTTCCCCTTTTTTTTATTCCAGAAGGCTCAAGACGTATGAATGAGGATTCCACACTCGAGTCATCGACCGAATCGGCTCGTCCGGCGCCGGGTTGGGAGCGGGAACTGTTGGAAAAGCTACTGCTCGAAGCATTGGTGGAACAGCGGAAGGCACGGCGGTGGAACCTGATATTCCGGGCCTTCCTCGTGGCGGTGATCGGGCTGACTTTCCTGCTGACGCTCAAGCCGCTGTCACAGGATGGTCTGTCCGGTGCCGGTGAGGCTCATACGGCCGTGGTCGACGTGATCGGCACCATCGTCGAAGGCGGCGAGATCGACGCCGACACCATCATCGAGGGACTGCGCGAGGCGGCCGAGGCCAAGGGCGTGAAAGGCATCGTGCTGAGGATGAATACGCCGGGCGGGAGTCCGGTGCAATCGGCCTACGTATACGATGAGATCCGCAGGATCAAGAAGGAACATCCGGCGCTGCCGGTCTATGCCGTCGTGTCCGACCTGTGCGCTTCGGGCGGCTATTACATTGCCTCGGCCACGGACAAGATTTTTGTCAATCCGGCCAGCATCATCGGTTCGATCGGCGTCATCATGAACGGTTTCGGCTTCGTCGGCACGTTGGAGAAACTGGGCGTGGAGCGCCGGGTGATGACCGCGGGCGACCACAAGGCGATACTCGATCCGTTCGGTCCCGTCGATCCCGCCGAAAAACGGCATGTGCAGCAATTGCTGAATGGCATCCACCAGCAGTTCATCACGGCGGTGAAGACCGGGCGCGGTGATCGCCTCAAGGACGAGCCGGAACTCTTTTCGGGTCTGGTCTGGACCGGCGCCGAGGGCATCGAGCTGGGTCTGGCCGACGACGTCGGCGAACTGCATCAGGTGGCCGAGACGGTGATCGGGGCCAAGAAAATCGTGAACTACTCGCACAGGGAGACGTGGCTGGACCGCCTCTCCCAGCAACTGGGCGCAAGCCTGGGCACCGCTCTCAGAAATCTGTCCATGTCCTCGCCGCGCCTGTACTGATGGCCCGCGATTTCGAAATCCTGCGGGAAGAGCGGCTCCACGGGGGATTCTTCACGCTGTTGCGGATGCATTTGCGCCATACCTTGCACGGCGGTGGCTGGAGCGAGGTCTTGACGCGCGAGCTGTATCATCGAAGCCGTTGCGTGGCGGTCGTTCCTTATGATCCGATGGCCGACCGGGTGGTGCTTATCGAACAGTTTCGCGTCGGGCCCCTCAAGTCGGGGGAGAATCCCTGGCTGCTGGAAATCGTCGCCGGCGCCGTGGAGCCGGGCGAACATCCGGATGAGGTGGCGCACCGCGAGACCATGGAGGAGGCCGGAAGCCGAATCCGCGAGCTTATCCCCGTGTCCGAGTTTTTCACCACGCCCGGCGGCTGTTCCGAAAGCATTGCCCTCTATTGCGGCATCGTCGATTCCGCCGGTCTCGGCGGCATCCATGGCCTGGCCGAAGAGCATGAGGACATCCTGGTCAGCGTGGTCGATTTTGCCGAAGCGATGGTCCTGCTCGGCGAAGGGCGCATCCGCTCGGCCATCCCCATCATCGGCCTACAGTGGCTGGCGCTGAACCGGGAGCGTATCAGGACGCGTTACGGCGCCGCCTGATTCGGCTTCGGCCGTGCCGAATCAGGCGGCGCAGCGGTCGGCATTCAATTCGGTCTGAGCTTCCCGGTAGAGTTCGACGTACTGGGATGCGCTCTTGCGCCAGGAGAAATCCTTGCGCATGCCGCATTGGCAGATCGTCCGCCACACCTCGGGTGCTCGGTACAGCGTCAGCGCCCGGAGGACCGCTTCCAGCAGGAAGGCCGGCTTGGCCGGTTCGAACACGATTCCGCTGGCTTGGCCGGCGGCCAGGCGCTCGGGCGTGGCGTCATCGACGGTATCGGCCAGTCCGCCCACCTTGCGCACGATGGGCACGGTGCCATAGCGTTGGCTATAGAGCTGGTTCAATCCGCAGGGCTCGAAACGCGAGGGCATCAGAAACATGTCGGCGCCGGCCTCGATGAGATGGGCCAGCGGCTCGTCATAGCCGATGGTGACGGCGAGGCGTTCCGGGCAGGCTGCAGCCGCCCGTTCGAGGGCGTGTTCGAATGCCTTGTTGCCGCTGCCCAGGACCACCAGTTGGATCGGCAACTGGAGCAGATCGTCCAGGATGTCGATCAGCAGGTCGATACCTTTCTGTTCGACCAGCCGGCCCACCATGCCCAGGACGGCGATGTCCGGATCATCCGGCAGGCCGAACTTTTGCCTGAGGGCCGTGCGGTTGGCGCGTTTGCGCTCCAGGGTCTCCGGGCCGTAAGTCGCAGCGAGGTAGGGATCGGTTGCCGGATTCCAGGCGATGTCGTCGATGCCGTTGAGGATGCCACTGAGGCATGCCCGCCGGTTCCTCAGCAGGCCATCCAGCCCGCAGCCGAACTCCGGCGTCTGGATTTCTCGGGCATAGCTCGGGCTCACGGTATTGATGCGATCGGCGAAAACCAGGCCGCCCTTGATGAAGGAAAGCTGGCCGTAGAACTCCAGCGCTTCCATCTTCCAAAGGCGTGGCGGCAGCGCCAGGCGCTGGAAGGTATCGTAGGGAAACAGGCCCTGGTAGGCGAGATTGTGCACGGTGAACACGACCGCGGGCCGGTTCGGTTCGTCGCTCAAGAGCGGTGGGATCAGCCCGGTCTGCCAGTCGTTGCAATGGACGACATCGGGTTTCCAGCCGAGGCCGAGCCGGTCCTGGGTCAGGTCGACGGCGACGCGGGCGAGCAGCGCGAAGCGTTCGGCGTTGTCGGGCCAGGGCGCGCCATTGGGCGCCAGATACGGATTGCCGAAACGGCCGAACGAGGCCGGGGCATCCAGGAGCCAGAGAGGGACGGCCGTTCCAGGCAACCGCGTCGACAGCAGGGTCAGCTGGCTGCCCGACTGACGCAGGCTCAGTTCCTTCGGGGTTTCCGCAGCGGCGATGGCCTCCGGATAGGCGGGCATCAGGATACGCACGTCGTGCCCCAGGGCCGATAACGCCGCCGGCAGGCTGCCGGACACATCCGCAAGGCCGCCGGTCTTCATCAGGGGGAAGACCTCGCTGGAGACGAATAGGACTTTCATTCGTCTGCTGGTGTCCCGGTCGTTTCTTCGGTCGACGGCGTGACCGGGGCTAGCACGATGCCGGCCAAGGGGGGCAGGGTCAGCACGAGGGACTGCGCCCGTCCCATCCATTCCACGGTTTCGGTTTCGATTTTCCAGTTGCCGAGGTTGGCGCCGCCGTAGCATTCGGCGTCGGAATTGAAGATTTCCCGGTATTGAACGGGCTCCGGCACGCCGATGCGGTAATTGTGGCGCGGTACCGGGGTGAAGTTCAGGACGACGACCACGTGACTGTCATCGTCGCGGCGAAGGTAGCTGATGACCGACTGCGCCGCATCGTGGCTGTCTATCCACTCGAAGCCCTGGCTCTCGAAATCGTAGGCGTAGAGCGCGGATATGCCACAGTAAAGGCGATTGAGATCACTCACCAATCGCAGCATACCGCGGTGCAGCGGCGCTTCCAAGAGAGGCCAGTCCAGCGCCGTGGTATGGTTCCACTCACCGGTTTGGGCGAATTCGCAGCCCATGAACAGCAGCTTCTTGCCGGGGTAGGTGAACATCATGGTATATAGGGCGCGCAGATTGGCGAAGCGCCGCCATTCGTCGCCCGGCATCTTCGCCAGCATCGAGCCCTTGCCATGGACGACCTCGTCGTGGGAGAAGGGCAGGACGAAGTTTTCGGTGAAGGCGTACAGCAGCCCGAAGGTGAGCTGGTCGTGATGGTAGTGCCGGTGTACCGGATCCTTGCTCATGTAGACCAGAATGTCGTGCATCCAGCCCATGTTCCATTTCATGGAGAAGCCCAGGCCACCGGTCCAGGTCGGCCGGGTGACCTGCGGCCAGGCGGTCGATTCCTCCGCCACGACCAGCACGCCCGGAAACTGCTGGTGCACGACGGTATTGAGGTCGCGCAGGAAGGCAATGGCCTCCAGGTTTTCGTTGCCGCCGTACTTGTTGGGTATCCAGTCGCCCGGTTGGCGCGAATAATCGAGATAGAGCATCGAGGCAACGGCATCGACGCGCAGGCCGTCGAGGTGGAATTCCTCCAGCCAGAACAGCGCGCTGCCCAGCAGGAAGTTCTTGACCTCGTTGCGGCCGTAGTTGTAGATCAGCGTGCCCCAGTCGCGGTGTTCGCCCAGCCGCGGATCTTCGTGCTCGTACAGGGCGGTGCCGTCGAAGCGCGCCAGGCCGTGGGCGTCTTTCGGAAAATGCGCAGGCACCCAGTCCAGAATGACGCCGATGCCGTGTTGATGGCAGTAATCGACGAAATAGCGGAAGTCATCGGGCGTCCCGAATCGGCTGGTGGGGGCGAAATAGCCGGTCGTCTGGTAGCCCCAGGAGGCATCCAGCGGATGCTCCGTGATGGGCATCAGCTCGATGTGGCTGAAACCCGCCGATTTGACGTAGTCGACCAGATCATGCGCGAGATCGCGGTAGTTCAGGTAGCCGCCTTCGAGATCACGCTTCCAGGAGCCGGCGTGCACCTCGTACACCGAAAGCGGCCGATGTAGCCAGGGCCAGTCCTTGCGCTGCTCCAGCCAGTCCGTGTCGTTCCAGAGGTATTCGCTTTCGCGGGTGATGATGGAGGCGGTGTTCGGCCGCAGTTCGAACTGACGTCCGTAAGGGTCGGTCTTGAGATGGACGGTGCCGTGCGGCCGGTTGCGGATCTCGAACTTGTACAGCAAGCCCGGTTGCAGTTCCGGAATGAACAGCTCCCAGACGCCGCTGCCGCCCCGCACCCGCATGGGATGCCGGAGACCGTCCCAGCCATTGAATTCTCCGACCACGCTGATGCGTTCGGCATTGGGTGCCCAGGTCGCGAACAGAATGCCGTCGATGCCGTCGACGCTGTGCGGATGCGCTCCAAGAGTGCGGTAGATGTTCCAGTGCCGGCCTTCGCCGAAAAGATAAAGATCGAAATCGGACAGCTGGGGAGGAAAGGTATAAGGATCGATGAAGCTGTGCGTATGCCCCGTCGAGTCCTTCCAGTACAGCCGATAGTGGGTATCGGCGACAAGGGGGTCGATCTCGCATTCGAAGAGGGCGGTGCCGGCGATGCGTTCCAACACCGGCCCATGGGCGCCGACGCGCACTTCTTCGGCACGGGGCAGGAAAGCGCGGATGATATCCCGTTCATTCCGCCGGTGACGGCCCAGCACCGAGAAAGGATCGTGGTGGCGGGCTTCGATGAGCCGCTGGAAGTCCTGCGAGAGTTCTGCCAAGGTCGAGCTGTCCGTCAAACCGCATTCCTCCCCGTTCGGATTCACTTTGCGAGATTTCTGATAGTACAATGCCGGCCGCCGGTGCCGAATATGCGATGTCTGTGGCAGGATGTTACCAGATTTCCCACCGCGCATGTCCGAGTCAGGAACAGGAATAGGAGTCCCATATGTCGGAGTCGATGCACCCACCATCCCGTTTCGTAAGTCGGCTGACCCGGCAAACCCTGGCCCTGATCCTCGCCGGAGGGCGCGGCAGCCGGCTGCAAAAACTGACCGAATGGCGTGCCAAGCCGGCAGTACCTTTCGGCGGCAAGTTCCGGATCATCGACTTCCCCCTGTCCAATTGCATCAATTCCGGGATACGCCAGGTCGGCGTGCTGACCCAGTACAAGGCGGACTCGCTGATCCGCCACATCCAGCAGGGATGGGGCTTCCTGCGCGGTGAACTGGGCGAGTTCATCGACATCATGCCCGCCCAGCAGCGCCTGCAGGAGAGCTGGTACGCGGGCACCGCCGACGCGGTGTACCAGAACCTCGACATCATCCGCCAGCGCGATCCGGAATTCATCATGATCCTGGCCGGCGATCACGTGTACAAGATGGACTACGGCCTGATGCTGGCCTATCACGTGGAAAGGAAGGCCGATCTCACCATCGGCTGCATGGAGGTGCCGCTCGCCGATGCCCGTGCGTTCGGCGTGATGCAGATGGATGCCGAGCAGCGTATCCAGAAATTCGTCGAGAAGCCCGCCGACCCGCCGGCCATGCCGAACCGCCCGGACCACGCGGCAGCCTCGATGGGCATCTACATTTTCAACACGGCGTTTCTGTTCGAGCAGCTCATCAAGGACGCCGACACCCCGGGCTCGAACCACGATTTCGGGATGGACATCATCCCGCAGGTCATCCAAAAATACCGCGTCTTCGCCTACCGTTTCCGCAACGCCCAGAGCGGGGTGCAGGCCTACTGGCGCGACGTGGGGACGGTGGATTCGTACTGGGCCGCCAACATGGAGCTGATCGGGGTCGATCCGGAGCTCAACCTTTACGACCGGGAATGGCCGATCTGGACCTATCAGGCCCAGACCCCGCCGGCCAAGTTCGTGTTCGACGACGACGACCGGCGCGGCATGGCGGTGGATTCGATGGTCTCGGGCGGATGCGTCATCTCCGGCGCCGACGTCCGCCACTCCTTGCTGTTCTCGAACGTACGGGTGAATTCGTTCTCGCGGGTGCGCGACTCGGTGATCCTGCCCGACGTGAACGTCGGCCGCCATTGCCGCATCAATAGGGCGGTGATCGACAAGGGATGCAACATCCCGCCCAACACCATCATCGGCGAAAATCTCGAAGAGGACCGCAAGAGATTTTACGTCAGCCCCGATGGTATCGTGCTGGTGACGCCCGATTGTCTCGGCCAGATGCTGCATTTCCACCGCTGATAAGACTTGAAGGTACCGTCGGGACGGCCCGTTCTCCGGCCCGGCGGCCGGGGCATGCCTGCCGCAGTATGGCTCCACCCGTTGTTTTTGATGTCATAGCTACATGGATGCTCACGGAATTTTCGATCGGCGCCGCGCGGGCATTCTGCTCCACATCAGTTCCTTGCCCGGCGGTCCGGGAAACGGGGACCTGGGGGCGGATGCCTTCCGTTTCGTGGATTTTCTCGCCGCCGCCGGCGTCACCGTATGGCAGACGCTGCCGATCAATCCGACCCACGAGGACGGCTCGCCCTACCAATGCACTTCGGTGCACGCCGGAAACCCCCTGCTGATAGGACTGGACTGGCTGGTCGAGCGCGGACTGCTGGAAGCCGATGCCATCCCCGCCGCCGACGATCCGGTAACGGCGCGGCAACGGGCGTTGCGCCGAGCCTTCGAATCCTTTCGCCGGCGCGGAACCTCCGATGCCCTGTGTTCCGCATTCGGCGATTTCGTCAGCGCCAACGACTGGTGGTTGGCCGATTACGCCTTGTACGCCGCGCTCAAGGAGGTCAACGGCGGCCTGCCCTGGCAGGCCTGGCCCCCGGCCTTGCGGGACCGAAAACCCGATGCACTCGCCTCCGCCTGTACCTTATATGCCAATACGATAGCCCGGGTCCGGTTCGAGCAGTTCGTGTTTTTCGAGCAGTGGCACGGTTTGCATGAGCACGCCAAGAGGCTGGGCGTCCTCCTGTTCGGCGATATGCCGATCTTCGTCGCCTCGGACAGCGCGGAAGTCTGGGCCGGGCGGGATTATTTCGAACTGGGCGAAGACGGCGAGCCGCGCGTCGTCGCCGGGGTGCCGCCGGATTATTTTTCCGCCACCGGCCAGCGCTGGGGGAATCCCCACTACAACTGGGACAACATGGCGCGTTCCGGCTTCTCCTGGTGGATCGACCGGCTGCGCACCCAGCTTGGGCTCTACGATCTGATCCGTATCGACCATTTCCGCGGGTTCGAAGCGTACTGGGAAATTCCCGCGTGCTCGGAAACGGCGATGGAGGGGCGCTGGGTCAAAGCCCCCGGCGAAGCGCTGCTGGCGCGTTGCGTAGAGGTGTTCGGCGAGTCCCTGCCGCTGGTGGCGGAGGATCTGGGCATCATCACCGCCGAGGTAGAATCATTGCGTAGGCGTTTCCGCATCCCCGGCATGCGGATACTCCAGTTTGCTTTCGAAGGCGGCTCCCAAAATCCTTATCTGCCTCATAACCACGCCGTGGACAGTGTCGTCTATACCGGGACTCACGACAACGACACGACTCTGTCCTGGTTCGAGGGGCTGTCCGCAGATCGGCAGAGCTATGTCTACGACTATCTCGGCCGTTCGGGACTGCCCATGCCGGCGGCGCTGGTGCAGGCCGCCATGGCTTCGGTTGCGCGCCTAGCCATCGTGCCCATGCAGGACGTGTTGGGATTGGGCCAGGGGCACCGCATGAACACGCCGGGCACGGTGGGCAACAACTGGCATTGGCGCTTCGACTGGGCGCAACTGCGCGATGAGCACGTCGAGCACCTCGCTCACCAGATTCGAATGTACGGCCGGTCAGCTTGAAGGTGGGGATTTAGGGCACGAGTACCGTGTCTTTCGGCGGGTGACTATCGTCCGGCGCCGGATAATCGAGGGTGAAGTGCAGTCCGCGGCTCTCCCTCCTTTGCAAGGCCGAGCGGATGATGAGTTCGGCGACGATGACCAGGTTACGAAGCTCCAGCAGATCGCTGGTCACCCGGAAGTTGCCATAGTATTCGGCAATTTCCTGCTTGAGCAGCTCCGCCCGGTGCAGGGCGCGTTGCAGCCGTTTGTCGGTCCGCACGATGCCGACGTAGTCCCACATGAAGCGCCGGATTTCGTCCCAGTTATGGGACACGACGACTTCTTCGTCGGAATCCGTGACCTTGGATTCGTCCCACTCCGGCAATGCCGGCGGGAGAGGAATATCCGGCAGCCGGTTCAGGATGTCCAGGCTCGCCTGCTTGGCGAACACCAGGCACTCCAGCAACGAGTTGCTGGCCATGCGGTTGGCGCCGTGCAGGCCGGTACAGGCCACCTCGCCGACGGCATAGAGCCCTTCGATATCGGTCCGTGCCAGACGGTCGGTCACCACCCCTCCGCAAGTGTAATGGGCGGCCGGTACCACCGGGATGGGCTCACGGGTCATGTCCATGCCCAATTCCAGGCAGCGCGCATGAATCGTTGGGAAATGGCTCCGGATGAACTCGGCCGGCCGGTGGCTGATATCGAGGTAGACGCAGTCGGCGCCCAGTCGCTTCATTTCATGGTCGATGGCGCGCGCCACGATGTCGCGCGGAGCCAGTTCGCCACGCGGGTCGAACCGGTGCATGAAAGCGCTGCCATCGGGCAGCAGCAACCGGCCGCCTTCGCCTCGGACTGCTTCCGAGATGAGAAAGGAACGAGCGTGCGGATGGTAAAGGCAAGTCGGATGAAACTGGATGAACTCCATGTTCGCGACCCGCGCGCCCGCGCGCCAAGCCAGCGCGATGCCGTCTCCGGTGGAGACGTCGGGATTGCTGGTGTAGAGATAAACCTTGCTGGCGCCGCCGGTTGCGAGGGCAATGACGCGGGCGCGGAACGTTCGGATCCGTTGCTGCCGGGCATCGAGCACATAGGCGCCCAACACGCGCCGGGGGCCTGAGAGCCCCAGTTTGGCCGAGGTGATCAGGTCGATCACGTTGTGGTATTCGAACAGCTCGATATTGGGATGGGCTCGGGCATGCGCCTCCAGCGAGGATTCCACCACCTGCCCGGTTGCATCGGCTGCGTGGACGACCCGTCGGTGGGTATGGCCACCTTCCCGGGTCAGGTGCAGATGGTGGGCACCATCGGTGCTTTCGATTTCGGTGAAGGCGACGCCGTGCTGGAGCAGCCAGTCGATGCATTCTTTGCCTTGAGACACCACCAAACGCACGACGTCCGGATCGCACAAGCCGGCGCCCGCTACCAGGGTGTCTTCGATGTGCGATTCGAGGGAGTCCTGCGCGTCGAGCACCGCCGAGATGCCGCCCTGGGCGTAGCGCGTGTTGCCTTCGCTCAGGGCAACCTTCGACAGGACGGCGACTCGCGCGCCGTCGGCGAGTCGCAAGGCCAAGCTGAGGCCGGAAGCACCGCTGCCGATGATGAGCGCGTCGTAGGTGATGTCCTTGTCCATGGGTATCGCTGTGTTAAGGGCATGTTACAGCAAATCGGTTTTGCGTTGAAGCGCGCTTCCGAACGTAAGATAATCGAAGCCCTGCTTCCGCCTATCCGTTCCAGCAGGGGATCGTGAATGCCCGCGATTCCGAGGATTTCCCGGAAGGAAAGGGTGTGATGTCCAAGGCGAACCGTGGAATGGAGATGAGTGAACAACTGGATGAGGAACTCGTCAGGCGGGTGCAACGCGGCGACAAGAAGTCCTTCGACTTACTCGTCAGAAAGTACCAGTACAAGATCACCCAGCTCATTTCCCGCTATATCAAGGATCCCTACGAATCCCTCGATGTGGCGCAGGAGGCTTTTATCAAGGCTTATCGAGCGCTGCCGGGGTTTCGCGGGGACAGCCAGTTCTATACCTGGCTCTACCGCATTGCGATCAATACAGCAAAAAACTACCTTGTCACCCGGTCACGCCGGCCCAGCGAAGACGAATTCGACGTCGAATCTGCGGAACAATTCGAGAATGGCTATCGTCTAAAGGATGTCGACACGCCCGAAGCGGCGGTGTTGAGTGACGAATTGGCGGCCACGATTCAATCGGCTCTGAACGAGTTGCCGGAAGAACTTAAGCTGGCTATAACTCTGAGGGAGCTGGAGGGGCTGAGTTACGACGAAATCGCAGAAGTCATGAGCTGCCCGGTGGGTACCGTGCGCAGCCGTATCTTCAGGGCAAGGGAAGCCATAGACAAACGGCTCAGGCCGTTACTCGATTGATAGAGGACAGGAACCGAACGATGTTGGACGAGCATATGGCACAGAAGGCCTCTGTTTTCGTGGATAACGAGATGGGCTTTGCCGAAGCGCAGGACTATTTCCGGCTGATCGAAAAGCGGGAGGATGTCCGTTCTGTCGTGAGTCGGTATTACTTGATCGGTGAAGTGCTCCGCACGGGCCGGATGCCGCTCGGTGGTGATCTGGCGGATCGCGTGGCGCGCCAGGTTGCCGTCGAGCCGACGATTCTGGCCCCCGCAATGGCGAAGTCATCCGATACCTTTCGAAGACACATCGTGACCGGCGCGCTCGCGGCTTCCCTGGTGGCGATGGCGGTTTTCGTCTGGAGAGGCTTGAGCGGTTTCACCGCATTCGACGGTGGCCCATCCGCCGGTTCGGGCATGGCCTTGGCCGAGGCGCGAATCGATCCCGAAATGCAGGCCTATCTGCTGGCTCACAGCGGGACTTCCCACCTGGCGGGAGCCGGGACGCTGATGCCGTACATGAGGCTGGTCAGCTATGAGCAATAACCTCACCCGAAGCCGGCCATGGTCAGAATTCGAGTAATCGCGGCGGCCCTGGGGGCCGTCGTTGCATTTGGTCGCCTGCCGCCGTCCCGGGCGGACGATGCGCCGCAGGCGCTCGGTGCACGGGCCGGTGTCGAGTGGCTGTCGAACATGCGCAATGCCATGGTCCGCCTCAATTATCGGGGCCTGGTGGCTTATTTGAAGGACGACAAGGTCAACAGCATGGAGTTCGTCCACGGCATGTCGAACGGCATCGAGCACGAGCGGCTGACCTCGCTGAACAGTCCGATGCGGGAAATCGTCAGAGACGGCGATCTGGTCCGGTTCTTCTTTCCCGAGACGAAGTCGGTCATGACGGAACGCGTGCCTTCGAACCATTCGTTCCTGGTCGATCTACCCGAGTCGTTCGTCGGCTTGTGCGACTATTACGCATTCCTGGTCGGCGGACAGGAGTACGTGGCGCAGCGGCGTGCCCAAAGCATCGACATCATACCGGTCGACGACTACCGCTACGGGCGTAAGTTATGGATCGACATCGAGTCCCATCTGCCGCTGCGCTTCGAATTGCTCGATGAGAACAACAGACCGGTCGAACAGATGGTGTTCACCTCACTGGAGATATCGGGCGATGCGCCCGCCCGGGGGGTGGCGCCGGCGGCGGCATCCGATACTTACTCGGAACAGTCGTCGAAACGGGAGGTCATACCCATCGAGTCGATGGATTGGAGCCTGGACAGCGTTCCCGTGGGTTTCCGTATCAGCGGCTACAGCCGCATCCAGCAGCCGCCCCTGAAACATCCCATCGAACATATCTTGTTGAGCGATGGGCTCTCATCTGTTTCAATCTACGTAGACGAACTCAAGGAAGAGCCCTTCCTCGAGAGGCTGAAGAAAATTGGCGCCGTGAATGCTTATACCCGGAAAATCGACGGTTTCGTCGTGACTGTGATGGGGGAAGTGCCGCCCAAGACCGTTCAAATGATCGCCAATGGCATCCGCTACCAGAAATCCAACGAAAAACCGTGACGTGAATGATTGAGGAAGAGGCAATAGTCACCGAGGTCGAAGGGCATTCGATCTGGGTGGAAAAGTTCCAGAAATCGGCCTGCGGAAGCTGCGCCCAAGGCTGCAGTACGTCCTTGGTGGCCCGGATGCTGGGCGACAAGCCCATGCGCCTTAAGGTCGACGCGGACGGCCCGATGTCTCCGGGAGATCGCGTGATCATCGGGGTGGAAGAGGGCGCTCTGCTCGCCGGTTCTTTCAGAATGTACCTGTTGCCCCTGTTTTTTCTCCTCGGCGGCGCCTTGCTGGGCAAGCTGCTGGCCGACCAGGGAGTGTTCGCTTCGGCCGATGCCGGTTCGATCTTCGGCGGCCTGCTCGGTCTGGGACTGACGTTCGTATTGCTCAAGTATTGTCCCGGCCTCCATGGGCAGGATCTTCGCCCGGTATTCATTCGCCGCATTTCCCGCTAAGGCGCCCCGGATTTTTCGGGTGCGCCATTGCCGCCGCCTTTGCATTCAGGAGTCACCATGTTTAAGAGATACCGCTTCGCCGGCGTGATTTGGGCGGTCCTGGTTCTTGCTGCTCCCCCGGCCGCCCGGGCACAGCTTCCCGATTTCACCAATCTGGTCGAACAGAACAACGCGGCCGTCGTGAACATCAGTACCACGCAGAAAGTGGCGGCCAACGAACAACAGATGCCGGAGGGCCTGGAAATTCCGGAAGGCACGCCATTCGACGATTTTTTCCGGCATTACTTCGGCGAAGGCGGAGGCAGCGATGGCCAGCCCAGCGAGGCGAAGTCTTTGGGCTCGGGTTTCATCATGTCGGCGGACGGCTACATCATCACCAACCACCACGTGGTGAAGGGTGCCGATGAGATCGTCGTGCGCCTGCAGGACCGACGCGAACTGGTCGCCAAGATCGTCGGTTCCGACAAGCGCAGCGACGTCGCCCTGCTCAAGATCGAGGCCGCCCAGTTGCCTACGGTCAAGCTGGGCTCGTCGGAAAAGCTCAAGGTCGGCGAATGGGTGCTCGCCATCGGCTCGCCCTTCGGCTTCGATCACTCGGCCACCGCCGGCATCGTCAGCGCCAAGGGACGCAGCCTTCCCAGCGACAACTATGTGCCCTTCATCCAGACCGACGTGGCCATCAATCCCGGCAATTCCGGAGGCCCCCTGTTCAATCTGAACGGCGAGGTGGTCGGGGTCAATTCCCAGATTTACAGCCGCACCGGCGGTTTCATGGGGCTGTCCTTCGCGATTCCCATCGAGGTCGCCATGCAGGTAGTGGACCAGCTCAAGGTCAGCGGGCGCGTCTCGCGCGGCTGGCTCGGTGTCCAGATCCAGGACGTGACGCGGGAGCTGGCCGAGTCCTTCGGCATGAAGAAGCCGCAGGGTGCCCTGGTGTCCAAGGTGCTGCCGAAGAGCCCCGCCGAAGCGGCCGGTATCCGGGTCGGCGACATCGTCCTGGAGTTCAACGGACAGGCGGTGGACACGTCGGCGACGCTGCCGCCCATGGTGGGCATGACCAAGGTCGGCGAAGTGGCCAAGATCAAGCTCTTGCGCAGCGGCGCCATCAAGGAATTGAGCATCAAGATCGGCTCTCTCCCCGATGAGGAAGAACCGGCCATGGGCGCTGCTGAGCCCGATGCCGTGCCGCTGAAACGCATGGGCGCCAGCGTGGCGGACTTTACGCCCGAGCTGCGGGAGCAGTTCGAGGTGCCTCGCGGCGGGGTCATCGTGTACAGCGTCAGTCCCGGTCCGGCCTACGACGCAGGCCTTAGACGCGGTGACGTGATCCTCCGGATCCAGGACAAGGAAATCAACAGCGTGAAACAACTGGTGGAGATGGAAAAGACCCTGCCGACGGGAAAATCCCTGGCGGTTCTGGTGCAGCGGCGCGATGGTTCCATCTTCCTGGCGATGAAATTGAAAGACGAAAAGCAGTGACCGACCTAACGCACATACGCAACTTTTCCATCATCGCGCATATCGACCATGGGAAATCGACGCTTGCAGACCGTTTCATCCAGATGTGCGGAGGCCTGAGCGACCGTGAGATGGCCGAGCAGGTGCTCGATTCCATGGACATCGAGCGCGAGCGCGGCATCACCATCAAGGCCCAGAGCGTTACGCTCGATTACAAAGCCAAGGACGGCGGCACCTATCAGCTCAATTTCATCGACACGCCGGGACACGTCGATTTTTCCTACGAAGTGTCCCGTTCGCTGGCGGCCTGCGAAGGCGCCTTGCTGGTGGTGGATGCCGCCCAGGGTGTGGAAGCCCAAAGCGTCGCGAACTGTTACACGGCCATCGAGCAGGGGTTGGAAGTGCTGCCGGTGCTGAACAAGATCGATCTCCCCTCGGCCGATCCGGTGCGCGTCAAGAGCGAGATCGAGGAGATCATCGGCATTCCGGCGGAAGACGCGGTGGAGATCAGCGCGAAGACCGGCTTCGGTGTCGATGCCTTGCTCGAAGAACTGGTGAAGAAGATCCCGGCGCCCAAAGGTGACGCCGATGGACCGCTGCAGGCGCTGATCATCGATTCCTGGTTCGACAACTACCTCGGGGTGGTATCCCTGGTCCGGGTGGTGAACGGCTCGATTTCGCGCAAGCAGAAGATCACCATCATGTCCACCGGCAAGAGCCATCTGGTCGAGAAACTGGGCGTGTTTACGCCCAAGCCGCTGGACAAAACCGTGCTGAACACCGGCGAGGTGGGCTTCGTGGTGGCCGGCATCAAGGACATCTTCGGTGCGCCGGTGGGCGACACCATCACCACCACCGACCGCCCGACCACGGAAGCCTTGCCGGGATTCCAGAAGGTCCAGCCGCGGGTATTCGCAGGGCTTTATCCGGTGGACTCGGAGGACTACGAGAATCTCCGGGAAGCGCTCAACAAGCTGCATCTGAACGACGCCGCCCTGCACTTCGAGCCGGAAGTCTCGCAGGCCTTGGGATTTGGTTTCCGCTGCGGCTTCCTCGGCATGCTGCACATGGAGATCATCCAGGAGCGGCTGGAGCGCGAGTACGACCTGGATCTCATCACCACCGCGCCGACCGTGGTCTATGAGGTCGCCAGGTCCGACGGCACGGTGATACCGGTCGACAACCCCGCCGACCTTCCGTCGCCGAACGAGATCGAGGAAATCCGCGAACCGATCATCGAGGCCAACATTCTGGTGCCGCAGGATTATCTGGGTGCGGTCATCAGCCTGTGCATCGAAAAGCGCGGCGTGCAGAAGAAGCTGCAATACATGGGCGGGCAGGTGGCCTTGAGCTTCGAGTTGCCCCTGAGCGAGGTGGTGCTCGATTTTTTCGACCGGCTCAAATCGTGCAGCCGCGGCTTTGCCTCCTTCGATTACGAATTCCTGCGCTTCCAGGCCGCGCCTTTGGTCAAGCTCGACATCCTGATCAACGGCGAGAAGGTGGATGCGCTGTCCCTGATCGTGCACCGCGACATCAGCATGAACCGTGGCCGCGACCTGGTCGAGAGGATGAAGGACCTGATCCCGAGACAGATGTTCGAAGTGGCGATCCAGGCCGCCATCGGCTCCAAGATCATCGCCCGCTCCACGGTCAAGGCCATGCGCAAGAACGTGCTGGCCAAGTGCTACGGCGGCGACATCACCCGCAAGCGCAAGCTCCTGGAAAAACAGAAGGCCGGCAAGAAACGGATGAAGCAGGTGGGAAAGATCGACATTCCCCAGGAAGCGTTTCTCGCCGTGCTGCGCGTCAACAAGGATTCCTGATAACGGTTGCATCCGATGGACTACGATTTTTCTTTCTTTCTGGTCGCCGCCACGTTCGTCACCGGCGCGGTTTGGGGCGGTTACGCGCTTTGGCTGAAGCGACATCCCTTGCCCGCCGGCGCGGCGCACAAGGAGCCGCTGCTGGTGGAATATGCCCGGTCGTTCTTCCCGATCGTGCTCATCGTCATGCTGCTGCGTTCCTTCCTGGTGGAACCGTTCCGCATCCCGTCAGGCTCCATGATGCCCACGCTCTTGATCGGTGATTTCATTCTGGTCAACAAATTCATCTACGGCATCCGCCTGCCGGTGCTGAATACCAAGGTCATCGAAATGGGCGAGCCCGCGCGGGGCGATATCGTGGTATTCCGCTTCCCCAAGGACCCGACCGTCGATTACATCAAGCGCGTGATCGGTCTGCCGGGCGACAAGATCGGCTATTACAACAAGCAGCTCTACATCAACGGCAAGCCCATCGCCCAGACTTCGCTCGGTACCTACGAAGGCGTGGGGCAGGGTGCCAGCATGAGCGGGGCGGAGCTGCTGTTGGAAGACCTCGAAGGCGTCAGGCACGACATTTTGATCCGCCGCGGCCAGCCGACGGTGGAGGGTGAGTTCACCGTACCCGAAGGCAGCTATTTCGTGATGGGCGACAACCGCGACAACAGCAACGACAGCCGCTACTGGGGTGTCGTTCCGGAAGCCAATCTGGTGGGGAAGGCCTTCTTCATCTGGATGAGCTGGGATTTCGAGAATGGCGGCATCGGCTTTTCCCGCCTGGGTACCGTGCTGAACTCGGGACGCTGAATCATGCGCGGCACGCCCCAGCGTCTGCGCGGGCTGACCTTCATCAGCTTCGCCGTGTTGATGGCGGTGGCGGGCTTCTTCATGATGCTGCTGTTCCGCATCGGGCCGGTTTATCTCAATCACTACAAGGTCCGCAGCTCGCTGGAATCGCTGAAATCGGACCCGGAACTGCTGGAGAAGACTCGCGAGGATATCCTCAAGGCTTTGGAGCGGCGCTGGGATATCAACATGGTGGATGGCGTGACGACGAAAGACGTGAAGATTACCCGCAGCGAAGGAGTCCTGCGCGTCCAGATCGCTTACGAAGTGGTCAAGCCCGTCATGGGCAACATCGATGCGCTGATCCGCTTCGACGACCGGATCGAGGTCGCGCGGCATTGATTCGCAGCCACGAGCATTTGGCGCGCAAGCTCGGCGTCCCGTTCAGTGATCCGAGCCTGCTCAGGAACGCCCTGACTCACCGCAGCGCCGAAGGCGCGAACAACGAGCGCTTGGAGTTCCTGGGCGATTCCGTGCTCGGCTTCGTGGTCGCCGAGTACCTCTACCAGCGCTTTCCTTCGGCGGATGAGGGCGTGCTGAGCAGGCTCCGGGCGACTCTGGTCAACGAAACCGCCTTGGCGAAGATCGCGCGGGAGCTGGATCTCGGTGAATACCTCATCCTGGGTTCGGGCGAACTCAAGAGCGGCGGCTACCGGCGCGATTCGATCTTGTCCGACGCCCTGGAAGCCGTCCTCGGCGCCGTGCTGCAGGACCAGGGCATCGACGCCTGCCGGACATTGATCCTCCAGCTGTTCGAGCGGCCGTTGTCCGCTTTGTCGCTGGACGACTGGAAAAAGGACCCAAAAACGCGTCTGCAGGAGCTGATGCAGGGGCGTGGCCTGCCGCTGCCGGTTTATACCCTGATCGCCCAGTCGGGACTGCCGCACGACCAGCATTTTCAGGTGCGGTGCGAGATTCCGCTGCAGGTCGAGCCCTGCCTCGGCGAAGGCAGCTCCCGCAAGAAGGCCGAACAACAGGCGGCGGAAAACATGCTCAACCGCCTTTCCGAGCAATCGAGGATAAGCGTTTGAAATCAGGCTACGTGGCCTTGGTGGGCCGCCCCAACGTCGGCAAGTCGACCCTGCTCAACCATCTGCTGGGCCAGAAGCTCAGCATCGTCTCGCGCCGGCCGCAAACCACCCGCCACCGCATTCTCGGGATCAAGACCGACGAGCGCGGTCAGGCGATTTACGTCGACACGCCCGGCATCCATGGCGGCGGGCAGCGGGCCATGAACCGCTATCTCAACCGCACCGCGATCTCATCGCTGCTCGGTGTCGACCTCATCGTCTGGCTGGTGGATCAGGCCGGCTGGCTGCCGGATGACGCGCTGGTCATGGCCCGGATCAAGGAGGCCAAGCTCCCCGTGATCCTCGCCATCAACAAGGTCGATCGCCTCAACGACAAGGACGTCCTGCTGCCGTTCGTCGCCGAGGCCGACGCGCTGGGGATGTTCTCCGACATCGTGCCGATCTCGGCGCTCAAGGGCGTCAACTTGCCGGTGCTGGAAAAGCGCATCCTGGCGCTCCTGCCCGAGGGCGAGCCGATCTATCCGGAAGACCAGATTTCCGACCGGCCGGAGCGCTTCTTCGTGGCGGAAATCATCCGCGAGAAGCTGTTCAACCGCTTGGCACAGGAGGTGCCGCACGCGCTCACCGTCCAGATCGAGCAGTACAAGGAGTCCCAGACCCTGGTCCGCATCCATGCCGTCATCTGGGTGGAAAGGGAAGGGCAGAAAGCCATCGTCATCGGCAAGAGCGGCGAGGTCCTGAAACGGGTCGGCGAAGCATCGCGCAAGGATCTGGAGCGCATGCTGGAGCGGCGCGTCTATCTCGAACTCTGGGTCAAGGTCAAGCGCGGCTGGTCGGATAGCGAACGGGCATTGCAGGCCCTGGGCTATGCCGAGTGATCTCGCCTGCCGCGGGAATGCTCTCCCGGCCGCGATCTCTCGGGGGCTGAAGCCCTCGTATGTTCTTCCCCCGCATGCCGAATGAAGCCCTGCAGCGGGGCGACCCGAGCCGTGTACTGCTTGACAGTGCCTTCGTGCTGCACCGGCGCGATTACCGCGAAACCAGCCTCATTCTCGAACTGTTCACGCTCCATCATGGCCGCATCGGCCTGATCGCCAAGGGCGCCCGCCGCGGCAGGCAGGGGCTGGCGCCGGTACTGCAGCCTTTCGTGCCTCTCCTGGTGTCCTGGTGCGGACGAGGCGAGCTTGCCACTCTGACTCAAGCGGAAGCCGGCGGTTCCGGCCTCAGGCTCCAGCACACTGCGCTGTTCTGCGGCTTCTACCTGAACGAACTCCTGATGAAGTTGCTGCCGTCGCACGATCCCCATCCCGAGCTATTCAACGCCTATCGGCACGCCCTGGCAGACCTCGCCGCTGATGAGGATCCCGAAACTGCGCTACGCGGTTTCGAGCTCTCGCTGCTGGAGGACATCGGTTATGGCCTGCAGCTCGTGGCGGAGGCAGTCGGCGGACAGGCTGTCCGGCCCGACAGACTTTACACTTACCGGATCGAAGCCGGCCCTGTCCCCGCCACCGAGGATGAGGCCGATGCGGTGCTCGGCGCTACCCTCCTGGCCTTGCGCGATCGCCGCTTCGACTCGCCCGAAACCCGCACGGAAGCCAAGCGCCTGATGCGGCGAATCATCGCCCATCATCTGGAAGGGCGGGCGCTCAAGAGCCGTGAGCTGTTCCGGAACTCGCCTTGAGTTCGCCTCCCCGGCCAGGCGCCGTTCGACGTGGCGGACATCCGGCCGCGCGCTGATCAGGCACGTCATTGCGCGAAGCGGAACGGGCGGGATCGGGTCTCGATGGTGCTTGAATATCCGCAAGAAGGGGCAAGGCGATCGAGTCGATGGCTAACGATTGACAGCGGTCGTCAAAAGGACTAAGAGTCCATTTATCCTGACGAAATAGATCTTCGCCGGGAAACATTCACACCGTAACGCCGGTAAGGGGGTTGGCCATGAAACGACTGTATTACCTTACGGACACTCTCGACAGCGTGGAGAGGATAGCCGAGGCTTTGCATAAGGAGGGCGTATCCGACTGGAACTTCCACGTCATCAGCAAGGACCAGGCGGGTCTGTACCGCCGCCACATCCATTCGGCGAACTTCGTCCAGAAGTCCGATGTGGTGCGCTACGCCGAGCGCGGGGCCATGGTGGGATTCCTCTGTTCCATCCTCGGCAGCGTTTATGTCGCCAGCGAGCAGCCATTCGGTCCCGACATGAGCGGGATGGTTTATTTTGCGATTTTCGGCTTCGTGACACTGTTCGGCGTCTGGGTGGGCGGACTGATGGGAATGGCCACCGAGAATCAGAAGATCGCCGCCTATCACGGCGAGATCGAGGCTGGGAAGCACCTTATCCTCATCGATGCCAAGGCTGAAGAGGAAGAGCGCGTCCGCGAGCTGATGGCGCGCACCTATCCGGACGCGCATTTGCTGCGGGTGGGGTCGACCCTGATCAATCCATTCAAATTTGCACGACCCGCCGTCTGATGGCCGGCGGCAGCCGGTCCGAGCCCTTCTTTCCATGAAGGGGCGGGCCGGTTTTTCGTTTGGTTCTCGCAAGTCTGCTAGAATAGCGCCATTCCCCGATGCTGATCCCCGACGGTTCCGCAACCCGAAACACATGCCGCAAAAGCTCTACATCGAGACCTTCGGCTGCCAGATGAATGAGTACGATTCCGCCAAGATGCGGGATCTGCTCGACGCTTCCGACGGCTTCGTACTCACACAGACGCCCGAAGAGGCGGATGTCCTCCTGCTCAATACCTGCTCGATCCGGGAAAAGGCCCAGGAAAAAGTCTTCTCGCAACTGGGCCGTTGGCGCCCGATCAAGCTCCGGCGTCCCGAGGTGATCATCGGTGTGGGCGGCTGCGTGGCAAGCCAGGAAGGCGAGGCCCTGCAGAAGCGGGCGCCCTATGTCGACATCGTGTTCGGCCCACAGACGCTGCACCGCCTGCCCGCCATGGTCGAGCAGGTCAGGCGCGACCGGCAGCCGGTGGTGGACGTGTCGTTCCCGGCGATCGAAAAATTCGACGCGCTGCCCGAGCCGCGCGCCGAAGGCCCCAAGGCCTACGTGTCGGTGATGGAAGGCTGCAGCAAGTACTGCACCTTCTGTGTCGTGCCCTATACCCGTGGCGAGGAAATCAGCCGCCCGGTCGACGATGTGGTCGCCGAGGTCGTGGCGCTGGCGGCGCAGGGTGTCCGCGAGATCAACCTGCTGGGCCAGAACGTGAATGCGTATCGCGGCGCGCTGGCCGACGGCGGCGTGGCCGATCTGGCCCTGCTGCTGCATTACGTGGCGGCGGTGGACGGCATCGACCGCATCCGCTTCACCACCTCGCATCCGGTGGAGTTTTCCGACAGCCTGATCGAGGCTTTCCGCGACATTCCGCAACTGGTCAGCCATCTGCACCTCCCGGTCCAGAGCGGCAGCGACCGGATTCTCGGGCTGATGAAACGGGGACATACCCGCGCCGAGTACATCGACAGGATCGCCCGGCTGCGCGAGGTTCGGCCCGATCTGAGTCTGTCGTCGGATTTCATCGTCGGCTTTCCGGGCGAAACCGACGACGATTTCGAGGACACGATGGCGCTGATCGGCCAGCTCGGCTTCGACCATTCCTTCAGTTTCATCTTCAGCGCCCGGCCGGGTACACCGGCGGCGGAAATGATCGACGATGTGGCACTGGAAACCAAGCGCGCGCGTCTGGCCCGATTGCAGGCCAAAATCGCGTCGCAGGCCGCGGCCATCTCTTCGGGGATGCTGAACAGCGTGCAATCGGTGCTGGTCGAAGGCACTTCACGCAAGGATTTCAGCGAACTCAGCGGCCGCACCGAGAACAATCGGGTGGTGAATTTCGAAGGCCATCCGCGTCTCATCGGCCAGTTCGTCGACGTGGTGATCACCGACGCCCTGCCCAATTCGCTACGCGGCCGGATCGTTGGATTGGCCTGCGAGTCCCGCCCCGTCTCAGCAGTGACCGCTCAAGTTGCCTAATCATCCCAGTTCATTGCAGTTGCTCCTGGAGCCGTCGGACAATGCCCGGCTCGCGAACCTGTGCGGCCAGTTCGACGAGCACCTGCGCCAGATCGAGCGGCGCCTCGGGGTTGAAATCCAAAACCGCGGCAACCAGTTCCAGATCATCGGCGCCGGCAAGGCAGCCCGGGCGGCCTTCGCGGTGATCCGCAGCCTGTTCGACGCGGCCCAGCACGAGATCATCACGCCGGAGCGGGTTCATTTGTCGCTGCAGACCGCGAATGTCGATACGCTGGTGAGCGAAGCCGCCGCTCCCGAAGAGGAGGTGCTGATCCGCACCAAGCGCTCGGTGATCCGGGCGCGCGGGACCAACCAGCGGAAATACCTGCAGAACATCGAGCAGCACGACATCAATTTCGGCATCGGTCCCGCCGGTACCGGCAAGACCTATCTGGCGGTCGCCTGCGCCGTGGCGGCGCTGGAGCAGGAACAGGTCCGGCGCCTGGTGCTGGCGCGGCCGGCGGTCGAGGCGGGAGAAAAGCTGGGCTTTCTGCCGGGCGACATGGCGCAGAAGATCGATCCGTATCTGCGTCCGCTGTACGATGCTCTGTATGAGATGCTCGGCTTCGAACGCGTCGCCAAGCTGATCGAGCGCAACGTGATCGAAGTGGCGCCGCTCGCCTTCATGCGCGGGCGGACCCTCAACGATTCCTTCATCATTCTCGACGAAGCCCAAAATACGACGATAGAACAGATCAAAATGTTCCTGACCCGGGTGGGTTTCGGCTCCCGCGCGGTCATCACCGGCGACATCACCCAGACCGACCTGCCGCGCAACAAGGAATCCGGGTTGCGCCACGTGCTGCAGGTGCTGCGCGATGTGGAAGGCATCAGTTTCACCTTCTTCAGCACCCGCGACGTGGTGCGTCACCCGCTGGTCCAGCGCATCGTCGCTGCCTACGAAGCACACGAGAAGGCACAGCAGGAGGGAGGCGAATGATCGATCTGACCCTGCAGCAAGCGACCGTTTCGACGGTGCCGGACGAGTCGGAGTTCCGTATCTGGGCGGCGGCGGCGGCGGAGAGGCGGGATGCGGAAGTCGTCATCCGCATCGTCGACGCGGACGAAAGTGCGAGATTGAATTCGACCTACCGAGGTAAAACCGGGCCGACCAATGTGTTGAGTTTCCCTTTCACGGTCCCGGCGGGTGTACCCAATGCTCTGCTGGGTGATCTGGTGATCTGCGCGCCGGTGGTGGAGCGCGAGGCGCGGGAGCAGGGCAAGGCTCCCAAGGCCCACTGGGCCCACATGGTCGTCCACGGCATGCTGCATCTGCAGGGCTACGATCACATCGAAGATGCGGATGCGGAAGTCATGGAAAACCGCGAAATCATGATACTGCGCGGCTTGGGCATCGAAAATCCCTATCTGGAGATTGAGTCGCAATGAGCGAGGAACACTCGGGCGAACATCGAAGTTGGCTGGAGCGGCTCGTGCACTTCCTGTCCGGCGAGCCGGAAAGCCGGGAGGAGTTGCTCGAGGCGCTCCGGCATGCCCAGAAGCGTCAACTGATCGAAACCGAAGCCCTCAATATGATCGAAGGCGTGCTGCAGGTCTCCGAGCTTCGCGTCCGGGACATCATGATTCCCAGGGCGCAGATGGCGGTGGTGCCCCAGGATGCCGAACTGGAAAGAGTTTTCCCGCTGGTCGTCGAGTCGGGCCATTCCCGTTATCCGGTCATTGCCGACGACCGCGCCGAAGTGGTGGGCATCCTTTTAGTCAAGGATCTCCTGGCGCATAGCCTCCGCAACCGCCAGCTCAAGGTCTCCGAAATCATGCGCCCGGCCCTGTTCGTGCCGGAGAGCAAGCGCCTCAATGTGCTGTTGAAAGAGTTCAAGACCTCCCGTAGCCACATGGCCATCGTCGTCGACGAATACGGCGGCGCCGCCGGCCTGGTGACCATCGAGGACGTGCTGGAGCAGATCGTCGGCGAAATCGAGGACGAGCACGATCTGGGCGAGGAAGAGTACATCTTCCGGAAGAACGATCAGGAGTACACCCTGAAAGCCATCACGCCCATCGAGGAATTCAACGAATATTTCGGCACGGATTTCGAAGACGATGAATACGACACCGTGGGAGGAATGATCGTGCATCGCCTGGGACACGTCCCGGAACGGGGCGAGCGGATCGAGATCGGCCCCTTTCGCTTTACCGTGATTCGCGCCGACAGTCGGCGCGTGCATCTCTTGAGGCTGCTGCGCCTATCTCCGGACGCCCTCAGTCCGGCGCCGGGCTGAAGGATGAAGTCCGTGCTGCTAGCGCTGGTCGGCGGTGCGCTGCTGCCGCTCGCCTTCGCGCCATTCGGCTACGCGCTGGTGGCACTGCTGTCGCTGGCCTTGCTGTTCCGGGTCTGGCTGAATGCTTCCCCTCCGAGAGCGGCCATGTACGGCTATCTGTTCGGGCTGGGGCAGTTCGGGGTCGGCGTGTCCTGGGTGTTCATCAGCATGCACGAATTCGGCGGCAGCGACGTGTTTTCCGCCGCTGGCCTGACCGCGCTGTTCGTGGCCTATCTGGCTTTGTTTCCGGCGTTGGCGGGCTGGCTCGGCGTCACCGTCGGCGGCGGTTCGGTGCTCGTTCGGGCGTTGCTGGTATTCCCCGCCGCCTGGGTCGTCACCGAATGGCTCCGGGGCTGGCTGTTCAGCGGTTTCCCCTGGCTGCAGATCGGCTATAGCCAGACCGATACCGGATTGCGCAGCATTGCGCCGGTGTTCGGCGTGTTCGGGGTAGGCTGGCTGCTCGCCGTACTGGCCGGTCTGGTGCTGAGCGCCTGGTTGCTGGACCGGCGCGGTCGCCGATTGGCACTGCTCGGCGCCGCGGTCGTGCTGGTCGGCAGTACCCAGTTCGCGAAGGTGCAATGGACTCAACCCGCCGGCGATCCGATCCGTGTCACGCTGTTGCAGGGCAATGTGCCGCAAGACCAGAAGTGGCGGCCGGAAGCGAAAAGCGCCACCGTCCAAATGTACGTCGACATGACCCGCCAGCATTGGGATTCCCGGCTGATCGTATGGCCTGAGACCGCGGTGCCGGCGTTCTACCAGCAAGTGGCCGAGAGCTTCATGGCGCCGCTGGAGGCGGAGGCCCGCCAGCACGGTGTCGACATTCTGGTCGGTGTGCCTTACTACGAGGCCCAGGGTGACCGCTACTACAATGCGGTCGTGACGCTGGGCGCAAAGCCGGGCCGCTATTTCAAGCGCCACCTGGTGCCGTTCGGGGAGTTCCTGCCGTTGCGGCCGGTGCTGGGCTTCGTGCTGGATATCCTGCAGATCCCGCTGGCGGATTTCACCGCCGGGGCACCCCGCCAGACGCTGCTCCAGGCGGCGGGCTATCCGCTGATCGCGTCGATCTGCTATGAGGACATCTTCGGCCAGGAATCGCTGGCGGGGTTACCGGAAGGGGCCTATCTGGTGAACGTCACCAACGACGCCTGGTTCGGCGATTCGTTCGCACCCTACCAGCACTGGCAGAAGGCGAGGATGCGGGCATTGGAGACAGGGCGTTACATGCTGCGCGCCACCAACACCGGCGTTACCGGCATCATCGACGCCAGCGGCAAGCCGGTCGCCGTTGCGCCCATGTTTCGGCGTGAGGCGCTGACCGGCATGCTGCAGCCCATGGCGGGCGCGACACCCTATGCTTTGTGGGGTGACTGGCCGGCGGTCGGGCTATGCGCGGGGATCATCGGTGCCTGCTTTTTCAGACGCCGCCGCAACGTCTTGCTTCCTCCCCCTCGGGGTGGGGGGAGCTAGGTCTCCAGCTCGTCGAACAAGGCCTGGAATTCATTGGACAGCTTGTGGTCCGGCGCATAGTAAAGCAGGGGCTTGGATTCGCTGTGCGATTCCCTGACCTTCACCGAGGGTGAAATCCGGGTATCCAGTACGGGGTGGCCTTCGGCGAGCAGTTCCTCGACCAGCTTCTGCGGCAGACTGGCGCGACTCTGGTACTGATTGACGATGATGCCTTCCAGCATCAGGCCGTCATTGTGGTCCGCCTTGATTTCGGCGATCACCGCCAGCAGGTTGTACAGGGCCTCGCGCGAGAAGGCATCGCAATCGAACGGGATCAGGCAGCGGCGAGCCGCGATCAGGGCCGAGCGGCTGTAGAAATTCAGGACCGGCGGCGTGTCGATGAAGACCCGGTCGAAGCCCGAGAGGGCTTCCAACGCCTCGCGCAGCTTGTAGATCTTGTAGCGGGATTCCAGCCGCCCCTGCAGCGGCTCGAGCTCGGGGTGTGAAGGTGCAATGTACAGATTGGGATAGGGGGTCTCGTGGATAACCGCATTCAGCCCCTCGTCCTGGCCTTTGCCGAACAGGCTCAGGCCCAATGTGTCCTTGAAGAAGCGCGCGATGGTGCGGTCCTGGTCCGCCACCTTCTGACCCAAAAGATAATGGGTGGAATTGCCCTGGACATCCAGATCGATGACCAGCGTCTTCTTGCCTTTGGCGGCGCTGATGGCGGCGAGATTGCAAGTGATGGTCGATTTACCGACGCCGCCCTTCTGGTTGAATATGACCCTATGCATGATTGTCTCCCCCGAACGCTGCCGCTCCTTAAATAAGCGTTCATCGCCTGTTTCGGCTTCAGATTCGACGCGGCGTCCGGTATTCTAGCCACTTTTGCTTGATTGATCGAATCGGTTCGAATGGAAGAGATTTACAGTCCGAAGGCCATTGAAGAGGCCGTGCAACGCGCTTGGGAAGAGGGCGGGGTTTTTCGCGCCAAGGAAGACCCGAGCCGCGAAAAATTCTACTGCCTCTCCATGTTTCCTTACCCCAGCGGGCGGCTGCACATGGGGCATGTGCGCAATTACACCATCGGCGACGTGATCGCCCGCTACCAGCGCATGCGCGGTAGGAATGTGCTGCAACCCATGGGCTGGGACGCCTTCGGCCTGCCGGCGGAAAATGCGGCGATGCAGAACAAGGTCGCGCCGGCGGCCTGGACCTATGCCAACGCCGATTACATGAGGAAGCAGCTCAAATCCTTAGGGCTGGCGATCGACTGGGACCGGGAGCTGGCGACCTGCAAGCCGGAATATTACCGCTGGGAGCAGTGGCTGTTCACCCGCCTGTTCGAGAAGGGCCTGATCTACAAGAAGACCGCGCCAGTCAACTGGGATCCGGTGGACCAAACCGTGTTGGCCAACGAACAGGTGATCGACGGCCGCGGCTGGCGGTCCGGCGCTGTGGTGGAAAAGCGCGACATCCCCATGTATTTCATGCGGATCACCGCCTACGCCGACGAGCTGCTGGCCGAGCTGGACAATCTCCCCGGCTGGCCCGAACAGGTCAAGACCATGCAGCGCAACTGGATCGGCAAGAGCCACGGCTGCGAGGTGCATTTCCCGATCGTTCCCTCTCTCCCTTTGGGAGAGGGTCGGGGTGAGGACTCGGTGCTGAAGGTCTATACCACCCGTCCCGACACCTTGATGGGCGCGACCTATGTCGCCGTGGCGGCGGAGCACCCCTTGGCGCTGGCTGCGGCCGAAGGCCATCCCGAGCTGGCCGCGTTCATCGAAGAATGCCGGCATGGCGGCACGGCCGAGGCCGATCTCGCCACCATGGAAAAGAAGGGCATGGCGACGGGACGTTTCGTGATCCATCCGCTGAACGGCGAAAAACTGCCGGTGTGGGTCGCCAACTATGTGTTGTGGGGCTACGGCGAAGGCGCGGTGATGGCGGTGCCGGCGCACGACCAGCGCGACTTCGAGTTCGCCAGCAAATACGGCTTACCGCTCAGAACGGTCATCGCCTCGGTATCAGGCGTCTATGAAACCGTGGATGCCGAAGGCCCCTGGCTGGATGCCTACGCCGAGCACGGCCTCTGCATAAATTCCGGCAAATACGACGGCCTAGCTTTTAGCCAAGCCTTCGACGCCATCGCCGCCGATTTGGAGGCCAAGGGCCTGGGCCAGAAGCGCACCCAGTTCCGCCTGCGCGACTGGGGCATTTCGCGCCAGCGCTACTGGGGCTGCCCGATCCCCATCATCCATTGCCCGAGTTGCGGTGATGTGCCGGTGCCGGCGGACCAGCTGCCGGTGGTGCTGCCGGAAGACGTCACCCTCGACGTCGGCTCGCCGCTCAAGAAGATGCCGGAGTGGTATACGACCGCCTGTCCGAACTGCGGCGGCGCGGCGGAGCGGGAGACCGACACCATGGACACTTTCGTCGAGTCGTCCTGGTATTACGCCCGCTATGCCTGCCCGGACAACAACGATGCCATGCTGGACCAGCGCGCGGACTATTGGCTGCCGGTCGACCAATACATCGGCGGCATTGAGCACGCCATCCTGCACCTGCTCTATGCCCGCTTCTTCCACAAGCTGATGCGCGATACCGGACTGGTCCATTGTGACGAGCCGTTCACCAATCTGCTGACCCAAGGCATGGTGGTCGCTCCCACCTTCTACCGGGAGGAAAGCGGCAAGAAACATTATTTCAGCCCGGCCGAGGTGAACCTGAGCACTGACGAAAAAGGCCGCTTGCTGGGCGCGACCCTGAAGTCCGACGGCGCGCCGGTCATCGTGGGCCACATCGAGAAGATGTCCAAGTCGAAGAACAACGGCGTGGACCCGGAAGCTCTGGTAGACCAGTACGGCGCGGACACCGTGCGGCTGTTCACCCTGTTCGCGGCACCCCCGGATCAGTCGCTGGAATGGTCGGACAGCGGGGTGGAGGGGGCGTTCAGGTTCCTCAAGCGGTTGTGGACGCGGGCCGCGTTCAACGTCAACACGGCGTTTTCGCGTTATGGACGGGACGAATTGCGGGTCGCCGATTGGAGCGTTTTTCCGCTGGAGCCGAACCACAAGGAAGCCCGCCGCCTGATCCACGCGACTCTGAAGCAGGCCAATTTCGATTTCGCCCGCCACCAGTTCAATACCGTGGTCTCGGCGGCGATGAAGATCCTCAACATCCTGGCGGACGACAAGGGATTCTGGAATTGCGACCACCTCCAGGACGAATCGGCCAAGGCCGATTTCCGCCGCAGCGCCGCCGTGGTCGCCTTCGAGGGCTATTCGCTGCTGGCCCGGCTGCTGTACCCGATCACGCCCCATATCTGTGATGCACTCTGGCGGCAACTGGCTCCAGGTACGGATATTCTCGAGGCCGGCTGGCCGGAGGTTGATGAATCCGCCCTGGTGCGAGACGAAATCGAGCTGGTAGTTCAGGTCAACGGCAAGCTGCGCGGAAAGATCGCCGTGGCGGCGGATGCTTCCCGCGAAGCCGTGGAACAGACGGCCTTGGCCGACGCCCAGGTGCAGCGCTTCGTCGAAGGCAAGCCGCCGAAGAAAATCGTCGTCGTGCCGGGCAAGCTGGTCAACATCGTGGTGTGAGTGTGGGCAAGGCTTTCCGGCATCTTTCCCTGATTCTCTTGGCTTCGTTGGCCAGTTGCGGCTTCCATCTACGTGGAGGCGAGACCTCGGACGGTGCCGGTCAAGTCCTCTACCTGGAAAAAGCCGGCGCCAGCCGCGTGGCTTCGAGACTTCCCGAAGCGATCCGCCTGACGGGCGCTCAGCTCTCGCGCAATATGGTCGACGCCAAAGGCGTCATCCGTATCCTCAAGGAAACCGACGAACGCCGCACGATGTCCTTGAACCTGGGCGGGCGCGGCAACCTGTTCGACCTCTATACACGGGTGAGATACGAAGTCACGACGCCACAAGGCGAGATCATCATTCCGCCCCAGGAGGTCGAGGTGAAGCGCGAATATTTCAACAATCAGCTCTCGCCGATCGGCCAGGGGGAGGAGGAATCGCTGCTGCGCTACGAAATGGAGCGGGAAGTCGCGGAAACCCTCGTCCGTCGCGTACTCATCGAGATGAGCCGGAATTCCGGCGGTAAGTCTTGAAGCTGAGGCCGGATCAACTGGCCGGTGCGTTGGAGCGTGGCCTCGCCCCGGTCTATGTTTTCTCCGGAGACGAACCCCTGCAACTGGGTGAAGCTGCGGATGCCGTCCGTGCAGCGGCCCGCGAACGGGGCTATGTCCTGCGGGAACTGTTTCATGTCGAGCCAGGTTTCAGCTGGGGAGCTTTTCTGGAGGCCGGCGATTCCGTACCCCTATTCGGCGACCTGCGCATCCTGGACCTGCGCCTCAATGCCAAGCCGGACAAGGAAGGCGCCGCTGCACTGCTGCGCTATCTCGAAAATCCGCCGTCGGATGCGATCCTCATCCTCACCTTGCCGCGCTTGACCAAGGATGAGTTGAATGCCGCCTGGGCGCGCGCCGCTGACTCGGCGGGCGTGCTGGTACAGGTCTGGCCGCTGGAAGGGCGGGAGCTGATCGGCTGGCTGGACCGGCGCCTGAATCGCTTCGGCATGCTGGCGGACCAGTCCGGCCTCCGGTTCCTGGCTGCTCGGGTGGAGGGCAATCTGCTGGCGGCCGCGCAGGAGATCGAAAAGCTCCGTATTCTGTACGGCGCCGGGCGGATCGAAGACGACCAGATCCTGTCCGCCGTTTCCGATTGCGCCCGTTACGACGTCTTCGATGTCGCCGCCGCCATGCTTGAAGGGCGACTTGTCCGAACCTTGAGAATCCTGCGGGGACTCGAAGGGGAAGGGGTGGCGCCGCTGGTGGTGCTTTGGGCGGTAGCCCGCGAATTGCGTTCGCTTGCGGCCGTGCAGCGGGAGATGGCACGAGGTCAATCGGTGGATGCCGTTCTGTCCAGGCAGCGGCTAGTCGACAAGCGCAAGGACGCGTTCGCCAAGGCGGCCCGACGTCTGAGCCGGGAGCGCGTGCTCGACGCGATCCGGCTATGCACGCGGGTCGACAGGATGGTCAAAGGGCTGGAGCCCGGCGATCCCTGGGTCGCTCTGGCCGATGTCTGCCTGTGTGTCACCGCTCCCCCCTGATTTAGCGAAGTGAAGGTAAACCGATCATGAGAATCGACAAGCACGGCAACATGGAACTGACCGAAGAGGAAGACGCGGACCTGCTCGAGCAGCTCGAAATCCCGCCCAGCGAGCATGATGATCCGCCGGTGGAAATCGAGTGCGTGAGCACGGAGAACGATGTCGCAACCTTCAAGGCCACCAATACCAAGACCGGCAAGCATGTCTTGATGGTGTTCGATTTGATGAATCCGGATTGAACAAACCGTCGAGTCTCTCGCCGACCGAGTGCCTGCGGGATGTTCCGGGCGCCGAAGGCTATCGGCTGGGGGAGGTCCCCCAGCGCGTCACCGAGCGCTCAGCACCGCCCGGCACGCGCGGGGGAGGGCAGGCGAGGGGGCGGGGCCGTGGTGGTTTTCGGGCAAAGGGCGTAGCGGTGGGAGGGACAGCCACCAGTCCAGCGAGGCGTCGCAGCCGTCGCCGGGTTCCAACGGCTTCTGCGGGATGCAGTCGGGACTGTCCGCGGGGCAGGCCAGGCGCATGTGGAAATGGTCGTCGTGCCGGTGCCAAGGCCGGATTTTCCGCAGCCAGGAGCGGTCGCCGCGCACCGAGCGACAGAGTTCCTGCTTGATGTGGGCGTTGACGAAAATCCGGTCGACGCGGTGGTCGCGGGCGGCGGCTTCGAGGACGCGGGCGTGGTTGGCGTCCCACAGCATGTGGTTGAGCCGGCTCTGGTCGTGGGTCAGCAGGGAGGGGGCGGGAATGTTGCTGCGCAACCCATCGGCGTTGCGGATCAGGTTCGGGTCGAGGGCGAACCAGACGTCGACGTCGATGCCGCTCTGATGGCTGCGGTGGCCGAACCGCATGGGCCCCCCGCGCGGCTGGGACAGGTCGCCGACATGGAGTTCGCCCCAGCGGTTCTGAGCCGTTGCGCGCCCCAGTTCGGTGATGCTGCGGATCAGGTCGGGGTGGCCGTAGTTGCGGTTGCGTTCGAGGTGCATGACCTTGTACCCGTCGCCCTCGGTCGGCAGGCGCACGCCGCCGGCAAGGCATCCTGCCCCGGTTTCGCCGATGGCTTCGGGCGTTCCGGAGGTCGGCGAGACGACGTCGCCCCAGTCGCGGCTTTCCGCCGGCAGGGCGAACACGGACAGCAGCGCGAGGAGTAGGGGCAGACGGCTAGGCTTCATCGGCAACGGCGAACGATCATTTTTCCGGCAATTCCGGGGGCAGGCCGGGCGCTTCCGGCTCGTCGAATTCGGCGTCCTGGCCAAGCTGGAATCGGCGCGAGGCATTGATGATCCAGCCTTTGGCCTTGGCGAGCTTGATGTCCTTGACTTCTTCCTCCAGCAGCAGGCGCTGGCGCTCCAGCGCGAGCAGCTCGATTTCCCTGCGCAGGCGGGCGTCGGCATCGTCCATGGCTTCGGCGCGCCGGGCTTTCGATTGCAGCTCGGCCTCGATTTCCATTTCCCGCAGTTTCTGCTCGTGGCGTACCTGCTCTTCCTTCTGGCGGGCTTCCGCGGCCCGGCGTTCGGCCTGCAGCGCTTCTTCCGCGGCGAGTTCGGCCTTCAGGCGCTCGGTTTCGTGTTCGTGCCTCGCCTGCCTCAATTCAGTCTCATGCCGTTCCAGCGCCAGTCGCGCGTGCTCCCGTTTCAGCCGGGCCACTTCGTCCTGGACCTCCTGTTCGAGGCGTCGCCGTTCGGCTTCGGCAGCGAGGTCGCGCTGACGCTGTAGCAAGGCTCGATACAGCGGCCGGTAAGGCGACCATGGCGGCAAGGCTTCCACTTCCGATTCGTCCAGCGCTTCGAATGCCGGGGTGAGCACGCAGCGCGTGCGGCAGCGGATGGCCTGCGCGGCCAGAGTCTCGTTGGTTCGGGTTTCGATGCGCCGCTCCACCGCTGTGCAGCCCGCGGCCAGCCAGAACGGGTCCTCCAGCACCCGTAATTCTTCCAGCGCCATGTCGAGCAGGACGCGCTGGTAGCGGAGCTTGATGGCATGGGCGAGCTGGTCGAGGCTGTCCGGGTTGCGGCGGGCATAGTCCAGTGTCGGTTGGAACCGTACCGACAGTTCGACGCCGATGCGCAGCGCATCGCCCAGTGTCTGCTCCGGCACCGGCAGAATCCAGTCCTCGATGCTCAGTTCGGTGAGCCGGTGGTAGATGCGCGGCGTGAAATCGCGCGGTTTGAGGAACAGCTTGCGGAACGGCCCGAGCCGCGTGGTGACGACGTAATGGTCGCCGACGAAGCCGGGGTCCCAGCGTTCGGTGTCAAGCTCGCCGTTCATGGGCCTTGCTCTCGATGAACCGTCGTATGTTGCCTTCGCTGATACCCTCGTCCGGGCCGGCCTGCGCGGGTTCCTTCCTCATACATTCGGCCATGATGGGGTAGAGATTGGGCGCGAATTCCACGCTGCGTTCGCTGACCTTCCTGAGGAACCCGCGGTTGAGCAGGAAGGCGACGGTGAACATGCGGTTCCAGTCGGGATAGCGTTTCGCCCGCTCGAGTTCGGTCTTCTCGAACACGAACTCCAGCTCGTCGTTGTCGTTGATGGCGAATTCCGAGAACTGCCGCAGCCCCTGGAAGGCCAGTACCTTCTCCTCCTCGGTCAAGGGCCCCGGCGCGCTGAACTCCAGCCGGTAGGACAGGACGAGGGTGAAGAAATCCACCATGGCGGCGCAGGCGAGCGCGAACAGGGACAGGTCTTCCCACATCGCGAACGAGGGGGTGATGCCGCGGACGAATTCGACGTGGCTGCCCCAGACCGGGGCGGGCACCGGCTTGACACCGTGGACAGACGCCAGATTGTCGGCCTTGGCCTGGACTTGCCGCACCTGTTCCATGAGTTCGGCGTAGACGGCCGGATTCTTGAGATCGGAGGAAAATTTCTGCACCGCGCCGCGCGCGGCCGCGATACGCTGGTCGAGGTCGCCGAAGTTCGACGCCATCTGGCGCAGCCGGTTTTCCTCGGTGAGCTGGAGTTCGTTGTAGTGGTTCCACATCGGTCCCTTGCCCACCCGTTTCCTGCTTTCCTCGCGTATGCCCTGCAGGGTGCCGAGATAGGCCTGGGTGGCCTCCTTCGCCGCCGCTTCGGTCCGCTTCTGCTGGCGCGCCATCAGCGTGCTCTTCAACTGGTTGACCTGGTCGAGATAGTCGTTCAGGTTCTGGTCCAGGGTGCGGTAGCGGGTCAGCAAGGTGTTGTCCTGCTGCGAAAGCTCGTAGAACTTGAAATAGGAGAACGACACCGAGACCAGCAGGGCGACGGCCAGCGTCACGCCGACGGTGAGGAAGCGCGCCAGGTTGGCGCGCCAGTGACAGCTCGCCAGTTCCAGGGAGCAGATCACGATGACCGACTGCACGGCGACGGTGATGATCAGCGCGATCCAGTCCGTAATGAAGTAGGACAGGCCATAATAGGTGGTGTAGCCGGAGGCGAGGCTGAGCAGCAGCACCAGCGGAATGGACCAGATGCGCAGGAGGCCCACGAAGGTGCTCTGCACCGAGTTCAATATCTGTCCGATGCGCCAGACCGATGTGTTCATGTCGTCCTCGTCCGGGCAGAATGGAAACCTTGGCCGCAGGTCATCGATCGAGTCTATGGGCGAATGTGAAGAGGGATGTCATGGAGCCGTTCCTGATTTTCTCCATTATTGCTTTCCTGGTCATCGTCGGCAACGCATTGCTCTTGTTGCGCACGGCGCGAACGCCGAAGCTGCCCGAGACGGTGCGTCCCCAGCCTTGCTGGGACGATGAGGACTGAAGGTTTGTTGCGCCGGGGAGCCAGGTCGTCATGGAAGCCTCCGAAAATTCGCTGATCGGTCGTATCACCGAGGTGCGGGTCGGGCGGTTCGCCGCCCGTCTGCTGTCGGAGGCGGAAGGTTTCCGTAGCGAAATATCGGTGGGGGAAGAAACACAACGGCCCGGCCAGATCGGCGCGTACGTATCGGTCCGGCATGGCGCTTTCCGTATTCTCGCCCTGGTTCGAGAGGTCTCCGGCGGGGCTGCCGGATCGGCCGCCGGCAGCTCGATGCAGTTGGTACCGTTGGGCGAATTCAACGACAAGGGCGCGTTCAGCCGCGGGGTGCGGCGTTATCCGGTGCCGGGGGCCGAGGTCCACGCCGCCTCTCCTCAAGAGATCAACGCCGTGTTCGCCCGCACCCGCAATCTGCGGTTCAACCCGGGCTATCTGCCGAATCATCCCGCGACCGGCGTCTATCTCGACCCCTCCGCCCTGTGCGCCCGGCATTTCGCCATCCTCGGCCAGTCCGGCGCGGGCAAGTCCTGGACCGTGGCCAGCCTGATCCAGCGCCTGCTCGTCTCCAGCCCCAAGGCGCACATCATCGTGCTGGACCTGCACGGCGAATACTGCTGGCGCGGCGCCGAAGGCGCGCTCCATAGCGCATTTCCGCCCGAGGCCACCCGGGCGATGGATGCCCGCGAGCTGGAAATTCCCTACTGGCTGATGAGTTTCGCCGAGCTGGTGGATCTCCTGATCGAGCGCGACGATCCGGCGGCCTCGATCCAGACGGCCTTCCTGCGCGAAGCCGTGTTCGAGCTCAAGCGGCGCAGCGCCCGCGAGCTGGGTCTGGCGGGGGTGTCGATCGATGCGCCGGTGTATTTCTCCCTGCAGGAGGTGTACGAGCGTTTCAAGGAGGCCAACGAACACCGGACCGATTTCGGCAAGACCAAGGGCCCGCTGTTCGGGCAATTCGACGAATTCCTGCTCAAGCTCGGCAGCCGGCTGCATGACGTGCGCTACGATTTTCTGCTCAAGCCGAGCCGCCGCAACCGTTCGGAAACCTTGCCCGGTTTGCTGCGGGATTTCGTCGGCTTGGGCGAGCCGCATTGCCAGGTCAGCGTGATCGACCTGAGTCCCGTGCCATTCGACGTGCGCCCCACCGTCTCCGCCCAGATCGGCCGGCTGGCTTTCGAGTTCAACTACTGGAACCCCGACCGGCGAGAGTTTCCCATCCTCCTGGTCTGCGAAGAGGCGCACGCCTACATCCCCCGCGAGCGCGCCACCCCGTATGAAGGCACGCGGAAGTCGATGGAGCGCATCGCCAGGGAGGGACGCAAGTACGGCGTCGGCCTCGCCGTGGTCAGCCAGCGCCCGCACGAACTTTCCGAGACGGTGCTCTCGCAGTGCGGGTCCTACCTCTGCCTGAGGATCAGCAACCCGGACGACCAAGCCTATGTCCGCAAACTGGTGCCCGAAGGCGAGGCCGATCTGGTGGATGTCCTCACCGTGCTGGGCCGGGGCGAAGCCCTGATCCTGGGCGAGGCGACCCCGTTGCCGGTGCGCTGCCAGATCTTCAGGCCCGACCCGCCACCCAACAGCAATGACGTGGACTTCCATAAAGCCTGGACCACCGATGCCGACGACCTCGACATCGAGGCGATCGTCAGATGCTGGTGGAGCCAGGGGCGGTAAGTCATATGTCGGCCGTTCCTAGGCTTGTATGTGTCTTGCCGCGGGTGTATGAGTACGGCTGAGCAAGCCGGGACGATGTGTCCGAAGTCCAAGGAATTCGACCTATGAATCTTTCCACCGAAATCAGCGACGGCAAGACTGTTCTGACCCTCGCGGAGCAGCGCCTGGATGCCCACAACTCCGGCGAGCTGAAGGATTTCATGCTCAAGCTGCTGGAGGGCGGCAGCCGCCATCTGGTCGTGGACCTGAGCCAAGTGAGCTTCATCGACAGTTCGGGGCTGGGCGCCCTGCTGTCGGGGCAGAAGAATGCCACGCTGCGTTCGAGCGTCTTTCTGCTGGTCGGGCTCCAGCCTAGGGTACGCTCGATGTTCGAGCTGACCCGTCTGCACCGGGTGTTCGAGATCTATTCCACGCTCGAGGAAGCATTGCGCGGCGAGTAGCCGGGAGGGTGCCATGCATGGCGAAACCGACGTCAATGTCGACATCGTCGTTCCCAACCAGACCCGTTACCTGGGGCTGATCGGGAACATTGCGGAGCAGATCGCCAGGGAATTGGTCGACTATCGCGGCGATCGCGATGCGCTGGGTTACAACATGAACCTGGTGCTGACCGAGGCCATGGTCAATGCCATCGAACACGCCACACCGGGAGAGACGGACAAGACGGTCAGGGTTTGGATCCATATCGAAGACGAAGACCTGTGCATCCGGGTCTACGACCACGGCCAAGGCTTCGATCTGGAGTCCGTTCCGATGCCCGACTTCGACGATCCCGGCGAACACGGCCGCGGCATCTTTTTCATCCGCAAGTTGATGGATTCGGTGACCTATCGCCGGACCGAGAGCGGCAATGTCCTGGAAATGCGCAAGAAGCTGGCCTAGCCGGCCGAATCGCCCGGGAGGGCGCGGTTATGAACGATAGCCGCCGTGCCTGGCCGGAAGCCGGCCCGTCTTGGGAAAGCGCCTACCGCCGCCGGCTCGAACGATTCCGCCGTAGCCGCGGGATCGCGGCGGATTCTCTGCCCGGCGCTTGGGTTTTCCCTCCTGAATACCGCTCGCGGATTCCGCCGGCGGCGGCGTTGAGGGACGCGATCCGGCTGGAAACGGTGGTGCGGACGGGCGCCGATACCGCCGATCTCTGGCGGCCTTCACCGTGCTTCGGCGACCCTCACCACCGGCTGCGAATCTACAGCCCGGTCGAGCAGGATCTCGACCGGGTCATGCCGTTTCTGCAGAACCTCCATCTCCGCATCATCGACCAGATCCAGTTCAGGCTGGTATTTCGAGGGCGATGCTGTTTTATCCGAAGCTTCGCTGTAGCCTCGGATGCCGCTCCGGGCGGCGACCTGATGTCCGCGCGCGGACCTCTGCTGGAAGCGCTGGCTGCCTTGATGGCCGGGCGCGTGGAGAATGATGCCCTGAATGCGTTGATCCTCGCCACCGGCCTGTCGTGGAAGGAAATCGACCTGTTTCGGGCTTATCACAATTACCGTCTGCAACTCGGCAGCCGGTTCGGGCGTTCCCGTTTCCTCCGGGCGTTGTTCAACAACCCCGAAGCCACCCGCCTTCTCTACCGGTATTTCGAGAGTCGGTTTCAGCCTCGTGGACAGGGTGACGAAGAAGTGCTGTCGGCGCTCCGGCAGGACTTCATCGTGGCTCTGAACGAGGTGACGGACAGCGGCGAAGATCACATACTGCGGTCGCTTTTCAACCTGATCGACGCTACGCTGCGCACGAATTTCTACCGGCGCCGGGACGATCCGGATTATTTCATCGCCCTGAAGATCAGCGGCCTGGGCGTCATCGACATGCCCGCGCCGAAACCGCTGTTCGAAATCTATGTGCATTCGGCCGCCATGGAGGGCATCCATCTGCGGGGGGCGCCAGTGGCCCGTGGCGGCATTCGGTGGTCGGACCGGCCGGACGATTTCCGGGTCGAGATTCTGGACCTGATGCAAACCCAGATGATCAAGAATGCCCTGATCGTGCCGCAAGGCGCCAAGGGTGGTTTCATCCTGAAGTCTCCGTGCCGCGATCCCGACGAGTGCCGGCGTCTGGCGGGGGAAGCCTATGCCACGCTGATCCGGGGCATGTTGGATTTGACCGACAATGTCACGGCGCAAGGCGTCATGCATCCCCTGTCCGTCGTCGCCTACGACGATCCCGACCCGTATCTGGTCGTCGCCGCCGATAAAGGCACGGCGCGGCTGTCCGACACCGCCAACACCATCGCGCAGCAATACGGCTTCTGGTTGGGGGATGCCTTTGCCGCAGGCGGTTCGCAGGGTTACGACCACAAGCGGCTCGGCATCACCGCCCGCGGCGTGTGGGAATGCGTGAAGCGCCACTTTGCCGAGCTGAACCGGGATATCGAACTGGCGCCGTTCACGGTGGTCGGCATCGGCAGCATGGATGGCGATGTGTTCGGCAACGGCATGCTGTATTCCCGGAATATCCGGCTCCTGGCGGCGTTCAGCGGCCAGCACATTTTCCTGGACCCTGATCCGGATCCCGAGACGTCCTACCGGGAGCGCCGCCGGCTGTTCGATCTGCCGGGCTCCACCTGGGCGGACTACGACAGCCGGGCGATCTCTTCCGGCGGCGGCGTGTTCCGGCGCGATGCGAAGGATATTCCCCTGTCGCCGCCGGTCCGGGCCTGGCTCGGCGTCCGGCACGGTTCCATCGACGGCGAGGGACTCGTCCACCTGCTGTTGACGGCGCCGGTCGACCTGCTCTGGCTCGGCGGCGTCGGGACTTACGTGAAAGGCAGTTCGGAAAGTCATGAAGACGTCGGCGACCGGGCCAACGACGCGGTGCGGGTGGACGGCATCCAGCTGCGCGCGGCAGTGGTGGCGGAAGGTGCCAACCTCGGCTTCACTCAACAGGGGCGCGTGGAGTTCGCTCTGGCCGGCGGCCGCATCAACACCGATGCGGTGGACAATTCGGCAGGAGTCGATCTGTCCGACCACGAGGTCAACCTGAAAATCCTGACCGGCCTGCTGCGGGAGCACGGGATGATGGCCGGCGGGGAGGAGCGGAACCGGTTCCTGACCGAACTTACCCGAACCGTTTGCGATTCGGTGCTGCGCGACAATGCATCCCAAAGCCTGTGTCTTTCGCTCGACCGGGAGCGCTGCCTACGCGACGCGGAGCCCTTTCTCGAACTCGCCGACCGGCTCGAGAGCTCCGGCAGCCTGGACCGTAGCTACGAGTCCTTCCCCGGCCGAAAAGAGGTTCAGGCCCGCGAGCGGCGCGGGCTGGTGCGGCCGGAACTGGCGGTCTTGCTCGCTCACGCCAAGCTGGCCCTGAAGCGGGCGCTGCTCGACGCGCCCGGTTTTCTGGATGCCGAATGGTCTCGTCCGATGCTGGCTGGATATTTTCCTGCCGAGGTGAGGAAGCGTTACGGATCGGTTCTCCACAAGCATTCCCTGGCCCGTGAAATCACGGCCACCGTCATCTGCAACCGCATTTTGGACCAGGCCGGATCGTCTTTCCTCGTTCTGGCCGACGAACTCGATCCGGCCGCTGCGGCCGATCTGGCCGGTGCCTACCTCTGCTTCGATGCCGCCTTCGGGGGGGGCGAGTTGCGGAGGAAAATGGCCGGCTTTGACCACGGCGCTGAGATGGACCGGCGATACCGGATGCTGCTGGAACTGGAAGAAGTCCTGTGCGCCTGCTGCGACTGGGCGATCCGCGAAGGCATCGGGCTGCGTCCCGGTGATGCCGAAATCGGGTCATGGCAGTCCGATCTGGCGGATTATCTGGACTATAGCGAGACTGCGCTCGGCGACAACGAGCGCACGGCATTGGCCGAGCATGTGGCGGAACTGAAGGATCTCGGCTTCGACCAACGGGAAGCGCGTACCTTGGCGCTGCTGGGCGGTCTCCGAGATTTTCCGATGCTGGCGAGTCTTGCCCGTTCGACCGGCGCGTCGCTGGAACGGGTCGCCGGCCTGGACGATGCCATCGCCGACCTTTTGGGGCTTCGCCGCTGTCTGAATCTGCTCCGGCGCGTCGGGCCGCGCGATCGCTGGGAGCGGCGGGCGCAGGCCGCCCTCCTGGAACGGCTTCGCAAGGGTGCTTTGTGCCTGACGCGGCTGGCATTGCAAGCAGGCGGGCGCGAACCGTCGACCTGGTTTTCCGAGCCGCGGCTTCGGTCTCGGCTGGCGCGGTTCCGGCGGCTGCTGAACGAGCTGGAGGAAGCCTCCTCGCCATCCTTGACGCCTTTCGCGGTGCTGGGCGCGGAGCTGGAAGCGCTCGTCGATCTCGGCCGATCGTCGGGTGCCTGACGGAGCGGCCCATGCAGGAACCGGAGCTGTCACGCGCGTTGCCGAATGCCTTCGATGAGACACCCTGCCTGCTGGATTCGGCCCGAAACCGCATCGGGCTGAATGCCGCGGCGGAACGCCTGTTCGGTTCCAGTGTGCGGGCGTTCGCGGGGGGGCTTCCATGAGCGACGCCAGCCGCCGGGACAGTGAAGCCACTTTGCGCGCCGTGCTCAATACGCTGGTCGACGGCATCGTCGTGATCGACGACAAGGGCATCATCCAGTTGTTCACGCCGGCGGCGGAGCGCATGTTCGGCTACGACGCCGATGAGGTTCTCGGACGCCATGTCGGACTGCTGATGCCGTCGCCGTATCGCGAGGAGCACGACGGCTACATCGCCCGGTATCTGCGCACCGGCGAGCCGAGGATCATCGGAATCGGACGGGAGGTTCAGGGGCGGCGGAAGAACGGGCGGGTGTTCCCGGTTCACCTGGCGGTCGGCGAGCTGCGCATGGATCAGCGCCGCTGGTTCATCGGCGTCACGCGCGATCTCACCTCGCGGAATCAGGCCGAGGACCGTCTTCTCATGCTTTCCAGCGCGGTGGACCAAAGCCCCTCGGGCGTGCTGATCGCCGATCCGCAGGGCCGCATCCAGTATGTGAATAGAGGTTTCACGGCGCTGACGGGGTACGGCGCGGAGGAACTCGTCGGCAAGCGGCCCGGTGGGGCGAAGGCAGGGGATGCGGACCGGTTCGGACGTCTGCGCCATGTCATCCGCTCGCACGGGGAATGGCGCGGAGAGGTGCGGGATATCCGCAAGAACGGCGAAATCTATTGGGCGCTCGAAAGCATCACCCCGATTCGCAGCGCAACCGGCGAGGTGACGCACTATCTCGTCATCCAGCAGGACATCACCGAACAAAAGCGGGACAAGGAGGCACTCGCCGAGAGCGAGGAACGATTCCGCCAGGTTGCGGAAATGGCCGGGGAGTGGCTCTGGGAACAGGACCCCGAGGGGCATTATCTCTACAGCAGCGGAGCGGTGCGGGCCATCCTCGGCTTCGAGCCGGAGGAGGTGCGGGGCAAACATTACCTCGACCTGCTGACGCCCGAGGACCGGCAGCATTGGATGAATGCCTTGCCTTCCTCCAAGGCGAGCCAAAAACCGTTCTTCCGGCTCATCAACCGCTACCGGCACAAGGATGGCCATGAGGTCTATACCGAATCCACCGGAGCGCCGATCTTCGGCGGGCAGGGCGAACTGATCAAATGGCGGGGCGTGGACCAAGACATCACCTCCCGCAAGCGCTATGAGGACGAACTGCGAGTGCGTAATCGCGCGATCGAATCGGCGAGCGTCGGCATCAACATCGCCGACGCGCAGTCGAAGGGACTGCCGAACGTTTACGTCAATCCGGCGCTGAGCCGCATCACCGGATATTCCCGCGAGGAGTTGCTCGATCACAGCATGCGGATGTTGCAGGGAGCGGAGACCGATCCGGAACGGATCGAAGAAATACGCGACGCGATCCGGGCGGGACAGCCCTGCCAGCTAACGATCAAGAACTACCGCAAGGACGGCACCCCGTTCTGGAACGAGCTGCTGATCTCGCCGGTCAAGGACGAGGCGGGAGTCATCACCCACTACATCGGGATACAGACCGATGTGACCGAGCGCCGCCGGGCGGAGGAGGAGCGGCACGAGCTGGAAATCGCAAAGCAGATCCAGCTCTCGCTCCTCCCCAAGGCGCCGCTCCATCTGCCGACGGTCGAGATCGCGGGTCTGTGCGTTCCGGCGACCCATGTCGGGGGCGACTATTTCGATTATTTCCATTGGGGCGACCGGGTGGAGCTGGTCATCGCCGATGTCTCGGGCCACAGCGTCGGCGCCGCGCTCATCATGGCGGAGGCCCGCAGTGCGCTCCGGGCCGAGACCCGCCGGACGCTTGCGGAACCGGCCCGCGGCGATGGCGTCGCCCGGCTTCTCGGCGGCCTCAACGACATGCTGCATGAGGACCTGTCGGGGGCGGACCTGTTCATCACGATGTTCTACGTCCGCTACGAATGCCTAACGCGCCGGCTCAGCTACGCCAACGCGGGCCACAACTTCGCGCTGCTGCTCCGCAATGGGGAGGAGAGCTGCATCCCGCTGGACGCGGAAGGACTCGTCCTGGGCGTCAGAAAAGGCGTGGCGTTCGAGGATCGAACCCTGGACATGCAGCCCGGCGACTGGCTGCTGCTCTATACCGACGGGGTCATCGAGGCGCAGAACGGGGAAGGGGAGTTCTTCGGCATCACCAGGCTCTGCCAGCTTTTTTCGACACGCCGTGCGCTGACGCCGGAAGCGATGGTCGCCGAACTCCTGGCCCAGCTTCGGGCATTCCTCGGGAAAGTCCCGCTCCGCGACGATGTCAGCATGGTGGCGTTGCGGGCCCGTTAACCCCGCACCAGGATCCGGGCGGCAACCGCCCTCATTCCACTTCCGTGTTGGCCTTGAATACCGGCATGGCAGCCTGAAGGTAAATGATCATCGACCAAAGCGTCAGGACGGCGGAAACCACCAGCAGCCACTGTCCGGTTGCCTTCATCGTCCGCTGTGGAGTGTCCAGGCCGAGCAACAAGAGTGTGATCGCCAGCATCTGGAAGGTGGTTTTCCATTTTCCCAGGGAGGAAACCTCGACCCGCTTGCGCTGGCCGATTTCCGCCATCCACTCGCGCAGGGAGGCGATGGTGATCTCCCTGCCGATGATGATGGCAGAGGCAACGGCGATCAGCGGTTGCGGGTCGGCTTGCACGATCAGGACCAGAGCCACGGCGACCATCAGCTTGTCGGCCACCGGATCCAGAAAGGCGCCGAAGCGGGTGGTCAGGCCCATACGCCGGGCGAGGTAGCCGTCCAGCCAGTCGGTGGCCGCGGCCAGGGCGAAGATGACGCCGCAGGCGATGTGGGCGGCACCCCAGGGCACGTAGAACAGGACCGCAAGAATCGGGATGAGCGCGATCCGGAGCAGCGTCAGGTAGGTGGGCAGGTTGAAGTGCATGAGTTAGGCGCCATGATCGTGGAACATGTCGTAAATGCGCTGAGCCAGTTGCCGGTTGATCCCTTCGACGCTGCTCAGGGCGTCCACATCGGCGTGGCTGATCTGTCGCAAACCGCCGAACTGCCGCAGCAACTGCTGGCGCCGTTTGGGACCGAGGCCCGCTATGGCCTGCAGCGGCGATTGGGTCGCGGCTTTGGCCCGTCGTTGCCGGTGCCCGGTGATGGCGAAGCGGTGCGCCTCGTCGCGAATGTGCTGGATCAGCAGGGAACCGGGGTTGTTGGGCTCGACGACGATGGGATCGCTGCTGCCCGCTTTGAACAAGGTCTCCCTCCCGGGTTTTCTGTCGGGCCCTTTGGCGATGCCGATTATACGGATATTTCCCATTCCCAGTTCATCGAGCGTCTGGGCCGCCGCATGGATCTGGCCCTTGCCGCCGTCGATGAACAGGATGTCCGGCGCCTCGATCTCTCCGGCGCGAACCCGCTGGTAGCGGCGCGACAGTGCCTGCACCATGGCCGCATAATCGTCGCCGCCGGTGATGCCTTCGATGTTGAAGCGGCGATAGGCCGACTTCAGCGGCCCGTTGCGATCGAATACGACGCAGGACGCCACCGTCTGATCGCCCTGGGTATGGCTGATGTCGAAGCATTCCATGCGGCTGGGCGGCTCGTCGAGACCCAGCATCTCGGTCAGGGACTGCAGGCGCTCGGCGATAGTCTGCTGGCTGGCCAGCTTGGCGTTCAGTGCATAGTCGGCGTTGGCTTGAGCCAGTTCGAGGCGCTTGGCGCGCTCGCCGCGCAGCCGCCAGGAAATCTTGACGCCGCGCTTGGCCTGCTGTCCAAGCACGGCCTCGAACAATGCATGGTCGCGGATGCCGTGGCTGAGCAGCAGTTCGCGCGGGATCTCCTTGTCCAGGTAAAACTGCGGGATGAAGGCTTCGAGGATGGCTGCGGCGTCGTGCTCGTCCTGCATCCGCGGGAAAAAGCTGCGGTCACCGATCTGCTGCCCGTGGCGGATGAACACCACGTGGACGCAGGCGATATTGCCTTTGATGGCGCAGGCGATCATGTCGAGATCCCCCTGTTCGCCGCTGACGAGTTGCTTCGCGAGTACGGTCCTGAGGTTGGCTATCTGGTCCCGGTAACGCGCTGCCTTTTCGAATTCCAGCCGCAGGGCGGCTTGCTCCATGCGCTGGGCCAGCCGGTCGATCAGCGCCTCCCCCCGGCCTTCCAGGAACAGCAGGGTGTTCGCCACGTCCTCGCCATACGCCTCCGGCCCGATCAGCTCCACGCAGGGGCCGGTGCAGCGCTCGATCTGGTACTGCAGGCAGGGCCGCGTGCGGTTGGCGAAATATGAATCCTCGCATTGGCGGACCGGGAATATTTTCTGCAAGGTTTTCAGACTATCGCGGACGGCCGCGGCGCTCGGGAACGGCCCGAAGAAGCGCCCCGGCCGCGCCCGGCTGCCGCGATGGAAGGCCAGCCGCGGAAATTCCTGGTGGGTGGAGACGTAGATGTAGGGATAGCTCTTGTCGTCGCGCAGGTTGATGTTGTAGCGCGGCTTGTGGCGCTTGATGAGCTGGTTTTCCAGCAGCAGCGCCTCGCCTTCGGTGCGGGTCACCGTGACTTCGATCGCCTGCACCCGCGCCACCATCGCGTTCTGCTTGGGTGAGTTGTCGCGCTGGGCGAAGTGACTGGCGACGCGCTTCTTCAGGTTCTTGGCCTTGCCGACGTAGATCACCTCGCCGTTCCCGTCCAGCATCTTGTAGACGCCGGGCGCGCCGGTCAGGGTCGCCAGGAAGGCTCTGATGTCGAAAGCCGTTGCCGTGAGGGCGGTGCTCATGGTGCCGAGAGGGGGAAGCCTGGGAGAATGCCGGCGCTTATTATATAGCCCGCCGCCGCCACTCTCCTTCGTTCCCGCTGCCGCTCGTTCGCGGGCGGCGAGGTCCCCGCATTTCTCCGGGGATCGGGTTTTGCGGTATCATGTTTGGATTACGTTTTCGTCCGGAATTCACCCAATCATGCTTGGCAAGCTTGTCAGAAAGGTCGTCGGCAGCCGCAACGACCGCATCGTCAAACGCAAGAGGCGTCTGGTCAAGAAGATCAACCAGCTCGAAGCCACGATCGCCGCGCTCTCCGACGAGGCGCTGGGGCAGAAGACCGTCGAGTTCCGTGAGCGGCTGAACGGCGGCGAAACGCTCGACGATCTGCTCGTGGAAGCCTTCGCGGTGGTACGGGAGGCTTCGCGCCGGGTGCTGAACATGCGTCATTTCGACGTGCAGCTGATCGGGGCCATGGTCCTGAACGACGGCAAGATCGCGGAGATGAAAACCGGCGAAGGCAAGACACTGGTCGCCACCCTGGCTGCCTATCTCAATGCACTGCCCGGTAAAGGCTGCCACGTGGTGACGGTGAACGACTACCTGGCACGACGCGACGCCGAGTGGATGGGCAAGCTGTATGGCTTCCTCGGGCTGAGCACCGGCGTCATCGTCAGCAACCTCGATCAGGAACAGCGCCGCCGGGCCTATGCCTGCGACATCACCTACGGCACCAACAACGAATTCGGTTTCGACTACCTGCGCGACAACATGGCGTTCACCCTGGATCAGCGGGTGCAGCGCGATCTGTATTTCGCGATTGTCGACGAGGTGGACTCCATCCTCATCGACGAGGCGCGGACCCCGCTGATCATCTCCGGTCCGACCGAAGACCGCAGCGATCTCTATCACAAGATCAATGCGCTGATTCCCCATCTGAAACGCCAGGAAAAAGAAGGCGGACCGGGTGATTATTCGGTGGACGAGAAGGCGCGCCAGGTCTATCTGACCGAGAGCGGGCATGAAGCCATCGAGCGGCTGTTGGTGGAGCAAGGGCTGATCGGGGCCGACGAGAGCCTGTACGACGCCGTCAACATCCGGTTGATGCACTATATCAACGCCGCCCTCAAGGCGCAGGCCTTGTTCCAGCGCGACGTCGACTACATCGTGCGCGATGGCCAGGTCATCATCGTCGACGAGTTCACCGGCCGCGCCATGCCCGGCCGGCGCTGGTCCGAGGGGCTGCACCAAGCGGTGGAGGCCAAGGAAAACGTTCAGGTGCAGAACGAGAACCAGACGCTGGCCTCGATCACTTTCCAGAATTATTTCCGCCTCTACGAAAAATTGGCCGGAATGACCGGTACGGCGGACACCGAGGCGGCGGAGTTCCATCAGATCTACGCTCTCGAAGTGGTCGTGATCCCGCCGAACCGGCCGATGATCCGCAACGACATGGGTGATCTGGTCTACCTCACCGCTCGCGAGAAATTTGACGCGATCGTCGAAGACATCAAGTATTGCGTCGAACACGGCAAGCCGGTACTGGTCGGCACCGCTTCCATCGAGAACTCGGAATTGCTGTCCGCCATCCTGCGTCAAGCCGGCGTGCCGCACCAAGTGCTCAACGCCAAGCACCATGAGCAGGAAGCGCACATCATCGCCCAGGCCGGACGACCGGGGGCGGTCACGATTGCGACCAACATGGCCGGCCGCGGTACCGACATTGTGCTGGGTGGCAGCCTGGAGGAGGATCTGTCCCGGGCCGATCCGGCCATGGCCGAGCAGATCAAGGCGGAGTGGAAACAGCGCCACGACGCCGCTATCGCCGCCGGCGGCCTGCACGTGATCGGTTCGGAACGCCATGAATCGCGCCGCATCGACAACCAGTTGCGCGGTCGTTCGGGGCGCCAGGGCGATCCGGGTTCCACCCGTTTCTATCTGTCGTTGGAAGATCCCTTGATGCGCATCTTCGCTTCCGACCGGGTCGCGGTACTGATGCAGCGCCTCGGCATGAAGGAAGGAGAGGCCATCGAGCATCCCTGGGTGACCCGCGCCATCGAGAACGCCCAGCGCAAGGTGGAAGCGCGCAACTTCGATATCCGCAAGCAATTGCTGGAATACGACAACGTCGCCAACGACCAGCGCAAGGTGATTTACCACATGCGCACCGAGCTGATGCGGGCGGACGATATCTCGAAGACCATCGAGGACATCCGTCACGATGTGCTCGGCCGCATCTTCGGTGAACACATCCCGCCTCATACTCTGGAGGAGCAGTGGGACGTCCGGGGTTTGGAGGAGGTGATCGAGCGCGAGCTCGGCTTGAGCTTGCCGATCCGGCAATGGCTGGACGATGAGCCGGATCTCCATGAGGAGTCGCTGCTGGAGCGCATCATCCAGGAAGCCGACAGCGCCTACGCTGCCAAGGTCGAGGCGATCGGACCGCAGGTCATGCGGCATTTCGAAAAATCGGTGATGCTGCAGGTACTCGACAACGCATGGAAGGAGCATCTGGCTTCCATGGATCATCTGCGCATGGGCATCCATCTGCGCGGCTATGCCCAGAAGGATCCCAAGCAGGAGTACAAGCGGGAAGCTTTCGAGATGTTCACCGGCATGCTGGAGAATATCAAGCAGGAGGTCGTCGGCATCGTCTCCCGCGTTCAGGTCCATTCGGAGGAAGAAGTACAGGAGATGGAGGAGCAGAGTCGCCAGCCCCAGGAAATGCAGTTTCAGCATGCCGAGGTCAGCGCTCTGACCATCGACGAGTCGCCAGCCGGACCGGAAGAGCCGCAGGATTATGCGAGACCGGAAGGTCCGCGGCCGTTCGTGCGTCCCGGCGATAAAGTCGGCCGCAACGATCCTTGCCCCTGCGGCTCCGGCAAGAAATACAAGCAATGCCACGGCCGGCTCGCTTGAGATGAAAACGGTGGCGAACGCCCGCATAAGGCCGGTCCCTGGCATCCGCCTCGGCACGGCGGCGGCGGCGATCAAGCACGCCGGCCGCGACGATGTGCTCCTCATCGAGATGGCGGAAGGTTCGAGCTGCGCGGCCGTGTTCACGCAGAACGCCTTCTGCGCCGCACCCGTCATCGTCTCCCGCGAACATTTACCGCGGGGGCCGCGCTGGTTGCTGGTCAATTCCGGCAACGCCAATGCCGGAACCGGCGTGCGCGGCTTGGCGGACGCCCGTTCGAGCTGCGAGGCGGTCGCTGCGCTGACCAGCGGCCGGGCCGAGCAGGTGCTGCCGTTTTCCACCGGCGTGATCGGCGAATATCTTCCACTCGAAAAGATCCGGGCAGCTTTGCCCAAGGCGTTCGAAAGCCTGTCGGAAGACGGCTGGGAGGCCGCCGCCCGGGCCATCATGACCACCGACACTCGACCGAAAACAGCAACTCGCACCATCGAGATCGAGGGGCATCCGGTCGTCGTTTCCGGTATCGCCAAGGGCGCCGGCATGATCCATCCTAACATGGCGACCCTGTTGGCCTTCGTCGCCACCGACGCCCGTATCGAAGCCGAGTTGCTGCAGAGCGTCCTGCAGCGTGCCGCCGACCGCTCCTTCAATTGCATCACCGTCGATGGCGATACCTCGACCAACGACGCCTGTGTCCTGATGGCGAGCCAGCGCTCGCAAGCGCCGCGGATCGAGCCCGGCAGTTCTCACGCCAAGGCTTTCCAGGCCGCCGTCGACGCCGTGCTCGAAGAGCTGGCCGAAGAGATCATTCGCGATGGCGAAGGCGCCACCAAATTCATCCGCATCGTGGTCGAGGAGGCGGCTTCGGAGGACGAAGCCAGACAGGTCGGGAAAACCATCGCGCATTCGCCGTTGGTCAAGACCGCGTGTTTCGCCAGCGATCCCAACTGGGGCCGCATTCTCGCGGCGGTCGGACGTTCCGGCTGCGTCGGCCTGGATATCTCCCGAGTTGCCCTATGGCTGAACGAGGTCCAAATCGTTGCGGGCGGCGAACGGGACCATGGCTATACCGAGGCGCGCGGGGCCCGGGCGATGCAGCGGCCGGAAATCACCATACGCGTGGTCCTCGGGCGGGGTAGGGCCACGGCCCGGGTGTTGACCTGCGACCTTTCCTACGATTACGTCCGCATCAACGCCGAATACCGGACCTGAGCGCCCCTTGAGCGCCGTCCCGAAGAAGGAAATCCGGGTTGCCGCCGGTGTCATCGAAGATGCCGCAGGGCGCATCCTGATCGCCCAGCGGTCGGCGGAGGCGGACCAGGGCGGCTTGTGGGAATTTCCCGGCGGCAAGATCGAACCCGGTGAAACGCCGTTCGACGCTCTGCGCCGCGAGCTGATGGAAGAGATAGGTATCGCCGTGGATGGTGCCGAGCCCATGCTGGTCGTGCGCCACGCATATCCCAGGCAGCGGGTCATCCTGGAGATCTTTCGGGTTCGGAAATTTTCCGGCGAGGCCCGCGGTTGTCTCGGCCAGCCCATCCGCTGGGTCGGCGCAGACGACCTGGTCGATTTTCGATTTCCGGCGGCGAACCGTTTCATCGTCGCGGCCGCCCGGCTTCCGTTCCATTATCCTATCGTGGACGATGTCGCCGGCGACCTTTCGGCCATGCGTCGTCATTTTCGACGGCTGGTGGCCGGGGGCTTCTCGCTGATCCAGCTCCGGGCCAAGACACTTGAGCGGGCGGTCTACCGGAGTTTCGCGCAGGAATGCATAGATTGCTGTGCCGGCAGTAACGTTCGATTGATATTGAACGCCGAGCCGGAGCTGGCGGTCGAGCTCGGGGCCGCTGGTGTCCACCTCACCAGCGCCCGCTTGAATAGCCTGAGTTCAAGGCCGCTGGACAACAAATTCTGGGTCGCCGCTTCGTGCCACGACGCGGGCGAGCTGGAAAAGGCGGAGTCGCTGCGATTGGATTTCGCCGTCTTCGGTCCCGTGTTGCCGACCCGGTCCCACCCGGCATCGGCGCCGCTGGGCTGGGAGCGTTTCTCCGAATGCCTTCAGGCCGTCAACCTTCCGGTATACGCTTTGGGCGGGTTGGCGGCGGAACATCTCGTCCGGGCCAGATCGGCCGGCGCGTGGGGAATTGCGGGTATTCGGGGATTTTCGGGATCGTGATGCGCCATGGAGGTGCTGAAGGCACTATCATGGCGCACCGATCGTTTCGTATGGCGCTTGACTCGGGCGTAAAATCAAAAAGATATTTGCCCGGTACCCTTGGTACAATTCTTGTGTAACTTATGAGTTACCCAATCCTAGCTGGAGGAGACGACCTTACTATGACACCGAAAGACGTATTGCAGATCATCAAGGAGAAGGAAGTCCGCTACGTGGACCTGCGTTTCGCCGACACCCGCGGCAAGGAACAGCACGTGACCGTCCCCGCTTCGACGATCGACGAGGCCACCTTCGAGGAAGGCAAGATGTTCGACGGTTCCTCGATCGCCGGATGGAAAGGCATCAACGAGTCCGACATGATCCTGATGCTGGACGCGTCCACCGCCGTGATGGACCCGTTCTTCGACGATCCGACGCTTATCGTCCGCTGCGATATCGTCGAGCCCGCCACCATGCAAGGTTACGAGCGCGATCCGCGTTCCATCGCCAAGCGCGCCGAGACCTACATGAAAGCCACCGGTATCGCCGATACGGCATACTTCGGACCGGAAAACGAATTCTTCATTTTCGATGACATCCGTTGGGGCGCCAACATGTCCGGCGCATTCTACAAGGTCGATTCGGAAGAGGCCGGCTGGAATTCCGAGAAGGTCTATGAAGACGGCAACATCGGCCATCGTCCCGGCACCAAGGGCGGCTACTTCCCGGTGCCGCCGGTCGATTCGTTCCAGGATCTGCGCTCGGCCATGTGCAACACCCTGGAAGACATGGGCATGGGCGTGGAAGTCCACCACCATGAAGTAGCGACCGCTGGCCAGTGTGAAATCGGCGTCAAGTTCAACACCCTGGTGAAGAAGGCCGACGAAGTCCTGCTGCTCAAGTACGTGGTGCAGAACGTGGCGCATGCCTACGGCAAGACCGCGACCTTCATGCCGAAGCCGCTGGTCGGCGACAACGGCAACGGCATGCACGTGCACCAGTCGCTGGCGAAGGACGGAAAGAACCTGTTCAGCGGCGACCTCTACGGCGGCCTGTCGGAAACCGCGCTGTATTACATCGGCGGCATCATCAAGCATGCCAAGGCGCTGAATGCCTTCTGTAATGCCTCGACCAACAGCTATAAGCGTCTGGTGCCCGGCTTCGAAGCGCCGGTCATGCTGGCCTACTCCGCGCGCAACCGTTCGGCTTCCATCCGTATTCCCTATGTGATGAACCCGAAGGCCCGCCGCATCGAGGTGCGATTCCCGGATTCCACCGCGAACCCCTACCTCGCCTTTGCAGCGATGCTGATGGCGGGTCTGGACGGCATCCAGAACAAGATCCACCCGGGCGATGCCATGGACAAGGACCTGTACGATCTGCCGCCGGAAGAAGAAAAGGCAATTCCGCAGGTCTGCTACTCCTTCGACCAAGCGCTGGAAGCGTTGGACAGCGATCGTGAGTTCCTGACCCGCGGCGGTGTCTTCACCGACGATATGATCGATGCTTACCTCGAACTCAAGGGCCAGGAAGTGACTCGTCTGCGCATGAGCACCCACCCGGTCGAGTTCGACATGTACTACAGTTTGTAAAATTTCGGGCCGTTCCCTACGGTCCATGCAGTGTACAGAAACCCGCCGAAATGACCCATTCGGCGGGTTTTTTAATGCCTCCGCGGTTTCATGCCGTCGAGCGTATCTCCTCGGATCAGGCGTCCGTACTTGCTCAGCCGGGTTTGATCGATTCGGGAAAGCTTCCGGTAACCGGAATGGAGGCCTTTCGCAAAGTCGCGGCTCCGGCGGAGGAGCCGTCAAATAGGTCGATCAGCCGCTCTTGGCGCGCTCGGGCTGATAAGCCCCCTAAAGTCGCCTCGCCGTATTCGGGTGAGAAGGTTTCCGGTCAACCGAAACGCCCGGTGATGTAGTCCTCTGTCAGTTTATGGCGCGGATTCTGGAATATGACGTCCGTAGAGCCCACTTCGATGAGGCAGCCGAGATGGAAATACGCCACCCGCTGCGACACTCTGGCTGCCTGGGATAGCGAATGGGTCACGATGACGATGGTATATCGCTGCCGCAGTTCGTCGATGAGTTGTTCGATGACGGCGGTTGCGATCGGGTCCAAGGCTGAGCAGGGCTCATCCATCAGAATGACTTCGGGATTCACCGAGATTGCCCGCGCGATGCACAGGCGTTGTTGCTGGCCGCCGGAAAGGCTGGTTCCCATTTGACCCAGTCCGTCCTTGACTTCATCCCATAAACCGGCACTTCGCAAGGATGATTCGACGATCTGGTCCAATTCCGCCGGAGTGCTAGCCAAACCGTGGAGCCGAGGCCCGAACGCGACGTTGTCGTAGATGCTCTTGGGGAAGGGGTTCGGTTTTTGAAATACCATCCCAACCAGCGCGCGCAACGGCACGACGTCGATCCCATCGTGACAAATGTTCCGGCCGTCGATATGGATTTCGCCTGTCACCCGGCAACCGTCGATGGTGTCGTTCATCCGGTTCAAGCAGCGCAGGAATGTGGTCTTGCCGCACCCCGAGGGACCTATCAGCGCCAAGACCTCATGCCGGCCGATGTCCAAGGTGAGATTCCGAATGGCGTGTTTTGCGCCATAGTGGACATTGACGCGGCGGCAGGCGATGCGCGGATTTGCAATGACCGAATCACCAGCGATGGCGGTAAGATCCTTAAAGTAAAGGGCGGGGGTAGGACGGACGGACGCCCGTTTCAAAAGTAGGTATCTTGCCGTGGCTTTCGGGTTGCGCGTAGCTTTCGAGGTCGCAGGAGACACCGACTCTTGGCGATCACGCTGGAGTCTGGCGGGGTTGGTGTCTGCTGGCAGGGTAATGACGGATGACATGAGGGGATGGCGGTGGAGTTTCGTGTCACCGGTCCAACTTATGAATGTCGCGGAGTACCTTCCGATCGGCGGATACTTTGCGTCGCTCCATGCAGACCGAGGACTACGACGCCGAGCCATGGGATCATGAAAATGATCCCACGTTTACATGACAATTGGATGACATGATATGGCTTAGAAGGCGGCCGCTTTGGAGCTTTTGGTCTGGGTTCAGCATTCTACCCAAGAGAACGCCAGGGCCGAATTTTGGCTGTAAGAGCGTTTGGTGAAGGGCCGGATCGCAACGAAGTCGCTCAGACCGGCGAGGCCGTGTAGCCGATTCATAGCCGATCAGAGCCCAAGGCCACGTCGAATCAAGACGTTACGGGAATTCATTTGACGATGTGAGCGTTTACAAGGTTTTGATTTCAAGGTAAGATTTTCTCGTGGTCGGCACCGGGAATGCAGCGCCTGTTGATTCTAATCCAATACAGCCACCACCCCCTCTTTAAAGTCGTAGGACATCGTGCGCGACTCATCAGATTCGGGCGGTTAGCTCAGCGGGAGAGCACTTCCTTCACACGGAAGGGGTCGCAGGTTCAATCCCTGCACCGCCCACCAGTTCAAAATTTCACCGAATCTCAAAAACTCTCGAAACCCGCATGCTGCAAGGCTTTGCGGGTTTTTTGTTGTCTCGCGTCATATCGCGGAATAGCATCTGATACCATCATTTTTGATGGTAGGTTTGATGGTATCCGGAGGTTTGGCGGGCCGGATACCATCACGCACGGTGTGAGGTGGGTGAATGCTGAAAGACATCGAGGTACGCAGGGCCAAGCCGGGAGAGAAGCCGTACAAGCTGAGCGATGAGCGGGGCTTGTATCTGCTGGTGACGCCGCAGGGCGGGAAGCTTTGGCGGATGAATTACCGGTTCGGGGGGAAGCAGCGGACGCTTTGCTTCGGGGCGTATCCGGAGGTGGGGTTGGCCGATGCCAGGGCGCGGCGGGAGGATGCCCGGCGCTTGCTGGCGCACGGGGTTGACCCTGGGGAGGAGCGGAAGGCGACGCGGCTGGCGGAGCGGGAGACCTTCGAGGCGATTGCCCGCGAGTGGCATGGGCGATTCTCGCCGGGCTGGGCGGCGAGTCATGCCAAGCGGGTGTTGGAGCGGCTGGAGAATCACATCTTTCCGCACCTGGGCGCCAAGCCGGTGGCGGCGGTGTCGGCGCCGGTGATTCTGGCGGCGCTGCGGCGGCTGGAGGACGCGGGGAAGGTGGAGAGCGCCCATCGCATTCGGGGGATCATCGGCCAGGTGCTGCGGTACGCGGTGGCCAGTGGCCGGCTTGATTCGGATCCGACGCAAGCGCTTCGCGGGGCGCTGGCGCCGGTGCGGACGGTGCATTACCCGGCGTTGCTGGACCCGGTGGAGATTGGGCGGGTGCTGCGGGTGCTGCACGGGTACACGGGCACGGCGGAGGTGCGGGCGGCCTTGCGGCTGGGGCCGTTGCTGTTTGTGCGGCCTGGGGAGCTGCGGACGATGCGTTGGGATGATCTGGACATGGAGGCGCGGGAGTGGCGGTTTACGCTGAGCAAGACTCAAACGCCGCACATCGTGCCGCTGGCGCGGGCGGCGGTGGAGATCATCGAGGAGCTGTGGCCGTTGACGGGGCGCGGGGTGTTCGTGATGCCTTCGGCGCGGTCGCCTACGGGCTTGCGTCCGATGTCGGAAGGGGCGGTGCTCGGGGCGTACCGGGCGCTGGGGATCGACAAGAGCGTGCTGGTGGGCCACGGCTGGCGGGCGACGGCGAGGACGCTGCTGGTGGAGAAGCTGGGCTTTCGGGTGGACATCGTGGAGCAGCAGTTGGGGCACGTGGTGCGTGATCCGCTGGGCCGGGCATACAACCGGACGACGTTCATCGAGGAGCGGCGGGGGATGATGGAGACTTGGGCGGGCTATCTGGAGGGCCTTCGTACCGGGGCCGGGGTGGTGCCGATCGGACGGAAGGCGGGCGGACGCTGAGCGCAGTCGAACCGCTGAGCGGTCATAGCAGCTTCACCAGGGCGGCGACGGCGCCCACGGCGACGGCCATGAGGGCGCCGAGCTTGATGACAAGACGCTGTTCGAGCTGGATGAACCGGGCGTCGATGTCGCGGCGCAACAGCTCCAGCTCGTGGCGAAGATCGTCCTTCGTCACCAGTTCCCTCATATTCACTTCCAGGACTTCGGCCAGGGCTTCCGCTTCGGCTTCCGCCTGGGCGGGCAGGATGCCGGCTTCCTTCAGCCGCTTGGAAAACTTGAGCGTGTCGAATGTGATGGTAGCCACGGGAGGACCTCCGGCGGGCAGTTTATCATTGAAGCGCCCTGGGGTTTGATACACTTTACGCAACCGCGCCTAGCCCGGCCAGGCGATAAGAGGGAGGCCCTTCACCCCTTTGGCGCGGTCCTATCCTTGGGGGGCTGAGTCTGTCGGGAGGCTCGATCGTGTCATCAGTCTACATTCCTTATTTATTGGCTGTCCGGCGGCTGCGGGCGCGGCTGGACGCGACGGCGCGGGAGCTGGCGGGCTGGGTTTTTTTGGGGCCGGAGCTGGGCGGCTTGGCGGCTTTTGTGCGGGCCGACGTGCTGGATGATCCGCCACGTTTTTATTTTCCTTTGGCCGTCGACGACCCTGGGGCGGATTACCTGGGGGATTTGCATTATGTGTGGTTTAGGGAGGAGGACATCGAGGCCTTTGAGCCGGGTTGCCGGTTTGTGGCCGGGGGGGATCTGATCCGGCGATGGGGGAAGGCGCTGGGCGAGGACGTGCAGGATTTTATTCAGGCGAGGTGTGACGAGGGGGTGTTGGAGGTGATCTATCCGAACGCGGCGGCGGTGAGCTGGGGAGTCGGCGGCGCGGTGAGGGAGACCGCGCTTTTTTTTGCCGACCAGGTTTGGGAGGTGGAGGCGCGGCATGGGCTTGGTGATGGTGAAGGCGCGGGGGAAGCCCTGGGCGCGGATGAGGATGCGTTGGCGGTAGAGGTGATTGAGGAAGGGAATGCGCCTTGGTTTGTGGTAAAGAGGCAGAGGGATGGTTGGGTGGAGGTGTTGAAAAGGCTGGCCTGGGCGGTTCATCTTGAGCGCGGGCAGGCGGTGGACTGGGTTGAGGCATGGGTACGGCTGGTGCGTGATCCTCCGAAGGGGCTGGGGATTGAGGTGAAAGAAGGTGGCCGGGCGGTGGTAATGAAGGGAGAGAAGGAGTTGAGGAAGGATGGTTTTAAGAGGAGGTGGGGTAGGTATGTTAAGGGAGTTAAGCACATTTAAGGGAATTAAGCACACTTAACAATCATCTTGTAAATCATACATTTAATCTGGTCTCCGTCATCTTTCAAGGAGACCAGGCATGTATTTTCAAACCTTTCCGCGCCCCACTTCAGAGACGCATTTTGGGGTGATTCCTCGTTATCTTCGGCTTCCCGGCCTGAGGGCAAGGTACGGAGTCTCGCAGGCAACAGTTTGGCGGTGGTGCCAAATTGGTTTGCTTCCTCCGCCGATAAAACTTGCAGCGAAAACAAGCTGTTGGGTGCTTGCCGAACTCGATAGAGTCGACGAGGCCCGTGAGGCAGGCGCAACGGCGCCAGAAATCAAGGCGCTGGTAAAAAAAATCGTGGCTGACCGTCGGGCGCCGGCATGAGCGAGGCCGCCGACATTGAAAGGATTAGGTCGGCGTTGGCGTTTATTGATGCCGCCGACCGTGAAAGCTGGGTAAGAGCGGGCATGGCGGTTAAGGCCGGCCTTGGCGATGCGGGGTTTGAAATATGGGATGAGTGGAGCCGAAGGGCTGACAACTATAACGCCAAGGCGGCGGCTGAGGTATGGAAAAGCATCCGGTCCGCCGGAGGGGTGACACTCGGTAGCCTGTTTCATCAAGCTAAGGCCAACGGCTGGCGGGACGAGGGAGGATACCAGAAGCCTTCTCCGGAGGAGCTGGCCGCGTGGCGGAGGCGGGCCAAGGAGCGGGCAGCGGCGGAGGCTGCCGAAATTGAGCACGAGCGGGCGGAGACGGCCAGGAAGGCGGCGGCGGTGCTCAAGGCAGCGGGCGCGGCTCGGGCCGATCACCCCTATCTGATAAAAAAACAGGTGGCGCCGGTTGCGACGTTACGTGAGATCGAGGCTGGCGAGGCGGCGAAGATTATCGGTTACGTGCCCAAGGCGGGCGGCGAGGCGTTGGCCGGGCGGCTGTTGGTGGTGCCTGTCCGCCGGACCGGCGGCGAGCTGGTGACCTTGGAGTTGATCGACCAGCCGGGGCGCAAGGCGGCTTTGGCCGGGAGGGGCAGCAAATCCGGCGGGTTCTGGGCCACAGCAAGACTGCCTGACGGTGACGGCGAGGGCCTAACCCTGCTGGTTGGCGAAGGCGTGGCGACGATGCTTTCTGCCTCGGCGGCGGCTGGGGCCTTGGGCGTGGCGTCGCTGGCGGGCGGCAACCTAAAACCCGTGGCTACGGCGCTGCGGGCCAAGTACCCGGCGGCGCACCTGGTGGTGCTGGCCGATTTGGTAAAGGTTACAGGCGAGCCTGATCCGCACTCGGTCGAGGCTGCGAGGGCGGTCGGCGGGCGGCTGGCGGTGCCGCATTTCGGCGCGGATAGAGAGCAAAACCACAAGGATTTCAATGACTTGGCTGTCGTTCGCGGGCCGGCGGCGGTGGCGGAGTGCATCGCGGCGGCGGTGCCGGTGGCGGTGGCGCAGGGAGGCGGGGCCGGGCCTGGGGCGCCGGGGGACGAGCTGGGCGAGGATGAGCCGGGTATGCAGGATGCGCCTGCGGGCTCAATAGCTCTGGTGGCGCATCGGTTGCCGGAAATCATAAATGAGATGAACGAGGCGCTGCTGCGTTCGGGTGCCGAAATATTTGAGCGGGGCGGGGGCGTCGTGCATACGTTTCGCACCGAAAAGCTCAGGCAATTGCAGGGCGGCGCCCACCTGCCGGAAGGCAGCCTTGTGATTGAGGCCGTGAGCCCGGAGTTGCTGCGGTTGGTGGCAACTAGGGACGCCGTTTTTGTGAAGTATGACGCCCGCATCGGCGGCTGGAAACGCACGGACTGCCCGATCCAGGTGGCCAGAACATTTATCGAGGCGAACGGCCTGCGGCGGCTGCGTCCGCTTCGCGGCGTGGCAAGCTGCCCGCTGTTGAGGCCGGACGGATCGATCGTCTGTGAGCCCGGCTATGACCTCCAGACCGGCTTATATCTGAGCTGGGACCTTGGCGAGATCAAGCCTGATCGGGCGGGCGGGCTGTTTGCGGCGCTTAAGGCCCGCGAGCTGCTGGAGGAAATGCTGAGCGAATTTCCGTTCGTCGGCGAGGTTGACCGGGCGGTGGCGCTGGCGGGGATTTTGACTGCGGTTATGCGGCCCTTGCTGCCGTCGGCACCCATGATTGGCGTGGACGCATCAACGCCCGGCACTGGAAAAACAACTTTGGTCGACGTATTCGGCCTTGTTGCCCTTGGCCAGCCGGTTCCGGCGATAACGTTGGCCGGGGCAAACGAGGAGGAGTGTGAAAAGCGTTTGGGGGCGCTTCTGCTTTCTGGTGTTGGAGCATTAAACCTGGACAACCTCTCGCGGCCACTTCAATCGGATTTGCTCTGCCAAATATTGACGGCGGCTTCCATACGTCTACGCATTTTGGGCGTATCCCGCGCCCCATCGGTGAGCACCAGCGTCTTCGTGGCGGCCACCGGCAACAACCTGTGCCTGGTCGGCGATCTGTCGCGCAGGGCCTTGGTGTGCCGCCTTGACGCCGGCTGTGAAAGGCCTGACCAGCGGGTTTTTGCCCGAAACATTGGAGATTACATTTTGGAGCGGCGCAAGGCGTTGGTAGAGGCGGCTTTGACGATCGTTGGCAACTACCAGGCAGCGGGGCGGCCTGATGTGGGCACGGCGCCCTTCGGCTCTTTTGATACTTGGAGCGAAACAATCCGAAACGCCTTGATTTGGGCCGGTGCGGCTGACCCGTGCGAATCGCGGGCCCGTATCGAGGAACTCGATCCAGTGAGGGGCGAGCTGGCGGATGTGTTGCCGCTCTGGTTTGCTCGATGGCGGGGCGAGGCGGTGCAGGTACGCGATGTGATCGAGAGTGCGGGGCTGAGCCAGAACGATGAGCTTCGCGATGTGCTGTTGGCCATCGCGGCCAATCGCCGCGACCCGCGCCAGATTGATTCGCGGCGGCTGGGGCACTGGCTCCGGAGGTATCGAGGCCGGGTGGTTGGTGGTCTGCGGTTGGACTCGGACGGCGCCTCAGGCACCAGGGCTCGATGGCGGGTAATCAAAATTTAGTATCGTGTCAAAACTTTTGGCAGTTACGACAGTTAAAGCCTATAAATATCCCCAGTGCGGAAAAATGGCACAACTTTAGGTTGTTCCATTTTTACCCTCTAGGGATAAAACAGCCCCCTAACTGCCGTAACTGCCAAAATTCGGGCCGGCGGTCGCCGGTCCAAGGCGTCCGGCCAATAGGCCGGGCAATCGCGCCGGGAGGCGCCATGATCGCGAGAGGGCGAAAAAATGAACGACGCAGAGCAAAGAATAGGCGGTGCCAAGCACCACAAGTGGATGCACACCCTGCCGGTGTGGGTCTTGGTCAAACATATCGAGGCCAAGGAGCAACAAATCCTCGAACTGCTTCAGAAAAACGGCCAACTCGAAGCCCGAATCAAGGAGCTGGAGGAGGGAACCTCATATAACGGATGGTAATAAAAAGCCGTGATGTTATAACATCACAAATCCTAGTTTTGACGGGGTGGTGTTCCCGCTCCGGTAACCATAAGGTGAAAAAATGTCTGATGATTCAATTGTTTACAACGAAGCGCTGATCGAGGCCGACCTGGCCGACCTGCAAGAGCGGATCGACCAGGCGACCGCCGAGCTGGCGGAGCGGGGCGAGCGGGTCCGGCAGTGGTCGGCGGCTCTGAGCCCTTGCCTTCACACATCCGACGGCATACAGCATCGGCTGGCGGTGGCCCGGCGGCGGCGGGGTGAGCTGCTTTTCAAATACATCGAGAGCGGCGACGAGGCGATGAAAGCGGAAATCGAGGCCCTGAGCTCGGAAATTCGCTTTATCGAAGATTGGGGACCGGAGTTCATTGGGCGCGTTCTGGTGGAGCATGAAAAGTGGGCCGCCCGCACGGAGCTGTTTCGAGCGAGGTACGAGGATCGAGCGGCGGACCTCAAAGCCCGTCGTAACCTGGCGCCGGCGCATATCCTGAGCCAGCGCGAAACAACGATGTACGGGCGTCCTGTCCGGGCGGCTTGATTCTACCTACACACCCTGCCCGATCCGTCGGGCAGGGATTCCCTGCGGCGAGGCGTGCATGAAGACAGAGCTTCTTGAAGCTATCCGGCTGCTCAAACACTCAAAGCAACTCGACCAGGCGGCCCAGGCGGCGCGGCGGGAAGCGGCGTGGCTGTTGGCGGCCTGCAACGAAAGGGACATCCGCCACGCTGCGAAGCGGACGGGGTGGACGCCTTCGGGGTTGATATGCTTGGCAAGGGCCGTAACGGGCACTCATATAACTGATTGATCTAACAAACCATGATGGAGACAAAGAGATGGGCGGTGGTGGCGGGGCTTTGACCCCTCAGATTACGGCGCAGGAGCTGGAGTACGCGAACGTGCTGCAGAATGTGCTCCAGTCGTCGAACGCGCTGACGGCGCCGGTGGAGAAGTTCGCGGTCCGCAACATGAAGGCGATGAACACGCCTCTGGCCTACGATGCGGCGGGCGGCCTGGGGCTGAGTTCGGCCTTGCAGCAGTGGGACCCGCTGCGGCAGCAGGCGATGTACCAGACGATGGCCAGCGGTGCGGCGCCGGGCAGCGGGCGGTTCCTGGCCACCGAGACGCAGTTGGACCAGGCCAACGCGCAGGCGCGGGCGCAGGGATCGATGCAGGGGCGCATGGGCAATCTGGATGCGCGTCTCGGGCTGATGAACGCGGCCATAGGCGCCGGGCGGCAGCGGCTGGGATCGGCGGTGGATACGTTCTCCAACCTTTCCAGGAAGTCCAGCGATTGGGAGAGAAACCGGGCATCGCTGGCGAGCGAGATGGAGGCGGACAACGCCAAGGGCATCGGCAAGATGGCCGGCATGGTGGGCGGCGCGGCGCTGGGGCTCATGACCGGAGGGGCTGGCTTCGCTCTGACGGGCGCGGCCTTGGGCGGTAGCCTGGGTTCGGGGCTGGCCAGCGGGATGAGGTGATCTCGCGGTACTCGCCCCGCGAGTGGCGTCTGGAGATGGCGGGCGCCGGCATGCAGCCGGCGTCCTGCCCAGGTGCTCGCAGTACGTGCCCCGCGAGTGGCGGTTGTTCGACTTGCGGATGTCCCAACCAGGAGATACAACGATGTGTCTCGCAGTACTCGCCCCGCGAGTGGCGTCTGGAGATGGCGGGCGCCGGCATGCAGCCGGCGTCCTGCCCAGGTGCTCGCAGTACGTGCCCCGCGAGTGGCGGTTGTTCGACTTGCGGATGTCCCAACCAGGAGATACAACGATGTGTCTCGCAGTACTCGCCCCGCGAGTGGCGTGACCTTATTGTAACCATTCTCCGCCGGGTTGTGCTACACTTTCAAACGTCCCCGGACGCTTCCGGGGCCGGGCGTCGAAACCCGGTGTACTACGGGCGCACCATGCGCCAGTCGACGGCGCTTTTTTGTGTCCGTCGATACTCTACGGCGGGCGGTGCGGGGCACGGTCCGTCCGTGGCCGGTTTCCCGTAGGCCGGTTTTCGACTCCCGCATCGTCCGTCACCCTTGCAGCGTCGAAACTGCTGGTGACGGTTCCCAATGTCAACTACGGAGCCAACACCATGACACCCCTTACCACGGGCGCACCACGCCCGATCATTATTTCCCTGTCCGATGCGCATCGTCTCGACGGCGATGTATGCCGGCTGGCCGACGAGCTGGAACACCTCGCGCTGATTTGCGATGACTGGGTAAACCAGTTCCCCAAGGCCAAGGCGTTGCGGGAAGTCGCCCGCTGCATCCGGGCCGCCAGCCGGGCGATGGTTATGGCCAAGAACCCGGCCCGGCAAGCCTGGATCGAGGCGCACGCGGCGGAAGGTTCGGCCACGCTCACCGGACAGGAGGGCGGCCATGACGCATAAAACACACCCATCACTGCTCGGCTGCGGTTACCACCCCGTGTCCGGCCTGCCGCTGATACCGCGCCATCTGGCGAAACAGCTCAACCCCATCATCGGCTCTTACCCGCATGACACCCTAGCGAACGCCAGTGCGCTGGCGGCGTGGCTGGTCGAGGCGCTGTCCAGCACGCACGGCGAGGGGCTGGAAGGCGCGGACTATGCCTATCTGCTGGGCCGGGCCGTCAAGGCGGCGCTTGACTTCGAGATGGAGGCGCCATTGCGCCAGGAGGAGCCCAGCCATGATTGAGCAAATCAAAACAACGCTGGCGGCGCTGGGCATGGCCGACGTGATTTTTTCCCTTGCAGACATGCTGGCCGGGTGGCTGGCGGGAGGTGGGTTATGAGAGACGCGAACGCGGTTGAGCGGATGAACGGGGCGCTGCAAACGGCAGGCATGGCGGCCCGATCGGTGGCGGCGGGTCTGGTGCTGCTCCGCATGAACCGGAGCGAAGACCCCGGTCTTACCGATGATGAATACGAGGCATTCTGCTGGGGGCTGGAGCAATCGGTGATGGAAGTAGCCGAGGTGCTGGACATGGCCATGCACATGCTACGCACCCAGACCGAGGAGACGGCGCATGACCCGGCGCAACGATAGGCCGGTGGCGGTGGGAAACCTCGCGCTGCGGGTGGCCGAGATGGCGGCGCGGGCGCGGGAGGCGCCGAGGCCTTCGGCTTCGCCGGTGGCGGCTTCGGCTTCACCCGTGCCGCCGAGGCCTTCGGCTTCTTCGGTGGCGCAGTGTGGCCGGGTGACGCTGGGGGTGAACCTGTTGCAGGGCGCCAGCGTGCAGCCTGAGCCGGTCCGCTGGCTGTGGCCGGGCTGGCTGGCGAAAGGCAAGCTGCACGTCATCGCCGGGCAGCCCGGCACGGGCAAGACCAGTCTGGCGCTTTCCCTGGCGGCGACGCTGACGGCGGGCGGACGCTGGCCGGACGGCACGCCGGCGGCGCCGGGCAACGTGCTGATCTGGTCCGGCGAGGACGACGTGAGGGATACCCTGATGCCGCGCCTTCTATCCTGCGGGGCGGATCCGAAACGCTGCTTCTTCATCACCGACGTGCAGGCCGAAGACGGGCGGCGTCCGTTCGATCCCTCCCGCGACATGCCCGCCCTGCTGCGTGCGGCGCGGGAGGTTGGCGAGGTGCGGTTGCTGCTGGTCGACCCCATCGTGTCGGCGGTGGCGGCGGACAGCCACAAAAACGCCGAGGTGCGGCGCGGGCTGGCCCCGCTGGTGACGCTGGCCGAGCGGCTGGATTGCGCCTTGCTGGGCATCTCGCACTTCTCCAAGGGCTCGGCGGGCCGTGATCCGCTGGAGCGGGTGACCGGCTCGCTGGCGTTCGGGGCGCTGGCCCGGATCGTGTTCGCGGCCTTCAAGCGCTCGGAGGAGGACGGCGGCGGCCGCTGCCTGGCGCGGGTGAAGTCGAACCTTGGGCCGGACGAGGGCGGCTTTATCTACGAGCTGGTCCTCGATGCGCTGGCCGATCACCCAGGCGTGACGGCGACCCGAGTCGACTGGGGCACGGCGGTAGCCGGTTCGGCAAGGGCGCTGCTGGCGCGGGCGGAGGCTTCGTGTGATCCGGAAGCCATGTCGGCCTTGGACGAAGCCTGCGCGTTTCTTCAGGAGTTGTTGGCGGCGGGGCCTGTTTCGGCCACGGAAGTTCAGCGGCAGGCGCTGGAAGCTGGAATGGCCTGGCGGACAGTGCGACGGGCACAAAATCGGCTAGGGATCACGCCCCGCCGGGTCGGCTTCGGAAAGGACTCCACCTCCTTTTGGGGTCTTCCGTAGCCCCATAGTTGGCCAAGAACTCCATACTTGTCCATCAAAATGGATGGACAAGTATGGTATGGATGGACAAGTATGAATCCTCCTACCTCCTCGCAGTACTCGCCCCGCGAGTGGCGTACTCTCGCCGAAGTCCTTCGCCGACATCCAGGCCTTCCTCGCAGTACCCGCCCTGCGAGTGGCGTGATTTCATTTTACCGATAAGGCGCCACACCTCAAACCTTCCAATCATCCGGCGGTGGCCGTGACGTGATGCGGGCCGGCGCTGGGCTGGACCTCCAGCCTTGGCCGATCACCCGGCGGTGGGCTGGTTCTCGAGGCCTCGCCTTGGCCGATCACCCGGCGGTGGGCTGGTTCTCGAGGCCTTGCCGAACCTCGAGGCCTTGCCGGTCCTCGAGGCCTCGCCTTGGCCGATCACCCGGCGGTGGGCCGAACCTCGAGGCCTTGCCTGATCCGAAGGCCTCGCCGGTTCCTGATCCGGAGGCCGTGCCTTGGCCGGTCACCAGGCGGTGGGCTGGTTCTCGAGGCCTTCTCCGATCCTTTCCCGAGTCTATCATTTTGTATACACATGATAGACGTGATAGACCGGCCTGGAAGCCGCATTTCACCGTCGATCAAAAGTTTATTTTTCGACTTTTGATAGACAGATGGAAACGCTTTTAAGACTTATGATAGACTTCTGATCGTGTTCCATTCGTCATTTTTGGGAGGTCGTCATCATGAAACACCAGGTCGTGGGTTACATCCGGGTAAGTTCGGTCGGACAGAACACGGACCGGCAATTGGCGGGCGTGGCGCTGGATCGGGTCTTTGAGGAAAAGGCGAGCGCGAAGACGGTCACGGCCCGGCCCGTGCTGGCGGAATGCCTGGCCTACGTGCGGGCCGGGGATACGCTGGTCTGTCATTCACTGGACCGGCTGGCGCGGAACACGGCGGAGCTGTTGGGCTTGGTCCGGGAGATCACGGGCAAGGGCGTGACGGTCCGGTTTCTGAAGGAGAACCTCACCTTTTCAGGGTCCGACGATGACCCGTTCAAGAACCTGATGCTGAGCATGCTAGCCGCGTTCGGGCAGTTCGAGCGGGAGCTGATCAACGAGCGGCGGCGCGAAGGCGTGGCGGCGGCACGGGCGCGGGGTCGGAAGTTCGGGGCGCCGGCCAAGCTGACCCCGGAGCTGTGCGCGAAGATCGACGCGCTTTTGGCGTCCGGGGCCAGCAAGCGGACGACGGCAAGGGCGGTTGGGATTGGGGAGGCTACGCTGTACCGCTACTTGGGAGATAGGAGCGCTTCTGGTGTTTGATGGTGTTTATGATGGTATTCGATGAATGCGCCGAGCGTAAAAGTTCAAGTAAATCATTGGTGTAGATGAGCTGTTAAGTGTCTGCACCGCCCACCAATCAGATCAAATAGTTATCCTCTATTTCAACCCATCCGGCACAGTTTGATGTGCCTGGATTGAGTGGGGTTGCGTTCCAGTGGGGGATCCTCCTGACAGTTTTCCGCGCTAGAATTAGCAAAGGCTTTCACCGATGGCGAAAAGATCGCGCTGCGGCATGGGCGCGCGAAGGAGAGGCCAAAGCAGCAGTAGCGCGTCTTGCCGGCAGGCCCGTGTGGCTCAGGGTGATATCGTGGAGACTGTAGAACCGTTACGATTGGCCCTCTGTGATTAGTCGCTCGACCGCCGTCTCCCAAAGAGTTGCGAATGCCGTCCGAGAAACCCCGATTTCCCGAGCCAGGCCCCAACCGGCCGAGGCTGCAATCCGGTACCGATTCTCCGGTTGAAGAGATGCAGGCGCCGCGTAAGCGGCGCTCCAAGAAAACAGCGCATCCGCCGCGTTGTTTCACCGAGCCGAAGTTCAAACTAACCCTGCGTCTGCTTTATGGTACCGAAATCGCCTTCGGCCCCGGCAAGGCGGAGTTGCTGGAGGCGATCGAACAGACGGGGTCGATTTCGGCTGCGGGGCGCAGCATGGACATGAGCTACCGGCGCGCTTGGCTGCTGGTCGACACCATGAACCGTTCCTTCCGGGAACCGGTGGTGGATGCCTCCCGCGGCGGGCGGCACGGTGGAGGCGCCCACCTGACGCCTTTCGGCAAGGAGGTGCTGGAGCGCTATCGCGAGGTCCAGGGCGCGCTCCAGCAGGTCGCCGATACCTATCTGCGGCTGTTTCGTCCTTGCATGGCCACGACGCCGCCGATCGGCGAATCCACGGAGGTTCCCACTCCGGATTCCTGACGGCGGCGGGATGTCGGCTCAGGGTTCCACCACCACCGATAGGACGTCGCACACGAGGGGCGACTGTGCGGTCGGTTTGACGCATATCCGGAGAGCGCCCTGGCTGGTGATCTGCTTCCGGGTCGGCTTCCAGTTGAAACTCCGTTTCTTGACTGCCGCGGTTCCGATCGTCTTGAAATTCGCCCCGTCCTTGGCGAATTGGATCTTCACTTGGCGGCTGCCTTTGATGGTGCCGGGATCCCAGCCGATCTGCTGCTTGACCTTGACCTTCCATTGACTGGGGGCTGCCAGCGTAATGAGCTTCGCTGCGCTGACTTCCACCTGGGTAGCCGCGGTCGAGAAGGCGGCACCGTCACTCACGGTGAGTTCGAATCCGTAGATACCTTCCTGGGATGGCGTGAAGCTGGCCTTGGCCGTCGTATCCCCGGCCAGGGCAACCGCGACCGGGCCGGATACCTGGGTCCATTGGTATGCCAAGGGCGAGGGACCTTGATCGGGATCGCTACTGGCAGTCCCGTCGAGAGTCACGAGGTTTCCCACGACCGCTGTTTGGGGCGCTCCCGCATGGGCAACCGGAGGCTGATTGACTGCGCCTACCGCCACGGTCACGGCAGCCGTGGCCGACGCTTCACCATCGCCCACGGTGAGCCGGAAGCCGTAGGTGCCGGCCTTTGCGGCGGTGAAACTCGGTTTGGCCGTGGTGTCTCCGCTCAAGGCCGCGAACGGCCCGGCGGTCTGGCTCCAGGCGTAGGACAGGGGATCGGGGCCGTTGTCGGGATCATGGCTGGCGCTGCCGTCCAGCGTCACTACGGTTCCCTGGTCGACTGTCCGGGTGCTGCCGGCATCCGCGACCGGCGGCTGGTTGGCGCTGGCCTGGGCGGAAAAGTTCAGCTTGCCATCGCCACCCAAGGTCCAGGCGCCGAGCGCCCGGACGATGCCGCCGGCCGAATCTCCCGTCGAGTTGCTGACGAAATAGAACGGCAAGGGCTGGCCGATCTGGCCGACGCTGCTGCCGCCCAACTCCCCATTGAGACTCGGCCCCCAGTGGTCGCCGTCGAAGTAGCCGCCATCCCCGACGCCGAATACGCCGCTGGAACCGGTGAGATAGCTGGCGTAAATCAGCATGCGCTGTCTCACCGCATCTACCGCCACCAAGCTGTGGCCGAAGATTCCCCGTCCCTCGGCAGAGGTCAGGAGGTATCCCCAACTGGCGATGTTGCTTTGGTCCGGCTTGAGCGCGTGGAACGCCGCGACGTTGTATACGAGGTTGGGTTTGCCTAGAAAAGCAGCAAAACTCCCATCCGATGCCAGGTCGGCGCTGGCGGACGGATGTTGAAGAAATGAGTCCATCGTCGTGCCCAGGTCCCGGTAATAGGACTTGCGACTATCCGGATCGAACACCGCGATGAACAGGGAGGAAGGCGCGCCATTGCCGCCGTTGCTGGTGAGTGCAAAGGCATGGCCGGCCCCGAAGGCAAGCAGCCAGAGGCCTAGGGTGATGAATCTGGTCATGATGGCTATCCCGCGTGAGTTGCCCATTGGCCGTTCAGAGGTTTGGGGTCTGCCCTTCGGCAACCTGGGGATAGGTGCAGTTGTCCAGGCTGCCCGTGGGGGCGTGGGTGTAGGCGGTGACCGGATTGTTCGGATCGAAGGGATGCGTCACCGAATAGCCTTGCGCTGCCACGGCGATGAACGATCCCCTGCCCCAGGGTTGGGCGATGGCGGTATTCAACTGGCCGAACATGCTCGGCGTCGTGGCGTCTGTGGCGATCTTTTGGATCAGGGTCAGGGTATCGCCGGTGGGAGCGGGGGCGCTTCGCCGCCAGACATACGCCGCTTCCGAGAAATACTGGTAGTGGCCCGCGGCGACTTCCTCCACCGTCGGGGCTGCCCCGTCGATCTTGATGTAGCGGTAGCCGAGGGCCAGATTGCCGTTGCGTTCGGTGGTCAGCATGCCGATGGCCCAGGCCTTGGCGGCATTGGGATTATAGGTGCCGTTGTTGGTGCCGTCATTGAAGTCCGCCAGGCAATATTCCTCCATGGTGACCTGGGTGGGGGCCACGACCACGGGGCCGGCGACCGGATTGCTGACTTCCACCGGCACTGAACCGGTTGCGGCGCAGGGGGTGTTGAGGAAATAAGCGTTGATGGCCGCCTGGGTGCTGGCGCCTTTGTTGCGGCGGCAGATATGGACCAAAGGCGTGCTGAAGGACCCGCTGTTGAAGTCCGTCAGCGCCTTGGAGGTCGCGCTGGATGAGCCGGAAGCGGTAAATTCAACCTTCACGTCGCTCCATTTCCCGATATGGCCTGCAAACAGGCTGGTCAGGAAGCCCTTGCTCAGTGACGGCATGCAGCTTTCCGTTTCCCGCAGGCTGGCGTCGGTCAGGCACTGCGGGTCGAGTTTGCCTTGCGCCACCTGAGCTTCCTGCAGAGCGTCACGGAGATTCTTGCTGACCGGGGTGTTTTGCAGTACCGCTCCGGCATTCTTGACGGTCAGGGTCGCGGCGACTTCTGCCGGCGTGGGCTGGTTGAACGAAGTGTCGTCGATCTTTGCGTTGAAATTGATGTCGCGGAAAATCTGCGGGTCGATGTCCGAAACCCCCATGTCGGGCAGGGCCTTGAACACGTCTCCCGGACGGTCGGTACGGCAGGTCCAGCTTTGCGAGCCGGCCGATGTGCACTGGGCTTCACCCCCCGGCGAGTTGTTGATACCCATGAAATTGATGGTCTTGTCGGGCTCCAGTAACGGATAGATGCCGGTGATGGCGCCGCTGCGGTTGCGTTTTAGCAGCAGCAGCTTGGGATCCTTGAGATTGAGCCCGGGGACTTTGCTGGAATCGATCTGACAGAAGAATGCCTTGTAGTAAGTGCCCTTGCCGGTGGCGTCGGCGTCTTTGTAGGTGTCGAGGGTTCCCGATTTGCAAAGGTCGTCCAGCACCTTTTTGAAGTTGTTGTCCTGAATGGTCGATCCCGCGATGCGAAGGGTGATGTCCGGCGTGTCGCTGGGCTGAAGGGCCGGCGCAGCGCCGCTGAAAATGCATAGGCCGCCGGACATCAGGGCGGCATCGATCACGCGAAGCTTCATCTCTCGTCTCCGTTGGAGTTGTTCAGGTTAACGGTCCGCCGAGCCAAGGCTCTTCCCCGCCCGGGTCATCCTCGAGGGAGGAACGGGTTCGAGTCAGCATGCGAGGGCGTGGTTTCGTTATAGCTAACTGGACATAACGATGTCAAATGCGGAGAACGCGCTCCGCAACGGCGAAACGCCTCACTTTCGGGGCAGCGGAGCCTGTCGATTGATGTGGGCGTCCTGTCCTGCCGCGGGGCTTGAAGCCGGCTGAAGGGCGGAACGCCGCCTGGACTGGCCGGTTTAACGCGGAGCTGAGGGGCCCCGCCGGTTCTGCGGTGACTGAGCCAGTTTCGTCCCGATGTCCGGAGAGTGTTAACGTTTGTGAAATATAATGATTGCATTATCGCTCTGCCGCGACCGCCAACAGGTGGGTGGCGGTTCGAAAGGACGAGGCATTGCGAAAATCCCTGAGGACTGAGTACCTAATAGGCGATCTGAAAGCGGGTGAACCAGGCTTGTTCTTGTCGCCGGTTCTCGTCCTTGGTTCCGCCACCGCCCGTGAACCAGGTGTTGCTGTAGTCGGTCTGTACCTTCATGAACGGGTTGAGATACCAGTTGAGGGCCGCGGTAAAAGTGTTGGCGCCGGAGACTGAGGTGAGAGGGTTGGCAAGCGTTGCGTTTTTGCCATTCGCGCCTTTGAACGGTTCGAAAGCGTGAGCGTCCAGCGTGAGGCCGGTCCAGCGGCCGGCGAGCACGAAGGCGCCCCAGTTGCCGGCGAGCGGATCGAAGTTGTTTTGAGGCTTGATCCCGAAGAAGCCGTCCCGCTCGCCGGTGAGCACATAGCTGGCCTCCAGGTTCCAGGCTCGGTTGTTCATGCTGGTCTCGTAACTCGTGGACTTGTTGCCGGAAGTGCTGGTGGCCAGCACCGCGTGGTTGGTCCACAGGTATTCTCCCAGCAGGCCGAACGGTCCGTAGTACCAGTAGGCCTGAGGGTAGTAGCGGTAGGCGTTGCCGTTGGCGAGGACCGAAGAGGTATTGGTGCCGCTGCCGCCGTAGTTGAAGATGGTTTGCTGGCCGACGCTGATCAGCTTGTTGAGCGTCTGGTTGATCGGGTTGCCCCAAGTGCCGGCAACGCCGATCCCTAAGCCCTCCAGGGGTTCGATGCCGCTCTTGAGGAAGGGATGGGAGAAGACGCGGGCGGCGAGGTCCTTTTCCTGGTCGACTTCCACGTCGCTTTGGCCGACCGGCGTGTTGTCGCCGGTACCGTTGAACCAGCCGAACTCGTAGGAAATCCAGTCCCGGAACACCGGCTGGATCGAGTATTGCGGCTTGTAGCCAGGATAACCGATCTGACCGTGCAGCATGGCGCCGACGTCGCGGTTGGGCGCGATCTGGGCCGGGTAGCCGCGCTCCACGAAATCCAGGTTGGTCGCGGTCTTGTAGCGCTCCAGGCTCATGGGCACGCGCATCTTTCCCACCTGCAGGGCGGCTTCGGGGATGTAATGGGCGTCGATGAAGGCGTCGAACAACTGCACTTGGCTATTGGCGAAGTCCGGAGATACCCGCCAGTCGGCCCATTTGAATAACTGGCCCTCCAGAGTCAGGCGGGCGCGCCGAATCAGCGCCGAGTCGGTGAGATTCGAGCCCGGATTCTTGGTCTTGGTGGAGCCGTCGAAGAAGGTGCGGAAGTCGGCCTGCAGGTAGCCGCGCAGGGCGAGTTTGTAGTTGCCGTCGGCGGAAGACCAGGCGATGCCGCGGTCGCCTATCTCCGTGAGGGTGCTCTTCTTGGCTTTCTCCTCCGCGGCCACTTTCTGGGCTTCGGTGGTTTTTTCCAAGGTGGTGAGCCGCTCATGCAGCTCGGTGACCTTGTTGGGATCGAAGCCTTCGGTGGGCCATTGCTGGAAACTGCCGACCCAGCTTTCCAATTCCTTGACGGCTCCGGCCTGGGCGGCCTTTTCGGCCTGGCCATTTTGTGCTTTGGCCGGTTTGGATGCCGCCGCTGCGGTTGCGGCGACCACTTTCTGGGTCGCGGCCAGCTGCTGTTTCAGATCGGCGTTTTCCTGCTCGGATTTTTCCAGCTTGCTTTCCAACTGAAGCATGCGCTGTTCCATGGCCTGCATACGCTCCTCCATGGTCATCGAGAATGTCTCTGGCGCATTCAACAGCACCGGACCGGCTGCGATCATCAGAGGGGGCAATTTTCGCAATCTCATGACAAGGTTCTCCGTTGTCGGGTGTGGCAGAATATCGTGAAAAATATAACGCAGGACGACGCGACAACCGCCGGGTTGCGGCATGATGGCGAGAAGTCATCGCGGTTATGATGCAAAGGGATACCCGATGCAGCCCGCTCGTGTCCGATCAATGGATCATTTACAATTCGTGTGGTTAATCGGTACTCGCCGGTACTTTATGCTGTCTTGCAACGGCTCGCAGACCGATCTTCCGATATATTTTACTGAACCTATCGATTGGGCCATCGACCGGACTTGACGGAAGGGCGCGCCGGCTTGCCCTCGCTAGCTGATTTGGAGACATCTGATGAATGCCCTGAAATTTCTTGGTTTGTTTGCCTATGCGCTGATTTCCGGACTTGCCTTTGGCGCGGAAGTGAAGGTGGCGGTGGCTGCGAACTTCACCGGCCCCATGGAAAAGATCGCTTCGGCATTCGGGCGGGAGACCGGCCATAAGGCCACTCTCGCTTATGGGACGGTCGGCAAGTTTTACTCGCAGATCAAGAACGGCGCACCTTTCGAAGTGCTGATTTCCTCCGATGCCGAAACACCCGCTCGTCTGGAGGCGGAGGGTCTAGCCATTCCCGGAAGCCGTTTTCCCTATGCCGTCGGCAGGCTCGTGCTGTGGAGCGCCAAGGCCGGCGTCGTCGACGACAAGGGGGAGGTGCTCAAACGCGGGGCGTTTCGGCATCTGGCGCTGGCGAACCCGAAGATGGCCGTCTACGGCGCGGCGGCGATGGATGTCATGAACAAGCTGGGTGTGGCGTCGGCGCTCGAACCGAAGTTCGTTCTGGGAGAGAGTGTCACTCAAGCCTACCAGTTTACCGCCAGCGGCAACGCGGACCTTGGCTTCGTCGCTTTGTCCCAGATTTATCAGGACGGCCGTTTCGCGCCGGGCTCGCATTGGCTGATTCCGGCCGAGCTTTATCCGCGGCTCAGGCAGGAGGCGGTGCAGCTCGTCAAAGGCAAGGACAACGAAGCCGCTGCAGCGCTGTTAGCCTTTTTGAAGAGCGACGCGGCCAAGGAGATCATTCGCACATACGGTTACGAACTTTGATCCTGAATCCAAAATAAGGAAAAAATACAATGAATTTCATCAAATCACTGCTGGCCGCATGCTTCCTGCTTTCGGCAAGCGCCGCCCATGCCGGGAAGATCACCGTCGCCGCCGCGGCCGATCTCAAATTCGCAATGGATGAGATCGTCGCCACGTTCAAGAAATCCCATGCCGGCGAGGAGGTGGAGGTGATCTATGGCTCCTCCGGCAAATTCCACACCCAGATTCAGGAACGGGCGCCCTACGACCTCTATTTTTCCGCCGACATCGGTTTCCCCCATGAACTGGTGAAAAAAGGCCTGGCCGCCTCGGAAGTCAAACCTTACGCTTTCGGCCGCATCGTGCTGTGGAGTGCGACCGTCGATGCCGCCAAGATGAATCTGGACAATCTTGCCGATCCCAAGATCACCCGCATCGCCATCGCCAACCCCAAGCATGCGCCTTACGGCAAGCGCGCCGAGGAGGCATTGCGCGCCGCGGGCGTGTGGGACAAGGTGGAACCGAAGCTGGTGTACGGCGAGAATATCGCGGCCACGGCGCAGTTCGTACAGACCGGTAACGCCCAGATCGGCGTCATCGCACTGTCTCTGGCGCTGAATCCGGAGCTGGCGAGCAAGGGAGGCTACTGGCTGATCCCGGATTCCCTGCACGAGCCTCTCGAACAGGGTTTCATCATCACCAAGCGGGCGGAGAGCAATCCGTTGGCCAAACGTTTCGCCGACTACATGGGCAGCAAGCCCGCTCGCGCCGTGATGACGCGGTACGGTTTCGTACTGCCGGGCGAGAAGTTGAAAAAATAGCAGGGTCGCCAGGATGCTGCTGTCCGACAGCGATCTTCAGGCGATCTGGCTCACCGTCAGGCTGGCGAGCATCGTCACCGTGATCCTGCTCCTCGTCGGGACGCCCATCGCCTGGTGGCTGGCACGTACACGATCGAAATGGAAAGGGCCGATCGGCGCCGTGGTGGCTTTGCCCCTGGTGCTGCCGCCATCGGTGCTGGGATTCTACCTCCTGCTTGCCATGGGGCCTTACGGGCCGGTAGGTTACCTGACGAGCGAGCTGGGCATCGGCCCGCTGCCGTTCACGTTCCGGGGACTGGTGCTGGCCTCGGTGTTCTATTCATTGCCTTTCATGGTGCAGCCGGTGCAGAACGCCTTCGAGGCGATCGGCGACCGGCCGCTGGAAGTGGCTGCGACGCTGCGCGCCACGCCGCTGGATGCGTTCTTCAGCGTGGCTCTGCCGTTGGCGCTGCCGGGTTTCCTCACCGCCGGCATTTTGACGTTCGCGCATACCGTGGGGGAATTCGGCGTCGTGCTTATGATAGGCGGCAACATACCGGGCGTGACGCGGGTGGCCTCGGTCCAGATTTACGACCATGTGGAAGCGTTGGAGTACGCCCAGGCCCATCGGCTGGCGGCGGTGATGCTGGTGTTTTCGTTTCTGGTTCTGCTGGGGCTCTATGCCTGGCGGCCCAGCCCCAAGAAGGCGTGAGATGGGGGAGATTCGCGCCCGTTTCCAGGTCGACTGGCCGGGTTTCCGGCTCGACGTCGACCTGGCCCTGCCCGGACGGGGAGTGATGGCCTTGTTCGGCCCTTCCGGTTCCGGAAAGACCACGCTCCTGCGCTGCATCGCGGGACTCGAACGCGCCTCCCCAGGCCACCTTGCGTTCAACGGCGAAGTCTGGCAGGACGAAAATACCTGGGTTCCCACCCACAGGCGGCCGCTGGGCTACGTTTTTCAGGAGGCCAGCCTGTTTCCCCATCTGACGGTCCTCGGCAATCTGCGCTTCGGTATGAAACGGGTGTCCGGGCAGCAGAGGGTGCGCCTGGATCAGGCCGTGGAGCTCTTGGGGATCGGGCATCTCCTCGACCGCAAGCCGGACCGGCTGTCCGGCGGAGAGCGTCAGCGTGTCGCCATCGCCCGTGCGCTCGCCGTAGGTCCGCGCATCCTGCTCATGGACGAGCCGCTTGCCGCACTCGATCTCAAGCGCAAGCAGGAAATCCTGCCCTATCTGGAACGCCTGCATGACGAGCTGGACATTCCGGTAATGTACGTGAGTCATTCTCCCGATGAGGTGGCCCGGCTGGCGGATCACCTCGTTGCGATGGAGGAGGGGCGGGTGATCGCCGCCGGTCCGCTGAAAGAAACCCTCGCGCGGCTCGATCTGCCCATTCGGCTCGGCGAGGATGCCGGGGCCGTGCTGGATGCCGTGGTGGGGGAGAGGGACGAGTCCTGGCATCTGGCGCGCGTTGATTTTCCAGGGGGGAGTTTATGGACCAGGGATCGGGGTATTCCGGTGGGGCGCAAGATCAGGGTGCGGGTGCTGGCCCGCGATGTCAGCCTGGCCCGGCAGCGGCAGGAGGAAACCAGTGTGCTCAACCTGCTGCGGGGACGGGTGGATGCGATCGAGGACGAGGACCATCCGGGCTTGGCGCTGGTGCGGGTTCGGGTGGGAGCATCGCCTTTGCTTGCCCGGTTGACGAAGCGTTCCGCCTCGGCGCTCGGCATCGTCCGAGGATTGGAGGTATGGGTTCAGGTGAAGTCCGTCGCCTTGATGGAATGAGCCGGGGCGGTACGGGGCGAGCCGCATCCGAGAGACTGCGGCATCGTTCCTGCCCGCTGTGACGGAGGTTGCCGCCACTTCCGTGATACTACATGTTCTGGCGGCTAACGAAGCAAAGGAGTCGAGTCATGAAAACGAGTGCACGTAATCAGTATTTCGGCAGGATCACCTCCGTCAATGTCGGCGCGGTCAACGCGGAAGTGGCCGTGGGACTTAAGGGAGGGCAGAGCATCGTTGCGGCGATCACCAAGGAATCGGTGGAGAAGCTCGGCGTCAAAGTCGGCGGCGACGCCGTGGCGCTGGTCAAGGCGCCTCAGGTCATCGTCGTCACGGACACTGCCGGCTACCGCCTGTCCGCGCGCAACCAGCTGAGCGGCAAGGTGAGCCGTATCCACAAGGGGGCGGTGAATTCGGATGTCATCATCGATCTGGGCGGCGGCGAGACCGTGGCCGCGACGATCACCAACGACAGCCTCGAAGCGCTTGGGCTGGCGGAAGGCCAGGCCGCCACGGCGGTATTCAAGGCCGGGTCGGTCATTCTCGGCGTGGCTGGCTGAGTCCCATCGTCCGCCCGGCCGCATGCCCGAGCCGGAGCGAACTTCCCAATCCAATGTAGCCTGGGCTGAGGCACGAAGCCCAGGAGCATCAGAATATGCTTTCCCAATCCTGTGAAGTCCGTTCGCCGTTCGCCGTCTTCGGCAGCGGTGCCGCCATCGGAATCCTGGGCGGGCTGATCGGCCTCGGCGGAGCGGAGTTCCGGCTTCCTTTGCTGATCGGTCTTTTCGGCTTCGGCGCGTTGGAGGCGGTCATCCTGAACAAGGCGATGAGCCTCATCGTGGTGGCTGCCGCCTTGCCGTTCCGCACCGGCAGCGTGCCGTTTTCGCACATCATGTCCCATTGGGACGTCGTTCTCACCCTGCTGTCGGGAAGCTTGGCCGGCGCCTGGTTTGGCGCCGGCAGGGCGACCCGGCTCCCATCCCGGACCTTGTATCGGGTGATCGCGGTGCTATTGGCAGGTATCGCCGCTGTCTTACTGGTGGGGCATGGCGTCGAGGGCGGGTTTTCCCCGTCGTTCGAAGGCTTGGCCTTGGCCTTTACCGGTGCGCTCGCCGGCGTCGGTATCGGGGTGGTCGCGGCAGTCTTGGGCGTCGCCGGGGGCGAACTGCTCATCCCCACCATCGTTCTGCTGTTCGGCCTGGATCTCAAGTTGGCGGGCAGCCTATCCCTCGCCGTGAGCCTGCCGACCATGGTGACGAGCTTCGCCCGCTACAGCCGGGACCGGAGCTTCGCGGTGATCGGCGCGCAGCGCCGCTTCATCGCCGTCATGGCGTTTGGCTCGCTCGCCGGGGTCTGGCTGGGCGGTCTGCTGCTCGGCGTGGTTCCTACGGCTTGGCTGCGGCCCGTGTTGGCGGCGATTTTGGCGATATCGGCCATCAAGGTCTGGCGCCACGGCTGAAGGCAACGGCAGATCGCCGCGACCGAGCCGTCTGCCGGTCTCGCGTCGACAGCCGCTCGGCTGGACGGGGGCGAGAATGGTTTCCCCTCACCCCCTCCCGGAAGGAGAGGGGCTCGAGGTCCGAGGGGACGCCCCGATCAGCGCAGGTTCTGCAGCGCGGCGATGCGTTCTTCCAGCGGCGGATGGCTCATGAACAGCCGGCTCAGGCCGCCGCCACCGCTGATGCCGAAGGCGGCGAGCTGGCCGGGCAGGTCATGCGGTTCCTGAGCCCGCTGGAGCGCCCGCAGGGCGTCGATCATCTTGTCGCGGCCGGCCAGGCTGGCACCGCCGGCATCGGCACGGAATTCGCGCCAGCGCGAGAACCACATCACGACCATGGTGGCCAGGATCGACAGTACGATCTGCGCGATCATCTGGGTGATGTAATAGGCCGGGCCGTAACCGCCGCGGTCGTCGTCGGAGCGGAACAGCACCCGATCGACCAGATGGCCGGCAATGGTGGCGAAGAAGTACACGAAGGTGTTGACCACGCCTTGCAAGAGACCCATGGTGACCATGTCGCCGTTGGCGACGTGGCTCATTTCATGGCCGAGCACGGCTTCGACTTCGTCCGGGTTCATGTTCTGCAACAGGCCGGTGCTGACCGCGACCAGCGAGCTGTTCTTGCTGGCGCCGGTGGCGAAGGCGTTCGGTTCCGGCGATTCGAAAATGCCGACTTCCGGCATGCCGAGCCCGAGCTGCCGGGCTTGGCGGGCGACGGTGTCGACCAACCAGCTCTCGGTGTTGTTGGACGGTCGTGCGATGACGAAGACGCCCATGGACTGCTTGGCCATCCACTTGGACATCAGCAGCGAGATGAAGGAACCGCTCATGCCTATGACGGCGGAGAACACCAGCAGGCTGTTGAGGTCGAGGTCGACGCCCTGCTGGGCCAGCAACTGGCCGAGACCGAGCACGTTGAAAACGATGCTGATCAGCACCAGCACGGCGGCGTTGGTCAGCAGGAACAAGAGGATGCGCATGGCGGCAATACCCGTGGTTGGTTTGAGTGCTACCATAATCTGCGGCGTCCGGGTGAAAAATCAAGCGCCGCCCGATTTTCCTTCGACGACACGGTAACTCCCCTTCCATGAACGCGATTCCGAATTCACACACCGCCGAGAGGCTGTTCTCCGGCCTGATGGCCGAAGAATACGAAAAGCTCAAATTGATCTGCCCCGCCGCTGCGGACATGAGCCGGCGCGTCGGCGAGTTCCTTGCCGACTGGGTGCAGGGGCGGGCTGGCCCGAATAGGGTGCTGGAGCTGGGTTGCGGTACCGGGGTGACCACTGCCGCCTTGCTCGCAGCGCTGGGCGAGGCGCCGCTGACCGCCATTGATTCAGAGCCCGCCATGCTGGTCCAGGCTAGAGCGAATCTTGCGCCCTGGATCGAGGCGGGGCGCTTGCGGCTCATCCAGAACGATGCCCTGTCGTTTCTCCGTGCCCAGGACGATGACAGCGTCGACGCCGTCGCTTCCGCCTTCACCCTGCACAACTTCATGTATGGCTACCGCAGCGAGGTGATGCGGGAAATCTTCCGGGTGCTCAAGCCCGGCGGGCTGTTCGTAAACGGTGACCGCTACGGACTGGACGACACCCTGGAGCATACCCGGCTGATCCAGGAGGAGGTGAAACAGTATTTCAAGACGTTCCGCGAGCTGGATCGGCTCGACCTGCTGGAACACTGGATCGTCCATCTGTTCAGCGACGAATCGCCAGACCGAGTGATGCGGCTGGCCCCGGCTCTGGAGCACATGGCGCAAATCGGATACCAAGCCGTCACCGTGCATTATCGGAACGAGGTGAACGCGCTCGTGAGCGGAGTCAAGCCCTGAGCGCGATTCGCTCCAAATCCGGCCGGGTCGTCTACCGCTGCACCGAGTGCGGCCAGGCGCAGCCCAAATGGGGAGGCCAGTGCGGTGGCTGTGGTTTGTGGAATACCCTGGTCGAGGAGGTCGAAGCGCCCGCGCCCAGCCGGCGCCAGGTCGGCTATGCCGGCGTCGCCGAGGCGAGCGTCCCGGTCGCCCTGGCCGAGGTATCCCTGGAGGCACTGGCGCGCCTCGGCAGCGGCCTGGCCGAACTCGACCGGGTGCTCGGCGGCGGGGTGGTGCCGGGCTCGGCGATCCTGCTCGGCGGCGATCCCGGTATCGGCAAATCCACCCTGTTGCTGCAGACTCTGGCTTTTCTGGGCAAGAGCGCCCGCACGCTGTACGTGACCGGCGAGGAGTCGCTCAGCCAGGTCAGCCTCAGGGCACATCGTCTAGGCCTTGATGGCCACGATATTCAGGCATTGGCCGAGACCTCGCTGGAACGCATCCTCGGCACCGCGAATCAACACAAGCCGGAAGTGCTGGTGGTCGATTCGATCCAGACCGTGTACAGCGAGGCCCTGCAATCGGCGCCCGGTTCGGTGGGGCAGGTGCGGGAATGCGCGGCGCAACTGGTGCGCCATGCCAAGCAGAGTTCGACCACCGTGTTCCTGGTGGGCCACGTCACCAAGGAGGGCGCGCTGGCCGGCCCCCGGGTGCTGGAACACATGGTCGACACCGTGCTGTATTTCGAGGGGGATGCCTCCAGCCGCTACCGGGTGGTGCGCTCGTTCAAGAACCGCTTCGGTGCGGTCAACGAACTCGGCGTGTTCGCGATGACCGAGACCGGCCTCAAGGAAGTCCGCAACCCTTCGGCCATCTTCCTGTCGCGGGGCGACGAGGACATGCCGGGCAGCATCGTCACCGTGACCCGCGAGGGCAGCCGGCCCTTGCTGGTCGAAGTCCAGGCCCTGGTCGACGAATCCCATCTCCAGGCCCCGCGGCGGCTGGTGGTGGGCATGGAGATGAACCGGCTGGCGATGCTGCTGGCGGTGCTGCACCGCCACGGCGGCGTGCCGGTCGCGGCCCAGGACGTGTTCGTCAACCTGGTCGGCGGGGTCCGCCTCACCGAGACTGCCGGCGACCTCGCCGTGGCCTGCGCCGTGGTCTCCAGTTTCCGTGACCGCCCCGTGCCCGGCGACTGGGTCATCTTCGGCGAGCTCGGCCTCAATGGCGAAATCCGCCCCGTGCCCCACGGCGAAGAGAGACTGCGCGAAGCCGCCAAGCACGGCTTCAAGCACGCCCTGGTGCCGGCCAAGAACGCGCCGAAGCAGGGCGTCGCCGGCCTGTCTGTGATGCCAGCGAAAAATCTGCGCGAAGCGATCAACGCGCTCTGACGGCTCGGTTCTCGCCGGCGTGACGCATGCACCGAAGGGTGGTACCGGCAGCGGCGAGGTCACAAGCGACTCGGGCTGGGCAGCACAGTCCGCCTCTCATCCCCCAAAGTGCGCAATTATCCTGTTCCGAGTGCGCTTTTGTCCAAGAACGCGCCGGCGCATTCGTTCAGAATCCCTGAATCCTTATTGGTTGTCCAATCCCGGAACAGTGAAAAGAGCCATAGCCAAAGCCACATCGCAGCCGTTCAACGCCGTGACCAGAAGATACGGCCAGGCGTTGCGGCCGAGCACCGACCACGTGTTATCGCAGGTCATTCGGGATTACGTTCGCGCCCGGCATACCAAGGTGCGTTACGAACGGTTGCGGCAGGCGGAAAGCCATTTGTACCGCTGCGCCGAAATCCTCGGCGATCGTCCGATCGGCGGGTACCGGCCCGACGACATCCGCGCTCTGTTGAGCGCTCTGCGCAACCGGTATGCCTTGTCCGCCTCCACGGTCAACGGCCATCTTGGTTCGCTGTCGGCGCTGTTCAACTGGGCCATCGCGGACCCCCACTACGGTCTCGAGCGCAATCCCTGCAATGGCTGCCGGCTTCCGGACGAAAGCGTCGTGGCGGAACTGCGCCAGCAAAGCGCCGACAAACCGTTCAGCCCAGAGCAGCTGAAAACCTTCTTCGAATCCGAAGCGGCCCGGACCGGCGTCGACACTGCCTACAAGTACTGGATTCCCCTGATCCAGCTCTACACCGGCGCCCGTATCGGCGAAATCTGCCAGCTCACTCCCGGAGACATCGTGCGGCTTCCGGGCGGTATCCCCGCCTTCCGGCTGGTCGCCGCCAACGCCCGGCTGTCCGGCATGCGCAAACTGCGCCTGGTACCGGTCCACCCCCGGCTGATCGCCTTGGGGTTACTGGAACATGCGGAACACCTCCGGGGCCGCGACACGCTCTGGCCGGGGCTGAACATCCCGCGCTTGGGCAGCAAAGGCCAGAACTTCGGGATGTGGCTCAACCGGCACTTGAACATGCTCGGCTTGAAGCGGGAAGGGCGCCGCTCGGATGTCTTCCGCGCCACGTTCCAGGCGTATCTGAGGAGGGCTGGCGTTGCCGAGTTTTATATCCAGGCCTTGCTGGGACTGACCGGGCGCGGCGCAGGATGCGGTTCTGTGAAGCCCCTCTGGGAAACCCACCCGGACGTGCTCCTGGCCGAGCTCGCCAGGCTCGACTATGGCATCGAGCATGGCGCCCCCCCGGTTTCCCCGGTAAAGTAGCCGGGACCGGAACGATCGTTCTCGATCTTCGATAGCGACCATGTCTGGGGCAGCCGCCACTTGGTGCTGGGCGGCGCGGTGCAAGGGGAAGCTACGGAGCAATGCCTGCCTTCTCCTTGGCCGGTCCGGACGAGGCGAACGACCGCGGGGTTTGGATTCCGAAGATGGTCATCTTCCCGTTCGGAGCGACGTTGGACCGCCGGTTCGGCGCCTCGGATGCCGAACGGGCCGCGATGTTTCCGAATCTGGCTAGGTTTCCGGCCGCCGACATCGGATTCATGGTCTCGTGATGTCCGTTGCCGGCGCTGCCCGCAGGTAGCGGATGATGGCGTCGGCGATGCGGTTGCGTTCGACGTCCGGCAACCGCGTGTCCAGCGGTGGCATGGTGGTGGCGGGGCGCATTTTCTGGGGTTCGATGATCCAGGTTTTCAGCTCGCCGTCGCTGAGGGGGCGGGACAGTTGGCGTAGGTCGCCGCGCCATTTCTCGCCGCCCATGCCCGCGACCTGATGGCAGGTGAGGCAATATTTCTTTACCTGGCCGAAACCTTCGGCGTCCCGCGGCTGCGCCGCGGCATAGTCTGCCGGCATGGCCAGATCGATCCTGACTACCTGGTAGGGCCAGCCATATGCGCCTTCGGCCCGAGCAACGGGATCGTGCAGGTTGTCCCAGATCAGGTAGTACGGTCCGAGGGGTATGTCGCGCTGGTGCTGGCTCGGATTGTCGACCGTGAAGGGCTTGTCGTCGGCACGGCCGAAAGCGAGCCACGCGGTGCCGGCAAGGAACCGGGCAGAATCGGTGCTCGAGCGGTAGCCGTCCCGGGCGAAAAATACGATCTCCGTGCCCGGCGCTTTCCAGCGTTCCCCATATAGCCGATTCAATAGTCCGACCATCGCGAATCCCCGGTAGCCGATCCGGCGTTCGTGTCCAGGGCTGGAGGCGTGCGGCTCGACCACCTCCACGATCTGTGCGGGTATACCGGTTTCGGACCCCAGCCTGTCCGGCGGAGGTAATTCGACAGCTTGTGCGGGGATGGCCAAGACCGGAAGCGCCGCCAGAACAGCGGCGCGGAGCATGCCCGCCAACGAGGGCGGCGGCCCGATGAGGTCGAGACCCAAGAGGGCCGATGCTCTCATACGGGTACCATGAGGACGGGCACCGAAGTCCCGCGCAGGACGCCTTCGCAAGTGCTTCCGACGACGAGCCGGGCGAGCAGGCCCTTGCTATGGGAACCGAGCACGATCATGTCGGCCTGCAGCCGCTCGGCTTCCTTGAGAATCGTGTCCACCGTCGGTCCCTGGACCATCAGGCCAGTGCAGTTCAGTCCTTCCGCGCGCAATGCCTCGGCGGCTTCCTGAATCCGCCGGTGCCAGATCTTGTAGGTTTCGGCGGTCAAGTCACGCATGACCAGAGGATCGGCGTCGTAGCCGACGAAATCCGGCTCGGGTTCGGCGACGTGCAGCAGCCAGATCTCGGCGGATAGCGCTCTGGCCAGGAGTTTGGCCTGTGCGAGTACCTTGTCGGTGAGATCGGAGAAATCGATTGCAACCAGCAGCTTCATGGGGTCCGCCTGTTCGATGGATGGTCGTGGTCGGCCCGTTGCGGGCCGTGAACATTATTGGGCGGGAGGGGTGGCGGTGTAAATCGGAGCGTCCGCCGCCAGCCGATTTGCCCAGGGATGCCTCTGCGGGAACTGGTTTCAGCCCGCGACTCATCGCGGATACGCCCAAAAATGCGCCATCCATGGCCGAACATTCCATGAGATCCGGAATGCCAGGAAACCGTGTCCTGAAGATGGGAGATGATGGACGCATGGTGCGGGCGGGGGTACCACCGCCGGTCGTGCGTCAGCAGATGATAAGCATGATCGATGCCAATGCTCGGAGATGGCGAGCGGCCGCGGGGTGGGTCAACGGACGGGGGCCGGGTCACCGTGACGGTGTCGTTCCAGCACGACCGCCAGGGCGAGGACGAGGAGCAAAAGGCTGTTGTTGAAGGTGACTTCGGCCCAGAACGGCAGGGGAGGCAGGCGTTCGGTGAGCCGCCAGATGCCCACGGCGAGCGTGGGGTAACCGAGGATTCGCTTCAAATCGTAGCGCACCGGGTAGAAGCGCTGGCCCAGGACGTAGGACAGCAGGGCCATGCTGCCGTAGCAGGCGAGCGTCGCCCAGGCGGCGCCCCGGTAGCCGAGCCGCGGTATCCAGTAGATGTTGAGCGCCAGCGTGACCACTGCGCCCCAGACGGTCAGGTAGGTGCCAAAGCGCGTCTGCTCGGTCAGCTTGTACCAGAGGGAGAAGTTGAAGAAGATCCCCAACCAGAGGTTGGCCATCAGCAGGATCGGGACCACGTCGATGCCGGCGCGGTATCTGGCGCCCACGAAATATTGGATCCAGCCGAGGTTCAGCATCACGCCCAGAAAGATCAGGGAGCAGGCCATGACGAACCAGTTCATGACCAGGGCATAGAGTTCCTTCGCTTCCTTCTGCCGGTAGTGCGAGAAGAAGAACGGCTCGGCGGCATAGCGGAAGGCCTGGATGAACAGGCTCATGAGGATCGCGATCTTGTAGCAGGCACCATAGATGCCGAGCTGTTCCATCGCGACGTCCGCCGGCAGCAGATACTTCAGGAGGATGCGGTCCATGGTTTCGTTGACCATGCCGGCGAGCCCGGCGACCAGCAGCGGCAGGGCATAGGCCAGCATCCGTCGCCACAGCGCGACATCGAAGCGAAGCTTTACGGCGGCCAACTCGGGCAGCAGCAGCGCGAGGGTCAGGCCGCTGGCGATGAGGTTGGCAATGAACACGTAGCCGATGCCGATCTCGGGATCGTAGAGTCGGCCCGCCCAGGCCAGCGAACCGGCGGTTCCGCTGTCGTACGCCCCTTTGCACAAGCCGATGAAAAAGACATTGGCGGCGATGTTGACGAGGATATTCGTGGTCTTGAGCACCGCGAAACGCTTCGCTTTCTGCTGTTCCCTCAGCTTGGCGAACGGGATGGCGGCGAGCGCGTCGAGGGCGATGATCCAGGCGACCCAGCGCACGTAATCGGCGCGGTCCGGATGTTGAAGCAGGTCGGCGAGACTGTCGGCCTGCCACAACACCGCCGTGAGGTACAACGCCGTCGACAGCACCAGAGACAGCAGTGCAGTGCTGTACACTGTCACCCCATCGTTGGATTTCGCGGAAAAATTGAACAGTGCGGTTTCCATGCCGTAGGTCAGAACGACATTGAGAAACGACGTATAGGCATAGAACTCCGTCATCACGCCGAACTCACCGGGATTGGCGAACTGGTAGGTGTACAGCGGAACCAGGAAATAATTGAGCAGCCTGCCGATGATGGTGCTGAGGCCGTATATCGCGGTCTGGCCGGCCAGCTTCTTGAGCGGATTCATGATCGGGGGAATGCGATGCAAAGCGTCAATGCTATCACTCCGGGATGCGGCGGATGATGGAGAAGAAGGGGGGGCGGATGTTTCTTGAATTCCTGACCGGGCTATGCCGTTATCTGCTGGTCGTGTTGTCCCTGCTGTCGATCGCCGGCTGCACCGAGGCTTACCGCAAGGATGACGATGCACTCGACGGCCGGCCTGCGCCGCGGGAATGGCGTCTGAGCGGGGAGGCCCATCTGGCGCAGCTCGCCACGGAAAAGGTGTCCTATGCCCGCGATGTCCAGCCGATCCTCGACTCCCGCTGTGTCGTCTGTCACGGCTGTTACGATGCGCCCTGCCAGTTGAAAATGGAAGCTTTTGAAGGTCTCGAGCGCGGCGGCAGCAAGACCACCGTGTACGACAGCACCCGCATCCACGCCATCGCCCCCACGCGTTTGTTCGTCGACGCCGAGAATGCGCAGGACTGGCGCTCCAAGGGTTTTTTCCCGGTACTGAACGAACGGCGCGATTCGTCCGAGGCTAACCTGATGGGTTCCTTGCTGTATCGCATGCTGCAGCAGAAGAAGGAGCATCCGCTGCCGACGTCAGGCGTGTTGCCCGATACCTTCGACTTCACGCTAGACCGTCCGCTGAGCTGCCCGACCATCGAAGAGTTCGATGATTTCGCCGCCAAGCATCCTGAATGGGGCATGCCTTACGGCTTTCCCGGTCTGAGCGAACGCGAGCGAAACGTCCTGGTAGCCTGGTTGCACCAGGGGGCGGTCGCGCCACCGCCGGCGCCGGTCTCTCCCGAGGCCGCTGCCGCCGTGGCGCGCTGGGAGGCGTTCCTTAACGGTTCCAGTTCGAAGGAGCGGCTGTTCGCCCGCTATGTCTACGAGCATGTCTTCATCGGCAACCTTCATTTCCGCGGACTGGCGCCGCGCGAATTCTTCCGCCTGGTGCGGTCCCGCACGCCGCCCGGAGAGCCGATTCGGGAAATCGCGACGACCCGGCCGTACGACAGCCCGGGGCCGGGAACTTTCTACTATCGGCTACGGCCGGTGCGGCAGAGCATCGTCGACAAGATCCACATGGTCTACGAACTCGATGATGCGAGGATGCGCCGCTACCGCGAGCTGTTCCTGGAACCCGAGTATGCCGTCGGCGAGTTGCCCGGCTATGCCGCCGCCGACGCTGCCAACCCGTTCAAGACCTTCGTTGCCATCCCGCCCAGGTCGCGCTATCGCTTCCTGCTCGACGATGCCTATTTCTTCTTCTCCGGCTTCATGAAGGGGCCGGTCTGCCGTGGTCAGGTCGCGCTCAACGTCATTCAGGACCGCTTCTGGGTCGCTTTCACCGATCCGGACACCGACCCCGTCAGCAACGATGCCCGCTTCCTGGCGAACCAGGCGGATCGGTTGCGGCTGCCGGCCGAGAAGGAAAACGCTCCGGGCATCGCGGACATCTGGTACACCTACTGGGCGCTGGAGGAGGATTATCAGGCAGCCAAGGCGGGCTGGCTGCGGATACACGGCGATCGCGGCGGGCCCGGCCTGGAGCAGCTCTGGGACGGCGACGGCGGCAATCGCGACGCGTTACTGACGGTCTTCCGGCATTTCGACAGCGCTTCGGTCGAGCGGGGTCTGGTCGGGGATACACCGCTGACCGCCTGGGTCGTCGATTATCCCCTGCTGGAACGGATTCATTACCTGCTGGTTGCCGGTTTCGACGTCTTCGGCAATGTAGGCCATCAACTGGCGACCCGCTTGTACATGGATTTCATGCGCATGGAGGCGGAAAACAATTTTCTCCGCTTCCTGCCGGCGAACATGAGGCAGGCCGAACGCATGAGCTGGTACAAAGGCGTCGGTGGAGAAATCAACAACCTCGTTCAGAATCCTCTTTGGGACCCGGATCGGGAAACGGGCATTGGATACCGGACTAGTGATCCAAAAAAAGAATTTTTCGATCGGGTCAGAGTCCATTTCGGCAAGGCGGCGGGCGATCCTGATCCGTTTGTCGGCTGCCGGGCCGCTGAGTGCGGGGGCAGAGCGGCGATACCTTCAGCGCAGGCGGCTCTGGAGCGTAAGCTGCGTCCGTTGGCTTTTCTCAGGGGTGGCGGTATCGCATTTCTCCCGGAACTGTCTTATGTCCGCATCCGGGCCGGGAGCCATGCGCCGGACGACGGCTGGATCTACAGCCTCGTCAAGAACGCTGCGCTCGAAAACGTATCGATGCTGTTTCTCGAGGAGTTGAGGCGCGAGCCGCGGGAAGACACTCTGACCGTGGTGCGCGGCGTCGTCGGCAGCTATCCGAACTTCTTTTTCGACCTGGATGAAGCCGAGGTCGACGAATTCGTGGACGCTGTCCTGAGCCTGGAGAGCCCGGAAGGATTCGCCGCGAAGCTTGCCGAACGCTTCGGTGTCCATCGCGGGAATCCCGGATTCTGGAAGATATCGGACTGGTTCAACCGGCGTCACCTGGAGACAAATCCGGTGACCGCGGGCTGGCTGGACCTCAGCCGTTACGACAATCTGTGACCGTTTCCGGCAACGGCGGTCTGGTCCCAGTGGACGACCACGTTGAGCTGTTCGCGCGGGCCGGCGAATTCGGAAGCCAGCCAGCGGCTGCCGCCGATGGCGGCGATCCTGCCGTCGATGCACACGATCGGCTGGCGGTTTCTCTCCCACGGCGGCAGCCCGGCCTCCTGAAACAGTTTCTTGAGTTCGCGGTGGCCTAGGCGTCCTGCCGGTTCGATCCGGTCACCTTGCCGCCGGTAACGCACGGTGATGGTCCCGTCCCGCCACCGGGCCGGATCGATGCCGGGGCCGGATTCCAGCGACGCGACAAGGCTGTCGCCGCCGGGTAGCCTGAGGAGCGTCTCGCCGGTCCAGTCACTCGTCCATGAGGGGGCGAAATCCGTCGCCGGAGGAACCAGATAGAGGCGCTGACGGTAACGCCGCACGTCGCCGTCGGCCCAGGCGATTGCCGGCGCATGTTCTCCGGAGGACTCCAGGATTTCCCACCGTATCCGTTCCAGCAGCTTGGCCGAGGGTGCGCGCAGGCCGCGTTTCTTGATCCAGCGGCGCAGCAGAAGCCGTTGCTCGTCCGGCGGGAGCGCGCGCACGGCAATGACGTCGAGACTCGCCGGATCGTCGGCGGGAGTCGCTGCCGCTGCCAACGTGTCAGCCTGCTTATCCAAGAGTCCGGCGGCTTCGGCGCAGTGTCCGGCGCTGCGCGCAAGATTGGCCGCGATTGCCGGCCAGCGTGTAGCGAGCTGCGGCATGATCCGGCGGCGGATGAAGTTGCGGTCGTAGCGCTCGTCGCGGTTGCTGGGGTCTTCGATCCAGGTCAGCCCCTTGTTTCGGGCGTACTCCAGAATTTCCCGCCGACTGAAGCGGAGGAGGGGGCGGTGCAGCATCCCCCGACCGAACGGCGCGACGGCCGGCATCGCCGCGAGGCCGGGCAGCCCTGCGCCGCGCATGAGCTGGAGCAGCAGCGTTTCGGCCTGATCGTCGAGATGCTGGGCGGTCAGGAGGATGTCCCCAGGATTCAGCAGGGCTTCGAAGGCCCGGTAGCGGGCGGTTCGGGCTGCCCCTTCCGGGCTCTCTCCCGGCCGTGGGCAGGCGTCGACCCGGAGGGTATCCAGCACGATGCCGTATTTCCCGGCGACCTCTGCGCAGTGCCTGGACCAGCCATCGGCTTCGGCCAGGAGACCGTGGTGAACGTGAACGGCTTGCAGCTCGAAGGGGATGAGGAAGCGAAGCTCCTGCATCAGATCCAGCAGGACGGTGGAATCCAGGCCGCCGCTGAAAGCCACCCGGTATACGGTACCGGGCTGGAGGCCGGCGCGAAAACTGTCGAGGCTCAATCTCACCGGATTCGCCCCGTGCAGGCCGGTTGGCTCAGGCGACCGGTTCGTCGTACACGCCGTAACCCATCAGGCGCTCGTAGCGCATCGCCAGGAGTTCGTCCATCGGCACCGCGGCGAGTTCTTCGAGGTTGCGCTTGAGTTCGATCTTCAGGTTGTCGGACATCCGTTCCCGGTCCCGATGGGCGCCGCCGAGAGGTTCCGGCACGATCGAATCGATCAGCCCCAGCTCCATCAGGCGTTCGGAAGTGATACCCATGGCTTCGGCGGCCAGTTCGGCCTTCTCCGCGCTCTTCCACAGGATGGAGGCGCAGCCCTCGGGCGAAATGACGGAATAGGTGCCGTACTGGAGCATCAGCAAACGGTCGCCCACGCCGATGGCCAGGGCCCCGCCGGAGCCGCCTTCGCCGATCACCACACAGACGATGGGGGTCTGCAGCTGCGCCATTTCGAACAGGTTGCGGGCGATCGCTTCGCTCTGGCCGCGTTCCTCGGCATTGATGCCCGGGTAGGCGCCGGGGGTGTCGATGAAGCAGATGATGGGCAGTTGGAAACGTTCGGCGAGCCGCATCAGCCGCAGCGCCTTGCGATATCCTTCCGGCCTCGGCATGCCGAAATTCCGGTAGATTTTTTCCTTGGTGTCGCGTCCCTTCTGATGCCCGATCACCAGCACCGCGATGCCGTCCAGCCGCGCCAGGCCGCCGATGATGGCGGGGTCGTCGGCGAAGGCGCGGTCGCCGTGAAGTTCGTGGAACTCCTGGAAGATCAGGTCGATGTAATCGCGGCTATGCGGCCTTTGCGGGTGCCGGGATATCTGGGATATCTGCCATGCACTGAGGGAAGAGAAGACCGATTCGGTGAGCTTGCGGCTTTTCTCCTCGAGTTTGGCGATTTCCTCGGAGATATTGATTTCGTTGTCGAATCCGACGTGTCTGAGCTCTTCGATCTTGGCTTCGAGCTCGGCGATCGGCTGTTCGAAATCCAGGAATTTCAGATCCATTTAGGTCTTGTTTTTTCAAGTGCCGGGAATGATGTGATCGGTTAGTTTAACACTTCGGTCAGGAAATTCTGCATGGCCTGCCAGGAGCGCCGGTCGGCCACCGGGTCGTAAACGGTGCCGAAGGCCGGGTCGTTGGCCAAGGGGTTGGTGAAGGCATGGCGAGTATGGCCGTACATATGGATCTGCCAGTCGGCCCCGGCTTCCGTCAATTCGCGGCCGAGGGCGATCACTTGGTCCGGCGGCGCCATGGGATCGTCGTAGCCATGCAGCACCAGTACCTTGGCGCGGATTTTCCGGCCCGCGGTATTGCCGGGCGGGGTGAACAGGCCATGGAAGCTGATCACGCCGCGCAGATCGGCGCCGGTGCGGGCGAGATCGAGGACGCACAGGCCGCCGAAACAGAATCCCATCGCGGCGATGCGTGCCGGATCGACCTCGGGAAGTGCCCGCAGGGTATCCAGGGCGGCGATGATCCGCGCCTGCAGCAGTCCGCGGTCGGACACGAACGGCTGCATGAGCCTTGCGTTCTGCTCCGGCCCTTCGCCCAGCACGCCCTTGCCGTACATGTCCAGGGCGAAGGCGACATAGCCCAATTCCGCCAGTCGGCGCGCCTTGTTGCACACGAATTCGTCGCGGCCGCCCCAGGCATGTGAAATCAGGACGGCGGGGCGGGGTAGGGAGAGGTCGTCGTCGTAGACGAGGAAACCGGACAGAAGCGTATCGGCGTGACGGTAATCGATGTCCCTTGTCTGCACGGCCATGGGGCGTTCCCCTCGAAACGTTAAGCGGCGGCCGGTGATTTTCCCCGCCTTCCCGGCCTCTCGCAAGCCGGTCCGATGGCAGATGATACAATCCGCCGCCTGTGCATTCCACGGAGTTGCATCCGATGAATTCCGACCGTTTCAACCGGGCGCTGCAGGCGATCGACGCGGCCAACGCCCAGGATCCCAATCTTGAGGAATGGGAGGGCGCTTTGCATCCCAAGGAGCTGCTCTATGGCCGGCGTATGACCGAATGGCTGGCGCGACTTTGTCCCGACGCTTCGGAAGCATTGCGGTTGGCAGCGCGGGGGCAGCACATCAGGCGCTGGGAGATTCCCCGCAGCGACTACCCCAAGACCCGCGAGGGTTATCTGCGCTGGCGGACACGTCTCTATGGTTTTCACGGCGATCAGCTCGGGCTGATCATGGCCGAGGCCGGTTACGACGAGGCTTCGATCCAGCGCGTGAAACGCATGCTGACCAAGCGGGATATCCGGACCGACGCCGAATCGCAGACTCTCGAGGACACGGCTTGCCTGGTTTTCCTCGAACACTATTTCGCCCCGTTTGCCGGGGATCAGGACGAGTCCAAGCTCATCGACATCGTCCGCAAGACCTGGAAAAAGATGACGGATGCCGCCCGAACCCGCGCATTGGAGCTTGATCTGCCGGGTCATCTCGGTGCCGTCGTAGCGAAGGCTCTGGATGCCGGGGCATCCTGAACCGGGGCTTTCGGTGGCTTCTGCGATGATCCGACCGGAATCGCTGACCCGCTACGCCTGGCTGTCGATTTTCGTAGCGCTGCTCACCATGGGGATCAAGGCCGCGGCTTACCAGGTCACGGGATCGGTGGGTCTGCTGTCGGATGCCATGGAGTCGATAGTCAATCTGTCGGCCGCGGTCGTGGCGGTGGCAACGCTAAGGTTTTCGGCGCAGCCGGCGGACGAACATCACCATTTCGGGCACGGCAAGGCCGATTATTTTGCCAGTGGATTCGAAGGTGTGCTGATCATCGCGGCCGCGGCGGCGATTCTGTTCGCGGCTTGGGATCGCTATCTGCATCCGCGCGCGCTGGCTTCGCTCGATCTCGGCCTGGGGCTGGCGGTCGCCGCGGCAGCTATCAACGGTCTGGCCGGCTGGTTACTGGTATCGGTGGGTCGAAAGGCCGGCTCGATCGTGCTGGAGGCGGACGGGAAGCACCTGTTGACCGACGTCTGGACCTCGGTCGGTACGGTATGTGGCGTGGCCGCCGCCGGTTTTACCGGCTGGCACGATTTCGACCCGGGCGTCGCTGCGCTGGTGGGGTTGAACATCATCTGGACCGGAGGCGGCCTGGTCCGGCGCTCCATCGCCGGTTTGCTCGATGCCTCGCTGCCGTCGGACGAAAACACGAGGATACGCGAGGTTCTCGACGCCTTTCGCGAGCGCGGCATCGGCTTCCACGACCTTAGAACCCGCCAATCCGGAGCGCATCGCTTCATGAGTGTGCATGTGCTGGTGCCGGGTGCGTGGACGGTACAGTCGGCGCACGATATGGCGGAGGAAATCGAAGCGGCTCTGTGCGCCGCGTTGGCGAATTTGACCGTCGTCACTCACATCGAGCCGATCGAGGATCCCGCATCGTTCGCCCATCATGAGCCGTTTCCGGCAATCGCTACCGAAATCGCGACTCCCCGTTCGAGGCCGCCATCCGGCTCTCCTCGCCGACACGCGAAGCGGCTTCGGATCGCTGCGGCGACCGGGACGGCCTTGCTCGTGGGTGGCAGTGCTTCGAGCATGATGACGTCCGGGGGGTGGATCGACGCTTCACTGGGCGCGGCGCTGCTCGGTTTTCTCCTGATTCTGGCGGCGCGCCGGCATGGTGAAGCTCGGCGGCGGAAGGAGGGCGTCAATATCCGAAGACATCGGCCCTGAAGTTGCGCTGCCAGATCCTTGCATAAGCGGCCTCTCTTTTGCGATCGCCGTCCGGGGGTGTTTCGCCGGCCGACCGTGTTGCGAGCTGGCCGTCGTTCCACGAATAGCCGTAGACACCGCTGATCGAAATGGCTTCATCGGGCGCGACCAAGCTATAGCAATGATTGATCAGCAGCGGCTCCGGCGGCGGCTCGCCGGCGAGCGAGGCGATGACGGCAGCGGCGCAAACCTTGGCCTGGGAGTTGGCCGAAAACGCCGACTTGGGCATGGGGGCAGCCTGGCAGGCGTCGCCGATGACGTGGATCGCGGAGTCGAAAGGCGACGCGAAACTCATGGGATCGACCGGACACCAGCCGGAGCCGTCCGTCAAGCCAGAAACCTCCGCCAGCGCTCCCGCCTTCTGCGGCGGAATGACATTGAGTACGTCCGCTCGGAAGGTATCGAATTCGGTTTCCACGCTGCGCGCCGCGGCATCGACCCGCTCCAGCCGGCCTTGCTTTTCCGAGGAAATCCATTCCAGCATGTCACCATAGAGTTCGCGCCAAGCCTGTTCGAAGGCGGGCTGCTTGGAAAAGCGGGTCTTGGCGTCCAGGATCAGGACCTTTGACCGGGGTTTGTGCTTCTTCAGATAACAGGCGATGAGCGAGGCGCGTTCGTAAGGTCCGGGAGGGCAGCGGTAGGGATTGGCGGGCACGGTGATCAGCACCCGGCCCCCGTCGGGCATCGCCCGGAGCTGCCGGGCCAGCATCGCGGTCTGGGGGCCGGCTTTCCAGGCATGGGGAACGGTTCGGCTCGCAGCCTCGTCGTAGCCTTCTATCGCATCCCAGCGAAAATCGATGCCGGGGGAGAGGATCAACCGGTCGTACGGGACCTCGGAGCCGTCCGACAGCACGATGCGTCTTCGTGGTCTATCCAGGTGTGTGGCCTGGGCGTTTACCTTCTTTATATCGAATGCCCGGCTCACCGTAGCATAGGAACGCTCCAGCGTACCTAAACCGCTGAGCCCGGCGATGGCTTCGTTCGATCCAGGGCAGGAGAAATACGTGTCGCGCGGCTCGACGAGCGTCACGGAAAGGGCGGGGTTCATCAGTTTCAGATAGCGCGCCGCCGTCACGCCGCCAAAGCCGCCGCCGACGACGACGACCCGTCCGGGTCCGGTGCCGCGCAGATACCTGCTGGAAACACAACCGCCCAGGCTCCAACCCAAGCCGGAGGCCGCCAGTAGACGCAGGAATCGCCTCCGCGGGTTCATTGCCGTTTCCCCAGAAAGCGAGCGATGCCTTCGATGTCGGCGTCTTTGAGACCCGCTGCGATTCGATTCATCACCGTACCCGATCGCTTTCCCTCCCGATAGTCGCGCAAGACGGAGACCATGGCGTTTACATCGAGACCGCGGAGTGAGGCCGGTTCGGCCAACCGTCCGGTCGCCGGCTGTTCAATGTCAGCATGGCAGCCCAGGCAACTGAGAGCCGCCAAGGAGGTATCCAGGTTCTCGGCATTGGCGGTAACGGAGAGCCCGAAAACGATCGCCCTCGAGGTGAAACGCACAGACTTCGCAACCGATCGAGCGACATGATGGGTTTTCGATTGACGACTCACGGCGGGATATCCTTGGGTTCGGCAAGACCGATTTTATTCAAGCATACCGATCAGACCAAGCTACCAATTCGGCGGGGATACTGCAGTAGAGCTTGCGCAACGTATTGAATTCATTGGCGTCACCCTGCGTCAAAATGTCGCATATTTTTCTTGACAGTTTGATGAAGGGTGATAGACTCCCCGGCATCGAAGGATCGGGACTGCTCTCTATTGCGGGACCAATAGAATGCCCGCAAGAGGCAGGAAATATAGGGAATTCAAAGAAGTGGGTGTCGGCCGTAGGCCGGCTCCTGTTCAATCATAACGAGGAGGATAAAACAATGGCAGCAACAACTTTGGGTGGTGCAGCCGCGGCCGAAGCGCCGATGCTGGACAAGAAGTGGCTCACGTTCGCACTGGCGATCTACACCGTGTTCTACATGTGGGTGCGCTGGTACGAAGGCGTCTACGGCTGGTCCGCCGGCCTGGACTCGTTCGCGCCGGAGTTCGAAACCTACTGGATGAACTTCCTGTACACCGAGATCGTCCTGGAAATCGTCACGGCTTCGATCCTGTGGGGCTACCTGTGGAAGACCCGCGACCGCAACCTGGCCGCGCTGAGCCCGCGGGAAGAACTGCGCCGCAACTTCACCCACCTGGTGTGGCTGGTGGCCTACGCCTGGGCCATCTACTGGGGCGCCTCCTACTTCACCGAGCAGGACGGCACCTGGCATCAGACGATCGTGCGCGACACCGACTTCACCCCGTCGCACATCATCGAGTTCTATCTGAGCTACCCGATCTACATCATCACCGGCTTCGCGGCGTTCATCTACGCCAAGACGCGTCTGCCGTACTTCGCGAAGGGCATTTCGCTGCCGTACCTGGTGCTGGTGGTGGGTCCGTTCATGATTCTGCCGAACGTGGGTCTGAACGAATGGGGTCACACCTTCTGGTTCATGGAAGAGCTGTTCGTGGCACCGCTGCACTATGGCTTCGTGATCTTCGGCTGGCTGGCGCTGGCCGTCATGGGCACGCTGAGCCAGACCTTCTACAGCTTCGCTCAGGGCGGACTGGGACAGTCCCTCTGTGAAGCCGTGGACGAAGGCTTGATCGCGAAATAAGGAACGGCAAGGCCGTCGGGGCCGGCTCGAGGTCCTGGTGACAGGGCCCGCGTCGGTGCCGGCGGCCGGAAGGGACTCGCGGCGAGGGTGTCCGGACTTTCCCGGGCACCGTCGAAAATAAGAAAACGACAAATTTGGAGGTAACTTTAATGAGTGCTGCGCAATCTGCGGTTCGTTCGCACGCCGAAGCGGTCCAGTTGTCCCGTACGATCGACTGGATGGCTTTATTCGTAGTGTTCTTCGTGATCGTGGGCTCGTACCACATTCACGCCATGCTCACCATGGGCGACTGGGACTTCTGGTCCGACTGGAAAGACCGTCGACTGTGGGTCACCGTGACCCCGATCGTGCTGGTCACCTTCCCGGCGGCCGTCCAATCCTACCTGTGGGAACGGTATCGTCTGCCCTGGGGTGCCACGGTCTGCGTCCTCGGCCTGCTGCTGGGTGAGTGGATCAACCGCTACTTCAACTTCTGGGGCTGGACCTACTTCCCGATCAACTTCGTCTTCCCCGCCTCGCTGGTGCCGGGCGCCATCATCCTGGACACCGTCCTGATGCTGTCGGGCAGCTACCTGTTCACCGCCATTGTTGGCGCGATGGGTTGGGGTCTGATCTTCTATCCGGGCAACTGGCCGATCATCGCGCCGCTGCACGTTCCCGTGGAGTACAACGGCATGCTGATGTCGATTGCCGACATCCAGGGCTACAACTACGTCCGCACGGGCACCCCGGAATACATCCGCATGGTCGAAAAGGGCACCCTGCGTACCTTCGGTAAGGACGTCGCCCCGGTATCGGCATTCTTCTCCGCGTTCATGTCGATCCTGATCTACTTCATGTGGCACTTCATCGGTCGCTGGTTCTCCAACGAACGGTTCCTGCAGAGCACCTGATCCTTACAGATCGGGGTCGTCACGACCATCGCGAGAGACCGCCCCAAGGCCTGGTGACAAGCCTGAGGGTGACCCAACAGAAAGAACTCGAAAGAGGAGAGATCATGAAAACAATAAAGGACCGGATTGCAAAATGGTCTGCAATCGGACTGCTGTCCGCCGTGGCAGCGACCAGCTTCTACGCCCCGAACGCCTCCGCCCACGGTGAAAAATCGCAGGCCGCGTTCATGCGTATGCGTACCATCCACTGGTACGACCTGACCTGGTCGAAAGAGAAAGTCAAAGTCAACGAAACCGTGGAAATCAAAGGCAAATTCCACGTGTTCGAAGGCTGGCCGGAAACGGTCGACGAACCGGATGTCGCGTTCCTCAACGTCGGCATGCCGGGTCCGGTGTTCATCCGCAAGGAATCGTACATCGGTGGCCAGCTGGTGCCGCGTTCGGTACGTCTGGAAATCGGCAAGACCTACGACTTCCGGGTCGTCCTCAAAGCCCGTCGTCCGGGTGACTGGCACGTTCACACCATGATGAACGTCCAGGGCGGTGGCCCGATCATCGGCCCCGGCAAGTGGATCACCGTGGAAGGTTCCATGAGCGAATTCAGGAACCCCGTCACGACCCTGACCGGTCAGACGGTGGATCTTGAGAACTACAACGAAGGCAACACCTACTTCTGGCATGCCTTCTGGTTCGCCATCGGTGTCGCCTGGATCGGCTACTGGTCGCGTCGACCGATCTTCATCCCCCGTCTGCTGATGGTGGATGCAGGCCGCGCCGACGAACTGGTGTCCACCACCGACCGCAAGGTAGCGATGGGCTTCCTGGCCGCCACCATCCTGATCGTGGTCATGGCCATGTCCAGCGCCAACAGCAAGTACCCGATCACCATCCCGCTGCAGGCCGGCACCATGCGTGGCATGAAGCCGATCGACATGCCGGCGCCGACGGTCTCGGTGAAAGTGGAAGACGCCACCTACCGCGTGCCGGGTCGTGCCATGCGGATGAAGCTCACCATCACCAACCACGGCAACAGGCCGATCCGGTTGGGTGAGTTCTACACCGCCTCGGTGCGTTTCCTGGATTCCAACGTGTACAAGGACACCACGGGCTATCCGGAAGACCTGCTGGCAGAAGACGGCCTGAGCGTCAGCGACAACAGCCCGCTGGCTCCGGGTGAGACCCGCACGGTCGACGTCACCGCGTCGGACGCAGCCTGGGAAGTGTATCGTCTGTCCGACATCATCTACGATCCGGACAGCCGTTTCGCCGGTCTGCTGTTCTTCTTCGACGATCAGGGCAACCGTCAGGTGACCCAGATCGACGCACCGCTGATCCCGTCGTTCATGTAATCGCTTAGGGGAAGTCCTTCGGGGCTTCCCTCCTCGGCGGTGAAAGCCAAAACCCCCGACCGGCAACGGTCGGGGGTTTTTGTTTGTGTGAGGGTTGTGTTGTGAAATCTCAGACCGGGCTTGCCGTTTCAGGACTCCAAAAGTACGCGGCCGCACCAATCGCGCGCGAATTGCCAGGCGACACGCCCGCTGCGTGAGCCGCGAGCGAGTGCCCAGCGCAGCGCTTCTGTCCGGATGTCGGCCCACGAGGCTTCGAGGTCAGGTGTTCCGAGCTTTGCCAGCCAATATCCGACGGTGTCCAGGTAATCGTCCTGGGAAAAGGGATGAAACGATATCCATAGCCCGAATCGTTCGGATAGCGAAATTTTTTCTTCGACCGATTCGCCTTGATGGATCTCGCTTCCTACCGGACGTGCTTCCAGGTTTTCCGCCATGTATTCAGGCAACAGGTGCCGCCGGTTGGAGGTGGCATAGATCAGCGCATTGGCACTCAACGCACTGGTTGAACCATCCAGCGCGGCTTTCAGAGCCTTGTACCCGGGTTCTCCGCTTTCGAAGGACAGGTCGTCGGAAAACAGAATGAAGCGTTCGGGGCGGTCACGGATACACTCCAGAATGTCAGGCAATTCCACGAGATGCTCCTTGTCCACTTCGATGAGCCGGAGTCCGGAGTCCGCGTAGTCGTGGAGCAGGGCTTTGACGAGGGAAGACTTTCCAGTTCCCTTTGAGCCCCAAAGCAGCGCGTTGTTGGCCGGCAAGCCTCGGAGAAACTGCCGCGTATTGCGCTCCAACGCCGCTTTCTGGCGATCGATGCACAACAGATCGGCGAGCCCGATCCCATGGGGGTGCCGGATGGGTTTCAGGAGCGGATCGCAAGTCATTCCACCCCAGCGGTAGGCGGTATACATCCAGTCAATCGTCTTGGGATCGGATGGCGCAAGACGTTCGACGGCGTCGGCCAGCCGTTGGAGCGTTGTCAGTAGGACGTCGGTGCGGTTTGCTGCCATGCTGGGTCCGGAGGTCAGGCCTCGATCCGCTTGTACCTGATGCGATGGGGCGTGTTCATTTCCTCGCCGAGACGCCGGCGCCGATCCGCTTCGTAATCGGCATAGTTGCCTTCGAACCAGACCACTTTGCTATCGCCTTCGAACGCCAGAATGTGCGTGGCGATGCGATCCAGGAACCAGCGGTCATGGGAGATAACAACCGCGCAACCGGGAAAATCCAGAAGAGCGTCCTCCAAAGCCCGCAGGGTTTCGACATCGAGATCGTTGGTGGGTTCGTCGAGCAAGAGGACGTTTCCGCCGCTGCGGAGCAGCTTGGCCAAGTGGACCCGGTTGCGTTCGCCGCCAGAAAGTTCCCCGATGCGCTTTTGCTGGTCCGAGCCTTTGAAGTTGAAGCGCCCGACGTAGGCACGCGAAGGCGTTTGATAGGTACCTACCGTGATCATGTCGAGACCGTCGGAAATCTCTTCCCAAACGGTTTTGCTGTCGTCCATGTGTTCCCGGAACTGTTCCACGTAAGCGAGCGCCACCGTGGGGCCGATGCGGATGGAGCCTCGATCCGGTGTCTCGATGCCGGCGACCATGCGGAACAGTGTGGTCTTGCCGGCACCGTTGGGCCCGATGACACCGACGATGCCTCCCGGCGGTAGCCTGAAGCTTAGGTCCTCGATCAGTATGCGATCATTGAAGCCCTTGCAAACGCCTTCGAATTCGACGACGAGATCACCGAGCCTTGGGCCGGGCGGGATGTAGATTTCTTTGGTTTCGTTGCGCTTTTGCACATCGCTTTGGGTCAGTTCCTCGAACCGGGCCAGGCGTGCCTTGCTCTTGGCATGGCGGCCTTTGGGGTTGGACCTCACCCATTCGAGTTCTGCCTTCATGGCTTTCATGCGGGCAGTTTCCTGCTTTTCTTCCATTTCCAGCCGGGCTTCCTTCTGCTCCAGCCACGAAGAGTAATTGCCTTCCCAAGGAATTCCCCGACCCCGGTCGAGTTCGAGAATCCAGCCCGCCACATTGTCCAGGAAGTAACGGTCGTGAGTGACGGCGACGACCGTTCCGGGATAGTCATGGAGGAACCGCTCCAGCCAAGCCACCGATTCGGCATCAAGATGGTTGGTTGGCTCGTCGACCAGCAACATGTCCGGATTGGACAGGAGCAGGCGACATAAGGCGACGCGGCGGCGCTCGCCGCCGGAAAGTTTGGTGACATCGGCGTCCCAGTCCGGAAGTCTCAAGGCATCGGCGGCGATTTCCAGTTTCCGGTCAAGGTCCCAGGCGCCGGCCGCATCGATCTTGTCCTGGAGCTCGGACTGTTCGGCAAGCAGCTTGTCGAAGTCGGCATCGGGGTCGGCGAAGGCGTTGCTGATTTCGTTGAATCGGTCCAACAACGCCTTGGTCTCGGCTACGCCGTCCTCGACGTTTCCCCGTACCGTTTTCGCGGGGTCCAGTTGCGGTTCCTGCGCCAGATAGCCGATCTTGATGCCGGGCTGTGGCCGCGCTTCGCCGTCGTATTCCTTGTCGACGCCCGCCATGATGCGAAGCAGCGTGGATTTTCCGGCGCCGTTGAGGCCCAGAACGCCGATCTTGGCGCCCGGGAAAAACGACAGGGAGATGTTTTCCAGGATCGTCCGTTTGGGCGGAACGACCTTGGAAACGCGGTTCATGGTGTAAATATATTGTGCCATTCCGAGTGCGTTATAAAGTCTAAGATCATAGTATTATTTCACGTTAGCGCCCATGAGGCACAGGTTTGATTGAGGGGTGAGGACAGCGGATGAGCGCTGAACTCAGCGTACGTCTACATTCGACATTGGCCGAGGTGCCAGCGGCGCTCTGGAATGCGTTCGGCAGTCCGGACACGCCGCTGAGCCATGAGTTTCTCTCGGCCCTGGAGGAGACCGGTTGCCTCGGCAATTCCATCGGCTGGATTCCGATGCACCTCTCGTTCGCGGCGGAGGGAGGGGGTGCCCCATTTGCCGCCATGCCCGCCTACCTCAAGACCAACTCGTTCGGTGAGTTCGTGTTTGATGGGGCATGGGCCGAAGCGCATGCGCGGGCCGGCCTGGCTTACTATCCGAAATGGGTCATCGCTTCGCCCTTCACTCCTGTCACCGGCCGGCGCCTCCTGGCGACTGCCGGCGCTTCGGATGTCTCGAAGGAGGCGATGGTGGCATGCGCCATCAAGGTGGGCGAGTCCGCGGGTGTGTCATCCATGCATTGGCTATTCTGCACCGACCCGGTATTGCTCGAAACGCCGATGCTCATTCGCCGCATGGGATGCCAATTCCACTGGCGCAATGCCGGTTATCGAGACTTCGCGGATTATCTCGATAGATTCAATGCGAAAAGGCGGAAAGAAGTCAAAAGGGAACGGCGCCAGGTTCGCGAGGCCGGGATGGAAATCCGGCGGGTGCCGGGGAGCGAGGTGAGCGAGGCGATTTGGAGCCGGTTTTACGAGCTGTACCGGAACACATTCGACAAGCACGGAAACTACCCCGCCTTGAACGCAGGGTTTTTTCGGCGCATCGGCGAGACCATGGGCGACAAGATCATGCTCGTGCTTGCGGAGCGGAATGCGGATCTGGTGGCTGCCGGTTTCTTCCTTGTCGGTGAAGATACTTTGTACGGCCGGTACTGGGGAGCATCGGAAGACATTCCTTCCCTCCACTTCGAGGTTTGCTATTACCAAGGTCTGGAGTTTTGTCTGGAGCGAGGTCTCAGCTACTTTCAGCCCGGTGCCCAGGGCGAACACAAAGTAAGCCGGGGTTTCGAGCCCACGCCGACCTGGTCGGCACATTGGATCGCCGATATGCGTTTACGGGCGGCCATCGCCCATCACACTGAAGTCGAACGTCGGCACATCGAGAATTACATGCGTTCGCTGGAATCCCATTTGCCTTTCAAGGGGGACCCCGGATGCTGACGCTGATCGATCCCAACAATGAGCGGCAAGAGTTTCCGCCGGCCGAAAGGGCACTGAAGGAACCCAATGGCCTCCTCGCGGTTGGCGGCTCGTTGAGCGTGGCCCGCCTGGAACGTGCCTATCGACGCGGGATTTTCCCTTGGTACGGCGACGGCGACCCGATTCTGTGGTGGTCGCCCGATCCCCGGCTGGTTCTGCTTCCGGAGAACCTGCGAATCTCGCGGAGCCTGCGCAAGGCGCTTCGCCGCCAACTGTTCCAATTCAGCTTCGATCGAGCTTTTGACGCCGTTATAACGGCCTGCGCCGAGCCGCGCCGAGAATCAGAGGGTACTTGGCTGACGGCGGAAATGCAGTCGGCCTACGTCGCTTTCCACCGCGCCGGTTTCGCACATTCCTTCGAGGCATGGCAGGATGGCCGTTTGGTAGGAGGGCTGTATGGTGTGGCAATGGGGCGGATTTATTATGGGGAATCGATGTTCCACCGGGTGACCGACGCTTCGAAGGCAGCACTGGTGTTTGCGGTGGCCTGCCTGTCGAACTGGGGATATCGCATGATCGACTGCCAGGTCTACAGTTCCCATCTGGCCAGTCTCGGGGCCTCTTCCGTCCCGCGCAGCCAGTTTGAGGCCTGGGTGGGGCGGTATTCGGAAATGCCGGTGCATCCGGACGCGTGGCAGCGTGCCCCGGAGAATTTTCCGTGAACCGGGAGCGGATGGCGATAGGGATGGGGCCGATTCATGCATGCAGCTATCTGCCTGGTCGGGAGGCGCGATTCGGTTACGTTTCGCCCGATCAGCCGCTCTCCCCTGACATCTATGGTGCGCTGATGGAACAGGGGTTCCGGCGTAGCGGAAATTTGGTGTACCGTCCTTATTGCAGGGGATGCAGCGCCTGCCTGCCCGTGCGCCTGTTGGTGAAAGATTTTCATTTGACCCGCGGTCAGCGACGTGTGTTGAAGCGCAACGCAGACGTCGAGATTCAGGCCTCCACGGCACGGTTTGACGAGCGGCAGTTTCAGCTTTACACGCGGTACCTGGCGGTACGCCATCCGACGGATACGCCGGTCTCACGGGACGAATACTGGTCGTTTTTAGGCAGTTCCTGGGCGGAAACCCGCTTCGTGGAATTCCGCACGGACGCGGAATTGCTGGGCGTGGCGGTCGTCGACTACGTGCCCGGCGCCATGTCCGCCGTCTATACCTTTTTCGATCCGGGTGCGTCGGCGCGAAGTCCAGGTTCCCTGGCCATTTTGTGGCAGATATCGGAAGCCCGGCGGTTGGGGCTCAACTGGCTTTATCTGGGCTATTGGATCGGTGGTTGCCGCAAAATGAACTACAAGGCGAAGTTCAGGCCGTTGGAGGCGTTGCTTGGGAACCGCTGGCGTCGATTCGAGATGGATGAGCCTGCGCTACCGTGAGCGTGCTATAATTGCAAAAATTTTTCACCCTGTGAACAAATGTCGAAAGAAGATCATATCGAAATGGAAGGCAAGGTGATAGAAACCTTGCCCAATACCACGTTCCGCGTCCAGTTGGATAACGGGCATGTGGTCATCGCCCATATCTCCGGCAAGATGCGGAAAAATTATATCCGCATTCTTACCGGCGACCGTGTCAAGGTCGAGCTCACTCCATACGATCTCAGCAAGGCTCGTATCACCTTCCGCCATCGCTAGCTGCGCGTTCAGGCGGGTTCTGCGGCTTTCTGGCGGGTTTCGTAGGTAAACGTCAGGGCATCTGCGGCGGCATTGACTCGCACCGTGCCGCCATGCGCCAAGCGGCCGAACAGGATTTCTTCGGCCAGCGGTTTCTTGATGTTTTCCTGAATGACGCGGGCCATCGGACGTGCGCCCATTTTCGGGTCGAAGCCGTGTTCGGCCAGCCATGCCCTTGCGTCCGGCTCGATCACGAGGGCCACTTGCTTTTCGGCCAATTGGGCTTCGAGTTCGAAAATGAACTTGTCGACCACGTGTCCGATCGTTTCCGTGCTCAGCGGGTTGAACTGGATGATTGCATCGAGCCGGTTCCTGAACTCGGGCGAAAATAGCCGTTCGATCGCCTTCAGGCTGTCCGTGGAATGGTCCTGCGGGGTAAAGCCTATCGACGGCCGGGCGCCCTCGAATGCGCCGGCATTGGTCGTCATGACCAGGATGATGTTGCGGAAGTCGGCCTTGCGTCCATTGTTGTCGGTGAGCGTACCGTGATCCATCACCTGTAGGAGCAGGTTGAAAACGTCCGGGTGGGCCTTTTCGATCTCGTCCAGCAACAGTACGGCGTGAGGATGCTTGTTGATGGCTTCGGTCAGCAGGCCGCCCTGGTCGAATCCGACGTAGCCGGGCGGCGCCCCGATCAGCCGCGACACGGTGTGCCGTTCCATGTATTCGGACATGTCGAAGCGGATCAGCTCGACACCGAGCATATGGGAGAGCTGGCGCGTCACCTCGGTCTTGCCGACGCCGGTGGGGCCGGCGAAAAGGAATGAGCCGATAGGCTTCTGGCCGTCGCGCAGGCCGGCGCGGGAGAGCTTGATCGCCGACGACAGTGCGGAGATGGCTTCGTCCTGGCCGAACACCAGCATCTTGAGATTGGATTCCAGGTCACGGAGCTTTTCCTTGTCGTTGGCGGATACGGTCTTCGCGGGGATCCGCGCAATCTTCGACACGATGTCCTCGATATCCACCGTGCCGATGGTCTTCTTGCGGCGTGACGGAGGCAACAGCCGCTGGTTCGCTCCCGCTTCATCGATGACGTCGATGGCTTTGTCGGGCAGATGGCGGTCGTTGATGTAGCGGTCGGACAGCTCCACGGCCGTCCGCAGCGCGGCGAGGGAATACCTGACGTCGTGATGCTGTTCGAAGCGGCTTTTCAAACCCTTGAGAATCAGGTAGGTCTCCTCGACCGACGGTTCCTGTATGTCGATCTTCTGGAATCTGCGGGCCAATGCCCGGTCCTTCTCGAAGATGCCGCGATATTCCTGGTAGGTCGTCGAACCGATGCAGCGCAGCTCGCCCGAGGCCAGCACCGGCTTGATCAGGTTGGAGGCATCCATCACCCCGCCCGAAGCCGAACCGGCGCCGATGATGGTGTGGATCTCGTCGATGAACAGGATGGCGTTAGGTTCTTTCTTGAGCTGGGCCAGCAGGGACTTGAGACGTTTCTCGAAGTCGCCGCGGTATTTGGTCCCCGCGACCAGACTGCCGAGATCCAGCGAATAGATCGTATTGTCCTTGAGCACTTCCGGTACGTCGCCTTCGACGATTTTCTTCGCCAGGCCTTCGGCGATGGCGGTCTTGCCCACACCGGCTTCGCCGACGAACAGCGGATTGTTCTTCCTTCTGCGGCATAGCACTTGGACGGTGCGCTCCAGTTCGTCCTTGCGGCCGATGAGAGGGTCGATCTTCCCGCGCCGGGCGGACTCGTTGAGATTGGTGGCGAACTTTTCGAGCGGATTGGCGCCGCCCCCGCTTTCCGCATCGTCCGACTCGGGTGCGGTGCCCCGCGGCGAACCGTCCGCTTCGTCGCGCACCTTGGAAATGCCGTGGGAGATGAAATTCACCACGTCGAGCCGGGTAATGTCCTGCTTGTGCAGCAGATAGACCGCGTGCGAATCCTGTTCGCTGAAGATGGCCACCAGGACGTTCGCGCCGGTGACTTCCTTCTTGCCGGACGATTGCACGTGGAAGGCGGCACGCTGCAGCACCCGCTGGAATCCCAAGGTGGGCTGGGTGTCGCGCTTGACCCCGGCCGGTATCAGTGGCGTGGTCTCGTCCAGGAACTCGTTCAGCTCGGTCCGCAGCAGGTCGAGATTGCCGCCGCAAGCACGCAGGACTTCGATGGCGGCGCCGTTGTCGAGCATGGCAAGCAACAGGTGCTCCACGGTAATGAACTCATGGCGTTTCTCGTATGCGGTACGGAAGGCCGAATTGAGTGATTGTTCGAGTTCTTTGCTCAACATAGTGGAACCTGCTCGAGACTGGTAAAAAAATTATGCTTCTTCCATGGTGCAGAGGAGAGGATGCTGGTTCTGGCGGGCATGGGCGTTGACCTGCTGGACCTTGGTTTCCGCCACATCCTTGGAAAAGACCCCGCATACACCCACGCCACGCGTGTGAACATGCAGCATCACCTGCGTGGCTTTCTCTTCGTTCATGCCAAAAAATAGCATCAAGACCTGCACAACGAACTCCATTGGAGTGAAATCATCATTCAACAACATGACTTTGTACAGCGGCGGACGCTTGAGCTTGGGCTGGACCTCTTGAAGCGCCAAACCTTCGCCGGAGTCGTGGTCCGATTCCTGAGTCATCTGTCCGTCGTTCCCACGAAAAAACTGGTTACCTTTATCACGAATATGGGCCGTGAATTCCCGAGATCAAGCCGGTGAAGCGGCGTCAGCACCGCCTGAGCGCATCGCGCTGATCCAGATAGGGCAAATGCCGCGGCAGGATCCACATTTCATACATCGAGACCACCCACATGAACACGAAAGCCATCGCCAGACCGCCGCCGCCCATGACGACCAGCAGGGCGAAATGGCGGTCGAGCTTCGTGAGCCACCAGGAGGCGATGTCCAGCAGCAGGAAAATATACGGCATGAGGATGGCCGCGCACTTGAGTTTGCAGGGTACACCAGATGCCAGAGCGAAGATCATGCCGACGAACATAAAAATGAAAGCGATGCCGAACATATGAATGTGCGACACCCGTGTCAATGACGAAAACGTCGCGCCTTCATCCGATTGGGCCCGCGCCTTGATGTTCTCGTACCGGGTGAAATCCGGCAATCCGCTGTCGGCATTATGGCAGGCGGTGCAATGCGCTTCGAATAGAGGCTTGATTTCCCGGGCGTAGGCATTTTCTCCGGCCCCGTCGCGGACCCACTGGATGATCTGGAAGCGTGCCTCGTCGGGTGCGTTGACCTTCATGGACCCGTTCAGCTTGGCTTCCAGCACCGAACCCGAGCGGTTGCCGTAATAGCTGTAGACGATATCCTCGATCGACAGGCCGAACTTGCCGTCGGCCATGCCATGGGTGAAGAGGATCTGCACCATGGCCAAGGCATAGCCGATTGCGACGACGATCAAATAACCGGAAAATAACAATTTGACCGATGTGCCCAAGTTGCTCAAGTTCAGCGGCATTCCCGCGGCTCCCACGAATCATCACGAACTTCGCAGGCAACTCCTGCGTCTTAACGGCTTAAATAACATACGCGAATTGACAACTCAATTCGCTTCCGATTGAAAAGAGTATGCAAAATTTGGAAACCCCGTCGGACGGCCGTCCACGGGTCACGGTAGCCGCCGTCGTCGAACGCGACGGCCGTTTCTTGTGCGTCGAGGAACGCACCGCTGGATCTGCCGATCTCGTCATCAACCAGCCGGCGGGTCATGTCGAAGCGGCGGAATCGGTGATCGAAGCCGCGATCCGCGAGACCCTGGAAGAGACCGGCTGGCACCTGGTGCCGGAAGCGGTGACAGGCATCTATTTGTGGCGCCATCCGGCATCCGGCAGGAGCTTCCTGCGCATTGCCATCACCGGCCGGGCCGAGGCGCCCGAGGGCGAGGTGCGGCTGGACGAGGGCATCGAGCGGGCGGTATGGCTGAGCCGGGAGGAGCTGCTGCGCGAACGGGAACGTCACCGCAGCCCGTTGGTGTTGCACACGGTGGAGGACTACCTCCGTGGCGAGCGGCATCCGCTCAGCCTCCTGAAACCGATGCTCGGCTGAGGCGGACATGAAGCCGCATGTGATCGTCGGCATGTCGGGCGGGGTGGATTCGTCCGTCGCCGCTCTGCTGTTGCTCCGGCAGGGTTATCGTGTCAGCGGCCTGTTCATGAAGAACTGGGAGGAGGACGACGGCACCGAGTACTGCACGGCGGTGCAGGATTTTGCCGACGCCAAGCAGGTGTGCGAGCGCTTGGGTATCGAGCTGCACGCGGTGAACTTTGCCGCGGAATACTGGGACGAGGTGTTCGAGGTGTTCCTGAGCGAATACCGGGCCGGCCGGACGCCGAATCCGGACATCCTCTGCAACAAGCAGATCAAGTTCAAGGCCTTCCTCGCCTATGCCGAAGACCTGGGCGCCGACCTGATCGCCATGGGCCATTATGCCCGCGTGGCGCGAGAGGGCGGCCGGTTCCGGCTCCTCAAGGGGTGCGACGCCGGCAAGGACCAGAGTTATTTCCTGTACACGCTGCAGCAGGAGCAGCTCGCCCGTACCCTGTTTCCGCTGGGCGAGCTGCACAAGACCGAGGTGCGGGTGCTGGCGACCCAGGCCGGTTTCGCCAACGATGCCAAGAAAGACAGCACCGGCATCTGTTTCATCGGCGAGCGGCGCTTCAAGGATTTCCTCGAGCGCTACTTGCCTGCCCAGCCGGGCGAGATTCGCACGCCGGAAGGCAGGCTGCTCGGTCGGCACGACGGCTTGATGTACTACACGCTGGGCCAGCGTTCCGGACTCGGCATCGGCGGCATCAAGGAAGGCGGACAGGAGCCCTGGTATGTGCTGGACAAGGATCTGGCCAACAACGTGCTGGTGGTAGGCCAAGGCCACGATCACCCTCTGCTGTACCGGGATGCTTTGGAGGCCGGCCGGCTCGACTGGGTCGACGGCTCGGGGCCCGCACCTGGCGAGGTGTTGCGCTGTACCGCCAAGACCCGCTACCGCCAGAATGACCAGGATTGCCGTATCCGCATCATCGGCGAAGACCGTCTGGAAGTCGTGTTCGACCGGCCCCAGCGCGCCGTCACTCCGGGCCAGTCGGTGGTGTTTTACCTGGGCGATCGCTGCCTCGGCGGCGGCGTCATCGACCTGACCTTCAATACGGTTTCGAAGGCCGAAGCCGCGTAAGACCCAAGACATAAGGAAAACCATGAATTCCATCAAGGCATTATCGCCGGTAGACGGGCGTTACGCCGACAAGGCCGACGCCCTCCGCAACACCTTCAGCGAATACGGGCTCATCCGGTTCCGGGTGCTGGTCGAGCTACGCTGGCTGGAGGCGCTGGCGGCCGAGCCCGCGATCGCCGAGGTTCCCGCTTTGAGCGGCGAGGCGCGCGATCTCCTGAACCGGATCGTGAACGAATTCGGCGAACCGGACGCCGAACGGGTCAAGACCATCGAGCGGACCACCAATCACGACGTCAAGGCGGTCGAATATTTCCTGAAGGAGCAGATCAAGGGCTGCGCCGAACTGGAGCGGGTCGCCGAGTTCATCCATTTCGCCTGCACCTCGGAGGACATCAATAATCTCGCCTACGGCCTGATGGTGAAGGAAGCCCGCGATGCGGTCCTGCTGCCGGAGATGGACAAGCTGATCGCCTCGGTCCGCGACCGGGCGCATGCCTATGCCGGCCAGCCGATGCTGTCGCGGACGCATGGCCAGCCGGCGACGCCCACCACGGTGGGCAAGGAGTTCGCCAACGTTGCCGCCCGTCTGGCGCGGCAACGCGATCAAGTGGCGGCGGTCGAACTGATGGGCAAGATCAATGGCGCGGTCGGCAATTTCAACGCCCATGCCATCTCTTATCCGGAAGTCGATTGGCCCAAACTGGCGCAGCGTTTCGTCGAGTCGCTGGGGCTCGCGTGGAATCCCTACACCATCCAGATCGAACCGCACGACTATCTGGCCGAACTGTGCCATGCCCTCGGCCGCTTCAACACGGTGCTGATTGACTTCGACCGCGACGTCTGGGGTTACATTTCGCTGGGCTTCTTCAAGCAGAAGACCGTGGCCGGCGAAGTGGGTTCCTCCACCATGCCGCACAAAGTCAACCCGATCGACTTCGAGAATTCGGAAGGCAACCTCGGCCTCGCCAATGCGCTGTTCTCGCATTTCGCCGAGAAGCTGCCGGTCTCCCGCTGGCAGCGCGACCTGACCGATTCCACGGTGCTGCGCAACCTCGGCGTGGGCTTCGCCCATGTGCTCATCGCGCTGAGTTCCACTTTGAAAGGCTTGGCCAAGCTGGAGCTGAATCCGCCGGTGCTGGAGGCCGATCTCGATGGCAACTGGGAGGTGCTGGCGGAGGCGATCCAGACCGTGATGCGCCGCTACGGCGTGGAGCAGCCCTACGAGAAACTCAAGGCTCTGACCCGAGGCCAGCGGGTGGATGCCGCCGGCATGCGCGCCTTCGTCGAGACCCTGGAAATCCCGGAAGACGCGCGCCGCCGCTTGGCCGAACTGGCCCCGCGCGGCTACATCGGCTACGCTGAAACCTTCGCCAAAGCCATCTGAGCCCATGTCCGCATTCCGACATCTGATCGTCCTGCCGCTGCTGTTCCTGTGCCTCGCCGCGCGGGCGGAGACCACGCCGCAAAGCCGGCTGAAGACTTTCCTCGATTCGGCCCGCACCCTGCAGGCCGAGTTCACCCAGGTCCAGCTCGACGAAAGCGGGCGGCCCAAGCAGGAGAGCAGGGGATCCTTCTATCTGCAGCGGCCCGGCAAGTTCCGCTGGGACTATGCCAAGCCCTATCATCAGGAAATCGTGTCCGCCGGCGGCAAGGTCTGGTTCTATGACGTCGATCTGGAACAAGTCACCGCCAAGAAGCTCGGCCAGGCCGTGGGTTCGACCCCGGCACTGTTGCTGAGCGGCGAAATGGCGCTGGAGGACAATTTCACCATCGAGGACCAGGGCGCCGACGAGGGCATGTTCTGGATCAAACTGGTGCCCAAGTCGGAAGAGGGCGGATTCCGCTACGTGCTGATCGGGCTCGACGGCGACAAGCTGGCCGGCATGGAGCTGAGTGACAATTTCGGCCAGTTGACCCGCATCTATTTCTCCCACTTGCGTACCGGAATCGCGCTCGATCCCAAGCTGTTCCAGTTCAGCCCGCCGCCCGGGGTGGACGTGTTCGAGGACAAGTAGCCTCCGGTGTTCGCAGATCTATCCCAGCCACTGGCCGACCGGCTGCGTCCCCGGACGCTCGACGAGTACATCGGCCAGACCCATCTCATCAAGCCGGGCCGGCCGCTGTACGAATCGATCCGGCGCGGCCGCGTCCATTCGATGATTTTCTGGGGACCGCCCGGCACCGGCAAGACGACCCTGGCGCGGCTGGTCGCCCGTCATGCCGATGCCGAGTTCCTGTCGGTTTCCGCGGTGCTGTCGGGAGTGAAGGAAATCCGCGAAGCATTGGTTCAAGCGGCGAAATTCAAGGCCGCCGGGCGCAGCGCCATCCTGTTCGTCGACGAGGTGCACCGCTTCAACAAGTCGCAGCAGGACGCGTTCCTGGCTCATGTGGAAGACGGCACGGTGAGCTTCATCGGCGCCACCACCGAAAATCCCTCGTTCGAGGTCAACAGCGCCTTGCTGTCGCGGGCCCGGGTCTATGTGCTGAAAGCGCTGACCGAAACCGATTTGCTGGGCGTCATCGAGCGCGCGTTGTCGGATTCGGAGCGCGGCTTGGGCAGGCGTGGTCTGGCCATGCCCGAGCCGGTGCGCATGGCCTACGTCCGCGCCGCCGACGGCGACGCCCGCCGCTTGCTGAACCTGCTGGAAATCACCGCGGACTTGCTGGACGAGGGCCAGACCGCGGTGAGCGAGGAGATCGCTCATCAGGTCTTGTCCTCGGGAAGCACGCGCCGCTTCGACAAGCAGGGCGAGGAGTTCTACAACCAGATTTCCGCCCTGCACAAATCGGTGCGCGGCAGTTCGCCGGACGCCGCGCTGTACTGGCTGTGCCGGATGCTGGACGGCGGCTGCGATCCGCTCTATCTGGCCCGGCGCCTGGTGCGGATCGCCTCCGAGGACATCGGCAATGCCGATCCCAAGGCGCTGGAACTGTGCCTGAATGCCTGGAACGCCCAGGAGCGCCTGGGCAGCCCGGAAGGCGAGCTGGCCCTGGCGCAGGCGGTGGCTTATCTCGCGGTCGCACCCAAGAGCAACGCGGTCTACGAGGCTTACAAGGCCGCCCGCGCCGATGCGGCTCAGTCCGGCAGCCTGCCGGTGCCCCTGCATCTGCGCAATGCGCCGACGGGCTTGATGAAAAGCCTGGACTACGGCAAGGAATACCGTTACGCGCACGACTATCCCGATGCCTATGTGCCGGGGGAAAACTACTTCCCCGACGAGCTGGGGCGGCGGGAGTACTACCGGCCGGTCAACCGCGGCATGGAGATCAAGATCGCCGAGAAGCTGGAGCGCCTCAAGGCGCTGGACCAGGAGGCAGGCAAGCGGTGAGCGCTGCCGACGGTCTTTCCCCCGCTTCCCGGAACCTGCTGGCGCTGCTGGCGGACGGCGGTTTCCATTCGGGGGAGGCCATTGCGGCAAGCACCGGCTCCAGCCGCGCGGGCATCTGGAAGCGCATCGAGGAATTGCGCGCCTTGGGCGTGGAGGTTCATGCCGTTCCCGGCACCGGCTACCGCCTGGCGCGGCCGCTGGAGCTGCTGGACCGGGACGCGATCGCGAGCGCGCTGACAGGCGCGGCCGCGGAATCCTTCGGCGGCCTCGAAATCCATTTTCAGCTCGATTCCACCAACAGCCACCTGATGCGACGGGCCGCCCACGGCGCCCCGACCGGCACCGTCTGCCTGGCCGAGCGCCAGACGGCGGGGAAGGGGCGGATCGGCCGGGACTGGGTGTCGCCGCTGTCCGGTAACGTCTATCTCTCCCTCTTGTGGCGCTTCGGCCGGGCCGGGTTTTCGGGCCTCAGTCTGGCGGTGGGGGTGGCCGTGGTGCGGGCCTTGCGCGCGCAGGGCATCGCCGATCCGGCGCTCAAATGGCCGAACGACATCCTGTGGTCGCGCCGTAAGCTCGGCGGCATCCTGATCGAGGTGACCGGCGAGGCCAATGGCCAGTACGCCGTGGTCATCGGCATCGGCCTCAACGTGAACCTGCCGGACCGTCATGGCGAGAACATCGACCAGGACTGGATCGACCTGGCGCGAATTCCCGGGGGGGCCGGCGTGTCGCGCAATCGGCTGGTTGCAGGGATGCTCAACGCATTGGCGCCGATGCTGGCGGATTACGAATCCACCGGGCTCGCGCCTTATCTCGACGAATGGCGCCGCTACCACGGTTTCGACGGCGCCATGGCGACCGTGCAGCAGGGCGACTGGGCGCGGACGGGCCGGATCGTCGGCGTCTCCGCGGAGGGCCTGCTGATACTGGAATGCGAGGATGGCAAGGTCCGGCAGTTCGCATCCGGCGACGTGCGGGTGAGGCCGCTGTGAAGCTGCTGGTCGACATCGGCAATTCGCGGGTGAAATGGGGCCTGTCCGAGGCGGGCCGGTGGTCCTTCGGCGGAGCTTTTCCCACCGATGTGCCTTATCTGGCGGCCGAATGTGAACGTCAGATGGCGGCTCTACGGCGGCCGGAGGCTGTGCTTATGTCCAACGTCGGCGGCGTGCTGGCCGGCGAGATATTTGCGGATTGGTGCGCCAAGCACTGGGCCGTGCCGGTCCGATCAGTCCGCAGCGAGGCATCCGCCCTGGGCGTCGTCAGCGCCTATCCGGACCCGGCCCAATTGGGGGTCGACCGCTGGCTCGGCCTGATTGGCGCCAGGCGGATGGGGCAGGGGGCATGTTGTATCGTCAGTGCCGGTACCGCGATGACCGTCGACCTGTTGGACGCGGAAGGGCGGCACAGGGGGGGGGCGATCGCGCCGGGGTTGGCGATGATGCGCTCCGCCCTCGGTGGGCTGGAGGCGCTCGGCGGCCCTGTAGAAACTTTCGATGGCTTCTTCTGCAACCGGACGGGCGCGGCGCTGTCCAGCGGCATCGTCCATTCGGCTGTCGGCTTGGTCCGGGAGTCGCTGCGCCAGGCGGCAACGCTCCTCGGCACCGAGCCTGAACTCCTGCTGACCGGCGGTGATGCCGAAACGCTCCGCCCCCATATCGAGGCATCCTGCCGACTGGTGCCTCATCTCGTTATTGAAGGCTTGCATGCCGTGGCCGAGCAATCACCATGAGATTCCTCTTCTATGTCCTCCTGATCGCCAATGTGGCGTTCTTCTTCTGGAGCCTGGGGCACCGGGACACCAAGCGGCATGTCGATGCCAAGTCGGTCGAGGCGCCGGGAAGGCTGCTGCTGCGTTCGGAAGTCGCCGACGCACGCGGGGACCTTCCGGCCTCCGCAGCGGAGACTCCGCCCCCGGTTGGGTTCGATTCCGGATCGTCCGCCGGCGACGGCTCCTGCTACCGCCTCGGTCCGTTCGCCGAAACCGCCGAAGCTCGGCGGGTGCTCGCTCTGGTCAAGGACTGGATCGACCGGCCGACGGTAACCAATGAATCCTCCGAATCGCTGGACGGCTATTGGTTGCTCTATCCCAAGGCGGACAACATGGACGAGGCCAAGGGCAACCGCAAGATGCTGATGGACAAGGGGATCAAGGATGTCTGGTTGATCGACAAGGGCGACATGGCGGGCATGATTTCCCTTGGGATATTCAAGACAAGGGAAGAGGCCGAAACCGAATTGCTCCGTCTGTCCAAGCTCAACGTGCGGGCCCAGATTCGCCCTCGGATCACTCAGTCGGAAACGGCATGGATACAGTTTGCCTGGGACAAATCGGCAATGGAGCTGGATGAGATCATGATCCAGCTCCGCGGCGAGAATCCGGACGTTTCGGTGCCGCCGTTGCGGGCTTGCCCGAGGCCGAAGTCGAAGTCTTAATGGCCGGCGTAGCGGTAGGCGACATAGAGGAAAAACTGCACGCCGAAGATCAGGTTTGCCAGGACCAGATGCAGCGGCTGGGCGATGGCCGGGAAACCGAGCCGGTCCAAGGTCACGCCGGCGGCAATGGCAGCGACGACGAGGCCCGCGAGAGTCTTTCCGAACCGGGCATAGAGCGAGCCTGAAGGCAGCGCCTTGACCATCGTCCAGGCCAGCCACAGGTTGATCCCGAGGATGAGGGCGGAGAACGAGCGGTGGACGTAGAAGACGAGAGGGAAGTTCTCGCGCCATAGGCTGCGGTCCGTCGAGGCGGCCGCGGCCATGACGTCCACCGACTCGCGGATCTGGGTGCCCATGGCGATCTGGAACAGGGTCATGCCTATCGCGGTCAGCAGAACGGTGCGGAAGCGCGGGGGCAGCCCCGACAGATCCAGCGCCGCGAAATAGCGGCGCTGCGAACGCGTCACCGCATAGATCAGCAGGCAGACGATCGCGAAGGCCGTCAGCATGTGCGCCGTGATCATGACGGGCCGCAGATTGCTGGCGACCACGGCGGAGCCGAGCCAGCCCTGGAAGCCCACCGCCAGGAAGACGGTCAGGGCCAGCCAGGTCACGGCCCGGTCGGTTTTCCAGAAGGCGAGGGAGCGGTACAGGGTGACCATGATGAGCAGGCCGATGCTGACGCCGATCAGGCGGTTGACGTACTCGGTCCAGGTCTTGACCGGATTGAAGCGGGTATCGGCATAGCCGCGCTCGGCATAGATTTCATGGTAATTGGCCGGGAGCTGGGATTCGTCGGTCGGCGGAATCAGCCGGCCGAAGCAGGTTGGCCAATCCGGGCAGCCCATGCCGGCGCCCGAGGCTCTGACGATGCCGCCCACCATGATCAGGAAATAGACGGCGGCGATGGTGATGATGCCGATTCGGGCGAAGCGGAGACCTGCGTCGGGGATGGCGCTGACATGCATGGGAGGTTCTCGAAATTGAAGCCCGGCGCATCATAGCACCAGACCGGTGCGGCGGTAATCGGGCGCGCGGAGAATGCGGAAATTCCGTCCGCCCGGCCTTGATAAAGAGTCCATGCGCTCATATATGCGCTTTGGGTCTCTCTACAAATCTTCAGCGTTCCAAGGAGTTTGACATGCCGATTTACGAATACCAGTGCAAATCCTGCGGCCACAACCTGGAGGCCATGCAGAAGGTCAGTGACGCGCCGTTGACGGATTGCCCGGCCTGCGGTAAGCCGGAGCTGGCCAAGCAAGTTTCCGCCGCCGGTTTCCGGCTCAAGGGCGGCGGGTGGTACGAAACCGACTTCAAGGGCAGCAAGGACAAAAAGAAGAATCTGGCCGGCGATTCCAAGCCGAATCCGGAAAGCAAGTCCCCGGATAGCGCCGCTGCGTCCAGCAAGCCGGCAGCCAAGGAGGCGTGAGCCGGCTTGCGTTGGCTCGAAGCCAACGCGTAACATCCGAAGTTTTTGAAGTCGATCGACAGAGTTTGAATATGCGCAGTCACCGTTGCGGGGAAGTGAATGAGAGCCTTCTGGGCGAGGAAGTCCAGTTGTGCGGATGGGTACACCGCCGACGCGATCATGGCGGGGTGATTTTCGTCGACCTGCGGGACCGGGAAGGACTGGTCCAGGTCGTGTTCGATCCGGACTACCAGGCATCCTTCAAGCTCGCCGAGACGGTCCGCAGCGAGTACGTCATCCGCGTGGTGGGCAAGGTCCGCAGCCGCCCCGAGGGGACGGAGAACCCCAACCTCAAGAGCGGCAAGGTCGAAGTGCTGGCCAGTTCGCTGGAAATCCTCAATCGTTCGGAAACCCCGCCGTTCCCCATCGAAAGCGACATCGAGGTGAACGAGGAGATGCGGCTGCGCTACCGCTACATCGACCTGCGCCGGCCGGTGATGCAGCAGCGCATGCGGATGCGCCGGGACATCACCCGCTTCCTGCGCAATTTCCTGGATCATCACGGTTTCTACGAGATCGAGACGCCGTTCCTGACCAAAGCCACGCCGGAAGGCGCGCGCGACTACCTGGTGCCCAGCCGCACCCATCCGCATTCGTTCTTCGCCCTGCCGCAGTCGCCGCAGCTCTACAAACAGCTGCTGATGATCTCCGGCATGGACCGCTATTACCAGGTCGTGCGCTGCTTTCGCGACGAGGATCTGCGGGCCGACCGCCAGCCGGAATTCACCCAGCTCGATATCGAAACCTCGTTCATGAACGAGGACCAGATCATGTCCCTCGCGGAGGCGATGATTCGCGACCTGTTCCGCGAAGTGTTGAACGAAGCGCTGCCGGACCCGTTCCCGCGCATCACCTATGCCGAAGCCATGCGCCGGTATGCCTCGGACAAGCCGGATTTGCGCATTCCGCTGGAGCTGGTGGACATCGCCGATCTCATGGCTGGCGTGGAGTTCAAGGTGTTCGCCGGGCCTGCCGCGGACCCCGAAGGCCGCGTGGTGGCGCTCAAGGTGCCGGGCGGCTGCGACATCTCGCGCAAGGACATCGACGACCTGACCCGCTTCGTCGGCATCTATGGCGCCAAGGGCCTGGCCTATGTCAAGGTGAACGACCTCGGCGCAGGGCTGGAGGGCCTGCAGTCGCCGATCCTCAAGTTCATGCCGGAAGCCACGATCCGCGGCATCCTGGAACGCACCGAAGCGCAAAGCGGCGACCTGATCTTCTTTGGCGCCGACAAGGCGCGCGTCGTCAACGAATCCATGGGCGCGTTGCGGGTGAAGCTGGGACAGGACCGCGGCCTGGTCGAGCCGGGCTGGCGGCCGCTGTGGGTCACCGATTTCCCCATGTTCGAGTGGGACGAGAAATCCGGCCGCTGGATGGCTTTGCATCATCCCTTCACCGCCCCCAACTGTTCGGAGGAAGAATTGAAGCGGAGCCCCGGAACGGCCTTGTCCCGCGCCTACGACATGGTGCTCAATGGCACCGAGATCGGCGGCGGTTCGGTGCGTATCCACCGCACCGAGATGCAGCAGACCGTGTTCGGCCTGCTGGGCATCGGCGAAGAGGAAGCACGGCAGAAGTTCGGTTTCCTGCTCAACGCCCTGCGCTACGGCTGTCCGCCCCATGGCGGCCTGGCCTTCGGCCTGGACCGCCTGGTCATGCTGATGTCCGGCGCATCCTCCATCCGCGAAGTGATGGCCTTCCCCAAGACCCAGTCAGCCTGGTGCCCGCTGATCGACGCCCCGGCCCAGGTCAACGACGCCCAGTTGCACGAACTCGGCATCCGGCTGCGGAAGAATCCGGCCACGGAAGGCGGAAGTACACCGGCCGCTTGATGTCATCCCTCGCCGTCAGTTCCGATTCCCTCTCCCCCGGGACAAATCGCCCCTGGAGCAAGCGCTGGGTCAGCCCGTCGACTGGGCACCCTGCGATGCCTAGCCCGGATATTTCATGAGCAGGTATGAAGCCGTATCGAGGGAGGTTCCGCCGATGCCAGCGCTGGCCAAGGGCTGGTGAAATATCCGGGCTAGACCATCCGGTCAGGTGATCGCGTTGACTCGGCTGATGAGTTTGGCGGCTTCGTCCGCAGGCAGCGGTTTAGCGATGAGGAAGCCTTGAATCGCGTCGCAGCCGGCGTCTTGCAGCCGGACCTTTTGCGCTGCCGTCTCGACACCTTCGGCGATGATCTTCAGTCCCAGGCTGTGGCCGAGTGCGATGATGCCGTCGCAAATCTTGGCATTTCCCTGGTCGGTTTCGATGTCCCGGACGAAGGAGCGATCGATTTTCAGACTTTGGATGGGCAGGAGTTTGAGCCGGCCCAGGGAAGAATAGCCGGTCCCGAAATCGTCGATGGAGAGCGTGATTCCGTAATCCCGCAGCGATTTCAATATCGCCTGAACCCGGCTCAGGTTTTCCATGATGGCCGACTCGGTGATTTCGAGTTCGATATCGGAGCCGGACAAGCCGTGGCGTTCGACGATCGAGCCCAAGGCTTCGAAAAAAGCCTCGTCCTGCAACTGTTTCACGGAAACGTTGATGGCCATGCGTATGCCCGCAATGCCGTCGTTCCGCCAGGTTCGCAACTGATGGCATGCGCGGTCTAGGACCCACAGGCCCAGCGGCAGAATCAGCTTTGTTTCCTCGGCAATGGGGATGAACCGGTCGGGAGTGATGACTCCCAGCACCGGGTGACGCCACCGCAGCAGCGCTTCGACGCTGCGGATGGAGCCGGTGGCCAGATCGACCTGGGGTTGGTAATGGAGTCTGAAAGCGCCGTGTTTCAGTGCGTCCCGCAGGCCGTTTTCGATTTCGAGCCGTTCCCTGACGCCGCGATTGATGGCTTGGCTGAAGAATTCGAACGTGTTGCGGCCCTTGGATTTGGCATGGTACATCGCGGCGTCCGCGTGTTTCATCAGGGTCTCGGCGCTGTTTCCGTCGGCGGGATACACGGCGATGCCTATGCTTGCGCCGGAATGCAATTGGTAGTCCTCGACCGTATAGGGCCGGCAGATGCTCTCCAGGATTCGCTTCGCCATGGCCGTTGCGGTCGTCGAGACATGATTGCCGGTGATCACGACGAGGAACTCGTCGCCGCCCAGCCGTCCGACCACCTGGCTGCCATGCACGTTTTCGGTCAGTCGCCCTGCGACCTGTTCCAGCAGCGCATCGCCGATCCGGTGGCCCAAGGTGTCGTTGATCCTCTTGAAATTGTCCAGGTCGATGAACATCACCGCGACCTGCTTCTGTTCCCGCCTGGCGAATTCAACGGCCTGTTCGAGACGGCCATGCAGGAAAACGCGGTTGGGCAGATTGGTCAGCGGGTCGTGATGGGCCAGATGCTTGATCCGGTCTTCGGCTTCCCTTCGCTGGGTGATGTCGCGGAATGCGCCATGGACATAGCGCCGCCCGTCCATTTCAAAGGCGCTGCTGCTGACTTCGACCGGAATGCTGGTGCCGTCGGCCCTGATCAGCGATAGTTCGATGGTGCCGGTCTTGCCTCGCAGCAGACGGCTGATGCAATCGGTTTCCGCCTCCTCGAGGTCTTTGCCGGTCTCGTGCAGGTTGCTCAGGTGTTGTCCGATGATTTCGTTGCGGGACATACCCAGCAGTACCTCGGCCTGCCGGTTGCAATCGACGAGGGTTCCGGTTTCGGCGTCGGTGACCAGGATGGCGTCGTTGGCGACTTCGATCAATGTACGGTAGCGCCGCTCGCTGGCGCGGAGCGCGCGATTCTTGGCGACCTCCTCCTGCCGCCGCCGTTCCAGTTCCTCCATCTTCATGGTGCCGGCGACCACGATGCCTGATACCAGGAAAGCGGCCACCATGCCGGTGGCCAGATAGTCGAAAGTGACTTCTCCTTTGAGGAGCAAACCCATCGCTGCGGTGACGACTTCGGACATCACTATGGAAGCCAGAATGCCGGCTAGCCACAGATATTTCCCCAAAATGATGATGAGTGTCACCCGACTTTTCCTGTTCTTGGTTTTCCTATTCTCGGTTTGTCCCGATGCCTCTGGCGGCAAGGGACGATGGGAGCCCGGCGTTGATTCGTTCCCGTTTCGGCGATCCCGCCTTTCGTGACCGGGTGGGGGTATTGTAGCGCTATCGCCGGGGCAATCCGCCACCGTTCGATCCGGATTGCGCATCGGGTCGAACTTCCTGGATTTTGAAACGGCTTTGCGCATCGTTGCCATGGGGAATGGATGCTCCGGATGGTAACCATTGTACCTTTCGCCATGGCCCTCGTTTCCGCCCCCTCCCGGAAGGAGAGGGCGGGCGAGGTATTTCAAGCGACGTCGCCGTCAAGCAGCCGATTTGCTCGTGGCCGCCAGTATCTCCTCCCTTGCCCTGTCGAGCAAATGCTCACGCAGCGCTGCCGGGAGGTCCGTGACTTCCCCGGATTCCTCGGCTGTCCTCCAAGCCGCGACATGGGTGCCGGTGGCGAGTTTTTCCGATTTGCCGCCGGGCATGATCCGGAAAAAGTCGAATGCCAGTACGATGCCTTTTTCGTGGATCCCCGCCACGTGCATACGCGCCTTGATGGTATCGAACGGCATGGCGTCGCGAAGGTGTCTGACTTCGGTGAAGATGCACCGCAACCCGCCGCGAGCTTCCGCGAGCCGATAGGCATCCGGCACGATACGGTAAAAATAGCCGTCCCGCAGCACCCCTTGCAGCTCATAGTACTTCGAGTAATAGATATTGCCCACCAGATTGGCGTCGGTCGGCGATGTGGCAGTACTCTGCTCGGCAAGGACGATGCCGGCAACCGGCCCCGGTTTCGCACGCCACAAGGCGGCGCCGATGCGTTCCATCGCACCGGCATGGCTGGCCTGGTCGGTTTGGCCGGTCCCGTCTGTCGTCGATCCGAGCTCCCGGAAGAAGCCGTCGAGATAGGCGGGGTACGGTTCGGGCGTGACCACTCCGTGGGAGACGACCCTGGCCCAGGTCATCTGGATTTGGCTGGTCGCAACGCGCTCCAATGTCCCGGCGGGCAGGACCCGGTGCCATTCGAATCCGACCGCGACCGTCGCATTCCCGGGGCCATTGCGGCCAAGGAACCGGCATGAGACTTCCATGATCTCCCCTGCGTACACTGGCCGTTCGATCGACGCCCAGGAACGGTTGGTGACCCAGGCATGCTTGCCCGATGTGAATTCGTCGGTAAGCAGTGCCAAGACGGGGCGCAAAGCCATCTCCCTGAGCCGTCCCATCCATTCGAAGAAGCGGGAGAAATAGAGCGTGCCATCGGCGTTGGCGCCATCCTTGAAAGCCAGGGGAAAACGGAACGCGATAGGGTGGTCGGCATCCGGATTGGCGATGTGGGTCTGCACCCGGAGGAAATCCGATGGGTTTCCCCCCGCCGCCAGCCATCCGGTCCAGGATCCCTCGCTCCCGGCCATTGGGGCGTGCTGAGTCGCCGCCACGATCTGGGCTGCCCCGGCTCCCGTCGTTTCCGCTGAGCCTTCGTGGCGCTGCTCCCGATCGAATGCATTCCTTCCGTCAGGTTTCGGCATGCCGTTGACGACCACGGCCACCATGCGCTTTGCCCCTTCCGCCGGCATCGTCGGGAAGCTCACCACCCGGAGCCGGACGTCTTCCCAGGCGGCGCGGAACAGGACGGTGTCGGCATGTCTGGCCTCGATGTCCAGCGTGATGTCGCGGGTATCGAGCGCTTTCATCGCGGCTTCCAGCGCAGACCAGACTCTCGCTCCGGCCTCATCCAGCGAGTCGCCTTCGGTTTCGAGGCGGCTGACGAGGACGAACAGCCCGGCGTTGAGCATCGCGCGCCATTGTTCCCGGCTGCGCTGGATCGGGCCCACCAGGTCGCAGCCCTGGAGTCCCTTGCCGGCTACGCAAAGCACCCTGTCGTCGTCGTGGCTCAACGAGACCTCCAGGGGTACGAAGGAGGCCTCCGGATCCATGAGTCCGGCCGTCGTGTCCGCACCCGACCGGCCATGCGAGCGGAACAGCACCGGTTTTCCGGTTTCCAGCCAGCGGACATCGAGGTGCGAGGTATCGACCGCAAAGCGGCGTCCGGCCTCGCGGACCGCCGCGTGAAAGACCGGGCGGCTGATCGCGCGCCTCCTGTCGCGCTCCATGGCGTGCAGATCGGGAATGTCGCGAACGATCACGCACGGGGCGGACAGGCCGAATCCTTGCGCTCGGTGGTCCAGTTCGCTCTGCAGCGCCGGATGATCCGACCGGTTCGCCCGTTCCACCAGCTGGGCCGGCGTCGGGAGATCACCGCGCCGATCCAGCATCCGCACTTCGTAGTCCGTGATGCGCTCGATGACCCGGTCTTGCTCGTCGAACACCGTGACTTCTCCGAGGATGCGGCTGCCGTCGCGTCCGACGACTTTGGCTTCGGCTCGATACCGGCCCCCCGCCGCATCCCGGCCGTACAGGTCGATCCGTCCGATACGAACCGGCAGGCAGACTTCCGGCGTCAGCGAGATCTGGGCGGCCTGCAGCAGGGTGTCGCGGTAGAACGGGTCGCCCAGTACCAGCGGAGCGCGCACCGTGTCCGAGAAACCCTCGGGGACGCGGAGCGTCTCGGCTCGCGCTTCGGTGACGAAGACCACATGGCTGTCGTCCAGCGCTTCCAGGCCGCTGATGCGCTGGAACAGCGGTCCCTGGAACAGCACGCCGCCGTAGAGGTCGGTTTTCGGCATGATGCCCAGCAGCTGGCGCCTCGGCAGAGCGGTATCTCCCGCGGCGGCTTCGGGACGCCGGCCGAGCACGAAGCGCGCGGAGAAATGCGCCGGTTCCATGCCGGTCTGCTCGGCATGGATCGAGGCTTCCACCACAACCGGATCGGACGCTTCCATGCGCTCCCGCGCCAGCGCCCGGATCTCGATCCGTTGCGGGCGTTCCCGGCTCACCACGATCGGCCGCTCCAAGCGGATATCCTCGATCCGAGCAACTTCCGTTCCGGTACCTCCGGCGACACGCAGTGCCGCCTGGGCCATGGCTTCGAGCCCCATGACGGTGGGCAGGAGCAGGGAACCGCGGTAGTCATGGTCGGCCAGATAGAGATCGTGCCGGATGTCGAGACTGACCTGGGTGATCAGTTCTATCCCTGCCTCGAAGCGTTGGATCTCGCCTTCGAAACGGCCGGCCGGGACCGTCGGCTCGACCGTCGGCGGCCGAACCCAGGTGGCCAATCCGTCGGCGCTGGCGGCCACGATGACCTCCTTGAGCGGCGGCGCGGTGCGCATCCAGCGCAGAAACTGGCGCACGCCCTCGGCGACCGGGATGGCGTCGATGCCCATCTGGCCCAGATGGCGGACGCTGCCGAGCTTCACGCCCATCCCGACCTCGTCCCACACGCTGAAGGCATGGCAGACCACCGCGGTTTCCGGGTGCGCCTCGGCGAAGCCGTCGAGCAGCCGCGCCACCGCTTCGTTGGAATAGGCGTACCAGGCGTTGTTCTTCATGCCGGTCACACCGATGATCGAAGTCAGTGCCGCGAACAGCTTGGGCGGATGGTTCTCGAACAGGGCCAGCAGGTTCTCGGCGCCTTGCAGCTTGGGCGCGATTTCGAGCCGGGCCTGGTCGGCGGACACCTCGGCCACGGGCCGAGGGGTATTGGTGCCGGCGCCATGGATCACGCCGGTCACCGGCCCCATTTCGGCCCGGATCGTCGCGACGGCCCGTTCCATTGCCGGGTGATCGGCGACATCGGCCGCGTAATACCGGCAGTCGATGCCCGCTTCCGCGAACCGCTGCAGGGTCGCTGCCAGTTCTCCGGTTTCGCCGGGCCGCGGTGCCGGCGAGCGGCCGACCAGGGCGAGCCTGACGCCGGTCTCGAGGGCGAAGGCCAGCGCGCACTCCGCGGTGATGCCCTTGCCGCCGCCAGTGACCAGGACCACGTCCCGCGCCGACCATTCGATCGAGCGCGCCGCGCAGTCCTCGGGCTCGACCGGCCGGATGCAGCGGGTCCAGCGCATGCCTTCGGCGTCGTATTCCACCGCCTTGTAGCCGGGCTGTCCGGACAGTTCGGCCAGGGTCCGGTCGGCGACGAAATCGGCGGCCAGGGAGGGATCGAAATCGATCACGCCGACCTCGAGTTCCGGCCGTTCCAGCGAAAGGCTGCCGGCGAAGGACCAGGCGCTGGGCGCCCCAGCCGCCGAGAGTCCCCGGCCACCGCTGCGCTGAACGAAGACGACGCTGGTCAAGCTCCGCCATGCCGCGGGAGCCCGTTGGGCCAGATCGTGAAGCACGGCGAGCTCGTCGATGCCGGCCTGGGCGGGAGAGTCGGCGCGTGGCGTGTGCGCATCGGACAGCATGAGCACCAGCCGTCGTGGGCCGGCCTCGAGGTGCTCGGAGCCGAGACTCCGAGCATTCAGCACGCGTGCGGCAAGGCGTTGCCGCAGATGCTCTCCATACGGGGCCGTGGCATCGGGCAGCAGAAGGAGACAGTCGCCGCTCCGCGGTTCCGGCTTGCCGGGGGGTGAAAACAGCGGCGCCGGGATGCTTGACTGGGTGAACGCTCTCACCCAATGCAAGCGTCTGGCCTGTCCCAAAGAGGGCACGGCGGCCGGTTCGGGATGTTCGGCCGAACCGCCGATCGCGGCCTGAACCCGGGCGGCGATTTCTCCCAGCGTGGCGTTGGCCAGCGGTGCCGCTTCGATCCGGTCCTGGGTGTCGGTGCTCAGGATCAGGTCGCCCAACAGGGCGCCGGCTTTGATGGAATCGATGTTGAGGTCATCCAGCAGGCGCTGGTCCGGCGCCAGACAGTCGCGGCTGAAGCCGGTCCGTTCGGCGACCAGGTCGAGCAAGAGGTCCATCGCCGATGCCGGCGCCGGAACCGCGGCGGCCACCGCCGGCGCCGCGGGTGCGGCGACGGCGCCGAAGGCCTCGATCACATGGCCGACGGTGTCGGCATTCATGCGCATCGGATCGACCTTGCCCTGCACCCCCAACCGGATCGCGACATCGCCGAGCAAGGTGCCGATCTTGATCGAGTCCAGGTTCAAGTCGTCGATCAGGCGGGCATCGTCCTGCAGTGTTTCGATCGCGAAGCCGGTACGTTCGCTCAGCAGTTCCAGGACGACGCTGCGCGCCGAGCCTGCGATCGCCGTCTGGGGAAGCGGGGGAGATTGCGCCGGTTCAGGCGACCGCTCCGCCACCGTCCGCGGTGCAGCGGCGACGATCTCGCCCTTCAGACCTTCCGAGACGGCCCGCATGCGGTCCAGCAGCGGCCGGCTGGCCAGCAGGGCGCCGATTCTCAGGCCCAGCTCCGCCAGGTAATCCCGGTTGCCGGGAAAGCGGCGGTTCACCAGCAGCAGTACGCCCAGCGGGGAATGTTGCATCGTCAGGATGGGAACACAGTCCACGGTGCGGGTGCGGGTGCCGGCCAGGCGGTCGAGCGCCGGCTCGAAACGCGGGTCGGCGTGGGCATTGGCCAGATGCAGGGAGCGCCGGGTCGCGAATACCTCGCCGGGGATGCCGCTCTCGGCGCTCAGGCGCAGGTCTTCGGCCTTGTCGTGGACGGCGGGATGGAGCGTGCCGGTGTCGCGGTCGTGCAGCAGGATCGCGCCGTATTCAGCCCCCAGGCTGTCCTTGGCCGATTCCACCAGGTTGTCGATGATCGCCGTCGGGTCCCGGTCCGCCGATTCCCTCGCGACCGCGCCGTGCAGCAGCGTTTCGATCCCGTGGAGTTCCCGTGCACGTTCGGCCATATAGGCCTGGATCAGCCCGGGTGCGGCAATCGCGGCCAGTTCGGCCAGGATTTCAGCGTCCATTGGGGTGAAGGGTTCGCCGGGGCGGGCGACGCGGACCAGACCCAGCGGACGCCCGGCGCCGCTGGGGAACGGTACGTAGAGCGCAGTCCATCCCGCAGGGATGCCGAGGGACTCGAATTCGGCCCGGAAGCGGGAATCCTCGCTTAACACTTCGATGGCTTCCGGCGCGCCGGAGCGGAGGACGTCGGCGAAGATACCCTCGGCGGCGCTCACCCGATTGGCGAATGCGTCGAAGGGAAGGACGACGCGCAGGGCATCCTCCGCCTGTTCGAACAGCAGCACGGTGGCGTGCTCCGCGTGTACCGCGTCGCGGAAGGCTGCCGTCAGCGTTTCCGACAGTTGGGCGAGATCGGAGCTGGCCTGTCCTTCGAGCTGGCGGACCCAGGTGGCTGCTCGGAAAGTTCGGGATGGGGCGGCGGGGGGGACGGCCGCAAGTTCGCGTTCGCAGGGCGCAACGTAGAACTTGCGTGCCGAAGCCGGCACGAAGGGGCGGACCAGCCGGTTCTCGTACAAGTGCGCCCAGCGCAGGGCGAGGCCCCGGGCGTGGGCTTCGGCCACCACCGCATTGAAATCGGCGTCGCGTCCCGGCCGTCCTTCGACCGGCAGGCAAGGTCGTACGCGGTCGGCGTCGTGGCTTTGCGCCAGCCCCGAAAGCACGCGGCCGGGACCGACCTCCACCAGCCAGTCACAATGTTCCGACAGGGCTTCCAGCAGGCGGGTGAAATTCACCGGCGACACGATCTGCCGCGCCAGATGGGCGCGGAGGTCGGTGCTCGGCGCGATCTCCGCGCCGTCGATGCTGGAGAACGCCCGGCGGGTGAAATCACCGGCGCAGTCGGGCAGATCCGCGCCGCTCCGGAAGCTCTCCGCCGCGCCATCCACCAGGCGGGAATGGAAAGCATTGGACACCGGCAGCAGGCTGGCGCGAATGCCGTCGGCGCTTGCCAGTTCGACGGCGCGGGACACCGCTGCGCGTTCACCCGAAATTACGGTCTGTAGCGGCGAGTTCACGTTGGCGACGGCGCAATAGCCGTCTCCCACGCGGCCGATGATCGCCTCGGCGGTCGTGGCGTCACAGGCCAATACGCCCATGGCGCCGGCCTCGCCTTCCGGCGCCGCCATGGCGAGTCCGCGCAGGGCGGCGAGGCGGACCAGGGCGGATGGGCCGTAGGCGCCGGCCGCGGCCAGTGCCGTGAGCTCGCCCAGGCTGTGTCCACCGACCACCGCGGGAACGATGCCGAGTGATTCCAACCGCTCCTTCCACAGCAAGGAGACGGTACAGATGGCCGGCTGGGCATGCTCGGTTCGGGTCAGCACCGCCAGCCACTCGGGCTCGAGTTTTTTGGCCGGATCGCGCTCGGTGGGGCGCAGGTAAAGATGGCTCAAGGGTACGTCCCGGCCGCTGGGACACGCCGCCGCCACTTCGGCGTCGGCGCGTTCGACCATCTCCCGCGCCCAGTCGAAACGTTCCACCAGACTGCGGGCCATTCCGATCTGCTGCGAGCCTTGGCCCGGAAACAGGAAGCCGACCCGCTGCGCAGGGACGGCGTGGCTGATCCAGACTTGATCGCCCCGCCATAGGCTGCCTGGCCTCGGCGGATCTTCCGTCAGGCGCTTTTCCAGCAGATCGAGCCGCGCTTCGAGTTCCTCGACGGAGCCGGCGACCACCGCCGCCCGCCAAGGCTGATCATTGGCCAGGGTGGCGGCATGGGCCGCCGCGTCCACCAGCTCGCCGGCGGCCAGCCCGTGGACCTGCTGCCGGAACACCCTCACCGTCTGGAGCAGCCCGTCCGAATCGGAGCCCGAGAACGGGAAAACTTCCGTATGCTGGCGACTGGCCAGCAACATGCGCTCGGGCAGGGCCGGCTGGAGTTCCGGCGCCGGCGGGTCGCCGCTTTCCAGGGTCACGTGGCAGTTGATGCCGCCGAACCCCATCGCGGAAACGCCGGCGCGCAGCGGCTCGTCGGCCGCTCTGATCTGGCCTTCCAACACCGGGTAAAGCGCCCGCGCCGATTCGGCGAAGCTGGCATGCGGTTCGACACAGCCGGCGGTGGGCGGCACGACGCGCCGGTTGACTGCCAGCACCGCCTTGATGAATCCGCCGATGCCGGCCGCCGCCTTGGTGTGGCCGACGATGGATTTGAACGAGGTCATGCCCACGCTATGGTCTTCCACCGGGCCGTGGGCGGCCAGCGCGCCGACGACGCCTTCGAGCTCGGTGCGGTCGCCCACCGTGGTCCCGGTGCCGTGGCCTTCGACGAAGGCCAGCGTCTGCGGGGCATAACCCGCCGCCTGATAGGCTCGGAGCAGCGCCTGGGTCTGTCCTTTCGCGCTCGGGGCGGTGATGCCGCCGCGGCCGTCGGACGACACCCCCCAGCCGCGCAGCACCGCGTACACCGTGTCGCCGTCCCGGCGCGCGTCTTCCAGCCGTTTCAATACCACCATGCCGCAGCCTTCACCGGGAATGAAGCCGTTGCCGCGCCGGTCGTAGACCCGCATCTCTTCGCGGGTCAGGGCGGTGGCCTTGGCAAAGCCGATCAGTTCGAGCGTATCGAGGCTGACGTCGACGCCGCCGGCGATCGCCAGGTCCATCTTGCGCTGCTGCAGGTAGTCGGCCGCGGTGGCGACCGCCAGCAGCGAGGAGGAACACGCCCCGTCGACGATGTAGCCGCCGCCGTGCCAGTCGAGGTAGTTGCAGATGCGGCCGGCAATGGTGTTGGCCAGGCTGCCGGCCAGAGTGTCCTCGTTGACCGCCGGGAACACGGACTTGTAGACCTCTTCCATCGCGGTTTCGAACTCCTGCATCAGGTCTTCGGGCAGTCCCCGCGCTTCCGCCGTGCGCCGCAGCACCTTGCGGACGAAGGGCCAGCGCAGCCGCATCGTTCCTGCTCGCGTTTCTTCTCCCGTCAAAGTATTGCCGATGATCGCTCCGGCGGTGTCCTTCGGCAGGGTGTCGGGGCCGATGCGGGCGTGGCCCAACGCTTCGAGAGCGGTGGCCAGCGAGAGCCAATGGACGATATCCGTGGTATCGAAAGTCGACCTGGGGATGCGGTAGGTTCCGGGATCGAACTCGAAGCCGTCCAGGACTGCGGCTTTGCGTCCATAGGTTTTGTCGGGCACCGACGGATCCGGGTCGTGATAGTCCGCGAGCGGCAGCCGGACATCGGGTATTTCCCGGAACTGCTGGCGGCGGCTGAGAATGTTTTCCCACAGTTGCAGCAGATTTCCAGCGCCGGGATAACGGCAGGCCATGCCGACCACGGCGATCGGTTGAGCGGTTTCGGTACGCATAGGGTTATTTCCTCCTGAAAAAAAACTGCCCGGGATGGGCACTTGAACCGACGCTTGCCTTTCGGTGAGACGTCGAGATGTGAATGCAGCGAGAAGGGCTGCCTCGAAGCTCAACCTAACAAGAATGGGGAGGAATTCAAGGGATATATGGCAGTAGAGGACCCGGTATCGGTATTGGGGGAATAAAAGGCTTATTCCGGGAATCTGCGGGAAATCCGGATTTCGTCCGGCCGGGTTATTGTCGCGACCTAGGGGGAAGAGCGGTCTTCGAACCACTGGTACAGGGTTGGCAGCACCACCAGCGTCAGCAGGGTCGAGGTGATGAGTCCGCCGATGACGACGATGGCCAGAGGCCGCTGGACTTCCGAGCCGGGGCCGTTGGAGAACAGGAACGGCACCAAGCCCAGCATGGCGACCGTCGCCGTCATCATGACCGGGCGGAAACGCTGCGTGCAGCCTTCGACGATCGCGGTTTCGCGGTCGATGCCGGTTTCGCGCAGTCCCCGGATACGGGACACCAGCACCACGCCATTCAATACCGCGATGCCCCAAAGGGTGATGAAACCGACCGAGGCCGGTACCGACAGGTATTCACCGGAGGCAAACAGGGAAAAGATCCCGCCCATGGAAGCGAAGGGGAGGACCAGAATGATGAGTCCGGCGAAGCGCAGCGACTGGAACAGCAGGAACAGCAGGAAGAAGATCGCCGCGATGGTGATCGGAATGATGACCAGCAGGCGGTTCATGGCGCGCTCGAGGTTCTCGAACTGGCCGCCCCATTTGAGGAAATAGCCCTCCGGCAATTTGACCTTTTCGCCGACGGCCTTTTGCAGTTCGGCCACGAACCCGCCCAGGTCTCGGCCCCGCACGTTGGCGCCGATCACCAAACGGCGCTTGGCCATTTCACGGCTGATCTGGGCGGGGCCGTCGGTCAGCCGGATTTCGGCCAGATGCTCCAACGGCACCAGGGCGCCATGGTGAGACTCCAGCATGATCTTGCCGATGGCTTCCCCGCTGCCGCGGAAAGCATCGGGGAAGCGCACGACCGCCTGGAAGCGTCTTTCACCCTCGTAGATCTGGGTGCTCTCGCGCCCGCCGATCGCCGTCTCGATGATGTCGTTGATGTCCTGTACGTTGATGCCATGGCGGGCGATGGCCCAGCGGTCGATGTCGATGGTCAGGTACTGCTGGCCGCTGATCCGCTCCATCCGGATGTCGCTTGCACCCCGGACTGAACGCAGCACGCGGACGATTTCATCGCCCTTGCGCTTCAATACCTCCAGTTCGTCGCCGAAGATCTTGATGGCGATGTCGGAGCGCACGCCGGTGATCATTTCGTCGACCCGGTCGGAGATCGGCTGGGCCATGACCACCTGTACGCCGGGCAGCACCCGCAGTGTTTCGCTCAGGGCGTCCATGACGTCGTCCTGGTCCCAGCCGGGAGGCAGTTCTTCCTGCGGCTTGAGCGTGAGGATGGGGGTGGATTCGTTTTCCGGCTGGGTGTCGGTGGGATTCTGGCTGCGGCCGAGCTGCGATACCGCCCGCGCGATGCCCGGCACCTGCATCACCAGCCGCATCGCCTCGGTTTCCATCTTGATCGATTCGTCCAGCGACATGCTGGGCGCCCGGTTGATGCCGGTGACGATCGCGCCTTCCTTCATTTCGGGAATGAACGAGGTGCCCAGGAGGGGGAACAGTCCCAGACTCAAGGCCAGCAAGGCCAGGGCCGTGACGACCACGGTGCGCGGACGGCACAGCGCGACAGACAGCAGGGCGAGGTAGGGCCGCTTCATCGCGGCGATGATGCGGGTATCCTGCTCGCCCCCCCCTTTGAGCAGGTAGGCGCACAGCACCGGCGAGAGGGTCAGCGACACGATGAGGGAGATGAACAGCGCGATGGCGATGGTATAGGCGAGGGGGGCGAACAGCTTGCCCTCCAGTCCCGTCATGGTCATCAGCGGCAGGAACACCAGGCAGATGATGCCGACGCCGAACAGCACCGGCGTGCCCACTTCGGCGGCGGCATGCAGCACCACCTGCAGTTTGGTCTCCCCGGTGTCCCTCATCTCACCGAGATGGCGGAAGGTGTTTTCCACGACCACCACCGAGCCGTCCACCATGATGCCGATGGCGATGGCGAGCCCGCCCAGCGACATCAGGTTGGCCGAAATGCCGTAGCGGTTCATGACCATGAAGGTCACCAGCGGCGTGATCACCAGGGTCGCCACCACGATCAGGCTGGAGCGGACGTCGCCCAGGTACAGCAGCAGGATGACGATGACCAGCACGATGCCTTCGACCAGCACCTTGGTCACGGTATGGATCGCGGCGTCCACCAGGGTGGTGCGGTCGTAGTACGGCACGATTTTCAGCCCGCCGGGCAGCATGCCTTTGTCGTTGATTTCCTGGATCCGCTCCTTCAGCTCGGTGACGATCCGCTTGGCGTTGCCGCCGCGGATCATCATCACGATGCCGCCCACCGCTTCGGTCTGCCCGTTCTTGATCACGGCACCATAGCGCACCGCGTGGCCGATCTTCACTTCGGCCACGTCGCGGATGAACACGGGCGTGCCGCCGCTTTCCTTGAGCACGATGTTGCGGATGTCCTCGATGTTCTCGATCAGCCCCAGGCCGCGGATCAGGTATTGTTCGGCATAGCGGGGCAGCTTGCCGCCACCGCTGTTGGCGTTGTTGAGGGCGAGAGCGGTATAGATGTCCTTGAGCGAGATGCCGTAGTGGCGCAGCCGGTCCGGATTGGCGAGCACCTGGTACTGCCGCTCGTAACCGCCGATCGAGTTGATTTCCGCCACCCCGGGGACACCGCGCAGCAAGGGACGGACCACCCAGTCCTGAACGGTCCGGCGCTCGGTCAGCTCCTGCTCGGTCAGGGCGCGGTCGCCGTCGTCCGGGCGCTCCAGGGTGAACTGGTAGACCTCGCCCAGTCCGGTCGACACCGGCCCCAGCACCGGCGTGATGCCGTCCGGCAACTGGCTCGCCGCTTCGATCAACCGCTCCAGCACCAATTGGCGGGCGAAGTAGACGTCGGTGTCGTCGGTGAACACCAGGTTGATCTGGGACAGGGCGTTGCGGTTGACCGAACGCATCTCGGTCAAGCCCGGCAATCCCGTCATCGCGATTTCCAGCGGCACGGTGACGAAGCGCTCGACCTCCTCCGGTGAGCGTCCCGGCGCCTCCGCCGCGACCTGGACCTGCACGTTGGTCACGTCGGGGAAGGCATCCACCGACAGTTCCCGCATCGCGGTGAGGCCGAAAGCCAGCAGGCAGAGTGTGACGATCACGACGATGAGCCGCTGGCGGAGGGCCGTGCGGATGAGGGATTCGATCATGGGATGAGGCGACGGGGAGCTGGGGTCGCCAGGCAGTCTAGCATGGCGGGGAGGTCATATTCCGCGTAGTATTACTTTCAATGTAATACTTTTGTAGAGGGGTTCCCATGCGCATCACCAGTAAAGGCCAGGTCACCATTCCGGCCGGGATTCGCCGGCAAGCGGGTTTGCTTCCGGCATCCGAAGTGGAGTTCGAGTATCGCGACGGTGTGGTCATCCTGCGGCGGGCGGGCGGGAAAACGCGCGGCGAGGAATTGGTCTCGCGCCTGCGCGGCATGTTCAGCGCTTGCGGCAAGAGCACCGACGAAATCATGCGCGAGACTCGCGGCGGGGAGTGATGGCCGCCGTCCTCATCGATACCAATGTCATCCTCGATGCCGCGAGCCCTGGAACGGAATGGCATGAATGGTCCGCGCGGCAATTGTGCCGGGTCGTCGACGACGTCGGCGGCTGCGTCAATCCCATCATTTATGCGGAACTGGCGGGGTACGTGAACGACGAATCGGCGCTGGCCGCGCTGATCGACGATTTTCTGCTGGAAAAGGCCCAGCTTCCCTGGCAGGCCGCCTTCCTCACCGGCCGGACATTCGTCGCCTACCGGCGCCGGGGCGGCGTCCGCGGCGCGCCTTTGCCGGATTTCTTTATCGGCGCCCACGCCCAGGTGGCGGGGCTGACCCTGCTGACCCGGGACGCGGCGCGTTACCGAACCTATTTCCCGGACTTGCGGTTGATCGCACCCGATTGAGTCCATTTCCCGAACCACGGAGACTTCCATGCCCCATCCCAAGCGTCTCATCGTCGGTATCAGCGGCGCCACCGGCATCGTCTACGGTGCCCGCTTGCTGGCGCTGCTCAAGGGGACCGAGGTGGAGACGCACCTGGTCGTGTCGCGCGCGGCCGACCTGACTCGGGCGCACGAGCTGGACCTGAGCGCCGCCGCCCTGAGGGGTCTTGCCAGCGTGAGCTATGGCGCCAACGACGTCGGCGCGGCGCTTTCCAGCGGCTCGTTCCGCACCTCGGGGATGGTGATCCTGCCTTGTTCCATGCGCACGCTGGGGGAGATCGCCACCGGCGTGACCAGCACCTTGCTGACGCGGGCCGCCGACGTGGTGCTGAAGGAGCGGCGGCGGTTGGTGCTGGTGGTCCGGGAGACGCCGCTGCACGCCATTCATCTCCGCAACATGCTGACCGTGACCGAGTGCGGTGCCATCGTGATGCCGCCCGTGCCGGCGTTCTACACCCGGCCGCAGACCCTCGACGACATGGTCACCGATACCGTATGCCGCGTGCTGGATTTGTTCGACATCGACGTGGGGCGGACCAAACGCTGGGGGGAGGATATCGACACCGGCGCTGCCGATAGCTGAAGGGCCTGGGCAAGGCTTATTCGTTTGTCCATTGCAGGTAGTGTACGGGTGTGCCGTCGGGATCGCGCAGCGCGAACATGCGGGTGCCCCAACTGGTCGTGACCGGTGGTGGAGCATCGATCGCGAGGTTCCCATAGGCGGCGTCGACATCTTCCACTTCGATCACCAGATGGACCCGGTCGCCCAAGGGGCCGAGTTCCAGCGGCGCCCTTTCCCGCGCCGCATCCAGGATTTCCAGTTTCAGCCCGTTCAGGTCGAGCAGGCAGCCGCGGGAGTTCGGGCGGTCCCAGCCGCGCAAGACCGGAAATCCGAGCCGGCTGGCGTAGAACTCCGCCATGGCCTCGAACTGCCGGGTCGCCAGTGCGAGGTAACTCACGGCCGGCCCAGGGCGGCCACGGCCTGTCCGATCTCGGCGAGCAGCGCCGGGCCGCGGTAGATGAAGCCGGTGTAGATTTGCACCAGGCTGGCCCCGGCCTCGAGCTTCGCCACGGCGTCCGCGCCGGAAAAGATGCCGCCGCAGGCGATGATGGGCAGCCGGCCTTGCAGGGCCTCGGCGAGGCGAGCGACGACGTCGGTCGAGCGCGCGAACAGCGGCCTGCCGCTCAGGCCCCCGGCCTCTTCGGCGTGTTTCAGCCCCTCCACGCCATCCCGCGACGCCGTGGTGTTGGTGGCGATGACGGCGTCGACGCCGTGACGGATCAGCGCAGCTGCCAGGGCCTTGATGTCCTCCGCGTCCATGTCGGGCGCAACCTTGAGTGCCAGCGGCACCCGCCTGCCGTGCTCCCCGATCAGCTTATCGCGCTCCCGCATCAGGCCCGCCAGCAGCCCGTCGAGTTGCGCGCCGAACTGCAGGCTGCGCAGGCCCGGGGTGTTGGGCGAGGATACGTTGAGGGTGACATAGCTGGCATGGGGATAGACCGCCCTGAGCCCTGCCCGGTAATCCTCCAGCGCCCGATCTACCGGCGTGGTGAGGTTCTTGCCGATGTTGATGCCGAGGATGCCGCGATAGTGGGCTTGGCGGACCCGGCCGACGAGGTGTTCGACGCCGGCGTTGTTGAAGCCCATGCGGTTGATGATGGCGCCGGCTTCGGGCAGCCGGAACAAACGGGGTCGGGAGTTGCCGGGCTGGGGACGCGGGGTCACGGTGCCGATTTCGAGGAAGCCGAAACCGAGCGCCGCCAGCCCGTCGATGCAGTCGCCATTCTTGTCCAGGCCGGCGGCGAGGCCGACAGGGTTGGGAAAGTCCAGCCCCATGACGGTGCGTGGGCTGGACGGCAGCGTTTGCCGCAAGGGATTCGCCGGCCCCATCCTGGCCGCCAGTTGCAAGGCCGACAGGCTGAGTTCGTGGGCGGTTTCAGGGTCCAACCGGAACAGCAGGGGGCGGAGCAGATGGTCGTACATGGGGACTCGAAAGGGGGTGGGGTGGCCATCGGTTGCAGAAGACTCTCCGCCGTAGCGTGCCGTCATTCCAACTCCCTCTCCCAGGGGAAGAGGGACTTCTCCTTCCGGGACAAAGCTGCCAGGAGCGGTTTTGCGTGGGCCCGAAGGGTGTCAGGGCACGATGCCTGGCAGGAAAACGGCTGGGGATGAGGGGGCCGTGCCGTATGGCGCGGAGGGATCAGCCGGCGCACGGTCGTGAAGGCTTCGGGGTCGAGCTCCGCGGTTCGGAGGTTCGCCCGGCAAAGCGCACCGCGGAAGCCGAGGTAGTCCGGCCGGAGGGTGAGCAGTTCCGGAATGTCCGTTGCCCGGAGGGACCCGGCGAGCCCGCACAGCAGCCCTTGGTCCCGCGTCTCGCAGAGGAAGCGCTCCAGGGTATGGCGGTCGAGGAGGGCGGTCAGCGATCCCGAAGCCTTGTCCTGGGTGTCCAGCATGACGCCGACGAAGCCGGCTTTCTTCAGCCGTGCGATCCAGTCGAAATCCGGCAGATCGTCGGCGAACAGCACGGCGACCAGCCTCGTGCCGCGGCTGCCCAGATGGGCCAGGGTCACCAGGGTGGAGCCCCAGTCGCCGCCGCGGAACATCCCGATCTTGACGTAATCCACGCCGGTCGCCGCCATCTCCAGCACCGCGCGGCACACCGGGTCCGGGTCCAGCGCCAGATCGCCGATGGTGGCGCTGACCGGCACTGCACCGTCCAGCGCCGCCACGATCCGCCCCGCTTCTTCGGCGGGCAGGGCGCCCAGGCTGCCGTGTTCGGGGGCCTTGAGGTCGACGATGTCGGCGCCGGCCGCCACGGCCAGCCGCGCCTCGGCCAGATTGCGGACGCTGGCGAGCATGCCGGTCATTCGATTTCTCCCGCGAGCGGGCGATGCGCTTCGACGGCCTCCATCAGCCAGTTCCAGGCTTCCAGTTCGCGCGGCCCGGCGGTCTTGTCGAGGCCGATGCGCAAATAATCCAGCTCCCGCTCGATCTTGCTCCAGGGCAGGAAATGCAGGCGGCTCACCAGGATGGCGGCTTCCAGCACGGCGAACTGGGCGCGATTGAAACCGCGGAACGGCGCGTGATTCGCCTCGTGCACGACGCGAAAATACAGCCGGGGCCGCTCGGGATCGTCCTCGACGCGGCTCAGTTCGAGTTCGGCATGGGCCAGGGTGCCGTTCAGACGCTGGGCGGACACGCGCTCCGCCGGCACCAGCGGCCAGTCGCGGCGCCCCGTCAGGCAGCCGGCGAAGATGCGGACGTCGTCGCTGTAATTGACCACGGCGCAGCCGGATGCCAGGGCGTTTTCCAGCGTCTGCGAGGGCCGGAACGGCATGATGAGGTATTCGGCTCCGCCGCTGTTCGAGTCGGTGTCCGGCGCATGGATGCCCATGGGGGCGATGTGCGCCGCTCCGCCGGCGGTGGCGGTGGTCACCAGGGTTTCGCGGATCATGATTCAATCACCGGTGGATTGGGCCAGCGTGCTGCCGGCCGGTTTGTAGGCGTGGGGGTCGACCGTGGCTGCCGGCGGATCGACGGCACAGCCCCAGTCCAGGGTTTCGTCCTGGCTGTAGCGCTTGCCGAGCTGCCAGGCGATCTGGGCGCGGGCAAGTTCCACGCCGAGATAGAAAGCATGCCCGCCGTCGTGTTCCACCCGCAGCGACGGGTAGAGCTCAAAGGGATCGGTGGCGCTGTGGAAGCCGTCCCGGTTGAAGATGTGGATGCCCTCGGCGCTGATCTGGATGCGGTAGCTGGGATCGCGGATGGCCTGCGCCAGCTCCCGGATCTCCGCTTCGGTGTAGGGGAACGGTGCGCGCTCGTGCAGGGCCATCAGCCCGTCGCCCATGTGCTTGGGCAGCGCGCCCAGCTCGCGCGCGGCAAACAGGATCCGCCGGGCCAGATCGGCTTCGGCCACGGCCCGCCGGGCATGCTTGCTGACCTGGGTCGCCAGGATGGCGCGAATCCCCAGTTCCGAACACACGCCGAGCAGCATGGCGTTGATCCCGGCAGTGTCGGCATGGGTCAGTTCGGTGAGGTTGCCGACGCCCATCATGATCTCCACCTCCGGGTGGCGGCGCCGGGTTTCGTGGTAGCGCACCAGCGAGTCGGCAAAGCCGAAATGGATCGGATCGAGGATGGGGTCGACCAGGAAGCTCCTGTCCCGCGATCGCATGCCGGCGATGGCGCGGTCGAGCGAATCCAGATCGCCATGCTTGGCGGGGATCAGAATCGGGGTGGAAGCCACTTCGTCGGCGATCCACAGCGAGTCTTCGTGCAGGCTGAGCAGGAAATCGGCACCGGCCTTGCCGCCTCGCACCAGGTCGTCGGTTTCCAGCGAATCGACGCTGACCCGATGGCCTTCGGCCTTGAGCGCGGCGACGGCGGCTTCGAGGTGGGGAAACGGCGTGGCCGGCAGGCAGCCGATGTCGATGACGTCGGCGCCATGGTTTCTGTAGTCCGCGGCTTGGCGGAGAATGCCGTCCATGTCCAGGTGAGGGGCGTCGACGATCTCGGCGAAAATCCGGAGGTCATACCGGCTCAGGTCCGGTTTCCTGGACTTTCGGCCGAAGTATTCCGGCAAGTCGCGCAACTCCTCAGGTCCCCGCTCAACCGGCAGGCCCAAGTCCTTCGACAGGGTTTCCAGATCGCCGCGGCAGCGGCCCGGGACCAGGATGCGGTTTGCCCCATAGGTATCCTTCAAACGGCGGCGGATCATGTCCGCGGTCATCAGCGCGGCCACGCTGAGGCCGAGTTGGTGCACCGTGTATTCGAACTCCGGCGCCATCTCCTCGAGAATCTGGCGGAGCTGCTTTTCGGCCAGCTTGCCGGTGAGGAACAGGATGTGTTCCGCCATAGGAGGGTGCGGGAATATCCGGGGTTGGGGCGAGGGGATGGAAGTATAGCAAAGCCGCGGCGCCGCGCTGTTTGTCGATGTTCAAAGTTCGAACAGCGGCGGCCGGCGCAGAAAATCCTCGAACTCCGCGGGCGGCAACGGCGGGCTGATCAGATAGCCCTGCGCCTGGTCGCAGCCCAGCTGCCTGAAGCAATCCAGTTGCGTCCGTGTCTCTATGCCTTCGACGGTACAGGTCAGTTCCAGGCTCTTGGCCAGGGATACGATGGCTCGGGAAATCGACAGGTTGTTGCAGTCGTCGGCGCCCCAGGGGATGAACTCCCGGGCGACCTTGAGGTGGCTCAGGGGCAGCCGGCGCAGGTAGCTCAAGGAAGAGTAGCCCGTGCCGAAGTCGTCTATGGAGAAACTGATGCCGGTGCGCTTGAGGTCCAGCAGCGTTCTGACGACCGTGTCGACGTCTTGCAGCAGCAACCGCTCGGTCAGCTCGAGTTCCAGCAGGGCCGGATTCACCCCGGTTTCGGCGAGCGCATCGCCGATCAGCCGGACGAAGTTCGGTTCGCGGAATTGACGGGTGGAGATATTCACCGCGATACGAACCGGCGTCAGCCCGGACTGCTGCCATTCGGCGATCCTGCGGCAGGCGGTCCTGATGGCCCATTCGCCCAGGGGGACGATCAGGCCGCTATCCTCGGCCACCTGGATGAATTCGTCTGCCGGTACCCGGCCGAGTTCGGGGCTGTTCCAGCGTGCAAGCGCTTCGGCGGCGATGATGGCGCCGCTCTGCAGGTCCATCTGGGGTTGGAATGCCAGATCCAGTTCCCCGTTTTCAAGTGCTTTTCGCAACCGGGTTTCGATCGACAGCAGCCGGTTGGCCCGGCGATTGAGCTCAGGGGTGAAGAACTCGTGGTTGCCGCGGCCTTTTTCCTTGGCCAGGAACATCGCGGCGTCGGCGCTGCGGAGCAGGCCGTCGGCATCGCGGGAGTCCTCGGGAAACAGGCTGATGCCGCCGCTGAGGCTGACGAACAGCTCATGGTGTTCGACCACGACCGGCTTCTGCAGCGTTTCGATGGCCGCCAGGGCGATACGCGAGGCATAGCCGATGTCGTCCAGGTCTTCCATGAGGACGGCGAACTCGTCTCCGCCTATGCGCGCCAAGGTGTCGCGGGGACCCAGCCGGTCTGCGAGGCGCCGGCTGACCTCCTGCAAGAGGCGGTCGCCCACGTCGTGGCCCAGGCTGTCGTTGATCAATTTGAAGCGGTCGACATCGAGAAACAGCAGGCCCAGCCTTCCGCCGCCCGACAACGCTTGGGCGACGGCCTGTTCCAGTCTTTGCTGGAACCTCAGCCGGTTCGGCAGTTGGGTCAGCGGATCATAGTGCGCCAGATAATCGAGGTAGTGACGGCTTTGCCGCAACTGGGCTTCGAGGCTGTTGCGCTCGGTGATGTCGTTGTTGACCTCGACGATGGCGCGCGGGATGCCTTCGGCGTCGCGATAAAGTTCCCAGTGGGTGGCGACCGCCCTCTCCCTGCCTTCCCGGTCGACGTGAGTGAGTTCGCCTTTCCAATAGCCTTCGGCCAGTATCTGCTGGCGGATCGTGGTCAGGGGCAGGGGAAAGCGGCTGTTGAGCAATTCCTGGGAAATACGGCCCAGTGCCTCGTTCCTGGTCCAGCCGTAGAACTTTTCGGCATAGGCGTTCCAGAAAACGATGCGGTCGTCGAGATCGCGTGCGATGACATGGGCGTGTTTCAGCAGCTCGGCTTGCTGGCGCAGTTCCGCCGCCTGTGCGATCAGTTCCTGCTGGGCCTGTTTGAGCGACGTCACCTCGCCGAAGGTGATGACCAAGCCCTCCACCGAGCAGTTGTCCCGCGAGCGGTAGGGCAGTATCTTGCGCAGATACCAGGCCCCCTGATGGTCTCGGATTTCGCGGATCTTCGGGGCTTCGCCCGTCAGCACACCGGCCGCGTCGTCGAACAGTTCGCTGTCTTCGAAATGGTGGACGATGTCCCCGAAAGGCCGCCCGATGTCGCTGGGAATCAGGCGCATCAGCCGGTTGCAGGCCGGCGTGTAGCGACGGATGTTGAGGGTGCGGTCGACGAACAGGATCGCGAGGTCGGTGCCGACCAGGAGATTGTTGAGGTCGTTGCTGGTGGCTTCCAGTTCGCCGACCTTGGCGTCAAGAGTCGCGTTGGTGGCGGTGAGTTCGGCGTTGAGCAATTGCAGTTCTTCCCTCGAGCTTTCGAGTTCCTCGTTGGCCGACTGGAGCTCCTCGTTCATGGCCATGACTTCTTCGTTCGCGGCCCGCAGTTCTTCGTTGGTGTGGCGGGTTTTCTCGATGGTGCGCTGCAGTTCCTCGCGCGTCGCCGTCAGTTCGCGCTCGAGCTGCTGCAGCAGCCAGCCGTCGTCGCTGTTCTTGGCGCCGGTGGGCACGATCGAATCGGTCAAGGCCTCCGCTTCCAGCCCGATCAGCCACAGGTCGGAGACCTCACCGTCGGAAACCGGGGTGACCGTGATGCGGACGGCTTCCGGCGCCGAGGTTCCGGGGCCGTTGCCGTTCGCCACCATGGCGACCTTCCTGGCCTCCCGCCGGCACCGGTCCAGCGCAAAGCGCAGCGTGGCGCGCAATGGAGGTTTGATGAGCCTGAACAGGTCCAGGGTGGGCTCGCCGGGAGGCAGCTCCAGATAGGCCTGGGTGTTCCCGCTGAGGTAGGCGACTTCGTGTCTTCCGTTTGCCACGATCAAGGTGGGTGCATGGCGTTCGAGAAGGCTGCGGTACAGCCTTTCCTGGATGTCATGGCCGCCCCTGTCCGCGCTCAGAACGCGCCCTTCCGCCATGCGTGCCGTGCTGGCCGGCGGAAACAGTGGCAGACTCGGCCGCACCGCCGCGCTTGTGTCGTTGCGCCGGAATATCCGCCACGGTTTCGAAATCTCGTCGAAAAGGTGGGCGGCCTCGCCGAGGCTTTCCGAACTGCCCAGGAACAGAAGACCGCCGGGGTTGAGGATGAAGTGGAAGATTTCGAGCAGCGTCTTTTGCGTCTTTGCATTGAGGTAGATCAGGACGTTGCGGCATACCACCAGGTCGAGCTTGGAAAACGGCGGGTCACTGATCAGATTGTGAGGCGCGAAAACGACGGATTCGCGTATCTGCTTGGCGATGCGGTAGCCAGTCCCTTCTCGGACGAAATAACGCTGCAGGCGGGATTCGGAAACCCCCGCCAGCGCCGATTCCGAATACAGGCCGAGGCGGGCGATCTCCAGCGCATCGGTATCGACGTCGGTGGCGAAGATCTGCAGGCGGGTTGGCCGTTGCGCACGCTCGAACCCTTCCGTCAGCAGGATGGCGATGGAATAGGCTTCCTCTCCGGTGGAACAGCCGGCGATCCAGCAGCGCACCGGCCGTTCGGTGTTGCTGCGCTCGCACAGGGCGGGGACGAGGATCCGGTCCAGGAATTCGAAGGCTTCGGCATCGCGAAAGAACGCGGTGACCCCGATCAGCAGGTCTTCGGCCAGGCGGTCGAGTTCGTTCACATCGGTCTCGATCAGTCGCAGATAATCGGCGGTATTCGCAACGTGCGCGATGCCCATGCGGCGCTCGATGCGGCGCAGCAGGGTCGGAGGTTTGTAGGCGCGCAGATCGGCCCCTGCATGGCTGCGCACCCGGTTGAGGATCGCCTCCAGGGTGCAGGGGCCGGCCGGGACCTCGCCGCGCACCCACCGTCCGATGGTCCGGGCGATCGCGGCCGGCGCAAAATCCCCGCTTCGATGGCCGGGTTCGAAGGGCGGTTCCGCGATCACCAGTCCCCCGCCGTGTTCCACGACGCTCGCGAGCTTGCATTGACGGTTGGAGGCACCGGAGCAGACGACCACGGCCGTCCGTCCGTAACTCTCGGGCGGGAGAGCCCGCAGGAAATGGTCGATCGGATGAGCGGACGGCGGCGGGCTGTCCAGTTTTATCCGTCCACTGTCGATGGAGAGGTATTGGCCGGCGGGCGGGATATAAGCGCGGGCCGGCAGAACCGGGGCGCCGGCTTCGGCGATCGTGACCGCCACCGGCAGTGGGGGGGCGATCAGCCCGGCGTGGGAGCCGTCCGGCAAACCCAGCAGGAAGAATGCCGCCTCGCAGTCTGCGGGGAGCGACTGCAGGAACGCTTTCGCCGAATCCGGCGTATCCCACGGCGCGACGACAAGCCGCACGGCAGGAGAGCCATGGGTGGCCTTTTCACTGTCCATGTTGCCAGCGTCCTCGACCATGCGGCGAAAGGCTTCAACGTAGCGACTTGAAGTATCGGATCAGGCCATTGGTGGAAGCATCATGCGTACCGATCGGGCCATCGCCGAGAAGTTCGGCAAGAATGGTTCTCGCCAATTGCTTGCCGAGTTCCACGCCCATCTGGTCGAAGGAATTGATGTACCAGATCGCGCCTTGGGTGAATATCTTGTGTTCGTACAATGCGATCAGCATGCCGAGGGTATGGGGATCGAGGCGGCGATACAGGAAGCTGTTGGTCGGTTTGTTGCCGGGGAAGGTCTTGGCGGCGGCCAGCATTTCGAGGCGTTCAGCGCTCAGGTTTTCCGAGGCGATGTCCTGCCGGGCCTCCTCCGTCGTGCGCCCGCGCATCAGCGCTTCGGTCTGGGCCAGGAAATTGGAGATCAGGATGTCGTGGTGCTCGGCCAGCGGATGATGGCTTTCGGCCGCGGCGAGGAAATCACAGGGGACCAGCATGCTCCCCTGATGGAGCAACTGGTAGAACGCATGCTGGCCGTTCGTGCCGGGCTGGCCGAAGATGACGGGACCGGTGGAGTAGGCCACCGGCCGTCCTTCCACGTCGACGGTTTTGCCGTTGCTTTCCATGTCGGCCTGCTGAAGATAGGCCGGCAGATCCTCAAGGTATTGATCGTACGGCAGGACGGCGTGGCTCTGCGCGCCGAAGAAATTGATGTACCAGATGCCCAGGAGGCCCATCAGCAGAGGGATGTTGCGCTCGAAGGGGGCGGTGCGGAAATGCTCGTCGACGAAATGGGCGCCTTCGAGCATTTCCTCGAAGCGGTCCATGCCGATACTCAGCGCAATCGGCAGGCCGATGGCCGACCACAGCGAATAGCGTCCGCCCACCCAGTCCCAAAATTCGAACATGTTGCGGGGGTCGATGCCGAACTCGGCGACCTTGGTACGGTTGGTCGAAATGGCCACGAAGTGGCGGGCGATGGCGGTCTCGTCCGGGATGCGCTCCAGGAACCAGGCGCGGGCCGAGCGGCCGTTGGTCATGGTTTCCTGGGTCGTGAAAGTCTTGGACGCGACGACGAACAGCGTGGTTTCCGGATTCAGCGGCCGCAGGATCTCGATCAGATCGGATTCGTCCACATTGGAGACGAAATGGGCGCGCAGGCGCGGGTCGGCATAGGGCAGCAGGGCCTTGACCACCATCTTGGGGCCGAGGTCGGATCCGCCGATGCCGATGTTGACGACGTCGGTGATCGCCTTGCCGGTTGCGCCGCGCCATTCCCCCGTGCGCACGGACTGCGAGAAGCGGCGCATGCGTTCGAGAACGCGGTTGACGTCGGGCATGACATCCTTGCCGTCGACGAGAATCGGCCGGTTGGCGCGGTTGCGTAGGGCGACATGGAGTACCGCGCGGTTCTCGGTGACGTTGATCCGCTCGCCCCGGAACATGGCGTCGATCTTTTCCCGCAGGCCGGCTTCCTCGGCGAGACGAACCAGCGCGTCGATGGTTTCCCGGGTGATCCGGTTCTTCGAATAATCGAACAGAAGATCGCCCAGCCGGATGGAAAAAGCGTCGAAACGCCCGGGATCGTCGGCGAACATGTCGCGCATGTGGCGCGGGGCGATGGTCTTGAAGTGTTCGGAAAGAGTCCGCCAGGCGGGAAGGTCGGTCGATTGTGGCATGGTTTCCTTATTATGATGTCGCGCGAGCTCGTGAGTGCCGCTCATGTATAAATGCTACTACAAGCGGCGGGGGTGGGCGAAGCTCCGCCAGCGTTGGGTTTATAATGAGCCGCTTTGATCGTCGTAGCGGAAGTTGCAATGAGTATTCAGCAAAAGCCTTGGGGAGGGCGGTTCGAAGAGGCGACGGATGCCTTCGTCGAGGCCTTCACCGCCTCGGTCGATTTCGACAAGCGGCTGGCGCCCCACGACATCCGAGGCTCGATTGCACATGCCACCATGCTGGAGCGGCTGGGCCTTTTGACCGGCGAGGAACTTCGGGCGATCGTCGGCGGTCTGGAAGCCATAGGCGCCGAAATCGAGGCCGGGGAATTCCCCTGGTCGGTGCGCCTTGAAGACGTGCACATGAACATCGAGGCCCGCCTCACGGAGCGGATCGGCGAAGCCGGCAAGAAGCTGCATACCGGCCGCTCGCGCAACGACCAGGTTGCCACCGACGTGCGGCTGTATCTGCGCGCCGAAATCGACCGGATCTGCGGCCTGATCCTGCGCTTGCAAACCGCGCTGGTGGACCTGGCCGAGCGCGAGGCCGACACCATCATGCCGGGTTTCACTCATCTCCAGGTGGCACAGCCGATCACCTTCGGCCACCACATGATGGCCTGGTACGAGATGCTGGCACGCGATTACGACCGCCTGCGCGACTGCCGCAAGCGGGTCAACGTCATGCCGCTGGGGGCGGCGGCCCTGGCCGGCTCCAGCTTTCCGCTGGACCGCGACTACACCGCGGCCTTGCTCGACTTCTCCCGGCCGGCGGCGAATTCGCTGGACGCCGTCAGCGACCGCGATTTCGCCATCGAATTCGCCGCCTGCGCCAGTCTGGTGCTGATGCATCTCTCGCGCTTTTCGGAGGAGCTGATCCTGTGGACCTCCGCCCAGTTCGGCTTCGTCGACCTGCCCGATGCCTTCTGTACCGGCTCCTCGATCATGCCGCAGAAGAAAAATCCCGACGTGCCCGAACTCGTACGCGGCAAGAGCGCGCGGGTGTTCGGCCATCTGTTCGCCTTGCTGACCCTGATGAAGAGCCAGCCACTCGCCTACAACAAGGACAACCAGGAGGACAAGGAGCCGCTGTTCGACACGGTCGATACCCTGTCCGGTTGTCTCCGCGCCTTCGCCGACATGATGCCGCACGTGCGGCCGAACCGGCCGGCCATGTATGCCTCGGCCCGCAAGGGCTATGCGACTGCCACCGATCTGGCCGACTACCTGGTCCGGCGTGGCACGGCGTTCCGCGATGCCCACGAGATCGTGGGCAAGGCCGTCCGTTTAGGGATAGAGACCGGCCGCGACCTCGCGGATATCCCGCTGGAGGAGCTTCGATCCCTGTCGGCCGCCATCGGGCCGGACGTCTATGCGGTGCTGACGCTGGAAGGTTCGGTGGCAGCGCGTTCGCATGTCGGCGGCACCGCGCCGGAATGCGTCCGCAAGGCCGCCGTCGAGGCACGGGTTCGTCTGCTTGGACTGCGGGAGAGCTGATGGCCGGAGAAAGCTGCAATACCTTGGTCGACCTGATGCGCCACGGCGAGCCGGCGGGCGGCAGCCGCTATCGGGGGCAGATCGACGACCCCCTCAGCGCCGTGGGCTGGGATCAGATGTGGCGTGCGCTGGGGCGGCATTGTCCGTGGGATGTCATCGTCACCTCCCCGCTGCTGCGCTGTCAGGCCTTTGCCGAGGCTTTCAGCGAACGCCACCAGCTCCCGTTGGAAATCGAGCCGCGCTTCAAGGAGCTTGGTTTCGGCGCATGGCAGGGCAAGACCCGGGAAGAAATCGCCACCGAATACGACCCCGGTGTGCTGCAGCGTTTCTATCGCGATCCCCTGAACCATCGTCCGGAAAACGCGGAAGGCCTGGGCGATTTCCGCAGCCGCGTCATCGCGGGCTGGAAAGACATGCTGGAACGGCATCTCGGCAAACACCTCCTGGTCATTTGCCATGCCGGCACGATCCGGATGGTGATCTCGCATGTGCTCGACGTTCCGCTTGCCAACCTGTTCCACATCAAGGTGGCCAACGCGGGCATCACGCGCATCGAGTGCATCGAGCAGGGTGACGAATTCCTGTCCCAGCTGGTGTTCCACGGCGGGACGCCGGCCGCGTGAATCCCCCCGGGAGGGGTTAGCCGGCCGCCGGCGGAAGGCGGGTCACCAGAATCTTGTCGACCCGGTTGCGGTCCATGTCCACGACCTCGAACCGCAGATCCTCGAATTCGAAGGTATCGGTCACCTTCGGCACGTTGCCCAGCCGCAGCATGACGAAACCGGCCATGGTATGGAAATTGCCGCTTTCCTCCTCCGGCAGAGCGTCTAGTTCGAACAGCTGCTTGAACCGGTCGATGTCGAGCATGCCGTCGACCAGCCAGGAGCCGTCCTCGCGCTGCGAGACCTGAGGTTCTTCTTCCGCGGTTTCGGAGGCAATGGCACCGACGATCGCTTCGAGCACATCGGTGAGCGTCACCAGGCCGGTCAGTTCGCCGTACTCGTCGACGACCAGTGCCGTCTGCAGATGCGATCGCTTGAAGTGCTCCAGCAATTGCATGAGCGACAGCGAGTTGGGGACGAAAAGCGCGGGGGTCACCAGTTCCGCCAGATCCGGTTTCTCGCCGGCCAGCAGCCGGTTCAGCACATCCTTGGTTTTCACAAAGCCGACAACGTTGTCCACGCCGCCCCGGCACAGCGGGATGATCCAGTGCGGATGGTCGGTCAGGATACCGCGGTTCGCCTCGTAGGATTTGGTGACGTCCAGGTAGACCACATCCTTGCGCGGCGTCATGATCGCGCCGACCTTGCGGCTGTCCAGCCTCAGGATGTTTTCCACCAGTTCCTGCTCGACTTCCTCGAACACGCCTTCCAGGATGCCTTGCTGCAGCAGCAGCTTGATCTCTTCCTCGGTGACCGAAGGCTGGCGAACCGGGCGGGCGCCCATGAGCCGCAGCACGATGTCGGTGGAAATGCTCAGGAACTTGACCAGGGGAAGGGCGATCAGGGACAGGTAATGCATGGGCCGCGCCACGGCGGCTGCAATGGATTCGGCGTGGAGCAGAGCCAGGCGCTTGGGCACCAGTTCGCCGATGATCAGGGACAGATAGGTGATCGCGAAAACGGTGATGGTCAGGCTGATCTCGTGGGCATACGGCGCCAGTTCCGGCATCGTCATCAACAGCGGCTCGATCTGGCTGGAAACCGAGGCTTCACCCAGGGCTCCGTTCAGCACCCCGATCGTGGTGATGCCGACCTGAACCGTGGAGAGAAACCGCGAAGGCTGCGCCGCGAGTTCGAGGGCGCGGACTTCGCCGGCACCGCCCTTGTCGGCCTGGTGCTGGAGGCGGGATCTTCGGGCGGACACGATGGCCATTTCCGACATGGCGAACAGGCCGTTGACAAAGATAAGGAACAGAACCAATCCGATCTGGATCACTTTAAGGGGAGCGGGTAGTTGGAAAAACGGCAAAGACTCGGAGCAAGGCGGGATGCGGGCGCCTGGGCGGAAGTCATGGGTGTTCGCGATCCCCGGAAGGCCGGACGGAGGAATGCGAAATGACGAGGAGGCTCAGGAGTCGGAAAAAGTTCATGCCATGGGCATGAACTGGGGTATTCGTCGGACACGAGGCAGTCCGTCAATCATCCGTCCGGCAGAACCGGCGGTTGGGATAGGTTGAGGATTCGAGCATGGTTATCGGTGAAAGGCTGGGATGCCTCGGTCGTTAGCGTAGCCGGGTCGCGGGTTCGATTCAACTGTTTTCGGTTCCTGCGGGCGACGCTGACGGGCCGAAACTTGTTGTAAGGAAGGGGGCGTTTGTTCTAAGTTAGCGGCAACCAACAATACTCAGGGGGAGGCGGTACATGGTGGCGCGGAATGCTTTTTACGCCCAATCCGGCGGTGTGACCGCCGTTATCAATGCATCGGCTTGCGGCGTACTGGAAACCGCCAGGCTGTTTCCCGACCGTATCGGTACCGTCTACGCCGGGCGCAACGGCATCGTCGGCGCCCTGACCGAAGACCTGATCGATACCGGCCAGGAAAGCGCCGAAGCCATAGCCGCGCTGCGCCATACGCCATCCGGGGCTTTCGGTTCGTGCCGCTACAAGCTCAAGGGACTGGAGGAAAACCGGGCCCAGTACGAGCGGCTGATCGAGGTTTTCCGCGCCCACGATATCGGATATTTCTTCTACAACGGCGGCGGGGACTCCGCCGACACCTGCCTGAAGGTCTCCCAGCTCTCCGAAAAGATGGGTTATCCCCTGCAGGCCATCCATATTCCGAAAACGGTGGACAACGATCTGCCGATCACCGACTGCTGTCCGGGCTTCGGTTCGGTCGCCAAATACATTGCGGTATCGGTGCGCGAGGCGAGTTTCGACGTGCGCTCCATGGCGGCCACTTCCACCTGTATTTTCGTGCTCGAGGTCATGGGGCGGCACGCGGGCTGGATCGCCGCGGCGGGCGGCCTGGCGAGCGACGAGCGGCACGCGTTGCCGCTGGTCATCCTGTTTCCCGAGCAGGTGTTCGACCCGGAACGGTTTCTGCGCGCGGTGGACGAGAAGGTCCGCACCACCGGCTATTGTTCGATCGTGGTGTCGGAGGGCATCAAGGGCGCCGACGGCAGGTTCATCGCCGAATCAGGCAGCCGGGACGTGTTCGGCCATGCCCAGCTCGGCGGCGTGGCGCCGGTCATCGCCGGGCTGGTCAAGGAACGCCTGGGCTACAAGTACCATTGGGCCGTCGCCGATTACCTGCAGCGCGCCGCCCGCCACGTCGCTTCGCGCACCGATGTCGAGCAGGCCTATGCCGTGGGAAAGGCCGGTGTCGAAATGGCTTTGAAAGGGCACAATGCCGTGATGCCCGCCATCATACGAACCTCCGATTCGCCTTACCGCTGGGAAATTGGCGCCGCCCCTCTGGCGGAAGTGGCCAACGTCGAGAAGAAGATGCCCCTCGAATTCATCAGCGCCGATGGCTTCGGGATCACCGAGGACTGCCGCAGATACCTGCAGCCGCTGATCGAGGGCGAGGATTACCCGCCCTACGCCGGGGGCCTGCCGGACTATGTGACGCTGAGGAACGTCGCCGTCCCGAAGAAAACGGCTACGTCGTTCAGCGTCTGATTCCTCTTTTTTCGTCACACCAACAACAACGTTCGAGGAGTATCGCTATGGCTTGCTCGGTTCTGTCCTGCGCCCGGGAGGGGCTGTGTTGTTTGATGCGCAATCCCCGGACCAAGGTGATCGCCTTGGCGGGGCTCGCGGAATTTCTCGCGATCGGTTTGCTGGTCGACTGGGGAACGGCATTCGCTTTTACCGCTGCGCTGTCCGCGCTGCTCTACGGCATCCTCTCCATCGGCTGGGTCAATGCCCAGCCCGCCGGCAACGAGCGGATGGTGGATATCGCCTCGGCGATTCAACAGGGTGCCCAGGCCTACCTCAATCGGCAGTATCGGACCATCGCGATAGTCGGATGGCTGCTGTTCTTCGTCATCGGAGCCTTCCTGGGATGGACGATCGCGTTCGGGTTCGTCATCGGCGCGGCGCTCTCCGGCGCGGCGGGCTATATCGGCATGAACATCTCGGTCCGCGCCAACGCCCGGACCGCGCAGGCAGCCATGACCGGCATGGATGAGGCTTTTTCCATGGCGTTCCGCGGCGGCGCCATCACCGGCATGCTGGTGGTTGGGCTCGGTTTGCTCGGGGTGGCCGGCTATTACGCGCTGCTGAAATCGGCCGGCGCGAGCGATCCGCTCCATGCCCTGGTGGGGCTGGCGTTCGGCGGTTCGCTGATCTCGATCTTCGCGCGTCTGGGCGGCGGCATTTTCACCAAGGGCGCCGATGTGGGCGCGGACCTGGTCGGCAAGGTGGAGGCGGGTATTCCCGAGGACGATCCGCGCAATCCGGCCGTTATCGCCGACAACGTCGGCGATAACGTCGGCGACTGCGCGGGCATGGCGGCCGACCTGTTCGAAACCTATGCGGTGACCATCGTCGCCACCATGCTGCTGGGAGGGCTCCTGACCGGGGGCAGCGAGGCGGCCATCGTGTACCCCCTGGTGCTGGGCGGCATTTCCATCGTCGCCTCGATCATCGGGACCTTCTTCGTCCGGATCACGCCGGGCCAGAAGATCATGAGCGGGCTGTACAAGGGCGTGATCGTGTCCGGCGGCTTGGCCGCCGCGGCCTTCCTGCCGATCACCGGATTCATGTTCGGCGGCGGCATCAGTCTCGGCGGCACCGACGTGTCCTGGTTCGGCCTGTTCTTCGCCGCCCTGATCGGCCTGGGTCTCACCGGTCTGATGGTGGTGATCACCGAGTACTACACGGCCACGGAATTCGCGCCGGTACGCCATATCGCCGAAGCTTCCACCACCGGCCACGGCACCAACATCATCGCCGGCCTCGGGGTATCGATGAAAGCGACGGCAGCGCCGGTGCTGGCGGTGTGCGCCAGCATCTGGGGCGCCTACGAACTCGCCGGGTTGTACGGCATCGCGGTGGCTGCCACCTCGATGTTGTCCCTGACCGGGATGATCGTCGCCCTCGACGCTTACGGTCCGATCACGGACAACGCCGGTGGCATCGCCGAGATGGCCGAGCTGCCGGATTCGGTCCGCGCCATCACCGATCCGCTGGACGCCGTGGGCAATACCACCAAGGCCGTGACCAAGGGCTATGCGATCGGTTCGGCGGGGCTGGCGGCGCTGGTGCTGTTCGCCGACTACACTCATGCGCTGGGCGGCAACGTGAACTTCGACCTGTCGAACCACATGGTCATCATCGGCCTGTTCATCGGCGGCATGGTGCCCTACCTGTTCGGCTCGCTGGCCATGGAGGCCGTGGGACGGGCCGCTGGCGGCATCGTCAACGAAGTGCGCCGGCAGTTCCGGGAAATCCCGGGCATCATGCAGCACACGGCCAAGCCCGATTACTCCCGTGCCGTCGACATGCTCACCAAGGCGGCGATCAAGGAGATGGTCGTGCCCTCGCTGCTGCCGGTGGCCATTCCCGTCATCGTGGGGCTGCTGCTCGGCAAGGAGGCCTTGGGCGGCGTGCTGATCGGCACCATCGTCACCGGCCTGTTCGTCGCCATCTCGATGACGACCGGCGGCGGCGCTTGGGACAACGCCAAGAAATACATCGAGGACGGCCATTTCGGCGGCAAGGGATCGGAAGCTCACAAGGCGGCGGTGACCGGCGACACGGTCGGCGATCCGTACAAGGACACTGCGGGCCCGGCGGTGAATCCGATGATCAAGATCATCAACATCGTGGCCCTGTTGATCGTACCCCTGCTCTAAATCCCCGCTTGTCTCCCCTCTCCCTCTGGGGCAAATCCGCCGGGGGCGGAGGGGTCTTCCGGGCGTTTCCGCCCGGAAACATGAGGGCAGAGGGTGAGGGCGGAGGCCAACTCCCTGTAAGATTCCCTCTTTCGATACTCCCCCAGCGATTCCCGGCGTCCAACCGAGGCGCTGCCTGGGCGGTTTGCGGGATTCAAACCGAAATCGAGGTGATGCAATGACCAACCCTTTGCTGGAAAACTACGAACTGCCGCCGTTCTCGCGCATCGAAGCGAGCCATGTACTGCCGGCGGTTGAACAAATCCTGGCTGAAAACCGGGCGGCGGTCGATGCCTTGCTCCAACGCGGTGGGCCGTTTACCTGGTCCGGTCTGGTGGAACCGCTGGATGATCTCGATGACCGCCTGAACAAGGCTTGGTCGCCGGTCGGACACCTCAATGCCGTGATGAACAGCGAGGCTTTGCGGGAAGCCTACAATGCCTGTCTGCCCCTGTTGAGCGAATATGCCACCGAAATGGGCCAGAATGCGGCGCTGTACGCCGCGTTCCGGGAAATCGCGGAAGGTGGGGAATACGCTCGGCTCGACACCGCCCAGCGCAAGATCGTCGACAATGCCCTGCGCGATTTCCGCCTGTCAGGGGTTGCCCTGGAAGGCGAGAACAAGGCCCGCTTCAAGGAAATCGCTCAGGAACTGTCGCAACTGGGTAGCCGGTTTTCCGACAACGTGCTGGATGCCACCAAGGGCTGGACGCGTCATATCGAAGACGAGGCACTGCTGGCCGGGCTGCCCGAAACCGACCTCGCCGTCGCCCGCCAGGCCGCGGAAGCGGAAGGCAAGCCCGGCTGGGTTTTCGGCCTCGCCTTTCCTTCCTATATCGCGATCATGACCCATGCCGACGACCGGGCGCTGCGCGAGGAGTTCTACCAGGCTTACGCGACCCGCGCCTCCGAAACCGGGCCCCAAGGCGGACGCTGGGACAACAGCGAGGTGATGGAGAAGATCCTGGCCTTGCGTCACGAAGAGGCCAATCTCTTGGGATTTTCCAATTATGCCGAACTGTCCCTGGCGACCAAGATGGCGGAGAGCCCGGAACAGGTGCTGAGTTTCCTGAACGATCTCGCCGACAAGGCCCTGCCCTTCGCCCGGCGCGACCTGGAGGAGTTGCGGGCGTTCGCGCGGAATCTGCATGGGATCGAGGAGCTTCAGTCCTGGGACGTGGCCTACTATTCCGAGAAACTCCGCGAGCACAAATACGCGTTTTCCGAGGAGGAAGTGAAGGCGTACTTTCCCGCCGAACGCGTGGTTTCCGGCCTGTTCGCGGTGGTGCAGCGGCTGTACGGTCTGGAGATCAAGCTTCGCGACGGCGTCGATGTCTGGCACCCGGACGTCCATTACTACGAGATATTCGACCGGCTAGGCGAACGCCGGGGCGGGTTCTATCTCGACCTCTACGCCCGGCCCAGCAAGCGCAGTGGTGCCTGGATGGACGAATGCATCAGCCGGCGCCGCGTCGGCGCGAGCATCCAGATTCCGGTCGCCTATCTGACCTGCAATTTCACCCCCCCGGCCGGCGACGAACCCGCGCTGCTTCGGCACGACGACGTGGTGACGCTGTTCCACGAATTCGGCCACGGTCTGCACCATTTGCTCACCCGGGTGGAGTACCTCGGCGTGTCAGGCATTCGAGGCGTGGAATGGGATGCGGTGGAACTGCCCAGCCAGTTCATGGAGAACTTCTGCTGGGAACGCGAGGCGCTGGCGCTGATCTCGGGACATCACCGCACCGGCGAGCCTCTGCCGGACGCACTGCTGGCCAAGATGTTGGCGGCCAAAAACTTCCAGGCCGGGATGCAGACCGTCCGGCAACTGGAGTTCGCCCTGCTGGATTTCCGCATTCACCGCGATTACGATCCGGCCCGTGGTGGACGCGTCTACGAGACGCTCGACGAAGTCAGGCGGCAGGTCTCGGTCATGTCGCCGCCGGCCTACAACCGCTTCCCGCACAGCTTCCAGCACATCTTCGGCGGCGGCTACGCGGCGGGCTACTACAGCTACAAATGGGCCGAGGTGCTGTCCAGCGACGCGTTTTCACTGTTCGAAGAGCGCGGCATCTTCGATCCGGAAACCGGCCATGCCTTCTTGGCCAATGTGCTGGAGCAGGGCGGCCGGCGCAGCGCGCTGGAGTCTTTCGTGGCGTTCCGTGGTCGCGAACCGGAAATCGAGGCCTTGCTGCGCCACAGCGGCATGCTGCCAACCGCCGGCTAGGTTCGGTCGGGAGTTCCTCAATCGACAAGGAGATGAAAAATGATCGAATACCATAAGTACCAGTGTTCCGCCTGCGGCTACATCTACGATGAAACCGAGGGCGATCCCGACGTGGGTCTTGCTCCCGGGACCCTGTTCGAGGACATTCCCGAAGGATGGGGCTGTCCGGAGTGCGGGGTGGACAAGAGTTTCTTCGAACTGCTGGATTAGGCTGAGGGATGATGGTCTCCGCCGGCCGTGCGGCCGGCGGAATGCATGAATGCTGAAGTTCGCGAAGTAGTCGAAAGGCTGATGATGGAACGGGAACCACGTGTCGGGACACTCGGGAACGTGGATCCCTGGATCGTGCGGGGATCCGCACAATTCGGCCCATGTCCGTTAGTCCAGCCGGGCGCGTCGACGTTGCCGGCCGCTCGACGCGATCATCGCACATGACGCGCTCGGGAAATTTCGGAGCGGGCACGGTGGGATGACAGGGGGAGTTGTAATTCGCTGGTGCTTCCCCTATAACACCGATGATACCTTTGCGGCTTGAGGGCCATATGAAAAAGACTTTCGGTTTCGCGCTAAGCACGGCGCTCATCACAGTCCTGCTGTTTTCCGGTATGAACGAAGCATTCGCCAAACGTCTGGGCGGGGGAAGTTCTTTCGGGAGCAGGCCGTCGTACAGCGAACCCTATCGGCGTTCGACCGATGGCAATTCTTTCTCCCAAACGCAGCGGCCGGGTTACCAGCCCAGCCAGCCGGCCAGCGCCGCGAGCCAGCGCAACCAGGCGGTGCGCGAGGCGTATTCCCGCCGGGGTGGCTTGATGGGCATGCTCGGCGGTCTGGCGCTGGGCGGTCTGCTGGGAGCCATGCTGTTCGGCGGCGCTTTCGAGCATCTGAATTTTCTCGATATCCTTTTGTTCGCGGGGGTCGGCTATGGCCTCTACCGGCTGTTGGCTGCGCGCAGGCCCCAGCCTCAGCCTGCGGCGGGAGCCGGGTACTACCCCCATTCGGAACCTGCCACGGGCCTGAAGCCTTCTTCGGAACGTCCTGCATTCGATACCGATCTGCTGTCCCGTCGCGGACGAGCACAGCCGGGGCGGACCCTGCCGGCCGATTTCGACCCGGCCGGTTTTCTGAACGGTGCCAAGGCGGCCTACCGTCAGCTTCAAGCGGCTTGGGACGAGCGCGATCTGGGGACTCTGCGGGCCCTTGCGACCGACAAGGTGTTTGCCGAGCTGCAGGACCAGTTGCGGGCATCTGCCGAGCCTCACCGCACGGAACTGCTGCGGGTCGACGCGGAAATCCTCGAGGTGAGCGACCGCGGCGACGAGCGTGAAGTTGCCGTCCTGTTCGACGTCACGCTGCGCGAGGCGCCAGCCGAAGAAGCGGCTGTGGTTCACGAGGTCTGGCACTTCGTGCGATCGCGTTCGAGCCGCCAGCCCACCTGGTTCCTGGACGGCATCCAGCAGGTCGAGGCCTGAGAGGCCATCCCGGCCGGGAGCGATCCCATGGTTTGCAAGTGAGGGGCGTTCGTTTCCTCGCCGGTGCGGGCTTGCTCGCATCGGTGCTCTGGCTCGGCTATGGATATCTCCGGGGAGAGGGGCCGTCGCCGGATCTCGGCTTCACCACCATCAAGGGCGAAAGGGTGAATCTCGGCGACTGGCGCGGCCACCCCGTGCTGATGGCGTTCTGGGCCAGCAATTGCCGCAGTTGCCTGGAAGAAATGCCGGAACTCGCCGCGCTGTTCCGGGATTACGAAGGACGCGGCCTGCGGATGGCGGCCGTGGCGATGCCTTACGATTTGCCAAGTCGGGTAGTGACCCTGGCCGGAAAGGAACGCTGGCCGTTTCCCGTCGCTCTCGATCCGCTGGGCGAGCTGGCCGGCGCGCTCAGGGTCGAACTGGTGCCGAACTGTTACCTGCTGAACGGCGACGGCGCGATCGTCGCAACGCGCCTTGGCAAACCCGATTTCCGCGAATTGCGGGAAGCGATAGACGAGCTGCTCCGGGAGGGATGAGCGCATGTGGTTGAAAGCCTTTCACCTGATCTTCATGGTGACGTGGTTCGCCGGGTTGTTCTATCTGCCGCGACTGTTCGTCTACCACACCATGACTTCCGATGCGGTGGGCATTGCCCGATTCAAGATCATGGAAAGAAAACTGTTCTGGGGCATCATGACCCCGGCGATGATCCTCACGCTCGCATTCGGTATCTGGATGCTGGCCGACTACGCCTGGGAGCTCTATGGCAGCAGCGGGTGGCTGCATGTCAAGTTGACGCTGGTGGCGCTTCTCGTCGGCTACCACCTCCTGTGCTGGCAATGGCTGCGGGATTTCGCCGAGGACCGCAATACCCGCAGCCATTTGTTCTACCGCTGGGTCAATGAAGTCCCGGTGCTGTTTCTTTTCGCCATCGTCCTGCTCGCAAGTTTGAAACCCTTCTGACGAGGAGCTTCGAATGCCTACCTACGACTATGCCTGCCAGTCCTGCAGCCGGGATTTCACCGTGATGCAGAAAATCAGCGATCCGCAGCCCGCCTGTCCGCACTGCGGTTCCGAGTCGGTGACCAAGAAGCTCTCGGCACCTGCCGTCCATGGCGGATCGAGTCATTCCTCGCCCCCTGTATCCGGCCACGGCTGCGGCATGGGCGGCTGCGGCTGCAAGCACTGACCCTGTCCCAGTCCGTCCTCTGGCGGGTTCCGAGGCGGGACAGTCCCGGCGGGATTTTCCTTTCCGGTCCACATGGCGTCGAAACAACAACAGATTCATGACCTGTGGGACGGGCTCGCCGAATTCGGGCCGACTCGTGTCAATGAGGCGCTCGACCATGCCATGGCCTCATTATGCGAGATGATCGGCGCGCAGCAGGCGTGCTGGTTCGGCGCGGTGCGCCTGGACTGCCGGGACGATCCGATCGACGGCTGGCGGGCCTGCGCCATTCGCTACCTTCACCCTCACCCCGAGCGGGATGCGGCCTATGCGGAGCATTGCCGCCGTCTCGATCGGGGCGACATCGACCCCAGCGTCATCGCCAATCTGCGCCATGCCGGCCGTTTCCGCGTCAGCATCCAGCACGAGATCGTGCCGCCCGGCTGGTACGACAGCGAGTTCTATCGCAATCTGTTCAAGCCCTTCGGCATCCGCGACGTCTGCTACATGGCGACCCCGGTCAACAGCGATATGGAATCCTGGTTCGGCTTCGAGCGCGTCGGTCCGGAAGCGCCTCTGTTCGGAGAGACAGAGCGTGCCCTGTTGGAGCAGGCCGGTCCGGCACTGAAATGGTTCCATCGAGAAGTCGCTCTGCATCATGGTCTGCTGATCGCCTCCAAGCCGCTCACCCCAGCCGAGCGACGGCTGCTTAACGCACTGTTCAGCGGCGCCTCCGAGGCCGAGATCGCCGAGCGGCTCGGCCTCACCCCCACCACAGTGCATACCTATGCCACCCGCATCTACCGAAAATTCGGCGTCAAAGGGCGCGCCGGCCTGAGTGCGCTGTGGCTGGGTCGTTGACTGTCAGAGTCGTATCGCCCCGTCTCTGAACAGTCTCTGAACAGAGACTGTTCACCCCATTTTCTGCGGTTTACTCTTGCGACGATCTGATCCCAATGATCGTTAGTAATGTTCGGCATAAGTGACAAAGGTTTTAGAAACATCTTGTCATCGGGTCCTCACGCTAACCTCCTTTCTTACGGAAGGAAGGTTTTTCATAGAGTAACAATTCTGGTGCCCAGCCCAACCGGCTTAGCCTGATCTACACAAAAAAGATGCAATAGCGGAGATGGGAACTCATCACGAGCCATGGCGCCAAAATGATGTCAAGGGGCTCGCCAATAGCATGGGGTGTCCCGAATGGGGCAAAACACGGAAGGTAATGAAGTTGAGTCGGTCAGCTTTACGACGCATTGTCTATTGAGGAGATGAGAATGATGAAGCAGCTAATAAGCTATATGCGCTTGGCGATGCCCGCCTTGTGCCTGCTGTCGCTGGCGGTTCCGCCGGCGGAAGCCAAGAAGACGGACGACAAGTACAATCGTTTTATTACGTTCCAGAACGATTTTCCATTTACGGTGTATCCTGTCATTCAGGTCCCGGCCGACATCTGCGACGGCGCCGCGGCTACCGGAGACAGACGGATTATCATTAACTATGACGCGAAGACAGAAGGGCTGCCAACGGGCAAGAAAATCACCGTCTGGATTCCGCGCGAGCAAAAACAGGTGATTGTCGACGGGAAGAAAGTCTACAAGAACTGTTGGTATCAAAGCGGGCGTGTCTATATTTTCCCCGTGGCTCTAAAAACGTACGAGGCCAATATAGTCAAATTGGACCCCTTGCAGACAAAAGTAATCACCAAATTTGACGATCCGACGCATCCGTCGGAGGTTGTCGACTGTTACAAGGGGGACAATAACGCCGAAGGTGACGCAGTCAAGGGAAGCTGCAAGACGGGTGTCTCCGGTGCCAGCTATTCCGTCGATGCGCCCGCGCAGTTGGCCGAATTTACCTTCGACGCGGACAATCCCACGGATCAAAACATGGATACCGGCGATCCGATGGCGGATATCGACGTGTCCATGGTCGACGAACTGTATATTCCCGTGGCCGGCTCCGTCGCCAATCATGGCGCCACGGGCTACATGGGCGGCTCCTCCGCGACCGTCACCACAAATGGCGTCAATGACCTGACTCAATTCAAGAAGCGGATCGATGGTTTCCTTACCGATCCGGACGGCCACGGTGGAAGGAAAAAGGTATGGCCCGTATTCGCGGCTTACACGAGCCAGTATTTTAATTCCCCGAATAAAACAATAAATACCTTCAGCGATCTGTTGCCGAAGGAATTGGGTAAGAACGGGGGGAACACCATCATCCCGCACTTTCCTGGCGGCTATAACAGTGTAGACATGACACTGACACGAGCCAATTCGACAATTTATTATACGGGGACTGACTATGTGCAGGATAAAGGTTACTTTATTGCCGGGATGGAAGGATGCGATAAGAAAAAGCTGATCTTCTGCAATCCAAGTCAAGTTCAGCCCTACATCGATCGTTGGATGTTCTGGGTAAAACAGAAGGACAATCCAGGGTTTTGCGCGGATAAGACGAATTTGGAAAAACTGCAGTGGCCGGATCATGTTTGCAAGTTCAACAGCAAGAAGGCCGTTCAGGACTGCACATTCAAGCACCAGTACTTCTGTGAGAAGTTCCAGGAGAGCGTCAAAGTGGTTTGGAACCATTTCACCACCGATGCTGTCGACGGATTTTATCCAAATCAAGATAAGATCTGGGGGAAATGCGGGTTTCATACAAAACCGTATCCCACCGATGAAAATACCAAGAATGCCTGCATCATTCACCAAATCGTAGGCTATGATTCGAAAGTTCTCGGCGGTGACCTGCCGGGGCGGGTCCAAGCGCTTCTGCGTGGCGTTGCCTTTGAAGCCGATGATCCTTACGATCCCAATGCTCCGAGCGTCCCCAAGGCGGACGTCCAACAGTGGCAGTTTGATCCGTTCTTGACGTTTGCGGCGCCGTACGAGAGCCAATTCAATCTGAACCCCTATACTCGCCTGGTACATAACGTAAAGGACGGGATAGGCTCGGTGTCCTATGCGTTCTCGATCGATGACAAATACGGCAACTTCCGTGACGCGGCGTCGGGATTTACCGTCGATGCCGGCGGCGTGACCGCACTGGAGAACAAGCGCCCTTACGATCCCTACCAGCAGTACACCGTGACCTGGGGATATAACCGGGATCAGTTCAGTCTCGCCTGGCTGGATACCGGAATCAGCATCGAGGGCATAAAGGCCAAGCTGGAGCAGATCGCCGACAACCATGGCAAGCGTCCGTTCCTGCTCAGGCAGGGCGATAAGCTGGCCGTGTTGGGACACGACACCAGCGGTGGGTGGCAGTTGACCAATCCGCTGACCACGAAGTCCGATCTGGAGGCTCTGGCGGCCCAGGAAATGGAGAACAGCAAGGGCAAGAACCACACCTATCAGGATTTGATCGACCGCGTTTTCCTCAAGAAGCCGGCGGACGTGTTTCCCCCGCAGGCGCTGAACGTCGATGCCGTCAATGAACAGGCGATCGGCGTGCTGGATTTCGATGTGGACACGGGCTGGCCCGCCGGCGAAGCGCGACTGTACGATCAGATCGCTCTGAAGAAAGCCGATATTCCCCAAGCCAACAACTGGGTAAGCCTGACGACCTGTGGTCATCAGGTACCGATCCGGGGCCCGGGAGCCCAAACGCTCCCGTTGGGATACGACACTGCTAAAGGCTATCTGCCGTGCGACATCGTGGCGAAGGATAAGTTTGGCGACGAGCTGAAACTGAGGATGGCGCCCGAAAAGAAAACCGGCATCGTCGATATTTACACCGGGTCGAAAGTGACGGACTGGACCGCTCTATGGGGCTTTCCGACAGGAAAGAAACATACCGGCGCACCTCCGGTGACTTCGGACCTGAACGCAAAGGATCTGCAGTATTGCATCGATAATTCCAGCGCTTATTTCAGCGTTTCCGGCTTTTGCAACAATGTGAACGTATCCGCCGTCTGGGCCGGCGCGCCCTTGGCGCGCGATGTGGTTTACATGGGACTCGACTATGTGAACATGCCACGGGTCGGTGTTTCCATCGCTCAGCCGCCGAAAAAAGGGCCGGATCCTGATGCGGTGTTCTGGCCCAACGGCGCCAAGGTGACAGGTGAACTGATGCCGGATGGGGTGACCGTCCATGTTACGTGGCCGAAAGCCATCATAACGTCAGGCAAGCCGCTCAACTATTCCCTGACCTTTGGCGGACAATTCCAGGCATCCTGCAATACGCAACACAATCCGGATATCAATCCCTATACGTATTGTGATGTGAAGATCACGAAAGGTGACAAGACGCCCAAGAAGATGGACGTGGTGGCCATCAACTACACGGGGACGCCTGTGACGCAGTCGGTCCTTCTTTCGGGAACATTTACGCCAGGGGTTCGCCCTTGATCATGTGCGATCGGTCGTAAGGGTAGGCGAATAGTGGTACCGCGGATTGGGGCGGGGTCAGCTCCCCCGCCCCGAGTTTCCGGGATATTGTCGTGAGGAGTCCGGACGGCAATACCAATAACACTCCATTTAGAGAGGGATATATCATGAAGACAAAGTTGATGTTATGCGCATGTGTTTCCATGTTGAGCTTGGCCACTTCCTTCGACGCTGTCGGCAAGGAATATTGCTCTATCAAAACTCTCAAAGGCACATATGCGTATTTCAGTCAAGGGTATTACGCGGGCAATCCGTATGCCGAAAGCGGGATGGAGTCCTATAACGGCGCCGGTAACGTCGTCAACACATATACCGATAGCTTGGGCCGTGTGAATGCAGGCGATACCGCGACCTACGTCATGGGCGAGGATTGCCATGGGACAGTTACCTATGGTTCGGGCAGCGTCTACAACATCTATGTCAGTCCGAACGGCGATAGTATGACCTATATTCTGACCTCAGGCGATGGCGTTATTGCCGGCACCAGTCGCCGCGTTTCGAACAAGCTCATTCTCAAGTAACAGATATCATCAGATATGATATTCTTCATTTCTCAGCTTCATATGCGAAGCTTCCAGGCTGTCCGGGGCTCCACAACACCCTTCAAAATATGCATTCCGCCGGGCCTGTCTAATTCCAACGCGTGACGGGCACAAGGGGGGCAGGGGGGCATCGCTACGCAGATTCAGACTGATCTTGGAAGTCGCCGGCGATTGGTGGAGCCGATTTACGGCTCCACCGCTGGGCTCAAAAGCTCGACAAGCCGACGAAGTTGTAGCCGGCATCTACATAGAGAATCTCGCCGGTGATGCCGGAGGCGAGATCCGAGCAGAGGAAGGCGGCGGCGTTGCCGACTTCTTCGATGGTGACGTTCTTTCGCAGCGGCGAGGCCTGTTCGGCCTTCGCCAGCATTTCCCGGAAGTTGGCGATGCCGGAGGCGGCCAGCGTCCGGATGGCGCCGGCGGACACGGCGTTCACCCGGGTGCCTTCCGGTCCCAGCGAATAGGCCAGATAGCGGACGTTGGCTTCCAGACTGGCTTTGGCGACGCCCATCACGTTGTAGTTGGGGACGGCGCGTTCGGCGCCCAAGTACGACAGGGTGAGCAAAGAGCCGTTGCGGCCGGCCATCATCGCCCGGCCGGCCTTGGCCAGGGCGGTGAAACTGTAGGAGCTGATGTCGTGGGCGATGCGGAAGTTCTCGCGGGTGACGGCGTCGATGTAGGAGCCTTCCAGGGCTTCGCGGGGGGCGAAGGCCACCGAGTGGACGATGCAGTCGAGGCCGTCCCAGTGCTTGGCTAGATCGGTGAACAACTGGTCGATTTCGGTGTCGCTGGAGACATCGCAAGGCAGGACGATGGAGGAGCCGCATTCGGCGGCCAGCTTTTCCACGCGTTCCTTGAGCTTTTCGTTCTGGTAGGTGAAAGCGATCTCCGCGCCTTGCGCTTTCATCGCTTCGGCGATGCCCCAGGCGATGGAACGGTTGCTGGCGACGCCGACGATGAGTACGCGCTTGTCTTGCATGAAGCCCATGGGGATGCTCCTTCGGGATGGGATCTTGGAAAAGGCGCAGAGTATCGCCAAGGGTTCAAGGGCTGTCCAGCGCTATCGTGTCCGCAGGGTTCGCGTATAATTGCGCACCTTTTTAATGGGCTCGGATTAGTGAGTACCGGATCGAACGAACTCGGGTTTGGCCTGATGCTGGCCGCTGCCCTCGCGCTGGCGGGCTGCGAGGGGCCGCTCAACAGTCCCTACCCGGCGGCCGATGCCGAGCGCAACATCCTGTATTCCTCGTTTTCCGAACGCCCGAAGCACCTCGACCCCGCGCGCGCTTACAGCTCCGACGAAAGTCTCATCATCGGCCAGATCTACGAGCCGCTGCTGCAGTACCACTACCTCAAGCGCCCTTATGTCCTGGAGCCAGCGACCGCCGAGGCGCTGCCGGAGATCCGCTATCTCGATGCCAGCGGAAAGGTGCTGCCGGCCGGGGCGCCGGATTCGGCGATCGCCTACAGTGAGTACGATTTCCGCCTCAAGCCGGGCATCCGTTTCCAGCCGCATCCGGCGTTCGCCCGCGGCGCCGGGGGTGAATACCTCTATCATCATCTGAGGCCCGAGCAGTTCGCCGGCATCCGCACCCTGGCGGATTTCCGCGAAACCGGTACGCGCGAGCTGACGGCGGAGGACTATGCCTACCAGATCAAGCGCCTGCTGCATCCGGCGCTGCATTCGCCGATCGCCGAGCTGATGAAGGAGCATATCGTCGGCTTCAAAGCGCTGGGCGATGCCCTGGAGCGGGACTATTTCGCAGCTCCCAAGGGCCGCTTCTTCGATCTGCGGCCCTACGCCGTGGAGGGCGTCCAGGTCCCTGACAGCCATCGCCTGGTGATCCGGCTGTACGGCAAATATCCGCAGTTCCGCTTCTGGCTGGCGATGACCTTCTTCGCCCCGATGCCCTGGGAAGCCGACGCCTTCTATGCCCAGCCGGGGCTGATCGAGAAGAACATCACCCTGGACTGGTATCCGGTGGGCTCGGGTCCCTACCTGCTGGCGGAGAACAACCCCAACCGCCGGATGGTGCTGGAGCGCAATCCTTACTTCCATGAGGACCGCTATCCGGCGGAAGGCGATCCCGAGGACGGACCGAACGGACTGCTGGCCGATGCGGGCAGGCTTTTGCCCCTGGTAGACCGGGTGGTGATGAATCTGGAGAAGGAAACGATCCCCTATTGGAACAAGTTCCTGCAGGGTTATTACGACTATTCCGGCATCGCCTCGGACAACTTCGACCAGGCGGTGCAATTCGGCAGCTCAGGCAGCCCGGAGCTGACGCCGGAAATGCTGGAGAAGGGCATCCGGCTGGAAACGTCCGTGGCGGCCTCCGATTACTATCTGGGCTTCAACCTGCGCGACCCGGTGGTCGGCGGGCTGGACGAGGCGCACTGCAAGCTGCGCCAAGCGCTCAGCATCGCCATGGACTACGAGGAATTCATCTCGATCTTCATGAACGGGCGCGGCGTGGCGGCGCAGGGCGTGCTGCCGCCGGGCATCTACGGCTACCAGGAGGGCGAGAAGGGTATCAACCCTTACGTCTACGACTGGGTGGACGGGGTTCCGCGGAGGAAGAGCATCGAGACCGCCCGCCGCTTGCTGGCCGAGGCCGGCTATCCCAACGGCGTCGACGCCGCGACCGGCAAGCCTTTGGTGCTCTATCTCGATCTTTCCACCCACGGGGCCGACGACAAGCCGCTGCTCGCCTGGTATCGCAAGCAACTGGAAAAGCTCGGTGTGCAGCTGGTGTTCCGGGCCACCGATTACAACCAGTTCCAGCAGAAGATGGCGGCGGGCAATGCCCAGATCTACCAATGGGGCTGGAATGCCGATTATCCGGATCCGGAGAATTTCTTCTTCCTGCTGTACGGGCGCAATGCCAAGGTGCCGAACGGCGGCGAAAATGCCTCGAACTATGTCAGCGAGGAATTCGACCGCTTGTTCGAGCGGATGCGGAATCTGGACGACGGCCCCGAGCGCTTGAGGCTGATCGAGGCCCTGCAGGAGAAGGTCCGGCACGATGCGCCCTGGATCTTCGGGCTGCATCCCAAGAGTTTCTCGCTGCATCACGCCTGGTACGGCAATCTCAAGCCCCATCTGATGGCCAACAACAAGCTCAAGTACATGAAGATCGATGCCCGACAGCGCGCGGCCCGGCGCGCCGCGTGGAACCGGCCGGTGTGGTGGCCGCTGCTGGCGGGCTTCGCGCTGCTGCTCGCGGCAGTCGTCCCGGCTTACCGGCACTACCGGCAGCGGCAGAGGGCTGCCGCGCGATGACGGCCTATCTGATCCGGCGGGCGCTGTACGCGCTGCCCTTGCTGCTCGGGGTGAATGTCCTCACCTTCGTGCTGTTCTTCGTGGTCAACAGTCCCGACGACATGGCCCGCATGCATCTGGGCCAGAAGCACGTGACCCAGGAGGCGATCGATCTGTGGAAGCACGAGCGGGGCTACGATCTGCCGCAGCTCTGGAACGGCGAGGCCGAAGGGGTCGGTAAACTGACCGAGACCATCTTCTACCAGAAATCGGTGGGGCTGTTCCTGTTCCGCTTCGGCCGCTCCGACAGCGGGCGCGACATCGGCGCGGACATCGCCCAGCGGGCTTGGCCTTCGCTGGCCTTCGCCGTACCCGCCCTGATCTTCGGGCTCCTGGTCCACATCACCCTGGCGGTCGGGCTGGTCTTCTTTCGGCTGACCTACCTGGAATTCTGGGGCGTCGCGGCCTGCGTGGCGATGCTGTCGATCTCCTCGCTGTTCTACATCATCGGCGGTCAGTACCTTTTGGGGAAGCTCTTGCTGCTGGTGCCGATTTCCGGCTACGACGGCGGCTGGAACGCCGTGAAATTCCTGATCCTGCCGGTGGTCATCAGCGTGGTGGCGGGCACCGGTTCCGGCGTGCGCTGGTACAGGACGCTGTTCCTGGAAGAAGTCGAGCGCGACTACGTCCGTACCGCCCGCGCCAAGGGACTCTCGGAAACCCGGGTGCTGTTCACCCATGTGCTGCGCAATGCGCTGATACCGATCCTCACCGGCGTCGTGGTCATCTTGCCTTCGCTGTTCATCGGCAGCCTCATCACCGAATCGTTCTTCGCCATTCCGGGCCTGGGCAGCTACACCATCGACGCCATCGCCCAGCAGGATTTCGCCATCGTCCGCGCCATGGTGTTCCTGGGCTCGGCGCTGTACATCCTGGGGCTGGTGTTGACCGACATTTCCTACACCCTGGCCGATCCGCGCGTGCGCCTCAACTGATGCTGACCCTGTTCTGGACCGACGCTTTATTTCTGCTGCTGCTCGCCATGTTGGGCGGGTTGATCTGGCAGACCCGCAGGCACGAACATCTGCGCCGGCCTTGGCGCAAGGTTGCCCGGAGCCGCAGCGCGATGATCTCGGCGGTGATCCTGGTGGTATACCTGCTGATCGCAGTGCTCGATTCGATCCATTTCCTGCCGCGAGACGGGGAGGGCGGGGCTCGTTTCAAGACCGAACCGGTCAGCGCGCTGGACTGGTGTTTGACGCCGCTGCGGACACGGGTGGAGAAGACCTATTCGGCGCCCCTTGCCGTACATGGCTATGCCAGGGAAAACCTCCGCTTGCCCGACGGCAGTACCCGCTGGGACTATCCGCGCCTCAAGTACGGCGGCGCCCAGCTGAAAGACCCGGCGCGGAGCTGGCTGGGCGACGTGCTGCGGACCGGCCTCAAGGGCGCGGCCGACGGTTTCGGCTTAGGGACCATCCTCGGCTTAGGGATAGTGGCTTTGATCGCCCGTGTGCGGGGCCTGCCGTTTTCCCTGGTCGGCGGCGAAGTGCTGTCGGGCCAGAGCGAGATTCCCTGGCGCGCCATGCTGGGCACCGTCATCGCGCTGTGCGTCGGCGGCGGTGTGCTGGCAGAACTGAGCCTGAAATACCATGTGTTCGGCACCGATAAAGTCGGCGAAGACGTGCTTTACCAAAGCCTCAAGAGCATCCGCACCGGCATTTTGATCGGCACGCTGACCACCTTCGTGACCCTGCCGCTGTCGCTGCTGCTCGGCATACTCGCCGGCTATTTCCGAGGCTGGGTGGACGACGTGATCCAGTACGTCTACACCACCCTGAACTCGATTCCCGGCGTGCTGCTGATCGCGGCCGTGATTCTGCTAACTCAGGTCTACATGGCCAAGCACGAGGACGATTTCGCCAGCTTGGCGCTGCGCGCCGATCTGCGCCTGTTGTTCCTCTGCCTGATCCTCGGGATCACGAGCTGGACCGGGCTGTGCCGGTTACTGCGCGCCGAGACCCTGAAGCTGCGCGAGATGGAATACGTCCAGGCCGCGCGGGCGCTGGGCGTGCGGCAGGGGACGATCCTGTTGCGCCACATCCTGCCCAATGTGTTTCATATCGTGCTGATCTCGGTGGCGCTGGATTTCAGCTCGCTGGTGCTGGCCGAGGCCGTGCTGTCCTATGTCAACATCGGCGTCGACCCGACCACCGATTCCTGGGGCAATATGATCAACGGCGCCCGCCTGGAAATGGCCCGCGAGCCGCCCGTGTGGTGGTCGCTCACCGCCGCTTTCGCCTTCATGTTCGCCTTGGTGCTGGCGGCCAATCTGTTCGCCGACGCAGTGCGCGACGCCTTTGATCCACGCCGCGCCGACTGAAGGAGTCTTAGGTGTACCGAACCCTGATCCATAGCGCCTGCCTTGCCGATGCGCAGGCCGAGCGAATCCTGGCCGCCATTCCCGGCCGGCTCGAACCGCGGGATACCCACTGGCTGCTGCGCCATGACCGGCCGGCGGAACGCGACGCCATCGAGGCTCTGCGCACATCGCTCCGGCTGGACATCAATCCACTGCCGCCAGGCTTCGACGGCGCTGCCGTCGGCTTGCTGGTCACCGACATGGATTCCACCCTGATCGCCATCGAGTGCATCGACGAAATCGCCGACCGCGCCGGTCAGCGCCGGGCGGTGGCGGCGATCACCGAAGCCGCGATGAACGGTGAACTGGATTTCGCCCAGGCCCTGCAGCGCCGGGTTGCCCTGCTGGAAGGTTTGCCGGTGTCGGTGCTGGAGGCGGTCTACGACGAGAAGGTGGCGCTGAATCCGGGCGCCGAGGCGCTGGTCGCTGCCTGCCGCCGGCGCGGCGTCCGCATCGCCCTGGTCTCGGGCGGCTTCGATTTCTTCGTCGACCGGTTGAAGGACGAGCTGGGACTGGATTTCGCCCTCGCCAACCGGCTGGAAGCCAGGGATGGCCGCTTGACCGGCCGCATCGAGGGGCCGATCTGCGGCGGGGTGGAGAAAGCCGGCTTCCTCCTCAGCTTGTGCGGCCGGCTCGGCCTCGTGCCGGAAACCTGCATCGGCCTGGGCGACGGCGCCAATGACGCCAAGCTGCTCGGCGTGGCGGGATTGGGTGTGGGATACCGCCCTAAGCCGGTCCTGCGGGCCATCGCGGACGCGGTGATCGAATACGCCGACCTGGCGGCCGTCGCCGATTTTCTGGAAGACACGCGATGAGCGGCCCATTGCTGCAGGTCGAGAATCTCAAGGCCGGCTTCGTCCAGGGCGGGCAGATGACCAAGGCCGTCGGTGGCGTGTCCTTCGCCATCAACCGGGGCGAAACCTTCGCTCTGGTCGGCGAATCCGGTTCCGGCAAGTCGGTGACGGCGCTCTCGGTGCTGCGCCTGCTGCCGCAGAACGGCAGGATCATCGATGGCAAGGTCAGCCTCAGAGGCCGCAATTTGTTCGCTTTGCCGGAGATGATGATGAATTCGGTGCGCGGGCGCCGCATCGGCACCATCTTCCAGGACCCTCAGAGCTCCCTCAATCCAGTGATGAGCGTCGGCCAGCAGGTCGGCGAAGTGCTGCGGCTGCACAAACGGTTCAACGGCGGCGCCCTCAAGGCGCGGGTGATCGAATTGCTGGGCCTGGTCGGTCTGCCCCGGCCCGAACAGCATTTCGCCGAATATCCGCACCAGCTTTCCGGCGGCATGCGCCAGCGCGTGATGATCGCCATCGCCCTGGCGGGCGAGCCGGACCTCCTGATCGCCGACGAGCCGACCACGGCACTGGACGTCACGGTACAGGCGCAGATCCTCGAACTGCTCAAGCGCCTGCAGCGGGAAACCGGCATGGCGCTGTGGCTGATCACCCATGATCTCGGCATCGTGCACGATATGGCCGACCGCATCGCGGTGATGCGCAACGGCTTGATCGTGGAGGAGGCCAGCCGGGACGATTTCTTCAAACAGCCCGAGCATCCCTACAGCCGCCAATTGCTCGAAGCCCTGCCCAAGCTGAGCCATTGCATCGGGCGCGAACCGGTGCCGCAAGGGGGGCATCCCTTGCTGGCGGTCAGCGACTTCAAGGTGCACTACCCGGTCCGCAAGGGCCTGTTCCAGCGCGTCGTCGACCGGGTGCGGGCGGTGGACGGCGTGTCCTTCAGTCTGCAGCCGGGCGAAACCCTGGCCCTGGTCGGCGAATCCGGCTGCGGCAAGACCACCCTGGGCAAGGGCATCCTCAACCTGATCGAGACCTCCGGCGGGAAGGTCGAATTCGACGGCATCGACATCACCGCCGCCCGCGGCGAGCAGCGCCGGGCGCTGTGCCGCGCCATGCAGATCGTGTTCCAGGACCCTTATGCGGCGATGAATCCCCGCATGATCGTGGGCGACATCATCGAAGAGGGCATGCAGGCGGTGAACCTGGGCCTGAGCGCCAAGCAGCGCCGCGCCCGCGTCGAATCCCTGCTGGAGTCGGTCGGACTGAACCCGGAAAGCCGGCTGCGCTATCCCCATGAATTCTCCGGCGGTCAGCGCCAGCGCATCTGCATCGCCCGCGCCCTGGCGGTCGAGCCGCGCCTCATCATCTGCGACGAGCCCACCAGCGCGCTGGACGTCTCGGTCCAGGTGCAGATTTTGGCCCTGCTCAAAGAACTCCGGGAAAAGCAGAGGCTCAGCTACCTCTTCATCACCCACGATCTGGGCGTGGTCGCCGACATCGCCCACCGGGTCGCCGTCATGTACCGCGGCAAGATCGTCGAAATGGGACCTACCGAACAGGTGCTGCTGCGGCCCGGGCACCCTTACACTCGTGCGTTGCTCGAGGCATTGCCGGGACTGCGCAAGGCTTCGTAGCTATGCCCCTGTTCGAAGCTTGAATCCATGTTGACCGGTCTTAGATCCCGGACCCGCCGACTCAAGGCGGAAACCCTCGCGCTCTACCTAGCATCGCGCCATCCGGCGACGCCCTGGTATGCGAAGCTCCTGGTCGCATTCATCGTGGCCTATGCCTTCAGCCCGATCGATCTGATTCCGGATTTCGTTCCCGTCCTCGGCTATCTGGACGATCTGGTGCTCATCCCCTTGGGCATCCTGCTGGCCATCAGGCTGGTGCCTGCGGAGGTCCTGGCCGAATGCCGGGCCAAGGCGGCGGAGATGGCGGAGAATGGCAGGCCGGTGAGCCGTACCGCCGGATGCGTGATCGCCGGTGTCTGGGTGGCGCTCGCTGTGCTGGGGATGTTCTGGGTATCGACGCCGTTAAAAAACCGCTTGGATTTTTAGGATGATTCCGGCGGAAAACCGACCAGGTTGTTCAACCTATCCTGCGCCATTTGGGAGCAGGAGTTGGAGGGTGATCACCCTGGCCACATGAGGCAAGATCCGCAGGATGCATTTTCGGGACGGCCTGTCCTGTCCCGATAGGCGGTTTGCCCTCATTGCGGAAGGGGAGACTCACTCATTCGTCTGTTCCTGACTTTCCAGGAGTAGCGCGCGCAACCGGGCCGAGGATGGAGTGGCCGCGTCTCCGGCATCTATGACCATCCCCCGCTCAAAGTTCCCGGACTTGTGCTGTATCCTGAAAAGGGGGAAGCTTGGCCTCGCGTGCCGCGGAGCCGCTTCAAAGACTTGTCTGGATTCCAAGCGTTAACCATACGGAGAGATTGGCAGTGAGAAGGTCCTTAGATTTGGGATGCGGGGTCGTGCTGGCACTCGCAGCGGGCGCAGTCCATGCGGGCGATGTCGCAGCCGGCAAGGCGAAATATGAGAGTTGTGTCGAGTGCCACGGACGGGGGAAGGAGGACGCCGCCCCCAATGTTCCCAGCCTGGCCGGAAAAGATGCGACTTACATCAGGAAAGTGCTGAACACCTACAAGCGATGCCGCCCGGACGACTGGCTCCCTCCTTGCGGCGGTTCTGAGGAACGCATCCAGCCGTTCGGTTGGGAGCACCGCTCCAAGGACAGCGATTCGATGCGGGAGATCGCGTCGGAACTCAGTGACACCGACATCGACAACATCGCGGCCTACATCGCGACACTCCGGAAACCTTGAAGGTATCTCGCTGCGCCGGCGCCGGCATCGTCCGGCGTTTCGCGCAGCCTATGCCGCAGCGTTGCTCATCGCGGGGTGCAACGGAGTCGCAGGTTGCGCATCCCACGGGCGGGAGCCTTATCCCCTAGGCGCCCTGAATTTTCCCCAAGCCACCTTCCCGCTCAAATCGTGGGCGTAGGGGCGAAAACATGCATCAAGGGCCCTTGCGGCGCTTTGCTTTATGTCTGTATAGATATTTCCTGCTGCCCCCATCGTCCACCTTTCGCCTACCGCAGCGCCGGTCAGCTGTCCCTCTGAAACTACAGCCAGGGCGGACCATGCGCATCAAATTCCCTCCGCGTTCCCCTATCGAGTCTTCTGCCCCCTGGGCATGCCTTGACCAGCGGCCCCTCCGGAAGGTCCGCTGTCTATAGGCTCGAGCTTGATTCGTTATGTTAGAATAAACACATCGACGCGCCAGCGCTAGCAGGTTCGTCCTGTTCCAGCATCAGGAGCGTCTGACCGACCCATCGCGGGTTCCGGCGCTTCGTCGAGTTCGTCACGTGTTCGTAACACTTGTGTAATACGATGAAAGCAATCCCATTCAACACTACGCGTCACACGGCGCGGCGAGAGATATGAAGACTTCGAGGTTGATCGTATTGGCATGCCTGGTCATGGTGCCGGCCATCGCGCTGTCCTGGTGGAACGACGACTGGCGGTCCAGAAAGCAGATTTCCGTGGATGCCAGCGTCACCGGTGCGGATACCCGCGACCTGGTGGTCGACTTCCCGCTCCTGATTCGCCTGCATACGGGCAATTTCAGCTATTTTGGCGAACTGGCCGAGGGTGGGAAAGATCTCCGCTTCATGGCGGACGACAAGACGCCGCTCAAGTTCCATCTCGAGAAACTCGATCCGATCAACGAAATGGCGCTGATCTGGGTCAAGGTGCCGAGCGTGCCTGGCCAGTCGGCCAGCGAGTCGTTCTGGATGTACTACGGCAACGAGGAAGCTCCCGATGGCAGCGATGCGAAAGGAACCTACGACGTCAGCCAGAGTTTGGTCTTCCATTTCGACGAAAAGAATCCGGTGCCCCAGGATGTTACGGCCTACGGCAACCATGCGGCCAAGTCCGCGGCCGCGCCCGAACCGGCGGGATGGATAGGGGCTGCCGCCCGGTTTGCCGGAACGGGAGGCATCCAGATCAATCCATCGCCGTCGCTGCAACTGGAACCGGCGAAAGGCTGGACCTTTTCGAGCTGGATCAAGATCGAGCCCGGCGCTTCCGAAGGCTATGTGTTCCGTGCGGCCGAAGGCGAGTCCCACGCCATGGAATTGCTGCTGCGCGGCGGGATGCTGGTGGCGCGTTATGTCGCCGCCGGCAAGGCGGCCGAGACGACGCCGGTGGCGATCCAGGCACCGGACCGCTGGCAGCACGTAGCCTTCGTGTTGCGGCCGGACAAGCTGGAACTCTATCTCAATGGTGAGTCTGTCGCCCAGGTAGCCGCCGTTCCGTCGGCCATGAATCCGTCGATCGTGCTGGGAGGTGCTGCGGCCGGCGGGTTCCTGACCGGCCTGCTCGATGAGGTCCAGGTTTCGAATACGGCCCGCAGCGCCGAATGGATCAAGCTGTCGGCGCGCAGCCAGAGCCAGGATTTCAGCGTCGTCAGTTTCGGCCAGGACGAAGGCAAGAGCGGCGCGGGCGAGGTGAGCTCCTTCGTGGTCATCATTCAGAACGTGACCTTGGACGGCTGGGTGGTGATCGCCCTGACCGGCGTCATGTTCGTGGTTTCGGTGCTGGTGATGATCATCAAGGCCGTGGTGATCTCCAAGATCAAGAAGGACAACAAGGCATTCCTGACCCAGTACGAAGCCTTGAGCCCCGATGCCGATCCCGGTCAACTGGATCGTGAGGAAACCGAGGACGAAAAGGAATTGGCCGATTCCGAATTCCTTTCGGCCCTGGTCGGCAAGCACGACCATTACCAGAGCTCGCCGCTTTATCACATCTACCACGCCGGTATCCGCGAGGTGAAAAAACGCCTGGGTTCCTCCTCCAGGCCACTGACCCCGGAAGCCCTTCATGTCGTGCGGGTCAAGCTGGATTCCATCGTGGTCCGCGAAAGCCAGCGCCTCAACAGCAAGATGGTGCTCCTGACCATCGCCATCGCCGGCGGGCCGTTCCTCGGCCTGCTCGGCACCGTGGTGGGCGTGATGATCACCTTCGCGGTCATCGCCGCCACCGGCGACGTGAACATCAACTCCATCGCCCCCGGCATCGCGGCCGCGCTGCTGGCGACGGTGGCAGGGCTTGCGGTCGCGATTCCCTCCCTGTTCGCCTACAACTATCTGCTGACCCAGATCAAGGACATCATCGCCGACATGCGGGTGTTCTCGGACGAGTTCCTCGCCATGCTGTCCGAGCGCGTGGCCGACCGTTACAGGGAGGCATCGTCATGAAGGTCGAATCCGAAGAAAAGGTCTACGACGACATCAACATCACGCCCATGCTGGACGTGGCGTATGTGCTGCTCCTGATCTTCATCATCATGACCACGGCGACGGTGCAGGGCATCACGGTGAACCTGCCCAAGGCCAGCAGCACACCCAGCCTGTCCAAGCCCAAGACCAAGGCGATTTCCATCACCCAGGACGGCACCATCTACCTGGACACCTATCCGGTGTCGCTCGAGGAACTGGAAACCCGCCTGGCCCAGTACAAGGCGGCGACGCCGGACCTGCCCGTGGTGCTCAAGGCAGACGCCTCGATCCAGTACCAGAAGGTCGTCGAAGTGCTGGATATCGTCACCCGGCTCGAAATCAGCCAGCTGGGTCTGGTGACGCAGAAACTGGTGAAGTAGCGGCGCGTTCCATGAACATCAAGCTGATGCGCCGATATCTGCCCGTCGCCGTCGGTGTGGTTCTGATCCTGCTGGTAGCTCTCGGCGTCTATCTGGCGAGGGATCTGTTCGACAAGCCGGCGCAGACCAAGAAGCAAATCCAGCAGATCACCGTGGTTCAGCCGCCGCCTCCGCCGCCGCCCCCGCCTCCGCAGGAAAAGCCGCCCGAGCCCGAGGTCAAGGAGGAAAAGATGGAGGAGCCGGAACCCGAGCCGGAGCCGGAACCCGAGCAGGCCGAGGAGCCGCCGCCGGGTGAGGATCTCGGCGTGGATGCCGAAGGCGGCGCCGGAAGCGACGGTTTCGGGCTGGTCGGCAAGAAAGGCGGGCATGGCCTGATCGGGGGCGGGGGCGGCAACGCCATCATCTGGTACGGCCAGCAGTTGCAGCGGACCGTCTCCGGCGAGCTGCAGAGAAAGCTCAAGGACCGGGCACGCAACAGCCGGTACCAAGCCGTGCTCCACATCTGGATCAGCCCCCAGGGCACCATCAGCCGGGTCGAGCTGGGGAAGTCGAGTGGCATCGAAGAGATCGACGAAGCGCTCAAGGCTGCGCTGGCAACGATGCACGGACAGCTCGATCCGCCCCCGGAGCGCATGCCGCAACCGGTCAAGATCAGGGTTCAGTCCGAAGGTTAACAGGCACCTATTGAAAACTACCGCACCTTGGATGCGGCGAGGCAAACAAACGGGACATTATGAAAAGCGAACACAAATCCCTTGCGCTGCTCGTTTCCTGCGCGCTGGCGGGGTCGCCTGCCGCTTACGGCGGCGAGAAGAACGAGAAGGAGGAACTGCTCACGCTGCGCAACACCACGCTGAACCTGATCGAGCTGCTGGTCCAGCAAGGCATCCTGGACAAGGGCAAGGCGGACCAGATGATCCGGCAGGCCGAGCAGAAGGCGGCGGCCGAAGCCAAGGCCGAGGCGCGGCGGGAAGCCGAGCAATCGGCATCGGTAGGCGGAGGTGCGAGACCGGAAGGGAAGGACGGCGCCTCGGGCAAGGCCGAAAAGAGCAAGGGCGAGCCGGGTACCGTGCGGGTCACCTATGTACCGGACTTCGTGAAGGATGAGATTCGCGCCGAGGTGCGCAAGGAACTCAAGGATGAGGTGGTCAAGGAGGTCAAGGCGAACGCCAAGCAGGAGAAGTGGGGCGTTCCGGCGGCCTTGCCGGACTGGGTCAACCGTTTCAAGTTGTTTGGGGACTTTATGGTTCGCTCCGAAAACCAGTTTTTCGGCAGCAGTAACCGTCCCAACACCTATTTCAATTGGCCGGCAATCAACGCGGCTGGAGGTATTACACAACTCGGTGATCCTTACCGAAATACGACGAACGATTTCAATCTTTGGAAGCTGCGGATGCGGCTGGGTTTGGAGGCAAAAATTACCGACGAATTGCAAGCCCAGATCAGGTTGACCACGAGCAACCAGTACAGTCCTATTTCAACGAACCAGGTCATGGGACAGTATGGTACCGGATATCAAGTACAGCTCGATCGGGCATTCCTCCAGTACGACTATCTGGACGACAAAGGCCAGGATTGGGTTACATTGTGGGCCGGGCGGATGGCGAATCCGTGGTTCAGCACCGACAACACCTTCGATCCTGATCTCAATTTTGAGGGATTTTCAGGCACCTTCCGCTTTCCGTTCGGGCATGACTACAACGCGGAAGTCATCGCCTACCATGTGGTCAGCACGGCGGGACGTCAGCAGTTCAACTGGGGTTATACGAAGCCGAACGAGGCCTATCTGACCTTGGGAGCCTTCCCCTTGGAACAGGATACATTGTTTGGTGCCAGTAAATACCTGTGGGCGGCGCAGGGCGGTATGGATTATCTGTTCAACCGCAACAACCGTTTCAAGATCGGTGTGGCCTATTACGACTATAACAATACCCAGGCAAGGCGCGATCCCCTCGGCAGCACGAAGTATGACTGGACGGCGCCCCAGTTCTTTACACAGGGCAACAGCCTGGCACGGATCAGCAATGATCTCAATTCTTCGACCGAGCCGCGCCTGGTCGGTCTTGCTTCGAAATTCGAAATTTTCGATGTCACGGCGACTTACGACTATACGGGTTTCTATCCGCAGCACGTGATGTTGATTGGAAGCTATTCGCACAATTTCGGTTTCGATCAGCAACAAATCTACAACACGCTGGGCGAGGATTTACAGCCTCGAACCAACGCCTTCGAAGCCCGTTTCGAGGTCGGCGAACCGAACATCCAGCGCTTCGGAGACTGGAACGTCTGGCTGGCCTACAAGTACCTGGAAGCGGACTCGGTGCTGGATGCCTTCACCGATTCCAATTTCCACGCCTATGGCGGCACCAATGCGAAAGGCTGGGAATTGGCTGGCAACTATGCCATCGCCAACAACACTTGGCTCGGCCTGAATTGGCTGTCCAGTTCGGTGATCTCCGGTCCAACCTATAACGTGAACACTTTGCTGATTGACCTGAATGCTCGTTTCTAGTCCTGACGTGTGAGGAAAGTAGTTATGCCGTCCGCCAAGGACACCGAGAAAAGAAGCAGGGATTCGATCCTGCTGCCGCTTCCCTCACGCCTGGCGCCCGCCGTAGCGCTCGGCTTGTGTTCGCTGGTCTGGAGTGCATCGGTTTTCGCCGAGAAGCCGAAGGGCGACGAGGGTGTCGTCCAGACCCTGCGCAAGGCCCAGGGCATGCTGCGGCAGCTCAGCCAGGAGAAAATCGAGCTGGAGGCCAGGAACGTCGCGCTCGAAAAGCAGCTCGCCGACCAGGCCGCCGCGCTCAAGGCGCTCGAGGCCAGGGCCGCGAAGCTTGAACCCCTGCAGGGGGAACTGAAGCAGATCACCGCCGCCCGGCAGAGCCTGGAACAGCAGCTCGGCGGGCAGACTTCGCGGCTGCGTGCGGTATCCGAGCTGCACAAGAAAGCCTTGGCCGAGCTTGAACGCTACCGGAGGGACAACCAGCTTCTGGTCGATGCGGTCAAGGAGCGGACGCGCTGGATCGAAAGTTGCGCTGCCAAGAACCGCGACCTGGTGCGGGTGAACCAGGAAGTCCTGAAGAAATTCGGCAACAGCAGCTTGCTGGACAAACTGGCGGAATCCGAGCCGTTCACCGGCATCGCCGCGGTCGACAAGGAAAACGCGGTACAAGAGTTCCGCTACAAGATCGAAGACCTGGAAGTCACGCCCTGGAAGGAGGCGCCGCCTCAAGATTCGGCAGCTCCTGCGAGAGGCGTATCCGATGCACCGCCGGCGAAGGAAGAAGAAGAAGACGAAGATGGGGAATAGAATCTCGTTAACGATCATTGTGGTTGGCACCACCCCTGAAAATGAAAGAGACTAAGTGGGTGGAGCGAGTAGAGGCCGTGATGGTTTTTTGGCGGTCTGACGCCGTAGCTAACGTCGTTTCTTTTACGCTAAAAAGGGTCGCAAGAGCGCGGCGGAGGCGAAGCCCATTGGTGTGATGCTCAAGTTCAAGATGCTGGTCTTGCAGCATCTGTACAATCTGGCGGCCTTGTGGCCTACCACAGCCTGCGCCTTGTAGGGCAATGGGGGCTGAATGGCGAGATTGCACCGATCCGCCATCCGGTCAAACGCCGTTGGATCAAGACGGTGCTGCCTGTGAGTGAATGGATGCAGAAAGGCAGGAAATCATGTACCGGGTGGCGAATTTCGTGGCCTATGCCCGAAAACTCGTGCTCGACTTCAGGCGTGGTAGCGCTTGTCGATGTTTTCGTACAACTTCAAACCCGGCTGCACACCGTCCCACCTGGCTGAATATCCTCCGCCGGAATCCCTCTTGGCCGTGCATTCCGGTCAGACGGATTCAGGGAGAATTCATCGCCATCCTCCGCCCAGAGACTTGTAAAGGTCGATCATTGCAAACACTTGTTTTTGCTTTGTTTCGATCAACTCCCGCTTGGCATCTAGGGCATCCCGTTGCGTCGTCAACACATCGAGATAATGCGTCCGTGCGGATTTAAAGAGTTGAATGGATATATCAATTGATTTGTTTAGGTAATCCACCTGATTAGTTTTTATCGCAAAGCTTTTCTGCATGTTTTCTATATTGGCCATCTGATTCAACACCTCAACATAGGCGCTGATTATGGTTTTTTCGTATTCGAAGGCGGCCTGGACCTGTTTGACGTTTGCAGTTTTATAAGCAGCGATGATGGCATTTTTGTTTACCAGAGGAGCGACCAACTCACCTGCGACATAGGCCGCCAATGATTCCGGCGTATTGATGAGATATTTCATTGCAAATGCATCAAATCCAACCCCGGCCCTAATGCCGAAGGAGGGGAAGAACTCCGCTCTGGCCACTTCGATATTCAGCCGGGCTGCAGCCAATTCCAGTTCTGCCTTTTTGATGTCGGGTCTGTTCTCGAGCAGTTGTGATGGTATACCGGTATTGAGCATCTTTGGACTGAACTCCAGGAAACCGGAGGACGTCCGCTTGACCGGCTCAGGGGTGCGACCTAATAAGTAATTGATCCGATTTTCTACAATGGTGATCTCCTGCTTGATATCATATTTTTTACTTTGGTTTTTGGCCACTTCCGCCTCATACCGCTTGATAGCGAGAGTGTCTGCTCTTGCAAATTTTTGAAGTTCCTTGACGATCTGTAATGCATTCTGCTGGATCGCAATGTTCTGTTCGAGATTTTCCAGCTGATTATCCAAAGTAACCAGTTCATAGTAGGACTTCGCAACTTCTGCTACGAGGTTCGTTATCAGGAAATTCCTCCCTTCCATCGTAGCCATATACTCCAGCATGGCCACCTCGGTCGCGTTCCTAAGCTTTCTCCAGATGTCGATCTCCCAGGTTGATGTCAGACCAAACTGATAGTTGCCTACAAAAGTTGGAAAAGGATTCCCTGCAAGAGGAAGATTACGTTCAACCGCACCGTTGAAGGTATATTCGCCAGGCTTTTCTCCTCCTGCCGCTGCGCCGGTTCTAACAAATGGCATGTACGCGCCTCGCCGCGCCTGTATCTCATTTTCGGCGACACTGATCCGCTGCATCATGATATTGATTTCCTTATTGTTGGCGATAGCGACCTCCAACAGATTTAACAGGTTTTGATCCTCAAAGAAATCTTTCCACTTGATATTTGACGAGTTTGCTTTTCCGGCACGTTCGAGCCCGAATTGATTCGGCAGATGGATATCTGCCGTCCGGGTTGTCATATCAGGAATGCCACAGGCTTGCAACGTCAACAGTGCCATGATGATTGAGAATCGACGTATAACCCTAGTCATTAAGGTTATCCCTGGTATAGCGATAGGTTTCAGTTAAAGGCTCGCTGCCCTCGTTCTTGACCAGTGATTTACCATCGATGATTTTACCGAATAAGTAATAAAGTCCCGGGATGAGGACAACCCCTATCATAGTCCCGAAGAGCATCCCCCCCATCGAAGCCGTACCAATGGTGCGGTTACCCACCGCGCCCGCGCCCGTCGCCATGACCAAGGGTATCAATCCTGCTATGAAGGCGAACGAAGTCATGAGGATGGGGCGGAAGCGCGCCTTTGCTCCTTCGATTGCGGCCTCCTTGACGGATAATCCTTGGCTATGCCGTTGAACAGCGAATTCGACGATGAGCACGGCGTTTTTTCCTAACAAGCCAATCAACATTATCAACGCAATTTGCGAATAGACATCGTTGGCGAGTCCAAGTATCTTCAATAAAAAATAGGAGCCAAAGATACCTGCCGGCAAGGAACATAACACTGCCATGGGTAAGAGAAAGCTTTCGTACTGGCCTGCCAGAACAAGATAGACGAATACGATGACGACGATAAACACAATGATTGCTTCGTTACCGCGGGCGGCTTCGTCGAACGATAAACCCTCCCAGGCAATGTCATAACCACGTGGTAGTGTGGCTGCCGCAACGTTCTTGACCGCCTCGATAGCATCGCCTGATGTATATCCAGCGGCCGGCACCGCTCGTATGACAGCAGAGTTGTAAAGGTTGTATCGGGTTATTTCATTCGGGCCTTGCGTCTTTTTCATGGTCATGAATGATGAATAAGGCACCATTTCCCCTTCATCATTTTTGACAAAATAATTCAAAATATCTGATGGATACCTCCGGTATTCCGGGAGAGCCTGTGCATAGACTTTGAAAAAGTTATTGAAACGGATAAAGCCCTGCTCATAGGTACTTCCGATCATGATATCCAAGTTTTCCATGGCCTTGGAAATAGAGACATGCTTCTGCATGGCGAGCTTATTGTCGATCACAAGCTCATACTGCGGGAAATTGGCTGCGTAGAAAGTGAAAAGGCCGGTTAACTCCTTGCGTTTTCTCAATTCCGAGAGGAAATCCTGAGTGATTTTGTCGAATTGTTGATAGTCGATATTCTCTGATTTGTCGAGCAGACGCAAGGCCAAACCTGAGGCGGCCCCATAACCGGGCACGGCAGGTGGCTCGAAGAACTCGATGATCGCTCCAAAATCTTTAGATTTTTCCTCAAGTTCTTTGATCACATCTTGTACCGAGTTCTTGCGTTCAGACCAATCTCTCAGGTTGATGATACAAGTGCCCGCATTTGAACCACGACCTTCGGTGAGAACCTCGTAGCCAGCAAGGGATGAAACGGATTGCACGCCATCTATACCCTTAGCTATTTCCTCAAGTTCCCGAGCTACTTTGTTAGTGGTTTCAATCGTCGATCCAGGCGGAGTTTGAATGATCGCGTATATCATCCCTTGATCTTCACCTGGAATAAAACCCGCCGGCAAGGTTAAGTTGACGCCATAGATTCCGAAAGAGAAAGCAAAAAAAGCCAGAATAGTTACGATTCGTCGAGTAACGACCATATCCAGAATCTTGACGTATCGTCCTGTCACCTTCTCGAAGTAATAATTGAACGCGTCGATGAAGATGCTGATAGGGGATTTCCTTTTCTGCTGTCCATGCATATTTTTCAGTATCATTGCGCAAAGCACTGGAGCAAGCGACAACGCGACGAGGGCAGAAATTAGGATAGAGGACGCCATCGTGATGCCGAATTGCCGATAAAACACCCCAACAGGGCCACTCATGAACGAAATCGGTACGAAAACCGAAATCATAATCAGCGTGATTGCAATAATGGCACCCCCAATCTCACTCAACACCCTTTTGGATGCCTCATACGGAGAGAGATGCTCCGCTTCCATCTTGGCGTGCACGGCTTCTACCACCACGATGGCGTCGTCGACGACAATACCGATGGCGAGTACCAAGGCAAATAACGTGATCAGATTGATTGATAGTCCGAAAGCCTGCATGACAGCGAACGTACCAATCAAGGAAACGGGAATAGAGAGGATTGGAATCAATGTGGAGCGCCAGTCTCCCAGGAAAATGAACGTAACCAGTGCAACCAGTATGAACGCTTCCATCAATGTATGAAGAACCTTGTGGATGGATGCATCTAGAAATCTGGACACGTCGTAATTTATTTCGTAATCCATACCCTCTGGAAAAGAGCTCCTCAACTCTTTCAACTTCTCCTTTACATCCTCGATCACCTTGCTCGCATTGGTACCGTAATTTTGGTTGAGCACGATCGACGCAGAAGGGAGTCCGTCCTTGTCCGAGTAGATATTGTAAAACTCGCTATTCAGATCAACGGTCGCAATATCCTTAAGACGCAGGATTTCACCTTCAGAATTAGCACGTATAATGATTTCTTCATACTGTTCAGGCTTATTGTATCTCCCTTGATATACCAAGACATATTCCTTTGACTGCGCACTAATTCCGGTGCTCTGCCCCAACCTACCAGGGCGGCCTATAATACTCTGTTCGCCGATTGCCTTCATTACCTCTTCGGTTGATACCTTATAGGCTCTCATCCGTTCTGGATTGAGCCATACTCGCATGGCATACTGACGGCTGCCCAATATCCTCGCCTGCGCAATCCCATTTACCCGTTGGATTTCAGGAATGACATTGACAAATGCATAATTGAATAAGAATTTTTGATCGGCGTCCTTATTCCTGCTAAAGAGATTGATATACATGAGCATACTAGGCTGCACACGCTGCACCCACACACCTTCGAGCGTAACCAGCTGTGGAAGACGGCTCATGGTTGTATCTAGCCGTGTCTTGACGTCGATCATGGCTTGCAGAGGATCGACTCCCAGATCGAATAAAATCTGGATCGTAGCTTCCCCGGCGCTCGTCGAGGCGGAGACCATGTATTTCATTCCGGGTACGCCATTGATTGCGCGCTCGATGGTGATGATGGACGACTGCACCAACACATCTGCACTGGCTCCAGGGAATGAAAGAGAAACGGTGACACGTGGAGGCGCAATATCTGGAAACTGCGATACCGGCAATGATTTGATCGACAAGAACCCCATGAAGACAATCAAAAGCGATAGCGAGATTGCCATCACTGGTCTATTAATAAAAATGCCAAACATATTTGACTTAATTCGCCTGATTATTCGGCATGCAGCTGCAGATTGGACTGTAGCTTCTCTTTGGGAATCATAGTGACGTCTACATGATCGCCTGGGTGCACTTTTCGCATACCTTCGATCAATATCTTGTCGTCATCATCGACGCCTTCCTTTACGAGAAAGAAATAGGGTATCTCAGCGTCCACTTTGATGAGTCTCTGCTCAAGGTTGCCGTCTTTATCAATTATGTAGACAAACGTCTTGTCCAAGACTTCGAACGTGGCCTTTTGAGGGATGATAAGAGCGTTTTTATAAGGTTTTCTCATGATGATGGTTCCGGTCTGTCCATGCCGAAGGAGACCGTCCGGATTTGGAAATGTTGCCCTGAATTCGATATTGCCTGCAGTATTGTCGAAATCGGCTTCGATCGTTTCAATCGTACCTTCCTGATCGAATATAGCACCATTTGCCATCTTCAGTCGTACTTTTGAGTAAGTCTGATCATCATTCTTTTTCATCTTGTACTCAAGATATTCGGATTCTGGTACGTTGAAATAAACCCATAGTTTGCTGATGTCGGAAAGCGTAGTTAATAGTGTCCCCTCATCTAAAAGACTGCCAGTTCTGACCAAGAGATGATCCATGATCCCGTCGAATGGCGCTTTTATAACCGTGAAGCTGAGATGGGTTTCCGCCAGCTTCACCTCGGCATTGGCCTTATCTAATTTTGCCTTAGCCAAAGCGAGCTCATTCTGGGAAACGATATTCTGGTCAGCCAAACCCTTCGTATTCGTGTATTCGATATTCATTACATTGGCTTCTGCCTGTGCTCTCATAAGCTCCGCCTGATATATGTTCGGCATGATTTTGAACATTAGTTGGCCCTGATGCACCATCTGCCCTTCGTCAACATATATATTCTGCAAATACCCTTTCTCCATGGCGCGTACCTCAATATGTCTGAACGCACGAATCTGACATACATATTCCTTTCTGATTGAAATTTCTTTGCGAAATGGAGTGGTTGCTTCGTATCTCGGATTGTCATAGTGCACGTCGCTCTCAGACTGCTGACAGCCATACATCAATATGGATATGAGATAGAGATATACATGAGCCTTGGCGATCATTTTTGAATGCGCGTTCGTCATTATTAAATCATGTTAGTCGTCCATATCGCATAGAGGGTGTGTCACGATGGCTCGACTTTTGGAAACGATAGATAAGTATTCGACGGTCTTCGTTTTCTAGAGAAGATAACGTTGGCACGGTATCACTGCAGGTGAAACCACTAGCTTGCTGAATTCGTTGGATAGGGTTGCCTGCACTATGGTGGTATCCGGCCAGTTATCTATCATTTGCTTCACTGATCTATAAAGGCAATCATTTAGTGAGGCCCAACAACGCCGACTCAAGCTGTTTATCCTACCGCCGTATTCGCTCCACCTGAGCCCGGATGAACAAGTCTTGGGTCAGCTGATGCGCCAGGTAGTCATGCGCCTGGTATAGAGTGATGACCACATGGAGCGATTACCCTCTCTACACTACGCCATATTAAAAAAACTACTGGAATTGGCGGCGTCAGTCTTCCGTCAGTTTGAATGCCAATGCATCATTGTGTGACTCTGCTTTCGAGAAACGTAGTAAGAGAATGGATGCTATGTGACCTACTTTTGTCACGAGCAAATCCTCTTGGCTGGGAGACAAAAACCGATGACAGTGAGAGTCTGCACATACTGGGCCATGGAGTTCGTGGAGACCGATGGTTGGCGGTTCGCGAATTAGATTATGCAGGTGTCGTGCCAGTAGTCATGGTCGTATTCGGATATTTCCAAGGGGTTGGCGTTACAAACCCCAACGTTTTGATTCAGCCTCTACAAATCAATGGGTTGAAGACTCGCGTATAAAGGCGTAGCGAGTAGTGGCGTATAAGTCTTCTGCTGCGTGGCAGGGCTCCCGCTATCCGACAGCGGGGAATATGAACCAAATATGGCGGTTCAATAGTGGCGGTCGGTGAACCGGGAAGATTCTGGTCCGTCTAGCAGGGACGCGCCGGACAGAAGAGTGTCACCAACCTTGAGAGGGGGCGTCACCGTCGTCGAGCGAAACGGGCGTGTGCGACGGCCCCCTGCAAAGCCCCATGTCTTATCGGGGTCTTCGGCTCTATGGCGGGTGGAAATAGGAGGACTTGGCGATAGACGTCTTGGAGACAAAAGGCGGCAGATTGTTGTGGGGATGCGGGACGGGCGGGGCCTGCGAAGGTAAGCACGTTGCCAAGAGTCACTTCCCAGGGTGACTTGGATGGCCAGTCGGGCTCCACGGAAAAAGGCGACGGTTCAAACGAGCCTTGAAAACGCGCCGTGCATCCCGGACGGCGGCTTATCGTCGCCTGTCAATGAGCGGCCCGCCGGGAGCGGGAACGGCCCGCCCCGGCGTCCGGGCCACTCAGGTGCAACCCGGCGAGCCGTTCTTGATGTCGGTCGTGGAGCATTCGCCGAATCCCAGCAGTTCGACCTTGAGCGGGTTGAGGCTGCTGGAGTCCGCCACTTTCGGTTCCGATTTCTCCTCGCTGTCGGACACCGTTGACTGCATGGCAGCCTGGGTGGCCGCACCCGCGGCGGCGGCCGCGCCGGCCGGTACGACGGGAACGCTGACGTTGCCGCTGGGAACGCCGGTCGCGGTGCCGCCGACCTGAATGTTGCTGGCGCCGAGCACGGCCGTCGCCGCGATCGCCACGTTGGTGCCGCCGATGCCCGCTTCGCCGGCGTCGACCACGCCCCGCGGCGCGGCGAGGAAAACGTCACCCGGCCGGGAGGTCGTGCTGGCGGCGGTACGGATGCCGCTGCCCGATACCACCGGCGGGAATTCGACCTGCAGGTTGCCGCGTTCGTCGAAGGTGATCCGCGGCGGCGGGGCGGCGATGGCCGACTTGGCACCGCGGCCGGCGTCGATATTGCCGTTGGACGACCAGATGGTGATGTCGCCCCCGTCCATGGCGAACACGCGCGACTGGTTGACCATGAAATTGCCGTTCACCAGGGCGTTCACGGCGCCTTGCCGCTGGGCGACGATGCCGAGATCGCTGGCGGCCTTCGATCCGGCGAAGGCGACCGCAAGGCCCGCATTCACGCCGCCGCCGGGGACGAGAAGATTGATGTCTCCGCCGTCGACCGTGTGGATCTTGCTGAAGAACAGGCTGAGATTGCCTTTGTATTTGGTGTCGCCGTCGTGTGGAAACAGTGTGTCGATGGCCGCGAAACCGCGGTCGTAGTCGGACCGGCGCCCGGTTTTGGCCGCCTGGGCGGCGGAGGCCCGAATCTCATCGAACAGGATCGCCAGCAGGAGTTCGTGCTGCTGGTCACCGGGCAAGGCTTGGTACGCCGCGGCTGCGTCGGCGTAGTTGAGCCCGTCGTTGCCGGTCCGCTTGCGCATGTAGTCAAGCAGGAGCGCTCGGTACCGGCTCGAGGTGGGATCGTATTTTTCCGCGAACTTGTCGAAGCGGGCCTGATTGCCGTTCAGGCCGGCCATGACCGAAATCGAGGCGCCATTGTCGGCCAGGGCGTTGTTTTCGGTATTGCCGATGGTGTAGATGCCTTCGGAAGCGCCCAGGTCGATGTTCCTCCCCGCGCTGACCCAGAGCTGGCCGGGGCCCGACAGCTGGATTTCACGGGTCAGGTTCACCAGGTTGCCCTGCGCGTTGCGCGGGGAGGTGAAACGGATGTCCCGGCCGGCGGTGATGCTGGACATCGCGTAGTCGGGGTGCTGCACGTGCAGGCTGACGTCGAACAGGTCGCGGCCCGCCATGACGTCCACCGCCTTGGGCAGGACGAGGAGGAGGGGATCGACCGAGGCGATGTTGCCTTTCGCGTATATCCTTGCCGCCTCCGAGTCGCCGCGATGGACGGGAACCTGCGCGTGGATCAGGTTGGAGGCGCCGAAAGGCTGCAGCCTTTGAGAGGCGTCTTCCCAGCTCTTGGCGGGGTTGGCGATCCCCGGCAGCAAGATCGGGTCGGCGTCCGACTGCGTGACGTTGACGTTGTCGCCCACCGAGCCCGTCGTGATGTTTCCGCCCGCCAGCATGCTGAAGCCGGCCTTGGCGGCGGGATAGGTCGTGAAGCTCCGTTCCAGCACGACGTCGCCCTGCAGCGCGGCGACGTCGAGCGACGCCGGATAGACGCTGAGGGCACTCAACGAAGCGCCGGGGAAGCTGAGCTGATTCTTGGCGCTGCGAAGCTTGTTCACGGCGCTGACCATCCCCGAGATGTCGTTCTGTATGCGCACATCCCCGGAGAGCGATTCCAGCGCGATGCCGCTCCGGTCGGAATAGGTGAAGAAAAAGTTGCGGGCGCTGGCACTGTTGATCACGGTGGGGTTGATGGCCGCGCCCAGTTCGATGTCCTGTCCAGCGCTCAGGCTGAACCGGGAGTCCCCCAGCGCGAGGACCGGCCCCAGTCCGTTCGCCGATCCCTTGATCGCTCCCCTTGCGCTGATCTCGCCGATGCCCTTGCCGGTGTAAAAGGTTCCGCCCAGGACATCGCCGCCGGCGCTGACGGTCAGGTTCCCGCCGCCGGAGACCTGCACTTCGTTGGTGTTGAATCCGGTATCGGAGGGGTCGTTCGGCTTGGAAACGGTGCCGACCTGCTTTCCGGTGGTGGCGATGACCGCCGAAAGGTCGGACACGTCCCGACCGGCCTCGACGGTGATGTTGCCGCCGCCGAGCGCGCCGACGTTTTGCTGGAAAGTGCCTTGCTGCGCCGAGGTGCCGACCGGTCCGCCGATCGCCACGGCCCAGGCGGTCGGCGTTTCGCCCTGATGGCTGGCGCTTTCGGTCCAGTTGCCGGTTCGCACCAGCCAGCCGTCGAAGAACTGGCCGGTACGGGCGCCGACCACGTCGCGGCCGGCGCTGATGTTGATGTCTCCGCCGTCGACGGGATATTCGCCGTAGAACTGGAAGGCCACGAAGCCATTCTTGAAATTGCCGTAGCGCTGGGTGTCGGTCGGACGACCCGCCGTATAGATCGAGGAGCCGGCATTGGTCAGGATCACGTCGCGGCCGGCTTCGACGTCGATGTCGCCGGTGCCGGTCCGCACCGCGACGTCCGATCCGACGACCACGTCGGTCCCGGCCTGCAGCCGGTAGCTCCAGGACGAGCCGGTCTGCAACATGTCCTTCACCGCGACGGTGGCGCCCGGGCCGAGGATGCCCGAGACGTCGATGCCGTTCGGATCGTCGCGGAAGCCGTCGCTGAGCTTGCCGTCGATCGAGAGTTTGCCGCCGGCTTGCAAGGTGAGCACGCCCGGACGGCCGTCATAACGCCAGTCGACCAGATCCCAGCCGTTCGATCCCAGTGTCAGGTCGCCGCTGCTGCGGATTTCCAGCCCGGCCCTGAGCCCCCCCGGCAGCCCCAGGCGGGTTTCGATGGCGCCGGCGTTGGCCATGTAGGCGTCGGTATCGGTTTTCCACGCCGCGATGTCGGCGCTGCCGATGGTGCCGCTGTGATCGTAGATACGGACGGCTTCCACGGTGGTCTCGGCGGCGCCGGACACGGACGATCCGAGGTTCGCGGCGACGGCGACGTCCTGATCGGTGCGCAGCGCGCGGAGGTTCACGGTACCGTTGGCGGAACCGTCGGTGGCGCTGGCGTCGATGTGGGCGCCCGAGGCCACCGTGATGCCGCCTTCGCCCAGGGATTCCAGCACGACCCGGCCGCCCTGTTCGGCGCTGCCGTGCGCTTCCAGGTCGGCGCTCGCGGCCAGGGTCAGGCCGCTGCCGGCCTCGATGTCCAGCTTGGCGTTGTCGCCTTGAGCCTTCAGGCTGCCGTCTATCCGGACGGAACCTTGGTCGGCCGCGAGTTCGACGGTGCGCGCCGCCACGGTGTCGCCCGCATTCAGGTGCAGGTCGCCGGTGCGCGTCCTCAGGCTGATGCCGTCGCTGAATCCGGCCGATGCCAGCTTGCCGGCCATCCCGCCCACGTCGCCCTTGTTCTCCAGGGCGCGGACGTCGAGAGCGAAACGGCCGCCGCGTTCCGCGCCCTGGGCGTCGACGCTGCCTTCGAAACGGAATCCGCCCGCTGCCGCGGACACCAGCAGCTCGCCACCCTTGCTTCCGTTGAGCGCGAGCTTGGCGCCGGATTCCAAGGCGACGTTGCCGGTCTGGCTGGAGAGTTCCACCGCGCCGCCGTCGGTTGCGACGTTGGCGTTGCCGATGTTCACTTCCCGGCCGGAAACGTCGATGCTGGAGCCGGCGGCGAGGACCACGTCGCCCTTCAGCGCATCGAGCTTGACGACGCCGGACTTGAGCGAAATCGTCCCGGCGTTGCGGATGCTGTCCGCGGTGATCGACAACTGGGCACCCAGCGCGTCGGCGGTGGCCTGAGCGGTGCCGGAAGACCGGATGCCCACCGCATGGCCGGTGGCGTCGATCCGGGTGTCCGCCCCGCGGTCGCCGGTGACGATGGGGGTGCTGAAGTCGAGGTCGGCGGATGCGGTCAGCGTGCCCGTACCCGAGCCGACGATCGCCTTGCCGGCTTCGACGGTGACGTTGGAATAGCCCTTGAGCGCGTAGGCGCCCTCGCCCAGCTCGATGGTGTCGGCGATCAGCGAGAGGGTGCCGGTGCCGTTGCCGGTCCGGCTGGTCTTCGCATCGAGCGGATTTTCCAGGCGGATGTCGCTGGCCTTGATGCTGGCGGTCTGGCCGGCGTTGTCGAATCCCAGGAGCCCGCCCGAACGCAGGACGAGATGCTGAGAGGCCAGTTCGACCGCGCCGAACAGGCTGATGTCGCTACCGCTGTTCAGGCGCAGCTCATTCGCCTGGAGGGCGTTCAGCGCCGCCTGGCTCAGCGCCAGGCCGTTCTGGAAGCTGCTGTCGGCGCCCAGGCCGATCCGGCTGGCCCCCAGCGAGACCGAGCCGCCTTGGGCCAAAAGCTTGCCGGAAAGGTCCATGTCGGCGGTGGCGTCGACGATCATGGAATTCGACGTGGCCAGAGTCGCGCCCGAGCCGATGATGATCGAGCCGGTATGCCCCGAGACCCCGCTGCGCTGGAGGTCGGCCTGGTCCGACGACGATACCCGCAGGAAGGCGGCGTCGCCGTCCAGCTTGTAGACCTTCGGCGCGCCGCTGTCCTTGGACGCGCCTTCGGCGGTGATGTCTGCGCCTTTCGCGAGGGTGATGTTGTCCTTGGCGGTGAGAATGAATTCGGCACCCTTGAGCTTGGCGTTCTGCCCCAGGGATATGTTCGAGGCATGGGTATCGACCGTGACGGTGCCGTCCTCGGTGTTGCGGACGCCGCCGATCGCGATGCTGGCGACGCCAAGGCCGTTGAGCTTCTCCGCGACCAGCTTGATGGCGTTGCCCGTCGCCTGCCCGGCCGCGCCTTCGGAGACGATGGCGATGTTGGCGGCGTCGATGTCCAGGCGGCCGCCGCGGCCTTTCGCGCCGGCCTTGGCCGATACCTGGCCGTTGAGGCCCAACGCCGTTTCCGCCGAGATGAGCATGGAGCCCGCGTCGCGCGGAAGATAGGGCACGGCGGCTTCGTCCTTGGCCGCCTTGGCGGAGAAAAAGTCGTTGGCGCTGGAGATCGAGTATTCGGCGCGGGTCTGGGCGGCGCTTCCGGGTTCCACCGCGAAACCGCTCCAGAGCGCATCGCGTATGCCGGTGCCGGAAACGGTCCGGTAGCCGGCGACGATCGGGGCGCCGTCGGCGCGCTTGAGATCGAGGCCCGGCACGATGTTGGTGGCGTTCTTGTCGGGCGTCACCAGGTAGGCGCCGGGGAGGAGTGCGTAGTGGGCGGGCAGGAGGACGTAGTACCCGGCCTTGAGGCCGCCGCCGCCGGAGAGGTAGACGCTGTCCCCGACTTTCAGGCCGGAGTTCGGGAATTCCAGGGGATCGTAGGGGGCCGTCGTGCCCTTGAAGGAAGGCAGGATGGCATAGGCTTCTTGATAGCCTTTGCTGGCGGGGTCGAGCAGATCATAGGAACCGCCCGGCCCCGGCACGAATTCGAATGCGGACAGGTCGCCGCCGCCCCGGGTGTCGATCACCGAGCCGTCGGCGATGTCGACCTTCGCGCCGTCGAGCACCAGTTTCTTTTCCGGCGGTGCGGTCATGACCAGGTTCTGGTCGCCCAGCGGGTAGATCCAGTCCAGTCCGCCCTGGGTGCGGCCGAAAGGAATGATCGCACCCTTGGCCGAATTGGAAGTGACGCTGCCCGCGGCCAGTTCGAGGCGGTTGGAGGCCTGGAAGTTCAGCTCGCCGAGCGGCGCCTTCACGGTGCCGCCCTGGACGATGTTCGGGGCTTCCAGCGTCAGCTTGCCGCCGGCGGAGAGCACCGTTCCCCCGTTGGAATCGCTTTGCTTGATGGTGAGCGTGCCATCGCTCGTACCTCTCACGGCGATCCGGAATTCGCTCAGGGTCGAGGGATAGAGCTGGTCCGCGGTCAGGGTGAGGTCGCCGGCCGCCAGGAACTCGCCCAGGAAGTCCCGCTGCTGCTGGGTCGTGCGCACGCCGATCAGGCGCAGGTCGCCCGAGCTTTTCAGGTCGGCGCCGTCGAAGCCCTGAAGCGCAGTGGTGCCGACCAGGTCGATCAGTCCGGCACTGACGCGAAGGCTGCCGTTGCCGGCGGTTGGGGCGGCGTTGCCCGGCCGGGTCTGGGTCGAACCGAGCGCGACATAGGCCGAATCGAGCGACACCTTGCCGGCGGTGGCGCCGGCTGCGGGCTGGAAGGCGAGCACCGGCGCGTCGAGCACGATGCTGCGCTCGGTATGCAGGTTGAGACCTCTGGCCAATTCGATGCGGCCCGGCGTGCGCAACGTCAGCTCGCCGAATCCGCCACGTTCCACTTGGCCGACGCCCAGCACCGCTTGGCCGTAGCGGTCCGACGACACGGCCTTGCCCTGCACCGTGGGCAGTCCTTCGGGTTCGGACTGGGTCAGCGAGATCACGCTGGGGACCTTGGGGAACGGGGTCTGGCCCAGCCCGATTTCGTCCGGTTCGGCCCGGGTGTTGGGATTGAGTTCCAGCGACAGCCCGCCGCCCGCGGCGCCGGTTCCGTCACCGGCCCGTCCTTCCAGTTTCCCGTAGAGCTGGATGCCCTCGGCGGCGCGGATTTCGATGTTGCCGCCGGAGGAAGCGACCTGGCGGCGTTCCTGGGAGATGGCGCCGTTCGGTCCCCTGACCGGTACGTCCAGGCGTCCCTGCGTCCCGGAAACGTCGAGTTCCGAACCCTTATCCGCCACGACGAAGCCGCGGTCGGCATGCAGGGTAATGGTTCCGCCATCCAGCACCTTGCCGGTCACGTGGTCCGGCCGGTCGCTGTAGAGCAGCGCCGTGCCGGACACGTCCACCCGCGCGCCGGAACCGATCCAGATGCCCTGGTCCGCCTTGAAGCCGGGGTCGGTGCCGGCGGGCGGGGTGACGGTCATCGCCACGTTGCCGCCGGCGGCCTCAAGGGTCCCGTTCATGAAGATGCTGGCATCCGATTGCAGGGAAATCCTGCCGCCCGCATCGGTATGGATCACCGCGCCGTCGCCGATCCGGACCGCCGCGTCCTTTCCGCCCTGGCCGACTTCCTGAGCCAGCAGCAGATCGAGTTCACCCGCTTCGCGCGAAAACTCCGACAGCAGCTTGACTTGCGCGAAGTCGAGGAAATTCGAGCCGCTGACGTGGCGGACGGCTTCCGGATCGAGGACCCGGTTTTTGACGCTGAGTTGGATGTTGGTGCCGTCGGTGACGGTGACCCCGCTCTTGTTGGATCCCACGGAATAATGCGCGAACCCGCCCTGGCCGAAGAAATCCGGGTTGAGGACCAGGGGGTCGGCTCCCTTGGCGATCTCGGCGTCCGCGGCGTTGCCCAGGATGACCTGGTCGGAGACGAGGCTCAGTGATCCGCCTTTGCCGCCGGCGAAGGCGTAGCCTTCGAGCGTGCCTTTCAGCTTGAGGTCAGAGCCGTCGACCGCCGCGGCTTCCAGGCTGATGCCCCCGGCGTCGCCGGCCCTGAAGCTGTTTTTGCCGGTGCGCCGCGCGCCGCCGCTGACATCGATGCGGCTGCCGGCGGCCAGATTGACGTCGCCTTCGGCCTTCACCGAGACCGTTCCGCCGTTCACCAGCACGCGGCTGCGGTCCTGCCCGCTGTTGCCGGTGGCATCGGCCGGACGGTCGTTGATCCACTGCCCGCTGACGTCGATGGAGGCGCCGGAGGCCAGATCGATGGCGCCGGACAGCTTGCCCTGGGTGGCACTGGTGAGCCGGGTCGAGAGATCGACTTCGCCGGCATGAGCCGTGATCGTTCCATCGACCTTGATTTCGCCGCCGGTGAGCGCGAGGCTGCCGCCGTCGGTCATGGTGAGGTTTTCGCCGGAGCGGATCACGACCTTGCCGTTGGTCTTGATGTCGGCATGCATGATGCCGGAGTCACGCAGCTTGTCGCCGGACAGGACCAGGGCCGCCGGCTGGCCGGTTTTTCCCGGCTCCTGGGGGAACGGTTCTTCCTTGCCTACGCCGAGACTGGCCGAAGCTCCGCCGAAAATCACGGACTGGGTGCTGTCGGGGCTGCGCGCCAGGTCGATCTTCAGGGTACCGCCCGCGGGCTGGGTTCCCGCTTCGCGCTGATGGAGACCGGCGGTCGAGGCGCCGCGCATCTCGGCTTCCAGCGCCAGCGCCGCCGCCTTGATGTCGAGCGTGCCCGCCGCTTTGCCTTCCACATAGCCCTGCTCGTAACGTCCCAGGTTCCTGGGGCCGAGGATGTCCCAGGTCTTGGTGATGTTCCAGGCTTTGAATTTCTGGGTGACCTGGCCGAAGATGCCGGCATAGGTCTGGTTCGGATCGGCGCTGCCGATGTCCACGGTCTTGCCGTCCGGTGTCAGCAACTGGGTGGTGTCCACGTAACCCGAGCGGTAGGCCACCGATCCGCCGGAAAAGTCCAGCACCGCGCCACGCCGCAGAATGGCGTCGCCTTCCGAGACCAGGTTCAGGGTGCCGCCGCCGGTGCTGCGTTCGGCCACGGTGCGGGCGATGCGCTCCAGCTCGCCGGAGATGTCGGCGATCGGCGTGCCCTTGCGGATGTCGACCCGTATCTTCTGTCCATACAGCACGCCGTCGCGCTGCAGGGGCGAGTCGCGCAGTTCGTTGCTGCGCAGTTCGACCGTCACCACGTTGCGCTCCATCGCCACGCTCACATCCTTGATGCCCGACACGTCGATCTTCGCGCCCTTGTCCACATGGATACGGGCATCGTTCTTGACGTTGGCCAGGCCGGGGTTGGCGGGGTTTTCGGTCGCCGTCACCGTTACCTTGCCGGCGTGGGAGGTCACTTGCGCGCCATTCTCGATCCGGACCTGGTGCCCCATGATCTCGATCCAGGAGGCATCCTGCGACTGGCCGTCCACGGCGGTGGACGGATCGTTCATGTCGGGATTCGCCGAGGTCTTGCTGCCGCCTTTCAACGTCACCGTGGCTTGGGTGCCGAGGCCGTCGTCCTGTTCCGAACCGCGTTTGGTGCGGTTCGCCTGAACGAGCCAAGCGTCGCCCTCGCGGCGCACGCTCGCGCCTTCCCGCGCCAGGAGGCGCACCGAGCCGTTGACGCGCACCGAGGTGGTTGCCGACACCCGGCCTTGCTGATTCACCGCAAAGCCCATCAGCGTCACGTTGCCGCGTTCCGCCAGGGCCTTGCCGATGTTGGTGACCTCGCCCCCGGTCCCGACCTCGACCAGCAGGCCGCGCAGATTCGAGTCGCTGCCGGCTTCCTGCAGGTAGACCTTGTCGGTGGCGGCGATGAGGAGAATCTGGCCGTCGGGCGCGGACAAATCGCCCTTGTTCACCACCGAAGGGGCTGCGGCGATGATGCGGCCGGAAGGGGCGGTCTTGACGGAGGAGCCCTCGGCGAATTCGATGCCGATCTTGGTCCGGTTTCCGTTCTCGTCGAGGACGAAATTGCCCTGCTCGTCGACGCGGTAGACCTTGCCGTCGCCCACCAGCGCAGGGCGCCCGTCCTGATCGATGACCTTGGTGATGCCGCGCTGGAAGGTGTCGTCGGTGATGTTCAGCGTACTGACCAGCAGGGTGTTGACGTCGACTTGAGAGCCCTTGCCAAAAATGAAGCCGTTCTGGTTGAGCAGATAAACCTGCCCGTTGGCGGACAGCTTGCCGAAGATGCGGCTGGGATCGCTTTGGTAGATGCGGTTGAGCGCAATGGACGCCGCCGACGGCTGTTTGAACTGCACGGTGTTTTCCGCGCCGATGTTGAAGCTCTTCCAGTTCAGGATCGCGCGATCGCTGTGTTGGTTGATCGTCATCAGGTTGCCGGCGATCGACTGGTCGGCGCTGCCGCTCGACACGAAGGCGCCGGCGGGAACCGGGAGGCTGCCGGCCTGGGCGGCCCCGCCCGCCAGGAAGGCGCCGGCAAGGACGGTGCGGACGGACGATGCCAGAGGTTTCAGGCTGGTGTCGGTGGGCGGAAGGTTCTGCTTGCGGCTTGCAGGTTCGCGCGTCGTCATGCTCGTTTCCCAATCAGTAATCGTAAGCGATGCGGAAATCGACGCGGGTTTCACCGACCGCGACGCTTTCCGTCCTGGTGAATGGATAGGACCAGAACAGGGTGCCGTTGAGCTGTCGCCACAGCTCCATGTTGAATCCCGCCCCCGTGCTCGCCAGGCTGTAGTTCTGTGGCTGTCCGGGCAACGCGTCCTTGACCCACAGGTACGCGATGTCCCCGAAGACCAGGAATCGCAGCAGCCCCAGCCCGTCGTAAAGATGTTTGCCGAGGTCCGGGCTGTAGAACTCCAGCGAGCCGTTGACGCCGTTGTCGCCCAGCCGCTCGACCTCGTGATAGCCGCGCACGCTGAACATGCCGCCGGCCCCCATCTGCTCGTTGCTGATCAGGGGCACGTTGGTGACCTGGCCGGCCAGCCGCAGCTGCATGGACAGGTCCTCCGGCAGCATCTGCCGGTGTCTCACGTCGCCTTTCAGGTACACGTAGTTGGGGGTCGCCCCGAAGCGGCGGTCCTCGAATTCCTGGTAATCGCCCCAGAACAGGAAGTGGGTTTCCAGGTTGAGCTGGCTGAACGATCCGTCCTCGTAGCCGACGCTGGCGTCGTAGCCCGCCATGAACGGCGAATAACTGACGGGTTTCATCAGGGTGTCGGTGTCGGACAGGATGGCCTGGCCGAAATTCTTGTAATCCCAGCCGATGGTCGCGTAATGGCCGAGGTTCTTCGCCAGGCGGGGGAGGGGCTTGATCCAGCGGAGCCCGAAGATTTCGCCATCACCCAGGACGTTGAGGGCGCCCACCGTCGAGACGCCGCTTTTGGAATTCAATCCTATGCCGTAAAAAACCATGCGGGAGTCGGAATCGAAAATGTCCATAGGCATCACGTAGGTGCCTGACCACACTTGGACGTTGTCCGTATTCTCGGGGGAAATCTGGAACTGCAGCGAAGCGCTGTGATTCAACTGCCAGAGGTTGTCATAGCGCGCCGAGGCGATCAGACGGGTGCGGCTGGTGTCGACGCTGTTGCGGCCGTTGAATTCGATCCCCGCGTGCAGGGGAAGCTGATCGTCCACCGCCAGTTCGACTTCGACCGTGCCGGGCGTGTTGCCGGCACGCATGACGGGAGTCACCGTGCGGTCGGGATTCTCCGCCGAGAGCTTGCCAAGCTGCTCCTGCGCGGCGGGCATGTTGAGCGGCTGGCCTTCGGCCAGGGCCGGCACTTTCTCCTTGATATGGCCCAGGGAGAAGTATCTCGATCCCGTCACTTTCAGCCGGTCGACTTTCCCTTCGCTGACCTTGAGTATCACCACCCCCTCGTTGACGTCCTGTTCGGGGATGTCCACCAGCGCCGCCGAATAGCCGGCGTCGTGGTAGGCCTTTTCCAGGGCGGCGCGCGCGTTTTCGACGTCGCCGATCGACTTGCCCGGCCCGAGAAAGCCGTAGACGGTCTTTTCGACCACTCTTTGATCGAGCACGGAATTGCCTTCGACCCGGTACTCCCAGATGTCGAAGGCCGGGGCCTGATCGGCCGCCGCGTCAGGCGGGGCGCCCGTTTCGGCCGGGTTGCCGGTCGGGCCGGCATCTGCCGGCGATGCAACCAAGGCAAGACAGAAGGGGAGGCCGGCAAGGATACCGGTGCGGCTCCGCGGCATTGTTTCTCGCATGTGGTCCATTCGATACCAGAGAGACAGACTTTGCCATTATACGGCGATATATATCAATAAATATAAATAGCGATAAAACCGGCGTCCCTTGCGGAACGCCGGTTCATGCTCCCGGAGCGGGAGTACGGGGCCGCGTGCGGCCCCGTCACCGATCCGCTCGGTCAGAGCCGGTTCGGCTGGTTGTCGTCGATCACGGGCACGCGGCAGTTGTCCAGGGACACACCAGGCGCATGGGTATACGGCATAATCGGGTTATTGATGTCGAATTTGCCGTCCGCGGGTGCCGCATTCCCGTTGGTAGTCACCGCAAGGTACCCTCCTTGGCCGAAAGGATGGACGTATTGCGCGTTGTTCTTCGCGGTGATGGTGGGATTGCCGGCATTGGATGCGATCGTCTGGATGATCTTCAGCTTGTCGCCGGTCGGGCCGTTGTAGGCGGGTTTGCGCCACTGGTAGGTGTTTTCCGCCCAGTCCATGTAATTGCCGCTGGCGGCGTTTTCCAGGGTCGGGGCGACGCCGTCGATCCTGATAAAGCGATAGTTGCGCTTCAGGTCAGCGTTCCGTTCCGTGCTCTGGACGCCGATCGCCCAGGCCTTGATACCGTTGGGATTGGCGCTGCTGTCGTTACTGCCGTCATTGAAGTCTTTGAGACAGACGTCGACATTCCCGGCGCCAGAGTTCAGTACGACCACCGGTCCGTTCAACGGGTTGGTAGTCGCAATCGGGCTCAGGGCGCCGTCGGTGCAAGGGTTGCTCAGGAAGTTCGCGTTAAACTGAGCTTGGGTGCCCGAACCGTTGACGCGGCGGCAGAGATAGACTTTTTCGTCCGTGATGGAGCCTTGGGCATAGTCCGTCAGCGGTGCAGAAGCGCCTTGCTTATTGATGACTTTGATCCCGCTCCATTTGCCAATGTTGCCGGTGAACAGGCTGGCAACCTGATATTTGCTCAGGCTGGGCATGCAGCGCTCGGTATCCTGGCCTTCGCAGTCGGCGTCCAGCTTGCCCATATCGATCTGCGCACGCTGCAGAGCGTCACGCAGGGACTTGGTGACCGGCGTGTTGAAGACCAGCGCGCCACCCGAGACGACGTCCATACGCTGGGCGACCTTCGAAGGGATTACCGGTGCCGAACCATCCGGGGTATTTGCACCCCGGAAAAGCGCGGGGTTGACATCCGAAACACCAGCGTCGGAGACCTTCTGGACCAGGTCGCCGGGCTGTGAAATGCGGCAGCGGTAGAAGGCGTCATTACCTTCCTTCGTGCAATTGCCATTGGTGATTGACATGGCGTCGATGGCCTGCTCGTCGAGCACCGGATTCACGCCTTGGGCAGAGCCACCGGCTGAGCGCTTATGGAACAGCACCTTCGGATTGTTGACCGATAGGCCGTTGACCTTGGTGGAGTCCAGTGTGCAAAAGATCGCAGTGTGTGCGCTACCCGGATTGGCGGGGACCGAGTTGTCCAAATACTCGTCACGGGTTCCGTCGACGCACAGTTGTTCGAACAACTGCCTTACGTTGAGGTCCTGTGCCGTGGCGCCGGACATGAAAATTTCGATGTCGGGCGAAACGCTGGGCGGATGCGCCCAGCCCTGACCGCAAAACCCCAGTGTGCCTGCTGCGACCGCTGCAGTGATTTTTTTGAGTTGCATGAGTTAACTCCTATCTGTTTGAGAGAGATGGGGTGGTTATGCCTTATTTAGGGCGACACCATGACGTCGATCTGATCGCAGACGAATGCGGATTTCTTGTCCGGCTTCGCGCAAATCCGGAGTACGCCCTGTTCCGTGACGTGCTTCTTGGTGGGTTTCCACTGCGTTTGCCCTTTCTTGTTGGCAATGCTCTTCAATCGCTTGAACTTGGAGCCGCCATCCTTCGAAAAGTCGATGTTGACGAGCTTGTTGGCGGGGATACCGGTGGCGGACCAGGAGATCGTCTGCTTCTGTTTCACCGTCCAGGCAGCGGGTGCGTTGATGTGAATGGAAGGTCCGGTGGAACCCCCTTCGACCGTGACCGTGGCTTGGGCGGTGCCGGTGGCGGCGCCGTCACTCACTGTCAGTTGGAAGCCGTAGCTGCCGGCCTCGGTAGGGGTGAAGCTGGCCTTGGCCTGGCTGGCATTGCTCAGGGTGACCGAAGGACCCGAGGTCTGTTTCCATGCGTAGGACAAGCCTTGCGGGCCGCCGTCGGGGTCGTAGCTCGCACTGCCGTCCAGCGTCACAGCGGTGTTCACCGTGACCGTCTGGGCCGGATTCGTGACGACTGCCGTCGGCGGCGTATTACCGGTGCCCGAACAAACGGTGGAGGTGCCGGTGCCGCTGTAACTCAGGGCGCCGGCGCTCGAAAGGCTCCAGGCGCCCAGTTTGGTGACTTTCTCGCCCTTGGAGTCGCCGGTGGAGTTGGTGACGAAATAGAACTCCAGTTCCGCCCCGACCTTGCCCTCGGTGTTGCCCTTGACGCTCTGGCCCATCGTCGGGCCCCAGGTGGCGTTGCCGTGATAGGCGAGGTCTTCCGGGCCGAAGACGCCCGATTTGTTCTCCGCCGCCTGCCCGGGCTTGTTCTCGAACGGGGCGACGTTGAGGGCACCGATATAGGCCTGGATTTTCTGGACGGTGTTGTCGATCAGGTTCCACTTGGCGCTGAAACTGTCCTTGCCCTGGCTCGAGGTGGCCAAATAGCCCCACTGAGCGATATTGCTGGCATCCTTCAACAACGGATTGACCGCCGCGACGTTGAAGACCAGATTATCTTTGCCGGCGAAGGCCGCGAAGTTGGGGTCCTGCGCCAGATTGGCGTCGAGGCAGCTCTGGCCGTTCATGAACTGGACCATATCGACGCCGAGGTCCTTGTAGTAGGACTTCTTGCCGTCCTCGTCAAAAACCGAGATGAACAGCTCGCCCGGTTCGCCGAACTTGCCGTCGTTGATCAAGGCGTGAGCTTGTTGCCCGCCGGCTACAAGCGTGCCTAGTATTACCGCTCGCAATTTTTTCATGGTGTTAGCGCTCTCCGTGAATGGGAAAAAGTCGTGTTTGCCACGCAAGCTCGGCGGTCGAAAATCCAGCCGACTCGACGAGCAGCGAAGCCGAATCCCTGTGAAACGATGCAGTGACGCTCCAGATGGCCGGTTCCCCCCGCCCAAAAATCCCATCGAGACACCCGGGCTCATGCCACCGAGTGTCACGTCAGAAGATGAGAGCGCAAAAATAGCCGTGTTTTGTTACGGCGGTATGACTTGAAAATGACAGTTGAGTTGCGGTTGTGTGACGCGAGCGGCCATGCGCCGTTCTTGGGGGCGGTCTGTCGGGAGGGGAGGTCCGTGGGAACGAGCCTCGGCCCGCGGTCAACGCCGATCGCAGACCGAAGGCCGGGGGAGGGATATAAGGGCTTCCTTATGGCTCAACGCGGAGCGTCGTAGCGCTGGGCCAGCCCCTTGGGGGAGAATACGATCTGCCATAGCTGGATGTGGCGTGCCCGGAACGCGCCGGCGAAGCTCAGCAGGTAGAAACGCCACATCCGATAGAACCGGTCGCCGTAATGGGGGCGTAAAGACGGCCAGTGCCGTTCGAAATTCTCGTACCAACTCAGCAGTGTCCGGTCGTAGTCCGGACCGAAATTCTGCCAGTCCTCCATCACCAGGCGATTTTCGGTGGCCTCTCCGATCTGTGCGATGGATGGGAGCATGGAGTTGGGGAAAATGTAGCGCTCCACCCACGGATTGCCGTGGTTGTCGGAGGCGTTGCCGCCGATGGTGTGGAGCAGGAACAGGCCGTCGTCGGCGAGATGGTCCGCGACGACCTTCATGTAGGTCGAATAGTTCTTGCAGCCGACATGCTCGAACATGCCGAGGGAATAGGCGCGGTCGAAGCGGCCTTCGATCTCCCGGTAGTCCTTCAGCTCGATCGTGACCGGCAGCCCCTGGCAAATTTCGCGGGCATACCGCGCCTGCTCGGTCGACACCGTGACGCCATGAATCTCCACCCCGTACTTTTCCGCGGCGAACTTCGCCGCGCCGCCCCAGCCGCAGCCGATGTCCAGCACCCGCATGCCGGGCTCCAGGCCGATCTTGCGGAACACCAAGTCCAGCTTGGCTTCCTGGGCCTGATCGAGGGTCACGGCGTCCTTCCAGTAGCCGCAACTGTAGATCATGCGTCGGTCCAGCATCCGGCTGTAGAGGTCGTTGCCGATGTCGTAGTGGCGCCGACCGACATGGAAAGCCCGCGCCGTGTGCTGAAGGTTCAGCAGGCTCGCTTGCAGGGCGGCGGCGATGTCCCGCCAGGAATGGAAATGATTGGGCAGGCCGGCGCGGAGGATGCGGAAGATCAGCTCGTCGGGCCGGTCGCAGTCCCACCCGCCGTCCATATAGGATTCACCGAGCCCCAGCGAGGCATCGGCAAAGATACGCCGGAAGAAGGCCGGGTCGTGGACCCGGATGTCCCAGGGCCGGTCTCCATCGATCCGGACGCCGGCCCGTTCCAGAAGCGATTCAAGCCGCTCGCGGCAAAAATCGTGATGGCTTCCCCGCCAGGGCAATGATTCCAAGGTATTGATCGGCATGTTCCGTCCTCCACCTTCACCATTCGGGTCCCCTATTCAACAACGGGCGACGCGAAGGAGCAATACGGGAAAGTCCTGGGCTGACGGCGGAACCCGAACTTACCTTTCATGCAGGCTCTCGCTGGCATGCTGAATCGTCGGACTGAGGAAATATTCGATCACCTGGCGCTTGCCAGTCTTGATTTTCACGGACACCGACATGCCCGGAGAGAGCTGGCTTACACTATCAGGGTGCAAAGCGCAACGACGCCAAAACGAGTGGAGACCGGCTTCCGATGAACTATGTCAGCTATCGTGGGCAGCATGGGTTTTGGGCTGCGCTGATATACGCCAGCCTGTCTGCAGGTTGCGCCCAAGACCCAGCAGTCAGACAACCCGATGCCGTTGCCGAACTCCGCTCGGCGTCGGTCGTGGGTTATCTGCCGTTTCAAACCCTCCCCGACAGTCGCGCCCTGGTTCCGCCGCCTCCGGCGGATGGATCGGAGGCTTTTGCCCTTGACATGGATTACAGCCGCAGGAGCGTGGTCTTGTGCGATTCCCCGGCATGGAGACTGGCGGTTTCTGACGCTTATCTGATGTTCCCGCATGCGGCGGGCACCTTTTCCTGCGCATTGAATGCCCCGATCACGGAAGCGGATACGCCGCACCTTTACCTCCTGCTGCGAAAAACCCTGATCGACGCCGGGCTTTCGACCTATGCAGCAAAAAACTACTACCGGCGGGGACGGCCGTTCGCGTCGAACAAGGAGCCGATTTGCACGCCGGCGGAGCAGGGCAGGCTGGAGGAGAACGGCTCGTACCCTTCGGCGCACGGTGCGATCGGCATGACTTGGGCGCTCATTCTCGCCGAGCTTTCACCGGGGCAAACCGAGGAAATCCTCGCGCGTGGCCGTGCTTTCGGGCTGAGCCGGATCGTATGCAACGTGCACTGGTACAGCGATGCGATTCAGGGACGCAACATGGCTTCCGCAACGGTCGCCAAACTGCATGCGAACCCGGCGTTTCTTGCGGATTTTAAAGCCGCCAAAGCCGAGCTCGATGCGGTACACCGCAGGGGCCTGAAACCTCAGCGTGCCTGCAAGAGCGAAGCTGCGGCTGTGGCGCTTTAGCGGTCGTTGGTTCAGTGAGTTCATTAAAGATCACGATGCTGAAGCCCGCTGCAGGCACCGCCTCCTCGGCATCCGAGCTTCATCCGGAGCAAGATGAGTTGACAGAACGAAGTGGGTCGTTCGAACCGCCGGAATAGGCTGCAACACTGGGTTTTTCTTGTCGCGAACGATGCGCCTCCCTTCGTTCGGCGGCATCCTACGGATTGCTTGGGTGAAAAAATACAACCAGAGCAACAAGGGGTTGTAAGGACGCAATTTCTATTGATGGGAAAACTGCGGTGACACGAGGCCTCATGGCAATAGCCGTTTTGTTTTCTTTTCAAGTCAGGTTGAAGGAGCGTGTCGATTGTCGCGGGTGCCGTTCGACTAGTCCACGAAGCTTGCGTGAAAAAGCATGTCCGCAAGCCTGTTTTATCCCGTCAACCCATCCATCAGAGGCAAACACCATGCAAATCCAGCCTTACCTGTTTTTCGACGGCCGCTGCGACGAGGCGCTCGAGTTCTACCGTTCGGTACTGGGCGCCGAGGTCACCCTGCTCATGCGCTTCAAGGACAGCCCCGAGCCGCCCCAGTGCACGCCGCCGGCCGGAACCGAGGACAAGGTGATGCACGCCAGTTTCCGTATCGGCGAATCCGTCATTCTTGCGTCCGACGGCCGGTGTGGCGGACAGCCCAGCTTCCAGGGATTTTCGCTGACGCTGACGGTGGCGGACGAAAACGAGGCCGATCGCCTGTTTGCCGCTTTGGCCGAGGGCGGCCAGGTGCAGATGCCGCTTGCGAAGACCTTTTTTTCTCCGCGCTTCGGCATGGTCATCGACCGCTTCGGCGTGTGTTGGATGGTCCTCGTCGAATGCCGCGAGCCGGCGTAGCCAAGAGGAGAAGACCGATGCGATTCATGATCATCGTCAAAGCCACACGGGACTCCGAAGCGGGGCTCATGCCGCCGGAAGAGCTCATCGCTGAAATGGCGAGCTAGCACGAGGAACTGCAGAAAGCCGGGATGTTGCTCGATGCCTCCGGTCTGCAGCCGAGCGCGAAAGGCTGGCGCATCCGGTACTCGGGCGACAAGCGTTCGGTGGTCGACGGTCCGTTCGCCGAAACCAAGGAACTGATCGCCGGCTACACCCTGATCCAGGCGAAATCGAGGGAAGAAGCGATGGAATGGACGCGGCGCTTTCCCAATCCAACCATTGACGGCGCCGAATGCGAGATCGAAGTTCGCCAGTTGTTCGAGCTGGAAGACTTCGCTCCCGGCGAGGCGATCGAGCGGTTCCGGGAGCTCGACGTTTGCTTCGAAAAACAGCCGCCGGACGCCTCGGTCCTTTGATTCGGATATCGACTGGAGTCGCTAGGGAAATTGGCGCGGGCAGCATGGAGATCACCGGATCGTCGCCGCCTTCCAGGCTGGTCTTGAAGCTGGATTTCATCCGGCCGTTCGAAGCCCAGAACGTCGTGGAATTCACGCTGGAGCCCCAGGGTGAGACTACGCAGGTGACCTGGGCCATACACGGGCCTATGCCATTCCTCTCGAAAGTCATGACGGTATTTTTCAGTATGGACAAAATGATAGGCAAGGATTTCGAGGCAGGTCTTGCCAGCCTCAAGGCCGCAGCCGAAAACTGAAAGTCTCGTAGCAGCGCATGTGTTAGGAGTGTCCGATGAAATACTTGTGTTTGATTTGCGCGGAAACCGTGAAGGAACAGATGTCGGAAGCCGATGCGGAAAGGCATCTGGAGGAGTACCGGGAGTTTACAGAATCCATTCGGCGGAGCGGCCATTACATCGGCTGCAACCGTCTGCTGCCTCCGGCCGCCGCGACCACGATCCGGGTGCGAAACGGCAAGATTTCGGCGACAGACGGCCCTTACGCCAAGACCAAGGAGCAGCTCGGCGGCTATTACCTCATCGAGGCCAAAGATATGAACGAGGCAGTCGAGATCGCTTCGAGGATTCCGGGAGGCTGGATCGGATGCGTCGAGATTAGGCCTGTCGCGGAGGACGTGCAGACATTGAGTGTGCTGGGATTCTCAGCGGGATTGGAGTAACTTCGTATGCAAAGAATTACCCCGTTTTTATGGTTCGACAACCAAGCCGAAGAGGCAGTTGGCTTTTATATTTCTATTTTCGAAAAATCGAAAATACCTGAACAGGCTTGCTGAAACCATGAACATCCTGGGCCATCGTCATGGACTTCGGGCATCACCGGACGCCTTTTCGCTTCGCCGGGCTCGCTGCACGGTTTTCCGGAACGATTATGGTTACTTGAGAGGACACTAATGAATATCAAAATGCAAAGCGAACACGAGTGGCAGGAAAATCTCGTAGGCGAGTGGGTCTACGAGCACGAATGTTCGATGGAGCCGGGCAAACCGCCGGAGAAATTCAAGGGATCGGAAAGCATCCGTTCGCTCGGCGGCCTCTGGGTGCTGGCCGAGGGCAGCGGCGAGATGCCGGGCGGAGGCGTGGCGAACACCGTGATGACGCTGGGTTACGACCCTAAAAAGAAGCGATATGTCGGCACTTGGGTGGGTTCCATGATGACTCACCTGTGGGTTTACGACGGATACTTGGACGCCGAAGGAAAGGTGCTGACGCTCGAAACCGAAGGTCCTGACTGTACCGAGGAAGGAAAACTCGTGAGGTACAAGGACGTCATCGAGATCAAAGGCAGCGACCATCGGGTGATGACGTCTCACAAACTGGGGGCTGATGGAAAATGGCACCCATTCATGACTGCGAGCTATCGGAGGAAGCGGTAGCGACTGCATAGTCCGCCGCAAGCAGGGTTTTCAGCTCTCCGCCTCGTGTATCGCTTCGTCCTGATCCTTCGCCAAGTCCGCGTCGAGAAAAGCCCCGCATTCGGGTACTTCCATGCGGAATTGGGAGGTGACGTCGATGTCGACGGTGGCCTCGCGCATCGTGAAGTCCAGCACGTGGCCGCCGACGGTTGCCGTTTTGTCCAAGAAATGCACGTGGTAGCCAGCGACGTTGACGCCCTGGGTGTAGTCGGGGAAACGGAAGCCGACCAGGGTGCCTTCCAGGTTGTCGTATTCGAATTCGGGCTGGTGGCGGGCGACTTCGACCAGGGGTGGGTAGGGTTTGTGCTGGCGCGGCACCGTGCGGACGCGGATGTAATCGAAGCGGGCCCGCACCCGGATGGCGTAGAAAATGTTCTTGCTGGGCGCGGCCTTGTCGACGGCGGCCTGGAACTGCTTCCAGTCGATCGGGTTGGGCCAGGCCACCTGCACGGTCGGTTCGAATAGCGTTACCACGGCGAATGGCGTCTTGGCGGCGGGTGGGACGGGATAGGCCTTGCCGTCCGATTTGATCTGGAAGAATCGGCCTTCGAGGGCGACCATCTCGCCGTCCAGTGCGTTGAAGGTGCCCAGGCCGAAGTCGCCGTGCTCGGCCAGTTCGCCGTAGGTCACTTCGCCGTCGTAGACGCCTTCCATGAGGGCGCCGATCGTGGAGGCCTGGTACACCTCGTGGTCCTCGCGGCCCAGCGGGTGGAACAGGTCGCCTTTCTGCTGGTGGTTGCGGAAGGCTTGGATGAAGATGTCGTCGATGGCCAAGGCAATCTCCTTAAGTCAGTGCTGGGCGGATGCGTTGATCGCGTCGACCAGGTCGACGTTGTCGCTGTAGTCGATGGGGACTTCGATCAGCACCGGGGTGTCGGCGGCCAAGGCCCGGTTCAGCACCGGGACGATGTCGTTCACGGATTCGATCCGGTAGCCGGTCGCGCCGAAGGCTTCCGCCAGCTTGACGAAATCGGTGGGGCCGAATTCGGCGCCGAAGCTGCGGCCGTAGTCGCGCATCTGCAGGCTGCGGATCAGGTTGTAGCTGCCGTCTTTCCAGACGATGTGCACGATCGGCAGCCTCAAGCGCACTGCGGTTTCCAGCTCCATGCAGGTCATCAGGAAGGAGCCGTCGCCGGACACCGAAACCACTTTCTTTCCGGGCCGGGCCAGGGCTGCGCCGATAGCCCAGGGCAGGGCGACGCCCATGGTCTGGTGTCCCATGCTGAACAGCAGGTGGCGCGGGGCATAGCAGAAGAAATAGCGGGCCATCCAGATTTCGTGGGCGCCGACGTCGCAGGTCACCGTCACCTCGTCGTCCAGCGTGGCCCGAAGGTCGTGGATGAGGCGCAGGGGATGGATCGGCATGCCGGCCAGCGCCGCGCCGCGGCCTTGCTCTTCCAGCAGACGCCGCCGCGCTTCGGCGACGGCGGGTTGTTCGGCCGGAGTCTCGCCTAGGAGTTGGCCGCCGAGCGCCTCCAGGTTGGCAGTGATGTCGCCGACCAATTCGGCGGCAGGGCGGTAGGCCCGGTCGACGGTGGCGGGCAGGGCGTCCAGGTGGATCACCTGTGATTGCGGCGAGATCCAGGCGGAAGGCTCGTATTCGATCGGGTCGTAGCCGATGGTGAGCACCAGATCGGCCTGGCGCAGCACGTCGTCGCCCGGCTGATTGAGCACATAGCCGACCCGGCCGACGAAGTTTTCGACCAAGTCGCGCGAGAGGGTCCCGGCGGCTTCGAAGGTCATCGCCACCGGCAGCGGATGCCGCTCCAGGAAACGCCGGACTGCTGCCGCCGCTCCAGGCGCGCTTGCCCGCACGCCGAGCAGGATGGCGGGCGCTTTGGCATCGTTCAGCAGGTCCGCCGCGCGTTCGACGATGGCGGCCGGGGCTGCGCCCCAGACGGCGGGTTCAGCCGGAGCCAGGGCTTCCGCCGTGACCGGCGCGGTGAGCATGTCGTTCGGCACCGAGACGTGAACGGCGCCGCCGCGCGGCGCTTGCGCGGTACGGAAGGCGTTGATTAGGATTTCCGATACGGTGTTCGGCTCCTCGACCTCGACGCTCCATTTGGTGATCGGCGCGAACAAGCTCACCGAGTCCAAGTTCATGTGGCTCTGTTTGAACTGCACGGCCCGCGGCACTTGACCGGTGATGACGACCAGCGGGTCGCGGTCTTCTGTGGCGGTCGCCACGCCGCAGACGGCGTTGATGAGGCCGGGACCCGAGGTGGTGAGCACCACGCCGGGCTGGCCGGTGATCCGGCCCCAGGCCTGGGCCATGAAGGCGGCGCCGGTTTCGTCCCGGCACACGATGAAGCGAGGACCACGTTCGGCCAGCACGTTCAGGATCGGGAGTATCGCGCCGCCGGGCACGCCGAAGACATATTCGACGCCCAGCGCTTGCAGCGAATCGACCAGCAGGTCGGCGCCGGTGCGGGGACGGCTTGTTTCATTCATGAGCGTGATCCTCTTTTGAAGTTCAATGTCCAGTCAGCCGCGCATAAGCCGGGGTCCACATCCGTTCGTCCACCAAACGTTCCAGATCGGCATCGCTGGAGCGCGCTGAGACGCCGGCGGCGATGGCCTCCTTTGCGACAGCCAGCGCGATGCAGCGCGATACGCTGCGGATGGCGGTCAGGGGCGGGAGCAGGGGGCCGTCCGGGTCGGTTGCCGCGGGGGAGGCGTCGGCCAGAGCTTGGGCTGCGGCCATGAACATGCCGGGGGTGACCCGGCGAGCGCCGACGGCCAGGATGCCTAGCCCCAGCCCCGGAAAAACATAGCTGTTGTTGCACTGTGGAATCGAGATCGTGCGCCCCTCCCAGGCAACGTCGGCGAACGGGCTGCCGGTGGCGACCAGGGCACGGCCTTCGGTCCAGGCCAGGATCTGGGCGGGCAGGGCTTCGCAGCGGGAAGTCGGGTTCGACAGCGGCAGGACGATAGGGTGCGGCACCCGGCCGGCCATCGTCTTGACGATGGATTCGGTGAAAGCCCCCGTTACTCCGGAGACGCCGATCAGCACGGTGGGGTGTGCGTTGTTTACTACCTCGGCCAGGCCGATGGTCCCCGCTTGATCCAACCGCCAGCCGGCCAGCCGTTCAGCTGGCTGCACGAAGGCTTGCTGGAACGGCAGCAGCCCGGAAAGTCCCTCGCGCAGCAGGCCGGCCCGGTCGATCAGATAGAAGCGCGAGCGCGCTTCGGTCTCGGACAAGCCGTCCCGGACCATTGCCGCGCACAGTTGCTCGCTGATGCCGCAGCCGGCAGAGCCCGCGCCGAACACGGCGACGACCTGGTCCCGCAGCCGAACTCCCGTGGCCTTGATCGCGGCCAGTACCGTGCCGGTGGCGACCGCCGCCGTGCCCTGGATGTCGTCGTTGAAGGTGCAGAGCCGGTCGCGGTAGCGCTCCAGCAGCGGGCCAGCATTGGCCTGGGCGAAGTCTTCCCATTGCAGCAGCACGTTCGGATAGCGCCGCATCACCGCCTGCACGAAGCGCTCGACGAAGGCGTCGTATTCGGCGCCGCGCACCCGCGGGTGGCGCCAGCCCATGTACAGCGGGTCGTTCAGCAGGGCGGGATTGTCCGTGCCGACGTCCAGCAGCACCGGCAAGGTGCGGGCCGGGTGAATCCCGCCGCAGAGGGTATACAGCGCCAGCTTGCCGATCGGGATGCCCATGCCACCGGCGCCCTGGTCGCCCAGGCCGAGGATGCGCTCGCCGTCCGTCACCACGATCACGTCAACGTCCCGCTGCAGGGCATTGGCCAGCAGTGCGTCGATGTCGCCGCGCTGCGGATAGGCGACGAACAGGCCGCGCGGATGCCGGTAGATGTGGCTGAACCGCTGGCAGGCTTCGCCCACGGTCGGCGTGTAGACGACGGGCATCATCTCGCCGATGTAGTCCTGCATCAGCCGGTAGAACAGCACTTCATTCTCGTCCTGCAGGGCACGCAGGTAGATGTGGCGTTCCAGGTCGGTGGCCTTGCCCTTGAATGCCTCGTAGGCCCGTTCGAGCTGGGCATCGAGGTCGTCGACATGCGGCGGCAACAACCCGAGCAGGCCCAGTTCGCGGCGCTCTTCCTCCGGAAAGGCCGTGCCCTTGTTGAACAGCGGATGGTTCAGCAGCAAAGCGCCCTTGAGCGGCACCGACCAGGTTTCCTTGCCGGTTTGTGGATCGCGGGCGATTTTGAAGTCGATCATGAGATTTGAGTCCTCAGCGCGGCCCGACCCGCAGGGTCGCGATGCCGATATAGATTTCCACCAGGAAAACGAGCAAGGCCAGCATCAGCGTGGCCATGGCCGCGATGAACAGCAGCGCGATCGCCGTGCCCAACTGGGCGTCGGAAATGCCGCCCACGAAGAGAATGCCGACCACCGTACAGATCAGGAGGGCGCTGATCGTGCAGAGGGTGAGGGCTGCGCCGATCATCCGGGCGCGCCGCCACAAAATTCTGAGTTCCACATGGGCGAACTGGCGCATCTTCTGGTCGAGCCTTTCGAGGTTGTCTTCCAGGTAGCGCGCCCGGTCGATGCAGCGGGAGAGGCGGACCGTCATCACCGACAGCACGGCGCCGATGCTGGTCAGCAGGAATACCGGCGCAACGGCGAGCTGGATGACGTGGGCGACGTCCTCGATGTTGATCAGGAATTGCATCGATGGTCTCCCGGCAGGCGGCTCAATCCAGGCGTTTCAGCCCGAGCCCAGGCTTGCCGGTCACACTCAGCCGGCCGTCCTCGAGGACGAAGCCGCCTTCGGCGATGTCGCGGGCCAAGTCGAAGCTGCCGTCCAGGTCGAGGTAGCGGGTGGCCGGGCAGGCGAGGGCGGCGTGCAGGGCGGCGGCGATGCTGATGCGGCTCTCGTCCATGCAGCCCCACATCAGCGCGATGCCCGCCGTTTCGGCGATCGCGGCGATCCGCAGTGCCGGGGCCAGCCCTCCGCATTTCATCAGTTTGATGTTGAAGATGCCGCAAGCGGCGGGCGGCGCGGCCAGGGCGAAGGCGTCGGCGGGGCCGAGCAGGGATTCGTCGGCGGCGACCCGCCGTCGCACCGCTTCCGGCAGCGCCCGGAACCAGTCGGTCCTCTCCGCCGGGAAGGGCTGTTCGACGAACTCGATGCCGAGTTCCCGGCCGGCCCGGTCGAGCCGGAGCAGGCCGTCGACGCCGTAGCTCTGGTTGGGGTCGACCCGCATGACTGCGCGTCCGGCCAGCGTTTCGTGCAGCCGATGCAGCCGCGCGAAATCCTCCGTCTCTTCACCGGAGAGCTTGACCTTGAGCACCCGGAAGCCGAGGCCGAGGTATTCGCGGGCCTCCGTCAGCGTTTCCTCGACCGGCTTGATGCCGATGGTGACCGAGGTCGGCAGGCTGTCGTGCGCGCGTCCCAGGACGTCGGCCAGGGGCAGATCCAGCGCTTGGGCGAACAGGTCGTGCAGCGCCATGTCGAGGGCGGCGCGGGCGGCCGGCGCGGCGGGCAGCCGTTCCGTCAATTCCCGGCACAGCCGCGGCAGGGTGCGGATGTCCCGGCCGATCAGCCAGTCGAGATCGTCCACGCTCAAGGCGGCGTGGCAGGCTTCCAGGGTTTCGCCGGTGACGTGGTGTTCAGGCGAGGCTGCGCCCAAGCCGAGCAAGCCGTCCGTAGTCCTGACTTCGACGATCAGGTTGTCGACTTCGTCGATGGAACGGAAGGCGATGCGGTAGGGCCGTGTCAGCGGGAAGTGTTCGGTCCGCACCCGGATGTCGAGGATATTCATGCGACTTGCTTCCGGTCCAGCAACGCCCGCAGCGGCGGCAGCAGCTCGGTTACACCGTCTTCCAGCGGGCAGACGACCGGGATGTCCAGGGTCCGGGCCAGTCTGCGCTGCGCTTCCCGCAATTCTTCCGGGCTCGAATCCCGTCCGTTCAGGCTGACGCCCAGCACCGGCACACCGTAGTGTTCGATCAGCCGGATTTCGTCCTCCACGGGAGGAATCCGGAAATGCGGTCCTTCGAAGCCGTCGTAACAGCGCCGGCCGGGGGCGTGCTGCAGGATGACACCCGCCGTGGCCCCCGACAGCAGCAGTTCCGCCCCGCAGGGTCCGCTCGGATTGCGCAGGGCGGATTGGCCTTCCAGGACGATGAGGTCGGGCCGGCATTCGCGGTAACAGCTCAGGATGGCGTGCTCCAGCTCGCCGCTGACGAAGTCGTTCGGCAGGGCATCCAGGATCAGGCCATGCCGCCCGCCCTGCATCCAGCCGGTCTGGCCGGTGTAGATCATCTCGGTCTTGACGCCTACCGCGTTCAGCGCCTGGACCACCCATCGGGAGGTGGTGCGCTTGCCCAGGGCGCAGTCGGTGCCGAGCACCGCGATCCGCGGTGCGACTACGCCGTGGATCTGGCCGGTCCAGAAATGCAGTTCGGCGACGGGCTTGGGCCGGCGCAAGTCGAGGATACTGGCGCCGTGGCGGGCCGTTTCCGCCGCGATTTCCGGATCGTCTCCGGCGAGGTCATGCAGGCCGTTGACCAGCGACAGGCCGGCCCGTGCCGCTTCGAGCAGGGCGGTGCGCAGGGTTTCGGTGAAGCGACCGCCGTGTGTCGCCATGCCGACGATGGCGAATTCGGGACGTATGCGCGCGTGGGCCAGGGCGGCGTCGATCGAGGCAAGAACGGGAATGCCCCGTGGCCGTCCGTCGAGCAGGGTGCCGGCGTCTTGGCCGGCGCAGGCGGGATCGATCACGGCGACGATGTCGAAGCGGTCCGTGCTTCGGACCAGGCCGTGGGCGACTTTGCCGTGTATGTCCCGGAAGCAGCCGTGGGCCAGAATGAGGGCGGGCGACTTGTCCAAGCTTGTAGTCCTCCATGCGAAGCGCGGCGAGTGGTGCCCATCATATACCGGGATTCGGGAACAATCGGTGAAATGGGTTTCCATGCCCGTTTGTCACAAACCGTACAAATGCCTCTGGCCGTTGAGTCAGGTGTTGTGCCCACGCCAAGGGTGGCCAGGGCGCCACCGTGAATTCATTGGGTTTGTCGTGCCGCCAGCGGATGGCATATCGGTTGCTTGGGTAGTATCCGAGAGTTGTTTCCATGCATCCCCATGCGAGGAGGTGTTCCATGATCGGCTACGAATTCATCGACCAGGACTATCGCGAAACGGTCGTTCCCAGCACACCTGCAAACGAGCAGGAGACGGCAGCGACCGAGCAGGACGAATATCCCTTCTACATCATCCCGGCGCCGCCCGTGCCGGGACGGACTTCGTGGAGCGTGGTTCCGTGGTAGGAAACGAGGCCGCCATGCCGTCCCTCGCGGAGCTTTTGCGCGAGGATGTCGGCTGCGTGTTCGAGCGCGACCCGGCGGCGCGGAGCCGGCTGGAAGTCATGCTGACCTATCCCGGCGTCCACGCGGTACTGCTGCACCGGATCGCTCATCGGCTGTGGCGCGCGGGACACCGCCTGAGCGCCCGGCTGATGGCGGCATTCGCCCGCTGGCTGACCAACGTCGACATCCATCCCGGCGCCACCATCGGCCGGCGCTTTTTCATCGACCACGGCGCCGGCGTGGTGATCGGCGAGACCGCCGAGATCGGCGACGACGTGACGCTTTATCACGGCGTCACCCTCGGCGGCACCTCGTGGAACAAGGTGAAACGCCATCCCACCCTGGGCAGTGGCGTGCTGGTCGGCGCCGGCGCCAAGATTCTGGGGCCCATCACGCTCGGCGACCAGGTCCGCGTCGGCGCGAATTCGGTGGTGATCAAGGACGTGCCGGCTTACTGCACGGTGGTCGGCATCCCCGGCAAGATCGTCCAGCCCAAGAGTTCGCGCCGGATCGATCCCCACGGCATCGACCTGGACCACCATTTGATCCCCGATCCGGTCGGCAAGGCGGTGCAATGCCTGCTGGACCGGATCGAAATCCTGGAAGACGAGCTGGTGAAGCGCCACATCGATTCGAACCACGCGTGCAGGCAGTGCGAAGGGGAACCGGTGTGCAGGGAACCCGCGGACATGGAATCTTGAATCATCGAGCTTTGAGGAGGACGGCATGAGCAGCGATACGCCGGCAAACACCCAGCACTGCTCCTTTTGTGGTATCGAACAAAGCAGAGACACGCCGCTCATCGCCGGCATCGAGGGCCAGATCTGCGAGGCCTGCGTGCGCCTGGCCGAGCAGGTGGTGACGAACTGGGGCCGCAAGCGGTCGATGGCGGAGCTGCACGGCAACGTTCCCAAGCCGTGGGACATCAAGCGCCACCTCGACCAGTACGTGATCGGTCAGGAGCTGTCCAAGGAAATCCTTTCCGTCGCCGTCTACAACCACTACAAGCGCCTCCGCCACGAGAGCCGCGAGATCCTGGGGCTGGCCGCGGACGACACGGACGTTCAGGTCGGCAAATCGAACATCCTGATGATCGGACCCACCGGCACCGGCAAGACCCTCCTGGCCAGCACCCTGGCGCGCATCGTCGGCGTGCCGTTCGTGGTGGCGGATGCGACCACCCTGACTCAGGCCGGCTATGTCGGCGACGACGTCGAGAACATCCTGGTGCGCCTGCTGGAAGCCGCCGACGGCAGCGTCGAACGGGCGGAATGGGGCATCGTGTACATCGATGAAGTTGACAAGCTGGCGAAGAGCCCGGAAATGGCGATCAACACCCGCGACATTTCCGGCGAAGGCGTGCAGCAGGCCCTCTTGCGCTTCGTCGAAGGCAGCCAGGTGAAGGTGGCGGCCCGAGGCCGGCGGCGCGAAGGCAGCGGCGGCGACGAGGTCACAATCGATACCCGCAACATCCTGTTCATCGCGGGGGGTGCGTTTCCGGGCTTGGAAAAGCACGTGGAGAAACGCATCGGCCCGCCGCGCGGCGAGATCGGTTTCCACGCGCCCATGCAGGACTCGAAAAAGCCGCCCTTGGAGGAATTGCTGGCGGAAATCCAGCCCGAAGACCTGCGGCGGTTCGGGTTGATCCCGGAGTTCATCGGCCGCTTCCCCGTGATCGCTCCCTTGGAGCCGCTGGACGAGGCCGCTTTGGTCCGCATTCTCACAGAGCCCCGAGATGCTCTGGTGCGGCAATACCAGAAATTGTTCGCCTACGAGGGCGTCGAACTGGTCTTCACCGAGGCAGCGATCCGCCGCATCGCCGCGCGCACCATCGAGCGGGACACCGGCGCGCGCGGCTTGCGCAGCATCATCGAGCACATCCTCCGCCGACCGATGTTCGAGATTCCCTCGCAGTCGGACGTCCGCCAGTGCGTCGTCGATGCGGACACGGTGGAACGCAACGCCCCAGTGAAGCTGATCCGCGACGAGGAGGCTTCGTCGGATTCCTGCGCCGCCGCAGGGTGCGTCTGAGGCGAAAGCCGCGGGAAGGCCTGTGGATTCTCACTCGCAGGTAAAGAGGGGCGACCCGCTTCCACAATAACTGCATTTACCTGCAGCTCGACTTGCTGTTTGAGTTCTGCCAATGGGCGATCGGCCGTTTCAAGCTACCGGCACGTCGCCATATCCGGCTCTACCGCGGCGTAGACAGCGTCGGCGAATTCTGCACCCTCGGCGCCGGCATGGGCCGGGACATCCTGGTGCGCCTCAACAACATCGTCTCATTCGCCGGCGACCGCACCCAGGCGGGACAGTTAGGCGCCTATATCCTCGAAACCGAAGTGCCGGTCGTCAAACTGATATTCTTCAATGATCTGCTGCCGCGCCATCCCTTGCGAGGAGAAGCGGAGTATCTGGTGATTGGCGAGACTTACCGGGTAAGGCTTACGGTATGTATAAGGAGCGGTGGCCGGTGCATTCGCACACAAGCTGGCCTATGATACTCATGGAGCCTCGTCAAAGCCGGGAGCGGCCGTTCCATGAATAAAACCTTCCTATCAGGGGTACTGGCTGTTTCCGCCATTCTTCCCGGCGCCGAGGTCCACGCCGCGAAAGCGGCGGCGCCCCCAACCGCTCCGGCTGCTCGGCCTGCCGAGCAGGACGAACTGGCGCTGTTCCGAGCCAGCATCCGCATGGAGAAACGCCAATTCGTCGCCGATGCGATGGATCTGGATGAGGCGCAGGGCAAGCAATTCTGGTCGATCTACCATCAGTACGAAGCCGACCTGATGAAGCTGAACGAGACCCGTTACACGTTGATCAGCGACTACGCGGCGAATTTCGATACCATCAGTGAAGCCAAGGCCGATGCGCTGGTCAGGGCGGCCCTGGCGTTCCGTAAATCGCGCACCGCGTTGCTGGAAAAATATTACGGCAAATTGGCGAAAGCCCTTTCGAAAAGGATCGGCGCGCGCTTTCTGCAGATCGAAAACGTGCTGCAAGGGGCGGAGGACGTGGAAATCGGCGCGTCATTGCCTTTGATGCCGAAGTCTCAATAGGGAATAACGAGCCGCCGGGAGGAGATCGCCACGGTAGTTGTAGCCCCAGGGTAACGGACTACAATAGAGGCATTCATTCAGGCCGACGGCTTCGGACGATACCGCCTACGGTACGTGACCGAAGGGGAGGGCGTCGGCTCATGCCTAAGGGGGGACACACTCATGTTCGAGCGACTCGCTCAAGGGTTCGTCTGCATCGTTCCGGTTTTACTGCTGGTCGCATGTTCTTCACGCACCATGGCTCCGAAGAAGGATACATTGGCGCAGACCGCTCCTTCCTCTGAACGGGCCAGGGCGCCGGATTTGGATTTCACTCCCAAGAACCGGCCCAGGGCGGAATACATGCCCCTTCGTTTGGGAGGCGTGTTTCCGCGTTACCCCGCGCTGGAACCGCAGGTCGCCTTCTGGCGTAGAGTCTATGCGGAGTGGAGCCGGTCCCAGGTGGCCCTGCACGATGACCGCCACATGGGTGTGGTTTACGAGGTCGTCGATCTGCCGGGGGACGCCAGGGGCGGCTTGACCCCCAGCCAGAAAGCGCTGGTACAGGAGCGGCTCGATTACTGGAAATACCGCTTGCGGCGTCTGGAGGACAAGCTGGCATCGCGGGCGCCGCTGGACGCCGCCGACCTGCAACTGGCCCGCCGGATCGGCGAGCACGTGGACGTCCGGACGGCCATCCAGGGGGCTGCCGAGCGTCTGCGCTATCAGCGTGGCCTGCGGGAGCGGTTCAAACGCGGGCTGGAAATCAGCGGGCGCTATCACGAGCATTTCCGGCGGATTTTCCGCGATGCCGGCCTTCCGGAAGAGCTTGCGTTTCTGCCCCACGTGGAATCTTCGTTCCAGGCCAACGCGAGGTCCTCGGCTGGAGCGATCGGAATCTGGCAATTTACCGCCGGAGCCGCCAAGACATTCATGAACGGTCAGGACAGTGTCTCCGCCCGTCTGGACCCGATCGCATCCGCACATGGCGCGGCGCGATACCTCAGCCATGCTTACGGCAAGCTGGGGAGCTGGCCGTTGGCCGTGACCTCTTACAATCACGGTATCGGGGGGATGCAGAAGGCGAAGAACAGGTACGGGCACGACTTCGAGCGCATCGTCCAGGACTACGACCACCCGCTGTTCGGGTTCGCGTCCCGCAATTATTATGCGGAGTTTCTTGCGGCGTCGGAAATAGCCAGCGATCCGGAACGTTTCTTTCCGGAAGGCGTGGCCTACGAAAATCCGCTGGACCATGCACCCAGCCCGTTCGTCGTAGCCGGCGACCCTCCGGTGCAGCGTTTTCGGCCGGTTTCTCACGAGGCGCAGGTTGAATCGCCCAAACCGAGCCATAGCCACGACGCCAAATTCTCCAAGCCCTTGCACGGCAAGGCCGGACAGAGGCCTGTCGCCTCAAACAGCCATCCCGCTGCCCAAGCCAAGATCAAGATCAAGACCGTACCTGTGAGCAGGAGCGGAGAAAAACTCCGTATCGCGCGTTTGCGCTGAGCTTGGCCGGCCGTCTTCCAGGGATGCCTGGGCGGGGATGGCAAGTCCACCCCCGATCCTTTAGGATGTTCCGAATAAACAAGACGCGGAGTGCATCATGGCATTTTGGGGCAGCTGGCCGGGTTCGGTCGGCAGCGGATTTCTCACACCGGCGGTACATGGCGCAGGCGATGCGGCCGGGGCGGGCTGGGTGGGGTTGCTGGAGAATGCGCTCGATTCGACCACGCGGTTTTTTGACGGCGGCGGAACGTTCGAGTTCTTGCCGGGCGTTTCCGCACTCGCTCCGAACATCCATCCCCTCCTGGTGCATTTTCCGATCGCCTTCCTGAACGCGTTTTTCCTGCTCGACCTGGTTGCCGTCTCGTTAAGGAGGAAGGACCTGCGCGTGGTCGCTAGCTGGATGCTTTATCTGGGGACCCTGGGCGCTGTGTCAGCGGCTGCGGCGGGACTGTTCGCGGCGAGCATCGTCCCCCATGGCGAAGCGGTGCACCAGATCATGCAGTGGCATCAGCGGTTGGGGTTGACGGTCAGCAGTCTTGCCCTTGTTCTTTCCCTCTGGCGGCTGATCGCCCGTTACCGGTTTTCCGGGATGGCCAACGCCTTTCATCTCTTTCTGGCAGGTCTCATGGCAACCGCGATGTTCTTCGGCGCCGATCTGGGAGGGTTGATGGTGTACCAGCACGGCGTGGGCGTAAAAAACCTCCAGTCGCAGGACGCCGCGCATCATCACGATCACGGCGCCGCCGAGCCCTAGCCGCTCAAATCCCGCGGCTGCTCAGGAACGGCAGCAGTACCCCGCAAAGCAAGACCAGGGCGCAGCCGGCCAGCGCTGCGCCATCCGGTACCTTGGCAAACCATAGCCAGCCGAAAGCCAGATTGAACACCGGGGTGGCATAACCCACCGCGCTGACCAGGGCCGCTGGGGATTTCTGATATGCCTGTGTCATCAGAACCTGGGCGCCGCTTGCCGCCAGCCCGCAAACGAGAAGCAAGGCCCAGGCCTCGCCGCTTCGCGGCAGCGTAAATCCGGTCAGCCCGAACCAGGCCAGATGCATCGGTATGGCGACCACGCAGAAATAAAACACGACGGTGCCGGGGGGATTGCTGCGGCCGGCGCGGGCGACCATCAAATAGGCGAGGGCGCTAAGGAGGCCCGAACCCAATGCCATCAGTCTGCCCAGCTCATCGGAGATGTCTCCCCGTGGCTCCAGCAACAGATACAGCCCGGCCAGCGAACCGGCCAGGGCGGCCCAGATCCACCGGCTGTTTCCCTGGGCGAGGATTTTCGGGCCGAGCAGGGCCACGAACACTCCGCTGCTGGCGCCCAGAAACGCCGCTTCCCCCGGCCCGATCCGCTGGATCGAGATGAAAGAGAGGATCAGGGCCAGGGAGCCGAACACGCCTCGCAGCCACAGTGACATGCGCATGTCGCCGAGCAGTGAAGACGTCCGCGCCCGGGCGATCGCAGGGAGAAAAAGGACAGCCAGGTTGATGAGAATCCGGAAAAAACTCACCGTCATCGCCGGCAGCTCGGGATGACGAATCCCCAATGCATACACGGACATGCTCATGAAGGAAAACAGCAGGGAGGCCAACAGCATCGACCACAATCCAAGGCTCCTGCTCCCGCCCGACTTCGATCCCGCCATCCGCATGTTCAACGCCGGTGAAGCCTCGCGCATCTGCCGGTGGATTGAATCCGTCGCGAATTGACACTATATTTCTGCGGTTTTTTCAATGGCACCGGTCCCCCGGCCACATCGCGTTTTTGACGACAGGACTCGACAAGAACAATAAACATCATGATCGACAAGAGAAAACTGATCCGTTACGGGCTTCCCATCATTTTCCTGATCTCGGCCGTTTTTGCCGGCGAACTGATGCTCGAGGGGCTGATCGAATTCGCCGACCTGCTGCTCGAACTTTCCCAGCACGCCCTGATCACCTTCTATTCGAAGGTGTTCGGGCTGGATCATCTGGAAGCCCAGCACAAGGCGGCCTGGACCAGCATGATCACTTTCATCATCGTGCTGATCCTGACCATCCGGAAACTGGCGCCGAAAGTCGCCCTGAAAATCGAGGAAGGCAAAGCCTGGTATCGAGATCGGCGCGACGCGCTCCGCGCCTGGTGGCGCAGCCTGGGCTGGCTCAAGAAAACGGCTTACCTGAGCGGCGGCTTGGCAGTGCTGGCCGGCCTCGCGATGATCCTTTGATTTTCCCCTACCCGACCAGATCGAACTGGGCCGGCCAGTCGCGGTAGTTGAAGACCTGGCCGGTTTCGCGGACGCGGGCAATGGAGCCGAGATCGATTTCGGCATAGACCCATTGCGGGCGGTTCAGCTCGCCGATCGCCAGGATGCCGTCGTCGGGATAGCCGTAATCCACCGGCGTATAGATCGCCGCCGCTCCGACGTTGACGTCCACCGCCTCGGACCAGGGTGCCGATCCCACGGTCGGCGACTGCACGACATAGCACTGGTTTTCCAGTGCCCGCGCCTGGCAGCCGATGCGAACCCGGTGATAACCTGCCAAGGTATCGGTGCAGCTCGGCACCAGGATCAGGTTCGCGCCCATTTCCACCTGCCTGCGGGCGATCATGGGGAATTCGCTGTCGTAGCAGATGTTGATGCCGAGCCGGCCGAATTCGGTATCGAAGGTGCGGATTTCCTTCCCCGGCGAGATCAGCCACTGTTCGTTCTCGAACCGGGTCATCTGCAGCTTGTCCTGGAACTCCGGCGTGCCGTCCGGGCGGAACAGAAAGGCGCGGTTACGGTAGCCGCCGTCCGGCTGGCGCACCGGGAAGGTACCCGCCAGGATGTAGATGCCGTGCTGTTCCGCCAGATCGGCATAGAGCATCATGAAATCCGGCAGGACCGATTGCATTTCCGCCAGCTGGCCGGACAGGCTGCGGTAGACCGCCTCCGGGAACAGCGAGGCCAGTTCCATGCTGAAGTATTCCGGGAACACCAGCATCTGGGCGCCGTTGCCGGCGGCCTCTCCGACCCAGCGCCCGGCTTTTTCCTGGTAGGCGGACCAGTCGCCGAGAAAGCCGATGTCGTACTGGGCCGCGGCGAGAAACAGCGGCTTCATCGGGTGGAATCCTTCAGTGGCTTGAGCCAGAACACCATGGGTTTCTCGGTCTCGTCGGCCTGATCCACGTCCTTCCAGGCATAGGTGGTGACGAGTTCGGGGTGTTTGACGTAGCCGAAACGGGTCCAAATGGCATCGAGCGGCTCGTAGTCGGCGGGCCTCAAGGGATGGTCGTCCGGCCTTTGCACGCAGCAGAAGCTGCAATAGTCGAACCGTCCCAGGCGGCGGGCATGGCCTTCGCGGCCTTCGAAAAACCGCTTGTAGATGCCGCGGCCGCGGTATTCCTTGAGGAGCACCGATTCGGCGCAGTAGAAGATCCGGGCCGGATCGTAGCCGTGCTCGAGGAAGGGGCGCTTGAATTCCGGCGTTTCGTGCTCCATCGGCAGGCCGGTGGAGGCGCCGATGGCCCGCTCGCCGTCAAGGGCCAGTACCACCACGCTCTCCGGCGATTCCACGTAGGTCTGCAGATAGCGCTCCTCGTATTCGGCGGTGCCGTCGTACAGATAGGGAAAGTCTCGGAATACTTCGATGCGCAAGCGCGCGAGGTCGGGAATGTATTTCCCGATTTCGGGTCCCGACAGGATCTTGACGGTGATCGCCTCGCTCATGGCGCCTAAGCCTTTTCGACCTGATGGATCCAGTCCTGGAGGTTGTAGTAGTTGGTGACGCGGGCGACCTTGCCGTCGCGGATGTCGAAGAATGCGCCGGCCGGCAGCCGGTAGGTCTGGCCTTTGGCGGGCGGCAGGCCCTCGTCGGTCACCAGGTATTCGCCGAGGACCACGAATTCGGCAGCGGCGCGGGTACCGTCCTCGTTGGTCATGATGGCCATGTCGACCAGCCGTTCCTTGTAATTGCGGTTCATCCGGTCCATGAAGGCGCGGAACGCGTCCTTGCCGATCTCGCGGGAGCCCTGGTTGATGTCGTGGATCACGTCGTCGGTGAGGAGGCCCAGAAAGGTCTCCATGTCGCCTGCGTTGAAGGCGGCGTAATAGTTTTCGATGAGAGCTTTGGCGTTTTGATGCATGCGCTGAAATTCCGGATGCTGGGTGAGGAGTTTCCGGAGCACCAAGTGCGGCGTGTCTTCCGGAATTCAAAAGCCCGCCATTTTAATGAGGGGCCCCCAAGCCTGTCGAGACCGCGTGACAGGCTTGGGCCGGCAGATCGGATCATTGCTGATAGCTCGGCACCAGATCAATGTCGATGCGGCGGTTCTGGGCTTTGCCTTCCGCGGTCGCGTTCGAAGCCACCGGCTGGTACTCGCCGTGTCCGGCGGCCGTCATGCGGCTCGGGTCAATGCCCTTGGACTGAAGATACTTGACCACTTCGCAGGCGCGCCCGGCGGACAGCTCCCAGTTGCTGGAGAAGCGGTGGGCCAGATGTTTGCCGATCGGCACGTTGTCGGTATGGCCTTCGACTTCGATGCGGTGATTGCTGGCGCTCTGCAGCGTAGGCACGATCTTGTCGATCGATGCCTTGCCTTCCTTGCTGATCTGGTATCCGCCTTCGGGGAACAGCAGCTCGTCTTCCATGGTGACGCGGAGACGATCCTGCAACTGCTGGATCTTGACCTCGTCGGCTTCCACTTCCGTGCGCAGTTGTTCATTGAGCTGTCTTTCGTAGCCGACATCGCGGTCGTAAGTGCTTTGCATCACGCATCCGCTCAGCACCCCGGCGGTGAGCACGGTGGTCGCGAATTTTCTTACCATGGTTTGCTCCTTCCTGATTGGCGGTTGATTGATGAGCGCCTTAACGGCCTCGCCGGGATTGTCCAGGAAAAACCGGCAGGCCGCCAGGTTCGGCCTTCTCCACCCGGCTGAGAAGCGAACCCTCCGCCAAGCGGGTGTAAAGAATCTCTCCAGGCTGAATGTCTTCCCAGGAGTGGACAACGGTGTTGTCGGCGGCCCGCAGGGCGATCGAATAGCCCCGGGCCAGGGTCGCTAGCGGGCTCACCGTGTCCAGCCGCTGGCCCAGCGTGCCGAGCCGTTCACTTCGGCGTTCCAGGAGGAGCGATGCCGAGCGCCGCAGGCGGGAATCCAGCGTACCGAGCTTCTCGGCAAGGCGTTTCACCCGCTGGTCGGGATCGTGGCGGACGAGCCGCAACGCCATGCCTTGCAGTCTCTGGCGCTGAAGATTGAAGCGCACGGCGGCGTTGCGCGCGAGCCGGTGTCGCAGCTCCGCCAGGCGCTGAGCCTGGCGTTCCAGCCGCTGTCTGGGATGGGATTGCAGCAGCCGGCGTTCGACGAAGTCCAGCCGCTGCTGGACCCGCTCCAGCCGCCCGCGGAAGCTGCGGCGGAGTTGGGATGCCAGTCGCTGCAGACGGTTCGCGAGGTCGATCCGGTCGGGTGTGACCGATTCGGCGGCCGCGGAAGGCGTGGGCGCGCGCAGGTCGGCGGCGAAATCGGCGATGGTGAAATCCACTTCGTGGCCGATCCCGGTCACCACCGGCGTCCGGCAGGCCACGATGGCCCGCGCCAGGCTTTCGTCATTGAAGGCCCAGAGGTCCTCCAGCGAGCCGCCGCCGCGGGCCAAGAGCAGGACGTCACACCAGCCGCTGGCATCGGCCCGCTGCAACGCACGGACGAGTTCCGCCGGTGCTTCGCTGCCTTGGACCGTGGCGGGGAACACGATCACGGTAGCCGCCGGGTAGCGCCGGGCCAGCACGGTGAGGATGTCGCGGATCGCGGCGCCCGTGGGCGAGGTGATGACGCCGATGCAGGCGGGGAAGCGGGGGATGGGCTTCTTGCGGGCCGGATCGAACAGTCCTTCGGCGTCCAGGCGTTTCTTCAAGGCCTCGAACGCGCGCTGGAGCGCACCATCGCCGGCCTCCTCCAGCAGATCCACGATCAGCTGGTAGTCGCCGCGGGGTTCGTACAGTCCGACCTGGGCGCGGGCCAGGACATGATCGCCGTTCGCGGGCTTGAAGCCGAGCAGGCGTCCGGACCCGCGGAACATGGCGCAGCGGACCTGGGCCTCGGCGTCCTTCAGGGTGAAATAAAGGTGGCCCGAGGCCGGTGCGGCCACGTTGGAGACTTCGCCCTCCACCCAGACCGTGCCGAAATGGCCGGAAAGCGTGATGCGGGCTTCGCGGTTGAGGCGCGAAACGGTGTAGACGAATTCGGGCCGGGCAGCCGGAAACGAGCGGAGGTTCACGCCCGCCTCAGTCCAGGGATTGCTTGAAGCGGTGGATCAGGCGGCGGTCCTTCTTGGAGGGCCGGTGCGCGGGTTCATCCGCGAATTGCCGCGCCTCCCGCCTGCGGGCGGCTTCGGCCTCGCGCCGTGCCTGACTCTCCGGGGTTTCGCGATAGAGCAGCACGGCCTCCCTGGCGGGCCGGCGCTGGGTAGGGAGGGCTTCGACGACGACTTCCCAGACATCCTGTGCACGGGTGATTTCCAGCCGCGCGCCGGGGCCGATTTCCTTGCCAGGCTTGGCGCGCTGGCCGTTCAGATGGACCTTGCCACCGTTGATGGCCTCGATGGCGAGCTGCCGGGTCTTGAAGAAACGGGCGGCCCACAGCCATTTGTCCAGCCTGACCTTGTCCCCGCCTTCTTCCGTCGGGGAGGGGCGCCCGCCCGGTCCTGCCATGGGGTCAGCTCGAAACCGGCAGACCGCCCTCGCTCCAGGCCTTGAAACCGCCCGCCATGCTGACGGTTCCGCTCCAGCCGAGCTGTTGCAGGATATCGGTGGCCAGTGCCGAACGGAGGCCGCTCTGGCAGTAGACGATGATGTCGGCATCCTTTTTTCCCTGGAATGCGGGATGGGTCTCGATGCGGAACTCCACCACGCCGCGCGGAATGTTGATCGCGCCGGGCAGGTGTCCCGCCATGTACTCTTCCGGTTCCCGGACATCCAGAATCAATGTTCGGCCGAGCACTGCCTGGACCTCGCTCGGGCCGACTTCACGAATCCGCTGCTTGGCGGCGGCAACCAGATCCATGGGGGTGAGCGCCATGGTCACTCCTCCTTCGCTGAGTATTGGAATCTGCCGGCTCAGGCGCTGAGCCGGCGCAGTTCCTTGGGCAGGGAAAACACGACCTTTTCCTCGATGCCCTGGGTTTCGGTGGCGGTGCGTCCGCCCCATTCCTTGAGCTGGGCGACGACCTCCCCGACCAGAATCTCGGGTGCCGAGGCGCCGGCGGTGACGCCGATGCGTTCGGCGCCGGCGACCATGTCGCGGGTCAGCTGGGCCGCGTCGTCGATCAGGAAAGCCTTGCGGCCCAGCTTCTCCGCGATTTCGCGCAGCCGGTTCGAATTGGAGCTGTTGGGCGATCCGACCACCAGGATGGTGTCGCACTGGGCCGCCAGCTTCTTCACGGCATCCTGCCGGTTCTGGGTGGCATAGCAGATGTCGTCCTTGCGCGGCCCCAGGATCTTGGGGAAGCGCGCTTTCAGCGCTTCCACCACGGCGCCGGTGTCGTCGATGGAAAGCGTGGTCTGGGTCACGTAGGCCAGATTGTCCGGATTCGCCACCTGAAGCTTTTCGACGTCCTCCGGCGACTCCACCAGATAGATGCCGCCGGCCGGGTTGTCGTACTGTCCCATGGTGCCTTCCACTTCAGGATGTCCGGCATGGCCGATGAAGACGATCTCGCGGCCCTCGCTGGCGTGCTGGTGCACTTCGATATGGACCTTGGTGACCAGCGGGCAGGTGGCATCGAAAACCTGAAGGCCTCGCTCCCTGGCTTCTTCCTGGATCTGTTTGGAGACGCCGTGGGCGCTGAAGATGACCGTCGAATTTTCCGGCACTTCGGACAGTTCCTCGACGAACACCGCGCCGCGATCGCGGAGCCCATCCACCACATAGCGATTGTGGACGACTTCGTGGCGCACGTAGATCGGCGCCCCGAACACTTCGATGGCGCGGTCGACGATTTCGATGGCACGGTCGACGCCGGCGCAGAAGCCGCGGGGATTGGCGAGGATGATTTCCATGGGGCTGTTACCAGGCTAATTTCTTACTTGCGGGGTGGGGCATTGTGGCATGGCAAGACCGCAGAATCAACGCGAGGCAGAGGCGGTTCGCGGTCCCGGCGCCAGATCGGTTCGTGATGGCCTCCCATGCGGGCCAGCATCCGGGCCACCACGAACAGGAAGTCCGATAGCCGGTTCAGATAGGCCAGCGATGCCGGGTTGACGGACTCGGCGCGAGCCAGCGCCACCAGCCGCCGTTCCGCCCGGCGGCAGACCGTCCGTGCGACATGGCAATAGGCTGCCGGCAGACTCCCGCCGGGCAGCACGAAGTCCTTCAGCGGCGGCAGCTGCCCGTTGAAATGGTTCAGCCAGGCTTCCAGCCATTCGGTCTGCCGGGCCTGCATCAGGGTTTGACCGGGCAGGCTCAATTCGCCGCCCAGATCGAACAGGGTTTGCTGGACCTCGGCCAGACAGGTGCGCAGTTCCTCCGAAGTCGCTTGGGTCAGCACGACACCGAGCGTGCTGTTCAACTCGTCGACCGCACCGCAGGCTTCGATGCGCAGGCTGTCCTTGTCGGTGCGGCCGCCATCGCCAAGTCCGGTGGTGCCGTCGTCGCCGGTTCGGGTGTAGATTCGGGTCAGGCGATTTCCCATCAGATCAGCTTCTCCTCGGAGACGACGATACCGTCTTCGTCGGCATAAAGGTAATGGTCGCTGCGGAAGTTCACGCTGGCGAAAGTGATCAGGCAATCCCTGTCGCCGCCACCGCGCTTGTGGCTCTTGAGCGGGTGGGTGTGGAGTGCACGGATGCCGATGGGCAGCGTACCGAGTTCCACGGAGTCCCGTACGCAACCGTACACGATGATGCCTTGCCAGCCGTTGTCGGCGGCGAGCCGCGCGAGGTTTGCGCCCAGCAGCGCGCAGCGGTGGGAGGCGCCGCCGTCAACGACCAGCACGCGGCCGTCGACCTTTTGCTCTAGCGTTTCGCGGAGCAGGACATTGTCTTCGAACACCTTGAGGGTGGTGATCGGGCCGTGGAAGCGCGGGACTGCGCCGAAGGCGCGGAAGGCCGGTTCCGCGATTTGCAGCGGGTGGCTCGGGAAAAACCGGTCACAGAGATCGGCGGTGGTGAAATCCATGGTACGAACTCCAGTATCGGGCAGGTCGGTATCACAGGTAACGGGCCAGCAGGGCGGTATCGCCGCAGGGTTCCGGCAGAGGGATTCGCACTTCCCAGCCGCCGCCGGGCGCCTCCTGCATGGCGTTGCCCTGGGAATCTTCCATGCCGGACAGGACGAAATCGAGGTTGCCTTCCGGCCGGATCAGTTCCAGCCGGTCGCCCACGCCGAACTTGTTCTTGACCAGCACCTCGGCCACCCCCGCGTCGAACCCGGCGACTTCGGCGACGAACTGCTGTCGGTGGCTTTCCGAATAACCCCGCACATAGTTCTGGTAATCCTGGGTATGGTGACGCTGGTAGAACCCGTCCGTGTAGCCGCGTTGCGCCAGGTTTTCCAGCACGCCCAAGAGGTTCCAGTCGAATTTACGGCCGCCCAGCGCGTCGTCGATGGCCCGCCGGTAGACTTGGGCGGTGCGGGCCACGTAATAATAAGACTTGGTGCGTCCCTCGATCTTCAGGCTGTCGACGCCGATGTCCACCAGCCGTTGCACGTGCTCGATCGCGCGCAGATCCTTCGAATTCATGATGTAGGTGCCGTGTTCGTCCTCCATGACCGGCATCAGTTCGCCCGGCCGGTTTTCTTCCTCGAGGAAATAGACCTCGTCGGCCAGGGGGTGGCGTTCCGCGCCGCCGCAATCGGCGAAGTGGCCGTTGAGGTCGGCAAGGTTCAAGCGCAAGGCGCCCGGGACATAATCTCCTTCCGCGTTTTCCTGCGCCGGCCCCAGTTCGTATTTCCAGCGGCAGGCGTTGGTACAGGTGCCCTGATTGGGGTCGCGGTGATTGAAATACCCGGACAGCAGGCAGCGGCCGGAGTAGGCGATGCAAAGCGCGCCGTGGACGAAGACTTCGAGTTCCATGTCCGGGCAGTGCTGGCGTATTTCGGCGATCTCGTCGAGCGAGAGCTCGCGCGAGAGGATGATTCGCGAGATGCCGACCGATTGCCAGAATTTCACTGCGGCGAAGTTCATGGTGTTGGCCTGCACCGACAGATGGACCGGCATCGCCGGCCACGCCTCGCGCACCATCAGGATCAGGCCGGGGTCGGCCATGATCAGCGCATCCGGCCCCATTTCGATCACCGGCGCCATGTCCTTGAGGAAAGTCTTGATCTTCGCGTTATGGGGCAGCACGTTGGCCGCGAGATAGAATTTCTTGCCCAGCCGATGCGCCTCGGCGATTCCCAACGCCAGGTTTTTCTCCAGGAAATCGTTGTTGCGGACCCGCAGCGAATAGCGCGGCTGGCCGGCATAGACCGCGTCGGCGCCATAGGCGAAGGCGTAACGCAGGTTTTTCAGGGTGCCGGCAGGGGAGAGCAGTTCGACAGAGCGCATGGGGGAGCGGAAACATCTTAAGGAATGGCGTAGCTTTCCGCACTATACCAGAACCCGGCAGCGGCGTTGACCGGCGCCGCTTGACTCGGCCGCCGCCAAGGCCTATTCATTGCCGCCAATAGCCACGATCACGATTCGCCGCATGCGCATCCTGCTGGTTGAAGACGACGCCATGATCGGCAAGAGCGTTCAGCTCGGGCTGAAGCGGGAAGGCTACGCGGTCGACTGGGTGCGGGACGGCTTGGCCGCGGAACGGGCGCTTGCCAACGACGTGCACGAACTTCTGATCCTCGATCTCGGCATTCCGCGCAAACCGGGCCTGGACGTGCTTAAGACGCTCCGGGCGCGTCGAAACCCCATGCCGGTGCTGATCATCACCGCGCGCGACTCGGTCGCGGATCGGGTTGCCGGGCTGGATTCGGGGGCCGATGACTATCTGGTCAAACCCTTCGATCTCGAAGAGCTCTCCGCCCGGGTCCGGGCCCTGGCGCGGCGCCGCAGCGGGCGGCCGACGCCGCTGATCGAGCACGACGGACTCACGGTGAACCCGATGACCCACGAGGTGTGGCTGAACGATGTGCCGGTCCGGCTCTCGGCGCGGGAATACGCTCTTCTCACCGCGCTGCTCGAACATCCGGACATGCCCTTGTCGCGGGGCCAGCTCGAAGAGCGGATCTACGGTTGGGGCGAGGAGGTGGAAAGCAACACGATCGAGGTCTACATTCATTCGCTCCGGCGCAAGCTCGGAACCCAACGGATCGTCAACGTGCGCGGGGTCGGCTATCTCATGCCGAGGCAGACGTGAGGTCCATCCGCCGACGGCTGATTGCAGCACTGCTCGGAACCATCGCGGTCGCTACCGGCATCGGGGCTTACGCGACTTTTTCCGCGGCCAGGTTCGAGGTGGGTGCGCTGCTGGATTACCAGTTGCGCCAGTTCGCGCTGTCGCTGGGCGACCAGGCCTATCCACCGCCCGTACGGCAGGACCGCGACGATCTGGACCTCGTCGTCCAGGTCTGGAGCCCGGAGGGCGTTCAACTCTATTATTCCCATCCGCACCGGACGCTGCCGGGCCTCGTCGGCACCGGCTACGCCACCGTCGAAACCCGCGAGGGCGCGTGGCGGGTGTTCGCCACGCCGCTGGGCCGGCGGGTGATCCAGGTGGCGCAGCCCATGAGCGTGCGCAACAAGCTGGCGCTGGAAGCCGCATCCCGCGTGCTGATGCCGTTCGTCGTGCTGTTGCCGGTGTTGAGCCTGGCGATCTGGGTCATCGTCGGGCGAGGCCTGGCGCCGTTGCGGCGGCTGGCGCGGGCGGTGGCGGCGCGCACGCCGCAATCCCTGGAGCCTCTCTCCGAAACCCCCATCCCCGAAGAAGCCTTGCCGCTGGTCCGCTCCTTGAACGACCTGCTCGCCCGCCTGTCGGAAGCGCTGGCAGCGCAGAGGGCGTTCATCGCCGATGCGGCGCACGAGCTGCGTACGCCCATCGCCGCCATGCAGCTCCAGGCGGATCTGGCCGAGCACGCGGAAACGGCGGACGAACGCAGCGCGGCGATGGAGGACCTCAAGGCCGGCGTCCGGCGTGCCGGCCGGGCGGTGCAGCAACTCCTGACCTTGGCTCGCCAGGAGCCGGATGCCGTCTCGGTGCCTTTGACCCGCGTGGTGCTGGCGGACATCGCCCGGCAGGTGGTGGCCGAGCACGCAGGCTTGGCGGCCCGGAAGTCGATCGATTTCGGCTTCGCCGAAGTCGACGCCGATTTGAGCGTCACCGGCGATCCGGGGGCTTTGCGTACCCTGCTGGCCAATCTGGTCGACAACGCCGTGCATTACACCCCCCGGGGCGGCGTCGTCGATGTCTCGGTGCGGCGAGCCGAGGACGGCCGGCCCTGTCTGGAAGTCGTGGACACCGGTCCCGGCATCCCCGCCGCCGAACGGAACCGGGTGTTCGACCGCTTCTACCGTGGCGCGGAAACCCCCGAACCGGGGACCGGTCTTGGGCTCGCGATCGTCCGGGCGATCGCCGACCGGCACGGTGCCTGCATCACGCTGGGCGAGGGGGAGAAAAAAGGGCTTCGCGTGCGCGTCGCCTTCCCCGCTCAACATCCACCGGAGCGTCGCCGGCCCTGACGGGGATGTGACATCCGCGGCGAGAGCGAGGCAGACCCGGTGACGGGAGGCTCTACTCGGCCCAGCCCACCGAAGCCAGTGCACAGCGGTTCGCGGACGCTCGCTTGGACTCCTCGCAATGCTCGCTTCCGCAGGCGTTTTCGAGGGCGATCGAGCATTTCAGATGTCCCGGCCGAGGTTGCTTGCGCACGAATGCCGTGCGCGCCAAGTGATAGCTCGGGTCGTCGCCCCAGAAGTTCCGGCGCATTTGGGCAAGCTCTTCGCGGCGATACTGTTCCAGCGGCTTGGCCTTTTCGTCCGCCTCGCGCTGGGCCCGAACTTCCGGCCAAGGCATGACGAAACTTGCCGGGACGCGTCTGAAATTCGGATTCGTTTCTTTGACGAAGCGGCTGGCGGCGGCGCCTTGCAGGGGCTCGAGAGGCGAGGTGTGCCGTGCGTTTGACTTTGAGCTTTTGGTTGAGTATGTTGATTCAAACATTCGTTTGAATCATCTGGATGAATCCACCCAACGCTCCTCTTTGCCAGGATCCGACTCGCGAACGGCTGCTGCAAGCCGCGCTGGACGTGTTTGCCGACAAAGGATTCCGCAATGCCACGGTACGGGACATCTGCGCGCGGGCGGAGGTGAATGCGGCGTCCGTGAACTACTACTTCCGCAGCAAGGAGGCGCTGTATTCGGAAGTGCTGGCCGTCGCATTCCGGGAAACTCACGAACGCTACCCCGACACGCTGGCCCGCGATGCGAGTCTGCCGCCCGAGATGCGGCTGCGCCATTTCATCGCCAACTTCCTGGCCCGCCTGCTGGATGAGACCCATCTCGGCCGCCACGGCAAGCTGATCGCGCGGGAGATCGCCGACCCCACCGCCGCGCTCGACCAGGTCATCGAAACCACGATGAAGCCGCGCTGCGCTCTCCTGCAAGGCATCGTCGCCGAGCTGGTCGGGCCCGGCGTGAGCGAGGCCGGCATGCACCGGCTGGGCCTGAGCATCGTCGGCCAATGCCTGATGTACCGGCATTCACGCTCTCTGATCGACCGGCTTTGTCCGGACATCATCGCCACGCCGGAGGAAATCGGGAAAACCGCGGATCTCATCGCCCGATTCTCCATCGCAGCCCTCAAGCATCTACCCGCCGGGGAGGCAGGATCATGAACTACATTGCCTTGAAGATGTTGATGGGCGACCGCGGCAAGTACCTCGGCATCGTCATGGGCCTGACCTTCGCCTCGCTGATCATGACCCAGCAGCCGGCCATCTTCGTCGGGCTGATGATGCGCTCGTACAGCTTCGTCACCGACGTCGGCCTGCCCGACGTCTGGGTGATGGATTCCAAGGTGCAGTTCGTCGACGACATCAAGCCGCTGCAGGACACCAAGCTGTTCCGGGTGCGCGGCGTCAGCGGCGTGGACTGGGCGATGCCCCTGTACAAGGGGCTCATCAAGGCGCGCCTGGCGGACGGGACGTTCCAGACCTGCAACGTGATCGGCCTGGATGATGCGACCCTCATCGGCGGGCCGCCGGTCATGCTGGAGGGACGGCTGGAGGACCTGCGGCGGGCCGATTCGGTCATCGTCGACATCGACGGCGCCCGCGACAAGCTGGCCAAGCCGCCGAAGGAGCCGGGCGGCAAGCCGGTGCCGCTGAAAGTGGGCGACACGCTGGAACTCAACGACCGTCGCGCCGTGGTGGTCGGCATCGCCAAGACCACCCGGACCTTCCAGTCCCAGCCGGTGGTTTACACGACCTACTCCCGGGCCACGCTGTACGCACCGAGGGAACGCAAGCTCTTGTCCTTCGTGCTGGTCAAGGCCAAGCCGGGGCAAGACATCCATGCACTGACCCGCCGCATTCGGGAAACCACCGGGCTGGCGGCCTATACCCAGACCGAATTCGAGGAGCTGACCGTCAATTACTTTCTCAAGAACACCGGCATCCCCATCAACTTCGGCATGTCGGTCACCCTGGGATTCATCGTCGGCGCGGCCATCGCCGGCCAGACCTTCTACAACTTCACCTTGGAAAACATCCGCCAGTTCGGCGTGCTGAAAGCCATGGGCGCCGGCAACGGCACGCTGTTAGGGATGATCCTGCTGCAGGCGACCCTGGTGGGCGCGATCGGCTACGGGCTGGGGGTCGGCCTGACCTCGCTGTTCGGCTGGTCCATGCGCAACACCATTCTGGCTTTCAAGCTTCCCTGGCAGTTGCTGGTATTCAGCGGCCTGGGGGTGACGCTGATCTGCGTGTTCGCGGCCCTCTTGAGCATCCGCAAGGTGATCAAGCTGGAGCCAGCCATCGTGTTCAAGGGCTGAGGAAACCATGAGCGCATCGACATTGGCGGTGCGATGCCAAGGAGTCAGGAAAACCTACGACGGTAGCGGGCAGCAGGTCGTCGCGTTGCGTGGCATCGACCTCGACATTCACGCCGGCGAGCTGATGATGCTGGTCGGCCCCTCCGGCTGCGGCAAGACCACCCTGATATCGGTGATCGCCGGTATCCTCGACCAGGACGAAGGGCTCTGCGAGGTATTCGGCCACGACCTGCTGCACATGAAGGACAAGGACAAGCTCAGGTTCCGCGCCGCCAACATCGGTTTCGTATTCCAGGCCTACAATCTGCTGCCCAGTCTGACGGCAGCGGAAAACGTGTCGATTCCGATGATCCTCAACGGAACCCCGCGGCAGCAGGCGAAGCGCCGTGCCGTGGAAGTGCTGGAACGGGTGGGGCTGGCCGACCGCTCCGAGTCCCTGCCTTCCCAGCTCTCCGGCGGCCAGCAGCAGCGTGTGGCGATCGCCAGGGCCCTGGTGCACGGGCCGAGGCTGATCGTCTGTGACGAGCCTACGAGTGCGCTGGATCATGAAACCGGGCATCGCGTCATGGATTTGCTGAAACAGGTTGCGCTGGACCAGGACCGGGCACTGGTGATCGTCACCCACGACGCCCGGATTTTCGAATTCGCGGACTGCATTGCACAGATGGACGACGGGCTGGTGGTGAAAGTCGTCCGTTCGTCCGGGCCGTCGTGACCCCCCGTCCCATCATCGCGGAGACAGAATGTTACCCAAAGCGACCTTGCCGGTGCTGGCCGTTGCCGGATTCCTGTTCGGGGTCTATTCCGTCGTCACCGGCAATCAGCCGCCGCCGGTCGCACCTGCCGTGGTCGAGCCCTCCCGCCCGCCGTTCAAGTCATACATCGCGGGGGCGGGGATCGTCGAGGCCGGGAGCAGGAACATCGGCATCGGCACGCCCTTGCCGGGGCTGATCAAGAGCGTCGACGTCAAGGTCGGCGATCGGATCGAGGCCGGTGCCGTCCTGTTCCGGCTGGACGACCGCGAGCCGCTGGCGGAGCTGGAGGTGCGCCGCGCCGATCTGGCCAAAGCCCAGGCGAGCGTGGTGGAAGCCGAGGCCTCGCTGACCGACGTGAATACTTTGCTGGCCCTGGCCGAGGCCGTGACCGACGAACGGGCCATCAGCGCCGAGGACATCAAGCGCCGCCGTAACGCCGTGCTGATCGCCAAGGCCCGGCTGGAAACCGCCCGTGCCCAGGTCAAGCAGGCCGAGGCTCAGCTGGCGCTGGTCCAGACGACGTTGGACCGGATGGTAGTGCGCGCGCCGATCAAGGGAGAAATCCTGCAGGTCAATGTACGCCTGGGCGAATACGCGACCGCCGGATTCCTCAATACGCCCCTGATCATCATGGGCGACATGGACCGGCTCCACATCCGGGTCGACATCGACGAAAACGACGCCTGGCGCTTCCACAAGGACGGCAAGGCCTACGGTTATCTGCGCGGCAACAGCCAGCTCGGCACCGAACTGAAGCTGGCTTATGTCGAACCCTACATCGTGCCGAAACGCTCCCTCACCGGCGACAGCACCGAGCGGGTGGACACGCGGGTGCTGCAGGTGCTGTACAGCTTCGATCCGGCAGCGCTGCCGGTGTATGTCGGCCAGCAGATGGATGTGTTCATCGAGGCGCCGGAATACACGGGTTCGACACCGAATCCGCAAGCCGAGAAAGGGGCCGGATCATGAGGGATTTCAAGCCCATCGGCGGATTTCTGCTCCTTGTTCTGCTGTCGTCCTGTTCGCCGGTGGGTCCGGACTACCGGCGGCCGGACACGGTGATGCCGGAGCGCTGGCAGGAAGCCCGGCCGCCGGCGGCAGCGCGGTCGGAAGCCGTTGGTGCGGACTGGTGGCAAGCCTTCGGCGACCCGGTGCTGAACCGGCTGATCCGGGAAGCCATGCTCGCCAACCTCGACCTCAAGCAGACCTACACCCGCATCCGCGCCGCCCGCGAACAGCGCATCGTCGCCATCGCGAACGGACTGCCGATCGTGTCCAACAAGGAAAGCGTGAGCCGGCGCCTCAACAACGCCGGCCAGAGCGGGGCCGGCGGGCAGCCCGGCGGCATCGGCTTCGGCAACAACATCGACATCTTCCAGCTCGGTTTCGACGTGCAATGGGAGGTCGACCTGTTCGGCGGCATCCGCCGCTCGATCGAAGCCGCCGAAGCCAACATGGAAGCCGAAGTCGAAAACAGCCGGGCCGTCCTGGTCACCCTGCTGGGCGACGTCGCCCGCGCCTACATCGAAATGCGCAGCGACCAGCGCCTGCTGGACGTCAGCCAGGCCAACCTCAAGCTCCAGCTCGAAACCGCCCGGCTCATGCGCATCCGCTACCAGGCCGGGTTGTCCGACTCGCTGGCGGCGGTCCAGGCCGAAGCCCTGGCCGCCCAGACCCAAGCCCAGCTGCCGGTGTACGAAGCCGCCCGCAAGCAGGCCCAGCACCAGCTCGAGCTGCTGCTGGGCAAACCGCCCGGCGCCCTGCGCGCCCTGCTCGACCCCGAACAGCCGGTGCCGGAGGCACCCGACCGCATCCTGCTCGAATTGCCCTCGGAACTGCTGCGGCGCCGGCCCGACATCCGCCAGGCCGAACGCCAGCTCGCCGCCGCCACCGCCCAGGTCGGCATCGCCACCGCCGATCTCTACCCCAAGTTCAACATCGCCGCTTTCTTGGGGTTCCAGAACATGAAGATCACCGACGTCACCGCCCTCAGCAAGTCCTGGTCGGCCGCCGGTACCTTGACCACCCCGCTGTTCAACTGGGGAAAGATCCGGGCCAACATCGACGCCAAAAAGGCCCAGCAGGAACAGAGCTTCCTGGCCTATCAATCCGCCGTGCTCGGCGCCTTGAAGGACGTCGAGGATGCCCTGGTCGCCTACGCCCAGGAAAAGGCCCGCCGGGCCGCACTGGAGCAGGCGGTCGCATCCAACCGGCTGGCCCTCAAGCTGTCGAAGGAGCGCTACCGCTCCGGCCTCACCTCGTTCCTCAACGTGCTGGACTCCGAACGGGCGGTGTATTCGGCCGAGAGCGATTTGGTGCAGAGCCAGGCCAGCGTCTCGGCCGACCTGGTCTCGCTCTACAAGGCCCTCGGCGGCGGCTGGCAAGCTGCTCCGGTCGAGGCAGGGACATTCGCCGGCGGAGGCTGAGCGGCGCGGGGGCGTTACACCGGCAGCCGGTTTTGTTGATATAACGGGTCACATCCAGTGCAGGAACCCCATGAGCAAACCTGAATGCCGTAGCGCTCGGTCCTCTTCGATCATCTACGCGATCGTTTTGTCCGCTCTCGCAAGCTGCCGAATGGGGCCGCCGTCGATGCCGGAGCCGGCCGACCCGGACGAGGCCGGGTCGATACTGGAGGAATTCGAAGCCGAGGGACGCTACCACCCGGAACGCAGCTACGCTACCACCGAGATTCGTGAGTCCTGGAAACACGGGCGCGCCGAGCTGGACGTCGCCTTCACGGCCCCGGCCGGTGGTGCCCGATTCCCCCTCGTCGTTTACCTTCCCGGCTTGGGCGAAGACGCCACGGCGGGGGTGTTCTGGCGTCATCGTTGGGCCGCGGCGGGCTACGCCGTGTTCGCCATGCAGCCGTCGGCCCTGGCCAAGGTATTCTGGGCCTCCGACAAGCTCGATGCCGGGGAACTGCGGGCCACGGGAAGGATCTACTTCTCACCTGCATCGCTGGAAAGCCGGCTGGCTCACTTGGCGTGGGCATTGGGCGAATTGCGCCAGCGCGCCGCGGTGCCGGGCAGCCCCTATGCCGCAGCCGATCCGGGCAAGGCAGCGGTGGCGGGATTCGACCTCGGCGCTCAGGCCGCTTCCGCCTTGGCGGGGGAAGCGGTCAAGGCGGCGCTCCCGGCAAACGCGGAATTCGCTTTCGCCGGCGCCGTCGTCCTCAGTCCCCATGTCACCCTGGCTGAAGGCAAGCTGGACGGACGTGCCGCGGGGATGGCGATGCCCCTGCTTGCCGTGACCGGCACCGACGACGATGACCCTTATGGCATGAGCGCTACCTCCCTCCGCTCGGCCCTGTGGCAGTCCATGCCGCCCGGCGGCAAATACCTGCTGGTGCTGCAGGGAGGGACTCACGACGAGCTTGCCGGCGTGACGCCGGGGCAAACATGGAAAGGGCCGCCGTCGCAGCCGGTACCGGGCGAAGGCCCGGCAGGGGGCGGATGGATGCCCTGGTCCCGCGAGGACCTCACATTGCAGGTGGGGCAGCAGAGCGGGACGGGCAGAGGGCGTGGAAGCATCGCCGGCGGTCCACCGGCCGGAGGGAGGGAGCAGCTCGGCGGGCAAATGCGAAAGCGCGGCCCGGACATCCGTCACTGGGCCGAGGTGGCCGGCGTCAGCACGGCGTTCCTCGATCTCGTCCTGAAAGGGCGCGAGCGCGCCAGGGAGTGGCTGAGCCGGGATGCGGGCCGATGGATGGCGGCGTCGGCGGAGCTCCGGCGTAAGTAGCACGGCTCAACGGACCGCCGACCCGCGGAGCCGGGCGACGAACCGCGCCAGCGCCGCGCCGATGTCGTGGGGCGAATCCTCCTGCAGGTAATGGATGCCCGGTACGGTGATCTCGGTCTGGTTCGGCCAGTGCCGGCAGAATTCACGTGCACGCGGTCCCAGCAGAGCGCCCGGCTCGGCGTTGATGAACAGCTTAGGGATGTTGCAAGCCGCAAGCCAGGCGCCGTAGGCCTCGACCGCTTCGGCGACGTCCCGCGGCTCCCCGTCAATGGGCAGCTCGCGGGCCCAGGCCAGCGTCGGCAGCCGGGATTCCGGCGTGCGGAATGGGGTCCGGTAGGCATCCATTTCTTCCTCCGTCAAACTCCGTAGGATGCTTTTCGGCAGCACGGTCTCGACGAAGAAGTTTTCCTCCGCGATCATCCTGATACCTTCTTCCGCGCGGAGGCGGCGGAAAATCTGCTCCCTGGGCGGAGGGAAATCGGACCATAGTCTCGGCTGCACCAGGGCTTCCATGTAGGCGATCCCGCGTACCCGTTCCGGATGGTGGCGGGCCCAGCGGAAGCCCAGGGCCGAGCCCCAGTCGTGGACCACCAGGATCACGTCACCGCCGATGCCCGCTGCTTCGAACCAGGCATCGAGATATCGGGCGTGATCGAAGTATCGATAAGCCGATGCGGGCGCACCGTCCGACTGGCCCATCCCCACCAGATCCGGCGCCAGGCAGCGGCCGAGGGGCTGGACGTAGGGGATGATGTTGCGCCACAGGTAGGACCAGGTCGGGTTGCCGTGCAGGAACACGATGGGTGCGCCTTCGCCGACATCGACGTAGCTCATCTCGGCATCCAGGACCGGAACGCGCTTCCTGGGGTGGTGATCGACAGCGGAAATCTCGGATGGGAACATGATCGGTACTCCTGATCTTGTATGAGCCAGCCACCCGGCTTCCGGCGCCGGGGCCACCTGATCAGCCACGCAGGTCGAGCGGCACGAGGCCCTGCACGGCGCAGGCGTGGCGATATTCCTCGGCGTTGGTGGCGGCCGTTTCCCGGCGCAGGACAGAGCCGTCCTCAGCCAGGTACTCCACCGCGCCGCGCACGAAGAACAGGCTCACCAGAGGTTCGTCGCCTTGAACGCCCCAGGTGTCGACATGTCCGGCCGGCTCGTATTCGTAATCGCCGGGTCCCAGCACTCGTCCTTCCGGTTCGATGCGCCGGCCTCCGCTGAGGAGATAGCCGTGCACTTCGCCCTGGTGCCGATGCAGGGGGACGCGCGTTCCCGGCTCCAGCCGCAGCAGCGTGACCCATTCCCCGCGCTCGGGAAACAAGGCCAGCAGCTTTTTGGAAATGCCGGGGCCCATGGAAATCCACGGCAGCTGAGGGTTGCCCGCGGCTGCGGGGATGAACGGTTCGGTAGCCAACATGGGATGCTCCTTTGCCGGATAGTGAGGGAAGGTGCTGGCACAATAGTGCGGCGAGCGACCGCGAAAAAGGACCACACTAGGCAAAAATCATGGAGCCACTTTTCGAACTGCCCATCATCCTGCCGCCCAAAGGCTCCCGGGAACTGCTGCGTTCCGTGTACGGACAGCTGCGGGATGCGATCCTCGACGGCCGACTCCAGCCCGATACGCGACTGCCTTCGACACGGGCATTCGCCGCCGCCGTCGGTGTGTCCCGCAACACCGCGGTGGCGGCATACGAGCTGTTGTTGAGCGAGGGCTATCTGGCCGTTCGGCCGGGTTCGGGAACCTATGTGGCGGCCATCTCGCCGCGCCCGGCTCGTCATCCGGCCGGCGAGTCGGGCACGGACAGCCGTTTGAATAATGAGGCCTGGCGCCGGTTGCCGGCGCTCCCCGGGGTGGACGATGCGTGCTTTCCCTTCGACTTCAGGCTCGGCCTCCCTGACAAATCGGCGTTTCCCTTTCCGGTGTGGCGGCGCCTCTCCGCCAGGGCCCTGAGAGCTTGGTCGAAAGCACCGGCAGTCTACGGCCAGCCGCAAGGCCGGCCAGCACTCCGGGCGGCGATCGCCAAGCACGTCTCCTTCGCGCGGGCGGTTTCCTGCTCGCCGGAACAGATCGTGGTCACCGCAGGCGCTCAGCAGGCTTTCGATCTGCTGGCCCGCATCCTGGTCACGCGGAGCCGGACGGTGGTCGCGGTCGAAGACCCCGGTTATCCGCCGCTGCGGGATGCCTTCACCGCCGCCGGCGCGAGACTCGCCGCCATACCGGTCGATGAGGAAGGGCTGAGGGTCGATCGCCTGCCGGCCGAGGCCCGAGTGATCTGCGTCACTCCCTCCCACCAGTTTCCCCTGGGCGTCACACTGTCCGCAAAGCGCCGGGTCGCCCTGCTCGAATTCGCGCAGGAAAGGGGGGCCGTGGTGATTGAGGACGATTACGACGGCGAGTTCCGCCTCGGAGGCCGACCCTTGGACGCGCTGCAGACGCTGGATCGGACCGGCTCGGTCTGCTATGTCGGAACCTTCTCCAAGAGCCTGTTCCCGGAGCTGCGTCTGGGGTTCGTGGTGGCGCCGCCCTGGGCGCTGGACGCACTGGTCGCCGCCAAGGCGTGTGCCGACTGGCATTGCCAGACGCCGTCTCAGGATACCCTGGCCGCCTTCATCGGCGAAGGCCATCTGGCCCGCCACGTGCGCAAGATGGGCAGGGTGTACGCCGGGCGGCGTGCGGTCCTACTTCAGGCCTTGTCGCGGCATGGCTGCGGTCGGATGCATCCCGTGGGGGATGCGGTGGGCCTGCATCTGGCGGTGATGCTGAGCCGGGAGATTCCGGCCGACGAATTGGTGTCGGCCGCGGCGGTGGCCGGCATCCGCCTTCATGCCCTCGATCGATACTCCGCCGAAAAGCCGGCGCCCAACGGCGTGGCCATGGGCTATGGAATGATCCGCTCAGAGCGGATCGATACCGCAATCGAGCGACTGGCAAAGATCGTGGCTCGTCTCGCATGACGGCTTCCGGCCGACGCGCAAACCGCGGATATCCGCACCCTGCAACGCCCCGATCGGCGGATCGGACCTCGATGAAGGCTCGGTTGCGTACGAATCAGTCGAAAGTCATGAAACGCTGGATCAGCGCAGCAGTAACAGCGGTTTGTGAGTATGTGCCAGCATCTTGGCGGTAAAGCTGCCCAACAGCAGGTCGTGAATTCGGGTGTGGCTGAAGGCCCCCATCACCGTCAGGTCGATCGCCTGCCGGTCCTGGTAGTCGCAGAGAACCTGTTCGGGCTTGCCCGACAATTTCTGTGCGATCAGCTCGCCGAAGCCGGATTGTGCCAGCTGATGGGTCGCCGCCTCGAACCGCTGTTCCGTGACGGCATCGTCTTTGCCGGCACAGACCAGATGGCAAATGAGACCTTTGAAGGCTGGGCTGGTCGACACCATTTCGACGGCCTTCTCCGCCGCGTAACTGCCGTCATAGGCGATCATGATGCGTTGCGGCGCTTTGAATTCGGCGTTGACCACCAGAATAGGCTTGTGCATGGAGCGGATGATGGATTCCAGCTTGGCGCCGATCTTGTCGGGCTGTTTTTCGTGGCTCTTGCCGCGTACACCGACGACCAGCACACGAATGTCCTCTTCCAGTTCGATCAGCGCCTCCACCAGACTGCCGTGACGCTGGTGGGTGAGCGGATCGGAGATGCCGGCTTGAATGACGCGCTCTTTGGCGGCTTGCAGGAGTGCCTTGCCCTGCTGCAGACGGAGCTTGCTACGCTGCTGTTCGATCTGGCTCAGTGCCTCGAGCAGATGATCACGGCTATCGACCCCGATGTTTCCCGACAGGTCGGCGGTGAGGGCGGTCTCCGGATGGTGGTCGATGGTGTGCAGTAGTTTCAGTGGCGCCTGAAGCCGGTGGGCGATCCAGGCGGCGTAGTCGCACACCGCCGGGGTCAGGGCCGAGCCGTCGATGCAGGCCAATACGCGAAGGGTGTTTGCGTTCATCAGTGTCCCCCCAGGACTTTCTCGATTTCTTCCGGTTTGTCGTGAATGCCGAAGCGGTCGACGATGGTGGTGGTCGCTTCGTTCATCCCGATCAGTTCGACCTCGGCGCCTTCGCGGCGGAACTTGATGACGACCTTATCCAGTGCGGAAACCGAGGTGATGTCCCAGAAATGGGCGCGGTGCAGATCGACGACGACCTTCTCCACGGCCTCCTTGAAATCGAAGGCGGCCACGAATCGATCCGCTGAGTTGAAGAAGACCTGGCCGACCACCTTATAGGTGCGGATGCCCCCGTCCTGGTCCAGTGTCGATTCCACGTACATGAAGTGGCTGATCTTGTTGGCGAAGAACAAGGACGCCAGCAAGACGCCGACAAAGACACCCAGCGCCAGGTTATGGGTCCAGACCACCACCACCACGGTGGACAACATGACGGCGTTGGTGGACAAAGGATGCTGCTTCAGGTTGAGGATGGAGCGCCAACTGAAGGTACCGATGGAGACCATGATCATCACCGCTACCAGCGCGGCCATCGGGATCAGCGAGAGCCATTCGTCCAGGAAGACGACCATGATCAACAGGAACAGGCCGGCGCAAAGGGTCGACAGGCGTCCGCGGCCGCCGGATTTGATGTTGATCACCGACTGGCCGATCATCGCGCAGCCGGCCATGCCGCCGAGCAGCCCCGCCACGATGTTGGCCAGACCCTGGCCCTTGCATTCACGGTTCTTGTCGCTCGTGGTATCGGTCAGGTCGTCGATGATGGTCGCGGTCATCAAAGACTCCAGCAGTCCGACGACCGCCAGTGGCACGGAATACGGCAGGATGATTTTCAGGGTCTCCCTATTCAGGGGTACGTCGGGCCACAGGAACATCGGCAGCGTATCCGGCAACTGGCCCATGTCGCCGACGGTATGGACATCCAGGTGCAGATAGACGGCTACACCGGTCAAGGTGATGATGCAGACCAGGGGTGATGGGAGGGACTTACCGATCAGCGGCACATGGGGAAATAGATAGATGATCGCAAGACCCGCCGCGGTCATCGCATAAACCTGCCAGGAAACGCCAGTCAATTCCGGCAGCTGCGCCATGAAGATCAAGATGGCCAACGCATTCACGAAGCCGGTCACTACCGAGCGCGACACGAAACTCATCAGGTTGCCGAGCTTCAGGTAGCCCGCGATGATCTGCAAAACGCCCGTCAACAGCGTCGCCGCCAGCAAATACTGCAAACCGTGATCCTTGACCAGGGTCACCATCAGCAAGGCCATGGCGCCGGTGGCCGCCGAGATCATGCCGGGGCGGCCGCCGACGAAGGCCGTGACGACGGCGATGCAGAACGAGGCATACAGTCCGACTTTCGGATCGACGCCGGCGATGATGGAAAAAGCGATGGCTTCGGGAATCAAGGCGAGAGCGACGACCGTACCGGCCAGCACGTCACTTCGGACATTGCCGAGCCAATCCTGTTTTTTCGATGAGAAGAGCATGAATTTCCTGATGAGTACGAAGGCGCGATCATCGAGGCGACGCCGCGCCGGAGTGACACGAAACGGGAGAACACGCCGCCAAACCCATGGCGGCGCATCGGGGGTATCGTGTGAGACTATGGTGGACTAATCATCGGGCTGGCTGTTGTCCGGAGGCGAAACGGTGGTGATGTGGTGTTTGACGCGCTCCAGCAATGCCGTGAGCGTTTCTTGTTCCCGGGCCGACAGGGCGCTAAGCACCTGCGCCTCCACCCCATCGGCGATGGACCAGAGTTCCTGCATGACGGCATGGGCCTTGGGCAACAGCTCCAGCCGGTAAGCGCGCCGGTCTTCGGCATCCTTGTTGCGTCGAACCAAACCCACCGCCTCCAGCAGGTCGATCTGCCGGGCCAGGGTAATGGGCTTGATTTCCAGGATCTCGGCCAGATCGATCTGGCGGCAATTTTCGTGCTTGGATAAATGCACCAAGGCTCGCCACTGGGCATGGGTCAGGCCGATGCCTTCGGCTGCCTTGTTAAAGCGCTGACGGATGCAATGACTGATTTCGTAGCTCAGAAAGCCGAATTTGGAATGCATGATCCATTATATCGTAAGCGACGGGTATAATTTAATGTTAGTTGTTCTCCATGCTCTCGTCAGGAATGAGCATCAGTGGGAGCCGGGTTGGTTGAACCGGGTGCCGCCCAGTGGGTGGGAATATCGGCGTTGCCCGGGTACAAGCAGGCGATCCACCGAACCGGCGGTCAACCGGTTTCGGCCCGGCTGACCAGCAGTCCCGAGGCTCTCAGCGTTTCGAGCTCCGCTTCCAGTTCGAGCTCGATGAGCTCCAGGTGGGTGAGGCGTATCTCCGTTCTGGAGCGCGTGGAGTCCAGCAGTTCGAGCAACGTGCCTTTACCGAGCCTGTAAGCGGCTTCCCCCATTTCCTTGAGGGCGGGCAGCTTGGCGATGACCTCGCGCTCGAACCGCGCCCGCGTTTCGCGCCTGCGTGCGAGCAGGCCGGTGGCGCGATCGAGCGCAACATGGACTCGGGAAGTCACGAACTCGCGTTCGAGGATCGCCGACTGCTTTTCCGCCGATGCTCTGGCCATTCCGCCCTGGTTGCGGTCGAACAGGGGAATCTCGACGGAAAAGCCGCCGAAGAAGGCATGCCCGTACGGCTGGTCGGTAAACGCCGAACCGAACTGGATCGAGGGAACCGGCCAGCGCTCGGCCTTGGCTTTTTCCAGGCGGGCCTCGGCGGCGGTTTCTCCGCGGCGCACCGTTTCGATTTCGGGGTTGATCCGCTCTGCGTCCGCCCAGGCTTTGTTCGGATCGGCCGAGACGCCCAGCGGCGCGAAGTTTCCCAATGCCTGCGGTTTCCAGTCCGGCAGACCGAGCATCAACCCCAGTTCTTCCACCGTTCCCTGCAGGTCGTTACGGGCGGTTTCCAGTTTCGCCCGGACGTCCTTGGCTTCGATTTCCATGCGCAGCACGTCGTACCGGCTGGCGCTGCCGGATTCCTCCCGCCCGGCGACGAGCGCGGCGAGGCGCTCCATGTTGGTGCTGGTTTCTTCCCATACGGCGACCCGCTGCTGGCCTGCCAGCAGCTTGATGAACGTGCGCCACAGCTCGTGTACCAGGCCAGCGAACTCGGCCTGGACCGTGGCTTCAATGGCTTGCACCTGTTTTTCCGCGGCTTCGACCCTGGCGCCATGCTGGCCGGAGATGAGCACGGGGACTTCCAGGACGACTTCGCGTTGCACCTTGCCGTCGTACATCGTGTTGTTGGCGCTCAAGAGGCTGTAGTTCCCGAAATTGACTCTTGGATTCGGCAGGACGTCCGCCGCCGCGATTTCGGCCTTGGAAAGCTCGACCGCTTGCCTCAAGGCCGCATAACGGGGGCTGTGTCGTCTCGCGACTTCCAGCAGCTGCTTGATGGTCACGGCCTGCGGCAGAGATTCCGCTGTCGTTCCGGCAAGCGCGGTGCCTTCGAGATTCAGTGCGAGGCATAACGGGAGCAGGCATTTGAATGCCCGGAAAAGGCGGATACGGGGGTTTGCCTGGATCATCGTTCGAGCAGTTCGTCGGCCGTTTCGGGCGACAGCAGCAGTTTGGGCGTGATGAAGGAATAGAGCACCGGCAGGACGAACATCGCCACGAAGAACGTCGTGAACATGCCGCCGACGATGACCATGGCGAAGGGGCGCTGGGTTTCACTGCCGATGCCGGTGGACAGCGCCATGGGAAGCAGGCCGAGCAGCGCGAGCAGCGATGCCATCAGCACCGGACGAAGCCGCTCCACCGCTCCCTCCCGGATGGCGTCGAACAGGGGCATGCCCTGGCGACGACACTGTTCGGCGGCGCTCAGGACCAGGAGTCCCATCAGCGAAACCTGGCCCAGCAAGGCGATGAAGCCGATGGCGGCGCTTACCGACAGAGGTATCCCGCTCCACAGCAGGATGAATACGCCGCCGACCAGGGCGAAAGGCACGCATGCCAGGATGGCGAGGGCGCTACGGGCGGATTGCAAGGCGCCGTAGAGAAGCGCGAAGACGACCAGAACCGCCACGGGGACGGCGACGGCCAAGCGCGTCATCGCCCGCTGCTGGTTCTCGAATTCGCCGCCCCAGACCAGGAAGTGGCCTTCCGGCACGTCGACGGCGGATTCGACCGCGATCGCCGCGTCGCGCACCACCGATCCGAGATCGCGGCCTTCGATATTGAATTTGAGCGCCAGGAACCGCCGGTTCGCCTCCCTTTCGAAGGCGGTCCGGCCACGCTCGATGCGCAGGTCGGCGACCTCCCGCAGCGGAATCCGTGCGCCTCCCGGGGTGGGAAGCATCAGGTTCGCGATGCGCTCCATGTCGCCGCGTTCGGCGCCGGGGAGGATCACCCGCACCGGCACGGGGCGTTCACCCTCCCAGAGTTCTGTGACGATCTTGCCAGCCAGGCCGGTTTCGATGGCGGTCTGGGCCGCATCGACGTCGATTCCGTGCCGGGCCAGGGCCGACCGGTCCAGCTTCAACTGGAGCTGCGGCACCACCGAATCCCGGTAAAGGTCCAGGTCGATGACCCCGGGGATGTCTTTCAGCACCGCCTTTGCCTGTTCCAGGGTGACGCGCATCTTTTCCAGGTCGGCGCCGTAGATCTTGAGCACGACCTTTCCGCGGACGCCGCTGACGGCCTCCTCGACGGCGTCCTTGATGGGTTGGGAAAAATGGAAGCGTACGCCGGGGATCGCGGCGAGGGAGTCTCGCATCTCATCGACCAGCCGGGCCTTCTCCAGCCCTGCGCGCCATTGCGCCCGAGGCTTCAGGTGGACGAAGGTTTCACTCATGTTCACTCCTTCGTTGTCGGTGCCATCCTCGGAACGGCCCTGCTGGCTGAGAATGCTCTTGACCTCGGGAAACCCGAGCAGGCGCTCGCGCATGTCGAGCAGGACCTCCTGTCCCTTGGCCAGGGCGATGCTCGCCGGCATCTCGACGAACAAATGAACGTCGCCTTCGTCCAGCTCGGGCAGGAATTCGCTTCCGAGCCGGGTTCCCGCGGCGCCGCCGGCGAACAGCAGCAGGAACGCCACGGCCAGGGTTCCGCCGCGCCGCTCCAGTGCCAGTTTCAAGACGTGTCCGTAAACCCGGCGCAGGGAAGCCAGGAACGCCGGTTCCTCGATCACGGCGTGGCGTGGCCGGATGAAGGCGGCGCACAGCGCCGGCACCAGGGTCAGCGCGAATGCCAGACCGCCGGCGAGAGCGAAGCTGTATGTGAAGGCCAGCGGGCGGAAGATGCGGCCTTCGACGCGCTCCAGCGTATATACCGGGATGAGCGCGGCGATGATGATCAGCATCGCGAAGAATGTCGGTTTGGCCACTTCGAGCGCCGCGGTGATGATCAGGCGCAGCATCTCGCGCCGGCTTTCCGGACGCCGGCAGGTGGCAAGGTGAATCACGTTTTCCACCAGCACCACTGCGCCATCGAGGATGATTCCGAAATCGATCGCCCCCATGGAAATGAGATTGGCCGGGAGGCCGAGCTGATAGAGCCCGGAGAAAGCCGCAAGGAGGGACAACGGAATGATCAGCGCGACGATGAGAGAACCGCGGATGCTGCGCAGAAACAGCCAGACCACGGCCACCACCAGCAAAAACCCATGCAACAGGTTGTCGTAGACCGTGTGCAGGGTGTTGTCGACCAGTTCGGTCCGATCGAGGAAGGGTTCTATCCTCGCGCCGGCGGGGAGGATCCGGCTGTTCAGCTCCTCCACCTTCCGGTGGACGGCTTCCAGCACTTTCGAGGGGTTCTGCCCCCGCCGCAGCAGCACGATGCCCTCCACGGCCTCTTTCCGGTGGTCCAGGCCCACGGCCCCCTGGCGGGGCGTGTACGCCTGGACCAGACGCGCGACGTCGCCGACGGTGACCGGCGTGCCGCCGGCGCTCTTGAGCACGATCCGTTTCACGTCCTCGGCCGAGGCGAGGTTGCCCACGCCTCTCACCAGCATCTGCTGGTCGCCATGACGCAGGAATCCCGCGCCTACATTCCGGTTGGACCGAGCGATCGCATGGTTGACGTCTTCCAGGGTCAGTCCGAAGGACTCCAGCCGCACCGGATCGGTTTCGACATGGAATTCCTTGTAGTATCCACCGAAGGTCAATACGTCGGCGACGCCTTGGACTTGGCGCAGCGCGCGGGACACGTTCCATTCCATTTCGGACCGCAGGTCGTAAAGCGTATGGCGGTCGCTCACCATCACGAACCTGTAGATTGCCCCCAGAGGCGTGTAATCCGGAGCGAGCACGGGCGTGACCCCTTCGGGCAGCTCGGCGCCGGCCATCCGCTCGGAAATCAGCGTTCTCGACCGGAAACTGTCGATGTCATCCTGGAAGGTGATGGTGATCAGGGACAGGCCGAACAGGCTCTGGCTGCGCATCTGCAGCATGTCGGGGGTGCCGCTCAGCACTCGCTCCAGAGGGATGGTGACCTGCCGTTCGACTTCTTCCGGCGCATATCCGGGCATCAGGCTGATGACGGTCACCTGGGTGTTGGTGACATCGGGGTAGGCTTCGATCGGGGTTTCGAGGTAGGCAAGAACCCCGTACACGGCGATCACCGCGCTCACCACGATGGTCGCGAAACGCCGGTGTACGCAATGCTCGATCAGCAGCCTCAGCATGATCGCACCCTTACAAGAGCATTGCGGCTTCGCCGTCCAGGAGCAGGGCGCCTTTCACCACCACGCGTTCGCCCCCGGACAGTCCCTGAAGGATGGGGGTCATGCCGGCCCGCGACTGCCCCGCCCGCACCGGGCGGGCTTCGAAGATTCCCGGTTCCTTCTCCACATAAACGAAGGTTTCCCGCCCGTCTTTTATCAGCACGGCCGAGGTGGGCAGGACGATCCGGCCGGGCTCCGACACGGTGATCGATACTCTCGCGTACATGCCAGGTCTCAGCGGAACCGCGGGGTCGTCCGGCTCGATGAACACCGAGGCGCGCCGGAGTTCGTTCTGGATGGCGGCGCTCTCGGCCACTACATGGCCGGAAATGGCGTTGGGCAGCGAAGCGAGTTCGATCGAAGCCTTGGCCCCGACTTCCACCAGCAGGAGGTCGTTTTCGAACACGTCGGCCACGATCCAGGCGGCGGAAGGCTCGCCGAGGTCGAACAGGGGTGACCCCGGCCCCACCGCGGCACCTACGGAGACGTGGGCCTTCAGAACCACGCTGTCCATCGGCGCCCGGACGACGACCTCGCCCCCGCGGCCATCCCCGATGAGGTGCAGGAGGTCGCGGCTGCGCTCGTATTCGGTGCGGGCCTGGCGGTACTCCGTCTCGGCTTCCATCCGTTCGACCTCCAGGCCGACGCCGCGGCGGGCCATTTCCTCCTGGCGCCGGCGCCTGTCTTCGGCACGGCTCAGCTCGGCCTCGGCCCGGGAGAAATCCGAGCGCATCTGGGCGGCGTCGGCGCTGACCAGCGTGGCCAGCGGCGCACCGGCCCTGATGCGCTCGCCGATCTGCGCATGTACCTTGGTGACCCGGCCGGGGACGATCGTGCCCGCGGCCGAAACGGCTTGGGTGCGAAAATCGACCCTGGCGGGAGCTGAAATCGAGGCGTCGAAGGCGTCCGGATGGATCGCCTGGATGGTGAGATAGGGTAGGGATTCCGGCCTCAGCGAAACCGTGACCGGTCCGGGATGTTTCCGTAGGTCAGCCGGTGATGACGGACTTGGCCGGGAACGCTCAATCGGCTCGATACCATTTTGTTCACAGGCGGCAAGGCACAGGAAACCGAACACTGCGAGCCGGGATGGAAAAGGCATGGGAAAACTTGGGAAGCACAGGGGTTGCCCATGCTATGCGCGGAAGCTTTCAGATACCTTTCAGCGACGGCCCCGGTCTTCCTCCGGTTGCCGTCCGAATGCGATTTCGATGCGTGTGCCGCTGTCGAAACATGAGCGGGAGATACGCAGCCGGGCGCCGTGCAGGTCGGCGATTTCCTTGACGATCGCAAGGCCCAGGCCGCATCCGTCGCCGGGGCTTCCGGGTATGCGGTAAAACCGCTCGATGACCTTGTCCGCTTCGGTCGGCTGAATGCCGGGGCCGTCGTCGTCGACGATGAGAGCTGTTGGTGACGGGCCATCGAGTTTCACGGCGATCTGACCACCTGGTCTCCCATAACGGAGGGCGTTGTCCAGCAGATTGTTGAGGAGTTCGCGCAGGAGAAGCGCGTTGCCGGCGATGAAAATGGCCTCGTCCGGCGCGCGGAGTTCCAGTTCCATATGCCGTTCCAGCGCCTTGGGTACCCAGTCCATGCAGCCTTCGCGCACCAGCGCGCACAAGTCCACCGGCGCGAACTCCCGGCGGTCCTGCATCACGGCCTCGGAGCGGGCCAGTACCAGCAGTTGGGAGCTGAGATGGGCGACCCGGTCGGCGGAGGTCTTGATGTGGATCAGCGCCGGCCTCATCGTTTCCGGGTCTTGCGTGCGTAGAATCCGCTCCGCCTGGATCTTGAGGCCGGCCAAGGGGGTGCGAAGCTGGTGGGCGGCGTTTTCGATGAAACGCCGCTGAGTCGCCATGGACGCTGCAAGGCGTTGCAGGAGGTCGTTGATGGTATGGGTGAGGGAGCGCACCTCGAGCGGAACATCGGTGTCCGGGATGGGATCGAGGTCCCGGGCGGACCGCCCGGCGATGATGCGTGCCAGGTTGCGCAGCGGGTGGAGCCCCCGGTTGACGCCCGTCCAAATGTGAATGCCGGTGACCAGTACCAGCAGGATTTGGGGCAGCACCACCGCGAGGAGAATCTCGCTCATCATGCCGCGGCGCTTGTTCAGGGTCTCCGCCACCGAAACCAGCACTTCCCCGGATGCCGCCGTCGGAGCCGTCAGCACCGACACGATCCTGATCGGCTTGCCCCCGATTTCGCCGTCCGAAAAATACGCAAGGTCCCGTTCCTCCGGCGGTATCGAGGGGCTGGGCAGGGCTTTGTCGCCCGCCATGAATCCCCCGCCGAGCGACTCGACCTTGAAGAAGGTCTTGTCCATGTCGTCCCAGCGGAACATTTCGACGGCAATCGGAGGAAGGTCGATGGTGATTTTGTCCTTCTGTCCCTTGACCTGCTGGGCGAGCGAGCGGGCGGAGTCCAGGAGCCAGCGGTCGTAGGCCAGATCCGCGTAGTGCAGGGCGACGACATACGACACCGCCGCATCGAGCATCACGACGAAAGCCAGGGGCAGCGTCAACCGCAGCAGCAGCTGGGTCCGCAGGCTGTGCGGCTTATTCATCGGCGGGCCGCTCCAGCAGGTAGCCGAGGCCGCGCACCGTCCTGATGCGGATGCCGAGATCGTCGAGGCGGCGGCGCAGACGGTGCACATAGACTTCGATCGCGTTGTCCGCCAGTTCGTCCGCTCCGCTCGCCAGACGCAGGGCGATCCGGTCCTTGCTGACCACCCGGCCCGCCTGCAGCAGCAGAGCCTCCAGCACGCCATATTCGCGGGAAGGCAACAGCAGCGGTTCGCCATTCACATGGAGCTGGCGGTCGAGCGTATTGAGAACGAGCGGGCCGCACACGATGTCGTGACTGAAGCCGCCATGGCTGCGCCGGATCAGTGCCCGCACCCGCGCCTCCAGTTCCCTCAGCTCGAAAGGCTTGGTCATGTAATCGTCGGCGCCCAGCTCCAGACCGCCGATCCGGTCGTCCAGCCTGTCACGGGCCGTCAGGATGAGGACTGGCACCGGCGATTTTCTGGCCCGCAACTGCCTGAGGACTTCTTTCCCGTCGATGTCGGGCAGGCCGAGGTCGAGAATGACCAGATCGTAGTCCTGGGTGCGCAGGGCGCTGTCGGCGTAGGCTCCCGTCGCGGCAACGGTGAGGTCGAAGCCGTCCTCGGCCAGGCTGCGCGACAGGCCGTCGGCCAGGGTTTCGTCGTCTTCGACGAGCAGAATCCTCATCGGTTTTCACCGGGGTATGAAAGGTTCATGAAAGCTTTCTTCTCTAAACTCCGACGGTTAACGACAAGCTTGGCGCCGCGTAGGGCGATTCGTCGGGATCGTAGCAGTCTGCACGATACTTCCTCGAATCGGCAATCCGTGCCGTCGGAGGCCGGCATCCAGCGGGGCCACGCCGAATGGGGTCAATCATGGGAACGCCGAATTCCACCGTGCCTTCGCGCAACGTCCGGCTCGACTTTTTCCGGGGTGTGGCGCTGATGATCATTTTCGTCAACCACATCCCCTTCAACCCCCTGTATTTCTACACCCCCTCCCGGTTCGGATTCAGCGATGCCGCGGAAATCTTCGTCTTTCTCTCCGGGTTCGCCGCGGCGCTGGCCTATGGTCGATGCTTCGATAGGGCCGGAATGTGGCTGGGGACGCTGCGTATCCTGCGCCGCTGCGGCCAGATTTACGTTTCGCACCTCGCCCTGTTTTTCGTCCTGGCGGCGATCTGCGCATTCGGCAACCGATGGCTGGGCGGGGAGGATTACATCCACCGCCTGTACCTGCGGTATTTTTTCGAGAGTACGCCCGAGGCGATCGCCGCGCTGTTCAGCCTCCGCTACGTTCCCAATTTCTTCGACATCCTGCCGATGTACTTCGTGATCCTGCTCTGGGTGCCTCTGGCATGGAGCCTGTCGCAGAGGCATGCCGCCCTGGGGCTGGGAGTTTCCCTGCTCGTTTACCTGGGCGCCTGGCATTTCGGGTGGGAGCTGCCGGCCGAGCCTGCCGGCGACCGCCCCTGGTTCTTCAATCCCTTCGCCTGGCAATTGCTGTTTTTCACCGGCTTCGGGTTCGGGGCCGGGTGGCTTCGGGTGCCGCGTGCCAGCCGGGGACTGACCGCGCTGTGTCTGGCCTTCGTGCTGGTTTCCATTCCGCTTGGCCATGAGCCGACCTATCAAAGGGTGGCGTTCCTGGGCGCTGTACGCGCCCACCTGGAGCCCTGGGTGGACAAGAGCCATTTGGGACTGCTGCGCTTGGCGCATTTTCTGGCGCTGGCCTATTTGATGAACCGGTTGTCGTCCTGGAAAGCCCATCGGCTGGACTCGTCCCTGCCGCGTTGGATCGCGCGAATGGGCCGGCAATCGCTGCCACTGTTCCTTTTCTCCATGGCACTTTCTTACCTCGCGGGGATGGCGCTCGACTGGAGCGGCCGGGACGCGTTCGATGTCGCCTGGGTGAACCTCGCCGGATTGGGGCTGATGCTCGGCGTGGCCGGGGTTTTGGAGTGGCTGGATTCCAAGCCCTGGAGGGCGGTCGCCGGCGCGCCGGCCGCGGACCGCTCCGCGTCGCTTCTGCTGCCGACGAGGAGTGCCTTGCTGAACGTTGGGGTGGGACAGGCGGCTCTGGTCTTCCTGGCCGCGTCGCCCTTGCTGATCCTGTTGCCCGAACTAGGGGATTCGGCAGGGGTGTCGTTGGTCGCCAGCGTCGGGCAGGCGGATGGGGTTGGCTACGGCCATGACGTCATTGACCAGCCGAAAGGGGAAGAACGGATCGAGTGGCAGGACGGAATCTGAATGAGCGGCGCTTCGACGGCCCTGCCGTTCAGCAAGGCTTGGAGGCGATGAGGCTGTCGCGAGAGCCCTATCGAGGTCCAGCAGACGACATGCCGGAGGGGGTGGCGTCCGTCGGAGCCTGGGGCGGGGGTGCCGTTCAACGGGTGGAAAGGCCCACCTCTGACTTGACCTTCGACAACATCGAAACCTATTGGAGTCCCGAACACCCGTCCGAACCAGTGGTGTCCGCCTCGAGAGGGCCGCTGCCCGCCCGGTCAAAGGAACGGCGACCTGGCGCTGCAACTTCGACCTGCTCAGCGACGGAGGCGAGCCCATGGACTTGCGCTGTTTCCTCCGTGACGGTTTCGGCGCTTTGACGGAGACCTGGCTTTATCAGCGGACTCCCCCTGCCTGACGGCGTCCGTGGAGGTCCCCACTTCGCAGAGTTCACCCATTCTCGCGTCCATGGTTTGCTGATTCGCCGATTCCCCGTGATGATTGGGGACCCCCTGCGTAGCCGATCGCGCGAGCGCGGCTGGTGCGCAGGGGGAGCGGGCGAATTTCTATTAAGGAGGCGATCATGGAAAGCCAGGCGGTTCATCAGTTTTTTTTCCAATTGATGGTCATTTTGCTGACCGCCCGGTTATTTGCCGAGCTGTTCGCGCGCCTGCGCAGTCCGTCCGTGGTGGGCGAACTCCTGGCCGGTGTGATCCTCGGCCCGAGCCTTTTGGGTTGGCTGGAAGCCAGTCCCGTGATCGGGCTCTTGGCGGAAATCGGCATCATTCTGCTGCTGTTCGAAGTCGGCTTGGAAACCGACATCCGGCAGCTCGCCAGGACGGGAGGGCGGGCACTGTTCGTCGCGGTCAGCGGTTTCGTCCTCCCTTTCGCCTTCGGCGCCGGCATCGGATACTTGGCGTTCGGTTTCAGCCTGTTGGAGGCTTTCTTCGTCGGCGGTACGCTGACGGCGACGAGCATCGGCATTACCGTTCGCGTGCTGACCGATCTGCAGCGCCGCCATGGCAGGGAGGCCCAGGTGGTGCTGGGCGCCGCCGTCATCGACGACATTCTGGGCGTGATTCTGCTGGCGCTGCTGTATGAATTCTCGCTGGCCGGCAGCGTCGATCCGGCCAATGCGGTCCGTGTCATGGCTTTCATCGGTGTGTTCTTCGTGCTGGCGCCGCTGTTCGCCAGGCTGATTTCGCTGGCGATCCGCCAGTTTGCCCGGATCAGCCGGACCGATGGCCTGATTCCGACACTGATTGTGTCTTTGGTGCTGTTCTTCGCCTGGCTGGCGCATGCCATGGGCGCACCGGAGCTGCTGGGCGGGTTCGCCGCGGGACTGGCCCTGTCGCGGCGCTTCTTTCTTCCTTTCGGCTTGGCCTTGCATCACGACACGGATTTCGCCGGACGCATCGAGGATCAGATGCGCCCCATCATCCATCTGTTCGTGCCGATCTTCTTCGTCATGGTCGGGCTGTCGCTGAACCTTCGCGCGGTGGATTGGGGTTCGCCGTTCATCTGGTCGCTGTCCCTCAGCCTGTTCGCCGCAGCGATATCGGGGAAGCTTCTGGGCGCCCTCTTGCTCAGGGGACCGTGGAGGGAGCGCTTCGCCATAGGCATCGCCATGATTCCCCGGGGCGAGGTCGGCCTCGTCTTCGCGGAACTCGGGCGCACCTCGGGCATTCTGGACAACGAAACCTACGCCGCCCTGATCATCGTCATCGCGCTTACGACACTGCTCGCTCCGATCTTGCTGAAAGATGTCTACCGCCGGTATCTTCCGCTAGAAAATTGACTACCATACGTGGTTTTTGCGCGGTGTGTCGCCGCAAGTGGAGACAGCATGAATTGTTCGAGGATCATTCCGTTTCGAGCCTTGGCCGCGGCGGGGCTGGCCATGACGCCTCTGGCGGCGTCGGCCATGCCCGGTTTGCCCCGCTCCCTGGACCTGAGCGGCCATGCCGTGGGTTACCTCGCGTTGGCGTTGTTCGGCATCGCCTATGTCTTCGTGGTGCTCGAGGAGGTACTCGAGCTGCGCAAGTCCAAGCCCATGATGGCGGCGGCGGCGCTGATCTGGGTGGCCATCGCCGTCGTCTACAAAGGCGAGGGCATGTCCGACGTAGCCGAAGCGGCCATTCGCCACGATGTGCTGGATTACGGCGAACTGCTGCTGTTCCTGATCGTTTCCATCGCCTATATCAACGCCATGGAGGAACGGCGGGTTTTCGACAGCCTGCGGTCCTGGCTGGTCAACCGGGGTTTCGGCTACCGCAAGCTGTTTTGGGTGACCGGTGTGCTGGCCTTCTTCATCTCCTCCGTCTCCAACAACATGACCACGGCCATGCTGATGTGTGCAGTGGTCATGGCAGTGGGCAAGGACAATCCGAAATTCGTGGGTCTTTCCTGCGTCAACACGGTCGTGGCGGCGAATGCCGGCGGCGCATTCTGTCCGTTCGGCGACATCACCACCCTGATGGTGTGGCAGAAGGGCATCGTGGAGTTCTGGACCTTCTTCAAGCTGTTCGTCCCGTCGGTGGTGAATTTCATCATTCCGGCCGGACTGATGCATTTCGCCGTGCCGAAAGGGCGGCCGGCGCCGCTCGTGGCCAAGGTCACCATGCGCCGCGGCGCCAAGCGGATCGTGCTGCTGTTCCTGCTGACCGTGCTGACCGCCGTCGGTTTTCAGAACGGGCTGCAGCTGCCGGCCGCGGTCGGCATGATGGCCGGACTGACCTACCTGCAGCTGTTCGGCTATTTCCTCCACGTGACCCACAGCGACGAACCCGAAGTCGGCATCGATCCGATGGCGGGCGAGGCCGTGACGGCGGAGGAGCCGGAAAGCACGTTCCGTTTCGACGTCTTCCACCATCTCGCCCGCATGGAGTGGGACACCTTGCTGTTCTTCTACGGGGTGGTCTTGTGCGTGGGAGGACTGAATTTCATCGGCTATCTGCACCATCTGTCCGATTTCCTGTACGGCGATCTCGGAGCGACCTCGGCGAATACGCTCGTCGGCATCATTTCCGCGCTGGTCGACAACATCCCGGTGATGTTCGCGATCCTCTCCATGCACCCGGAGATGTCCACGGGCCAGTGGCTGCTGGTGACGCTCACCGCCGGTGTCGGCGGCAGCCTGCTTTCCGTCGGTTCCGCGGCGGGTGTGGCCCTGATGGGGCAGGCCAAGGGCGTCTATACCTTCGTCACGCACCTGAAATGGGCGCCCGCGATCGTTCTGGGCTATCTGGCGAGTATCGGGGCGCATTTCCTGATCAACGCCGAAATGTTCTGATGGCGCGTCAAATGTGCAACGGCGGGCAGTTTCGTTTGGGTTTCGCCCGAGCGGCATAGGGCCTGATTCTCGCCATCTTGCCCTGGTTGACCACGTAGACCGAGGCATAGGGCTCGCCTTCGCGGGGACCGGATTTGCCGGGCCGGGTCCCGTGCAGGCGGAGCACGGCCACAACAGGCAAGGGCAGCCGGGCGAGCGGATTCATCGCGCGAGAAAATCGGCGACCGCTTGAAAGCGGCGCCGGCGAATCGCCGGATCGATGTCCTGCAATGGATGGGAGAATTCGGGGGATTTGACGACGAGGCCGCCGCGCTCCTGCACGAGTCTGGCCAGTTCATCCATTTCCCAGGGCATCACGACGCGGTCGCGCAGGCCGACGATGAGCATGAGCTTGGTTCCGTCCTGCGGGAGCTTGCGCACCGGATCGTAGTCCTCCGGGCAGCCCAGACGGGAAATCCGGCTGGGAGAGGAGTCCACCACCAGCGCATCGTATTCCCCGCCCGCGCCGACGGCATTGGCCAGGACGACGCCGCCCATGGACATGCCGTACAGGTAGCGGTGGGCATAGCCCTTGGCATTCAGCGCCGCGACGATCTCTCGGTAATCGGACACGATGGCCTTGAGCCGGCTCTTTCCCTCGGAAAGCCCGTAGCCCCGGTAGTCGTAAACGTATACATCGAGGCCCGAATCACGGAAAAATTCCAGCGCACCCATGATCTGATCGGCCAGCATGGCATTGCCCTGCGCCACCAGCAGATAGCCCCTGGGATCGGCCGCCCGCAGCCGGTAGCCGCCCAGCACGCGGCCGTCGCCGGTGCTGAACGACAGCCGCTCGATGCCGCGGATCGACCGGACGCGGCGGGCATCCGGCGCGCCGGCCGCCCGCCGGAACTGCCAGAACGCCAGGGGTTCCCGCACGATGCCACAAACGGCGGTTTCCAGATCGGAGGGTGAATTCGTGCCATGGGCCATGGGGAAAGCTCCGGTTGAAAGGGCCAAGGACATGAGCAAAGGGCGCGCACGAGGGGGCAGACGGGTCATGGAGACACGGTTCCTATACCAAAACCCGCTCGATCCCTCCCTTGACCGCCCGCTCCACATAAGCCTTCATCCAGTTCTCACCGAGTACATGCCGGGCGATTTCCACCACGATGTAATCGGCGTCGAGCTTGTCGACATCCTCCCGGTAGCGCTGTAGTCCCTGCAGGCAGGAAGGGCAGGAGGTGAGCACCTTGACCGGGCCGTCGAAGCCGTCCGCTCTTACCCTGGCCGCATCGGCCTTCAGTTCGGCCTCTTTGCGGAAGCGGACCTGGGTGGAGATGTCGGGGCGGGCGATGGCGAGGGTGCCGGATTCGCCGCAGCAGCGCTCGGATTTGGCGATCCGGCTGCCGTCGGCGGTGGCGATCAGGGCATTGACGGTCTTGAGCGGGTCCTGCTGCTTCATCGGGCTGTGGCAGGGATCGTGGTACAGGTAGCGGGCGCCGTTCACGCCTTCGAGTTTCACGCCTTTTTCCAGCAGGTATTCGTGGATGTCGAGCACCCGGCTGCCGGGGAAGATGCGGTCGAATTCGTAGGAGGCGAGCTGGTCCAGGCAGGTGCCGCAGCTCACGATCACCGTCTTGATGTCGAGGTAGTTGAGGGTGTTGGCGACCCGGTGGAACAGCACCCGGTTGTCGGTGGTGATCTTCTCGGCCTTGTCGAACTGGCCGGCGGCGCGCTGGGGAAAACCGCAGCACAGGTAACCGGGCGGCAACACGGTCTGCACGCCGATCTCGTACAGCATGGCCTGGGTGGCGAGCCCCACTTGCGAGAACAGCCGCTCCGAGCCGCAGCCTGGAAAATAGAACACGGCTTCGGAATCCACCGCAGTCTTGCGGGGATCGCGGATCACCGGCACGACCTGGTTGTCCTCGATGTCGAGCAAGGCGCGCGCGGTCTTGGCTGGTAACTGGCCCGGCATTTTCTTGTTGATGAAGTGGATCACCTGTTCGGTGACTTTCGGTTTGCCCAGCGAGGCCGGCGGCCGGCGGGTCTGGGCGTGGCCCCAGGGTCTGAGCAGCAGATGACCCAAGCGCTGGCCGCGGTAGCCCCATTCGATCATGGTGGTGCGCAAGGCCTTGATCGCATTGGGGCGGGTGACGTTGAGGAAGGCCAGGGCCGCGGTCTTGGCCGGGTTGAAGCTCTGCTTGCCCATCTTGCGCAGCAGGTTGCGCATGTTCATCGACACCTGGCCGAAATCGATGTCGACCGGGCAGGGGTTGTAGCATTTGTGGCAGACGGTGCAGTGGTCGGCGACGTCCTCGAATTCCTTCCAGTGGGTGATGGAGATGCCGCGGCGGGTCTGTTCCTCGTACAGAAAGGCTTCGATGAGGAGCGAGGTGGCGAGGATCTTGTTGCGTGGCGAATAGGGCAGGTTGGCCTGCGGCACGTGGGTGGAGCAGACCGGCTTGCATTTGCCGCAGCGCAGGCAGTCCTTCACCGAATCGGCGATGGCGCCGATGTCGCTCTGCTGCATGATGAGCGACTCGAAACCCATCAGGCTGAACGAGGGCGTGTAGGCGGCGCGGAGGTCGGCTCCAGGCATCAGCTTGCCCTGGTTGAAGCGGCCTTCGGGATCGACTCGGGCCTTGTAGGCATGGAACGGCGCCACTTCCTCTTCGGTCAGGAATTCGTACTTGGTGATGCCGATACCGTGCTCGCCGGAAATCACTCCGCCCAGCGAGCGCGCCAGCGCCATGATGCGGGCGACGGCGGCGTTGGCCTCTTGCAGCATCTCGTAATGGTCGGAGTTGACCGGCAAATTGGTGTGCACGTTGCCATCCCCCGCGTGCATGTGCAGGGCGACGAAGACCCGGCCACGCAGGACGGCCTTGTGCACCGCCTCGATCCGCTCGACGACGGGGCGGAAGTTGTCGCCCTCGAAGATGCTTTTGAGGCGCGGCAGCAATTCGTGCTTCCAGGAGACGCGTACCGAGTGGTCCTGGACCCGGTGAAACAGGGTAGGCCGCTCGGCCCGGTTGGTCAGTTCGCCGGCTTCGATGCCGAGACTGGCGAACTGCGCCTCGGCCTGGTCCAGCGGCAGGTCCAGGTGGTCCAGTATCCATTGCCAGCGTTCGTGCACCGCCGCCACGGCATCCAGCGCCAGCGCCCGGCGGTCGCCGATCAGTTCCATTTTGTTGATGCCGTCCTCGTAGGCGCGCAGCGGCAGGTCGCCGCCGAGGAATTCCGCCAGCGCATCGCACAGCTTGAGCTTGTTGCGCAGCGACAGCTCGATGTTGATGCGCTCGATGCCGTCGCAGTAGTCTCCCATGCGTGGCAGCGGGATCACCACGTCCTCGTTGATCTTGAAGGCGTTGGTGTGCTTGGAGATCGCCGCGGTGCGGGCGCGGTCCAGCCAGAACTTGCGGCGGGCCTCGGGGCTGACGGCGATGAAGCCTTCCGCGCCCCGCGCGTTGCATAGCCTCACCACTTGCGAGGCGGCTTGGGCCACAGCATCGTCGTCGTCGCCGACGATGTCCCCGAACAGCACCATCTTGGGGCGGCCGTGGCGGCGGGCCTTGGTGGCGTAACCCACGGCCTTGACGTAGCGTTCGTCCAGGTGCTCCAGCCCGGCCAGCATCACGCGGGCGCCGCCGGTCTTGGGCAGGCGCCCGAGGTAGTCCTGGATTTCGACGATGGCCGGCACGGCTTCGCGCACCTGGCCGAAGAACTCCAGGCAGAAGGTGCGGGCATAGGGCGGCATCTCGTGCAGGATCCAGCGCGCCGAGGTGATGATGCCGTCGCAGCCTTCCTTTTGGATGCCGGGCAGGCCGCCGAGGAACTTGTCGGTCACGTCCTTGCCCAGGCCGGTCTTGCGGAAGCGGTCGCCGGGGAGCGAGAGGATTTCCTCGCCCAAAAGTCGGTGGCCGTCGGCGTCGTAGCGCTTGAGCCGGAACCGCGCTTCGTCCTGGTCGTGGATCTTGCCGAGGTTATGGTTCAGCCGCTCGACCTCCAGCCAGTTGCCGTCCGGCGTGACCATGCGCCAGGAGGCCAGGTTGTCCAGCGCCGTACCCCACAGCACCGCTTTCTTGCCGCCGGCGTTCATGGCGACGTTGCCGCCGATGCAGGAGGCGTCCGCCGAAGTCGGATCGCAGGCGAACACCAGGCCGGCCTGTTCAGCCGCATCCATCACCTGCCGCGTCACCACGCCGGCGCCGGTGAAAATCGTCGCGCAGGGCTGATCCACGCCGGGCAGCCGGGCATCGCGTTCCACCGGCCCCAGCGCCAGCAGCTTCTCGGTGTTGATCACGGCGGACAGCGGGGTCAGGGGCACCGCGCCGCCGGTGTAGCCGGTGCCGCCGCCGCGGGGGATGATGGTCAGGCCCAGCTCGATGCAGTCGCGCACCAGGTGGCCGACTTCCTCCTCGCTGCAGGGGTAGAGCACGACGAACGGGTATTCCACGCGCCAGTCGGTGGCGTCGGTGACGTGGGTGACGCGGGCGTAGCCGTCGAAGCAGATGTTGTCCTTGCGGGTGTGGCGAGACAGCAGGGTCAGCGCCCGGCGGCGCAGTTCCCGGGTGTGCTCGAAGCGGGCCTGGAAGGCATCCACCGCCTGATGCGCCGCCTGGATCAGCAGCGCGACCCGGGCGGCGCGCTCTGGTTGATCGCTCTCGATCTCGGCGCGGCGCTGGTCCATCTGGCGCAGGCGATGGCGCAGCGCCTCCAGCAGCGCCCGCCGGCGGCCGGTGTTGTCGAGCAGGTCGTCTTCCAGGTAGGGATTGCGCTGCACCGCCCAGATGTCGCCGAGCACCTCGTACAGCATGCGCGCCGAGCGGCCGGTCACGCGCTCGGTGCGCAGGCCGTCGAGCACCTGCCACATCGCCTCGCCGAGCAAGCGGATGACGATCTCGCGGTCGGACAAGGAAGTGTAGTTGTAGGGAATCTCGCGCAGGCGGACGGGGCCTGGGTCTGTGTTCGGGGGAAAGGAGTCCGGGTCCGCAGCCATGCCGTGGTTTCTCTTTGCCAATAAAGGCGCGATTCTATCGCGCGGGCCGGGCCGGAAATACGGCCGGGCGCGCAATAGAGATGATCGGAATCCGAATCCTGCCGGCGGGGCTCAAGCCGGCGGGCCCATCCCGCCCAGGCAAAGGTATTTGAGTTCCAGGTATTCGTCGATGCCGTGGCGCGAACCCTCGCGGCCGATGCCGGACTGCTTGACCCCGCCGAAAGGCGCGACGTCATAGGACAACATGCCGGTGTTGACGCCGACCATGCCGTATTCCAGCGCTTCGCCGACGCGGAAAGCGCGGGCCAGGTCGCGGGTGTAAAAATAAGCGGCGAGGCCGTATTCGGTGGCGTTGGCGATCGCTAAGGCTTCGTCTTCGGAACCAAAGCGCAGCAATGGCGCCACCGGCCCGAAGGTTTCCTCGCGAGTGCACAGCATCTCCGGCGTGACTTCCGCAAGCACCGTAGGCTGGAAAAACCGTCCGCCCAGCTCGTGGCGCTCGCCGCCGGCCAGCACCCGGGCGCCTTTGTCCAGCGCATCGGCGATGTGGTGCTCCACCTTGGCCACCGCGCTGACGTCGATGAGCGGCCCTTGGACGACGCCTTCGTCCATGCCGTTGCCGACCTTGAGCGTGCGCACTTTGGCCGCGAGGCGTTCGGCGAAGGCGTCGTAGATCGAATCGTGGATCAGGAAACGGTTGGTGCAGACGCAGGTCTGGCCGGCGTTGCGATATTTCGACAGCAACGCGCCCTCGACCGCCGCGTCCAGATCGGCGTCCTCGAACACGATGAAGGGCGCGTTGCCGCCCAGCTCCAGCGAGACCTTCTTCACCGTCTCGGCGCATTGCGCCATCAAGAGGCGTCCGACCTCGGTCGAGCCGGTAAAGGAGAGTTTGCGGACTTGCGGGCTGGAGGTCAGTTCGCCACCGATCGTTGCCGGATCGCCGGTCACGAGGTTGACGACGCCCGGCGGAAAGCCGGCCTGTACCGCCAGCTCGGCCAGGGCGAGGGCGGTCAGCGGCGTCTGCTCGGCGGGCTTGACCACCACGGTGCAGCCGGCGGCCAGGGCCGGCGCGATCTTGCGGGTGATCATCGCCGCCGGGAAATTCCACGGCGTGATGGCTGCGCACACGCCGATGGGCTGGCGGATGGCCAGCAGCCGTTTGTCGGCCACCGGCGAGGGGATGGTTTCGCCGTAGGCGCGCCGGGCTTCCTCCGCGAACCATTCGACGAAGCCGGCGGCATAGACGATCTCGTTACGCGCCTCGGCCAGCGGCTTGCCTTGTTCCGCGGTGATGATGCGGCCGAGGTCGTCGGTAAGGCTCAGGATCAGCTCGTACCAGCGGCGCAGCACGGCGGCACGCTCCTTGGCGGTCTTGCCGCGCCAGCCGGCCCAGGCGTTCTGGGCGGCGGCGATGGCCCGCAAGGTTTCAGCCGTACCCATGGCAGGAACGCGGGCCAGAATATCGCCTGTGGCCGGGTTGGTAACGGGAAAAGTCATTGAGCTGTCGGCACCAACCCATTGGCCGTCGATCAGGCACTGCGTGCGCAGCAGGCCGGGCTGGGAGAGTCGGAGTTCATGGCTCATCGGCGGATTCCACAAAAGAATGGATGTGCCCGCGCCGTGTACGGCATTTCGCACATTTTCGGCGCGGTAGTACCATGATGCACCATGAGGCCGCAGGCGTCTTAAGCGCATCACAACGAAAGTCGAAAGAGGAGAATCGTATATGAACGTACCAAAGAATGGATCGGAAGGGGCCGCGTCCCGGCTGAAAATCGCGGCGGCGATGCTGTTGATGCTCGGATGGGGCAGCAGTCGAGCCGAGCCCGAACCGGCTCAGCCGCAAACCTTTTCGCCGGACACGGCCTCGATTTCCCCGGCGGTGAAGCAAAAGGTTCTCGAGCACATGAAACAGACCAACCTGGAGCGTCTGAAAGGCTGGCCGGGAATCATCTTCTACTGCCCCGTGGAAGAAGCGGAAAATCCGGCGGTCAAGGCCATCTGCACCGCCGTGAACGCCGATATCGGCAACCTGATGGCGGAACACAAGATTCCGTTCCAGATCGCCAAGAGCTCGTTCGACATGCATTTCCTGCCGCATATGTCGGGCCGGCTGCTGCTCGTCGTCGACCTGGCGGCGACGCCGGCCGGCGCCCAGCCCGCGGCGATTTCAGCCGAAGTCCAGGGGCTGGCCCACTACGCCCACGCGGTGAACTGGTCATCCGAACTCTATCCCGAGTCCGGCGGCAAGGACAAGAGCCCGCTGGAAGTGCCCCAGCACGTCGATGCGCTGCTGTGGGAAAGCAACTTCATTTTCGCCACACCCGGCGATCAGTCCACCCTGGTGGAACAGTCGAAGGCCGCGATCGAAGAAAGGGTCAGGAACTTTCTCGCCGAGTTCGACCGGGTCAACCACAAGCGCTGAAACGGTTTTCCGCCAGCGGGAGAGAAATGAGCATGTCAGAACAATACGATATCGCCATCGTAGGCGGCGGGATGGTAGGCGCGACGCTGGCCTGCGCGCTGGAAGGGACCGGGCTGCGCGTTGCCCTGATCGAGGGGGCGCTGCCGCCCGCGTTTTCGCCCGAGCAGCCGCACGACCTGCGGGTTTCCGCAGTGAGCATCGCCTCGGTCAGCATCCTCAACTCGGTCGGCGCCTGGGCCGGCGTCGTTGCCCGCCGCTGCTGTCCGTTCCGGCGGATGCGGGTCTGGGAGGACCGTGGCGACGTGCTGTTCGCCAGCGAGGACATCCACGAGGAGGTGCTCGGCTATATCGTCGAAAACCGTGTGCTCCAGCTCGCCCTGATGGACCGGCTCCCGGCGTTGTCCGGCGTCGATTTCCTCTGTCCGACCAAGACTCGCAAGATCGACTATGGCTCGCAAGGCTCGCGCATCGAACTGGAGGACGGCCGCGTGATCGAAGCGCGGCTGCTGGTCGCGGCGGACGGCGGCCAGTCCCAGGCCCGGCAGGCCGCCGGCATGGGCGTCAGCAGCTGGGACTACGAGCACCATGCCCTGGTGCTCACCGTCGAAACCGCCTATCCGCAGCAGGACATCACCTGGCAGCGCTTCACCCCGCACGGGCCCCAGGCTTTCCTGCCGCTCGATGGGCGCAACGCCTCCCTGGTCTGGTACGAGGCGCCCGAACGGGTGAAATGGCTGCTCTCCCTCCCCGACGAAGCCCTGCTGGGCGAATTGAGCCGGGAATTTCCCGCCGAACTGGGAGAAATCAAGGGCATCGTCAGCCGCGGCTTCTTCCCGCTCCGCCGCCAGCACGCTCTTCGCTACTACAAGGAGGGCGCGGTCCTGGTGGGCGATGCCGCCCACATGATCCATCCCCTCGCGGGCCAGGGCGTCAACATCGGCCTGCTCGACGCCGCCGCCCTGGCCGAAGTGCTCGCCAAGGCCAAGCGCGCCGGCCGCGACATCGGCTCCAGCACCGTGTTGCGCGAATACGAAGGCATGCGCCGCAACAGCAACCTGCTGATGATGACCGCCATGGACTTCTTCTACCGCGCCTTCGGCAACGCCAACGTCCCGCTGCGCTTCGTCCGCAATCTCGGCCTCGGCTTGGCCGAACGGATCACCCCCGCCAAGAAGCTGGTGATGCGGTATGCGATGGGATTGGATGGGAGTTTGCCGAAGCTGGCGAGAGGGGAGGGGTTGGGAGGCTGAAAAATCGCTGAAGAAAAAATTGGCCGTTGCATTTATCGCGGTAGGTAGGATGCGCTGAACGAAGGTAAGCGCATCGTTCGCGATTGATGCGCTTCGTACCCTCAGTGCATCCTGTCGCCCTGAAAACGTGCCAGCTTTCACTCACTTCCTCGATTTGCCGATACCGTTACTGATTGTCACATTGGGCGTACTTCAGCCCAACGATTGGGGGGTGTTTATCATTGGCTCCTTGGTCGCCGTAGCTATTGCTATAGCCCTGACAATATTCATTCGTCGCCTTTATCCATGGGCGGCAAACCAATGAGCCAATATGCCGCCCTCATTGGGTAACCGGGGGTTCTTGCCCCCAGCTCGCGATTGGGTCGAGGTAACGGGATTGCGCCCGTTACCTCGACCCAATCGCGGACTATGGACTAGAGATTCGTTATCGGTTTGTAATCGCAGCAATCTACTGGAGGGTCCTAATGGATGGACGGTGCGGTTTCACGGGCAATGTCAAGAATGGGATGGCGGTCTTGGGATTTTCGCTATTGCTCGGTTGTGCCGAACAGCCACAGAAATCCGAAATGGACATACAGGCTGCCAATGCTTTGAAAGAGCGAGAAACCCAAGCCTTTCTAAACTCACATCCTTGCCCGGCTACGGGCAAAATATCGGCCAACGGAGTATGTGACGGCTTCACCATCGGCATGGTCGTGCCGGAGCGATGTGGCGGGAAGATGAAGGCTTCCAACCTGTATTGGCAAAACAAGGAACTTGCTAAAGAGGCGGAACTGGGAGAAAAAGCGAACTGCGGCAAACCCACCCAGGATGAAGAAGACGCATTGATAAGGACTCAAATGCGCCGAACTCTCGATCAGAGCATCTATAACGCGATGCCCCGTTGAGGCTGGCGGTGTAAGCCAGCCTGCGTCCCATTCGGCTGAACGCTAGGCAGGTCCGATTACGCTTCGCCATCATCGGACCGGCGTGGTGCACCGTCGAAGCAAGAACCCGCCGGACGAGCAAGGCGGGTTCTACTCATGCGGGGGTCGAGTGCCGATCAATTGCGGCAGGCCTTGACCTTTCCATCAGGGCTATATGCCACCGAAGCGCCGCTGGCGAACTGCACATATTCGACGCCATCGATACATTGCGTGGTGTGTCCTGTGACCGCGGTGTTGATTCTTTCCCCGACGGCGCACGCCGATAAAACACTCATTGCTCCTATAAATATCATCCGAATCATTAGGTTGCTCTCCTGAAGTAAATAAACGACGAAAAATAGTATCCTGGTCTTCGCTTGCCGGTGTCAACTCCCCGATATCGTCTTACGCCAATAGTCACCGTGATGCGGGGATAATCGCCCATCCGCAATATGCCGACTAAGCGAATACCCGTGCCAAGGGGCCGGCAGATTTCGATCCACAAGTCCGTCTGAGTTTTTTTGCCTTAACGGCTCAAGGTGTTCCACTGATTTCCAGCACCTTATTCGGCAGCTCCCCGAACATCTCCGGCGCATACATGGCCTCGACTCGCGTGGGCGGCAGTTCGAAGCTGCCGGGGTTGTTGTAGCGCACGGTATATTCGACGCTCCAGCGCCCCTTCGGCACATAGTCGTAATAGGCGCGGTAGGCGTCGAAGCGGCGCTCCTCGTAGATGGGCCAGGCCCAGCCGGTCTGCTGTTCGCCTTGGGTCAGCAGGGCGGCGTCGCGTCCCAGGCCGCCGCCGAGGATGCTGGCGCCGGCGGGGATGGGGTCGTCCACCACCACCCAGCTCATGTCGGACTGGGCGTCGAGTTCCAGTGTGATGCGGGCCACGTCGCCACGGTTCCAGGCGCCGGGCTGCTTCCGTTCGACCGGGGTGACCGTTCGCTTGATCGAGAAGCCGGTGAACAGCGGTTCCTTCAGCGGGATCGCGGCGCGGCTCTGGACGATGGCCCAGGGTTTGCCCGTGCCCTGATGGCGCACTTCCAGCGTGCCGGGGCCGTCGGGCCAGGGCAGGTTCAAAGCGCTGCGCCGGGTTTCCTCGGTCCACTGCATGCCTTTCTTCACCGCGCCGAGATTCGCCTCGGTGTAGCCGGTGACCGGCACCGCTTCGTAAGTCTCGCTGAACTTTTCCATCGCCAGCCGGCCCCAGGCGTTGGCCGTGGTGGTATTCCAGCGCCCCTTGGTCTGGCGGCCCAGCGCGCCGGTGACCAGCCGCGACACGTCCTCGCGCCAGCCAGGCAGTTCCATCACGTCCAGCACCGCCCGCACGGCGTTGAGGTCGGGGGAGATCATCAGCCACCACAGGGCATCGCTCTTCTCGCTGGAGAAGTTCAGGGTGGTACCCTGGAAGTTCAGGCGGGTTCGGAGCGTCTGTTCGGCGTCCTTGAGCTTGGCGCGGCGATCGGGAATGGCTTCGATCCGCTGCAATACCGACAGCCAGTCCAGTACCGCCGAGGTCGGCCAGAGCTTGGGCTCGATACGGATGCTGTCCAGAAGCTCCGGCGTCGCCTCTTCATAGCGGGCCAGGGCTTCGACGGCCGCCAGCTTGCGAAGGGAGAGATCGGCGGTGGGCAGGGCGGAGTCGCGCAGCACGCGCCCTTCGACGAAGCCTTTCAACGCGTCCTTGGCCCGGCCCAGGGCATTCTCGGGCAGCTCCCAGCCGGCTTCCTGCGCGATCGCCAGGACGTAGGCAGTCAGGATGTCGCTGCCTTTGATGTTGTCGCTCGGGAAATAGCGGAACAGGCCGTCGCTGTCCTGATAAGCAGGCAGGTCGGCGACGATCTTGTTCCATAGGCCCTCGTCGCGTAGCGCGACGGCCTTGGAAACCTTCTGCTCCAGGCAGGAATAGGGGTAGTGGCTCATGTAGTCGATCACACCGCCGAGGCCGTCGCCCAGCTGGGCCCGCAGCGAGACGCGCACGCCGCCGCGCCCCGGCGCGGCGTCCTCGGGACGCTGCACGGCGAGCGAGAGCGGCTTGTCGATCCGGGTCAACGTCGCCTGGAACACCTGGACCGGCACCGCCGGCTGGACCTGCTGCGAGGTTTTCAGCCGGTCGGTGGCGACCCCGCCGTTTTCCACGGCGGCGATCTCCCAGTCCAGCCCTGCGACGTCGACCGGCACGTTGACGTCCCAGGAGAAGTCGCCTGCCGTGCCGGCCTCGAGCTCGAACGGTTGGGGCGGAAGCGCCTGGCCCGCCGCGCCTTTCGGCGTCAGCATCGCGGTGAGCAGGCCGGTGACTTTCCGGTCGGTGGCGTTGCGTACGTTGAAGATGGCACGGAAACGGTCCCCTTCGCGCACCATCGGCGGCAGGCCGGAATAGAGCATCAGGTCCTGGGTCGTGCGGATCGAGGTCTTGCCGGTGCCGAACAACCCGCTGCCGGCGTTGGCGACCGCCACCAGCCGGAAGGCGGTGAGCGAGTCGTTGAGCGGCACCTCGATCTCGGCTTCGCCCTTGGCGTCCAGCGGCACCCGGCCTTGCCAAAGCAGCAGGGTGTCGAACAGCTCGCGCGCCGCCTGGCGCCCGCCGCCGCCGCCGTGCGGCACCGCCTTGCGGCCGTAGTGTCGCTTGCCGATGACTTGCATCTGCGCGGTGGAGGTGAGCACCTCGATGCCGCGCCGGCCCATCATCTTGTCCAGCAGGTTCCAGCTATCGTTGGGCCTGAGTTCCAGCAGGCCCTCGTCCACCGCGGCCAGGGCGATCTCCGCCTCGGCCGGCGCGCCGCCGGTGGCGCGCCGGACCGCGACCTTGACCTTGGCGGTTTCGCGTACCTTGTAGGTTTCGCGGTCGGCCTGGACCTTGACATCCAGCCGGTTGGGCGCCCAGCCCACGTCGATCTGGGCCAGCCCCATGCGGTAGGCCGGCTTGCTCAGGTCGACCATCGCCGTGGCCTTGCCGCCGTCGGGCTGCCAGGGCAGCTTGAATTGGCGGGCCATGTCAGCGATCCAGGTCTGGACTGGCCCCACCCGGCCGCGCACCGCCAGCACCGAGACGAACACGTTGGGCGCATAGGCGTCCTTGATCGGCACCTCGACCACCGGCGAGCGCCCGGACAAACGGGTGATGAAGCTGTCGACGATGCCTTCGCGTTCGACCGTCACCAGAGCCGTGGCTTCGCGGAACGGCATGCGCACCTGGAACCGGGCCTTGTCGCCCAGTTCGTAGGCGCGCTTTTCGGCGATCACGTCCATCCGGTCGCTGGGGTCGTTCTCGAACCACCATTCGTCTTCGCTGGCGATCCAGACCGAGGTCGTTCCCAGGGCCTGGTTGCCGGCGCCGTCGCCGGCCGTGGCCTTGAGCAGGATTTCGCCGGAAACGCCGGGGGCTAGGACGCAAAGAAGAAGCCCCTGGTCGTTGGTCCTGCCGTTGCAGTCGGCGCCGATATGCTTGACCTCGGTCTTGTCCTCGTAGGCGTAGAAGCCGCCGATCAGGCGTTTGCGGTGAGAGTAGGTGGTGCGCGAGTACAAGTCGACCCGGATATCCCGACCGGCCGCCGGTTTCCCGGCCAGATCCAGCGCCAGCACCTGGAACCGCAGCCGGTCCTTGGTCGCCACCCAGCCTTCGGTCCTGAGCCCCAGGCTGAGCTTGGCCGGCCACAGCGGAATCCGGCGCGCCACGGTCAGGAGTTCGCCATTGGCATCCTGGTATTCGAGTTCGGCCACCAGATCCTGTGGCGTGTTCTGGCGCGGCAGGTTGGGGACCGTCACCCGCGCCGCGCCGCCCTTGTCCAGGCTCAGCGGCAGCACTTGGGCGGGCCCGCCGGCGCCCGGCGCTTCCTCGGCCTCCTCGCTGTAGCCGTCGTCGCGCAGTCCTTCCTCGATGTTCCGCGCCTCGAAGTCGAAATCCGGATAGTCGGGGAAGGACACCTGGCGCGGTTCGACCATCGTGCGGACCTTGACCGGCGCATTGGCCGCGCCGCCGCCGGAGAGATAGCTGACATGGAGGTCGAGCGTGGCTTCCTTGACATTGACCAGGGCATCGGACTGCGGCTGGATGTCGGCGCGCATGGTCGGCACCCGGAACTGTTCGACCCGGAATTCACCCGAGGTGGCGGTTTCGGTACCGTCGGCGTAGGCGAAGGTGATTTCGTAACTGCCGAGCTTGGCATCCGGGGGAATGGGCCAGATGTTCTCGGCGATGCCTCGAGCGTCGAAATCGGTCGGCAGCTCGTATTCCTGGCCGCTGCCGCCATGGCGGATCTTGATCTTCTCGGGGCGGTTTTCCGGCAAGCCGAAGCCATGGGCCGTCCGCAGGCGCAGGAAATGCTTCATGGACACGGTCTCGCCGGCCCGGAACAGGCTGCGGTCCAGCACGGTGTGGACAATCTGCGGGTTGTCGTAAAAGCCGACCGGCAGGTTGAAGTTCTGCGGGGAAATGCCGTTGGCCCAACTGCTCAGGGTGAAGCTCATGTCGCCCTCGGTCCGGGCGCTCACCATGAGCGGCCCTTCGCCCCACTCGCAGCTCTCGCCGGAATCCGATGGCTTGGGCAGGGCCTGGCCCTGGATCAGCGCCATGCCGTTGGCATCGGTCCGGCCTTGCCAGAACACTTCGTCCTTGCAATAGCGGCTGATGCGGATGTCGGCGTTCGGCACCGGCTGGGCCGAATCCAGGCTCGTCACCCAGACCAGCGACGATTCCCGGCCCCATTTGAAATGCACCGAAAGATTGGTGACCAGTGCGGAAGTCGCCACGTAGCGGGGCCGGTCCTCGCCCAGCAGTGCCGCGCCCAGGCGAGGGCTGGCCAGCTCGACCACGTAGAAGCCGGCGGTTTCCAGCGGGATGCCGAGCACTTCGAATTCTTTTTGCGCCTCGGCGCGCGGCAGTTCGAAGGCATCCGCCTGGGTACCTGCGAACACCGATTCGGTGCCGGTGAGTTCCTTCCATTCGGTTTCGCCGTTGGGTGACTGGATCGATTCGCCCCGCCGTTCGGCGGCCTTGCGGACCCTGCGTATCCAGGCGGCGATGTCCTGGTCGCTCAAGGCGACCCGCATCATCTTGCCAGGGATGGCCGGGCCGCCCGAGGCCAGGCGCTGGCCGGGAACGGGATTCTCGATGTGGCGCACGGTGACGGGCAGGACGCCGCCCTCCTTCAGCTCCAGGATGCCGAATTCGCCGGGGAACTTCGCCAGCGGCGGATAGTCGTCGGTCTTGACCTCGAGCGGATAGCGGCTGGCGTTTTCCAGCGGGCGCCCGGCATCGTCGGCGAATCCGGACGGCAATTCGATATGGAAAGTCGTCTTTTCGGGGAAGGGGCCTTTCCAGCTCAGTTCCTCGACGAAGGGCTTGCGGACGGGGTCGAGCCCATCCGCCGGGTAGACCTTGCCGGCGCCATCGACCAGGCGCACGGCGCCGGCCTGGTCCGCCGGCACGGGCGAACCGAAGCGCAGGACCATCGGCAGCAGGGGGATGCAGTCCGCGTCGGCATGGATGCGGTCACAGCTGAAACGGGCGGTGAAGCTCGGGCGGGCCTTGAAGCTCAACACCTGGTCTTCGGTCGTCGCGATCCCGCCGGCCGTGGCGATGCCCTTGCCCCAGACGATGCGGACTTCCGTTTCCGGCGGTATGGCCCGGCGACATTGCACCAGGGCAAGCCGCGCTTCGCCGGCTTGGATGTCCTCCGGCTTGAGCCTGTCGAAATCGGCGTCCGGCCACAGCAGCTCGGTGTAGCCCCACCCCAGTTTTCGGCGCTGCGCCAGCACGGCATCGCGGCGCTCGCCGCTCAGGATATCGACCCCGATCTCCTCGCCAACGCCTTCGATCTGACAGCGGGTATGGGCGGCGATGCTTTCAGGCGTGGCTGGGGCAGCGGCGGCCAGCAGGAAGACCTGGTTTTCGTCGACGCTTTCGCTGCCTTCGTTCGGGAATGAGCCCGTCACCACCGGCCCGCCGGTGTCGAAACCGTATTCCTTGGCGAGTTCGACCGCCGCTCCGCTCAATGTCTTCAACTGCGGCTTGGGCCGGAAGCGGCAGGACAGGCCGGCGGGCAGGTCGGCTTCGAAGTCGTAGACCCAGGTGCGCGGTTCGGCCCAGCGTCCGCGCCCCTTGGCCGGGCAATCGACCGTGAACGGATCGGTGAGGCGAGGGTCGCCGAATGCGACCATGGCTTCGGAGAAGCGCGCCGTCACCTGGCGCACGTCCTTGGCCGTTCCCTCCGGCGAGAACAATTCCAGCCGGGCCGCGGCGGCGGCCTGAATCCAAAACAACGTCACAACCCAGAGCACTGCGCGCATGGTCATCTGCGTCCTCGTCGCGGATCGGATTCGCCCGGGTCGAGCCGGAGCGGATTGGTCGGATGGTTCGTTCCGAAGGCCCCAATGGTCTCATCCTTGCAGGATGAGTTGAAGTTCTCCGCTGTCCCGCAAGTGCTTGACCAGGTTATGGCCGCCGAGATCGCGCACGGTGATGCGGACGTTGCGGAATCGTTCCAGGTTGCGGGCATGGACGAGATCCAGCGCGTCCAGGGACGAGACGAAAATCTCGATGGGGTTGTTCGCCCCGGCTTTTTCCATCACTGCCCGGAGATCGAAAAACTTGGGCTTGAACAGCGCGGCGCCGTAAGTGCGGAGTACTTTCGAGCGCCAACGCCGGTCGCCGGCCGCCCGCCGTTGGGACGGCGAAATGAAGGTCTGCGGCGAAAAACTCACGACCCTGCCGTGTCCGATCAGCGCCGCGAAGAGGATGGCGGCGTATCCGCCCATCGAGTTGCCGAGGTAGATGATTTCGTCGGCCGACGATTTGTCGATGATGGTCTCGATGTATCGAGCCGTTTCCGGGATGTTCGAACTGATGCCGGGCAGGCCGGCGTGGTACCAGGTTTGCGACAGGTCGCGGAAAAACACCCGGCTTTCGTTCAGAATCCTGGAGCTCTGGTAGAACTCGAAGGGAGGAATCCCCAATGCGCCCTGCATGCCGCCGAAAGTCAGGTACAGTTTGCGCGAGCCTGGAATCAGCTCTTCCAGAACGGGTGAGGTGTCGGTATCCATGGCTTTGCCGGGTGAGAAAGAAGTTGCGGCGTCTGAGATTCGTCCCGTTGCGTGTCACATGGCTGCAACGATGCCGGTGGACACTCGACCGACACCTCACGCTCTGGAGCTAACCATGAAAGATAAACGAGGGTTTTCACGGAAGGCAACGCTTCCTCTGCCGGCAGAACCCAATGAAAGCGCCCATCCCGCCAGTGCCCTCCTGCCGACGAACCGGGATGAGGCGTTGAGCCGGATCGGAAAACTGCCACGGGATATCGGCTGGATGCTGCTCGGAGGGGGACTCTTGAGCGAGGTCGTCATGGGCCTGCCGCCGTTCTGGGTGCTCGGCATCCTGATTCTCTATCCCCCAATAGGCGTTCCCCTCGCCGGTTTCATGGAACGCAGGGCGCCCGGGCTTCTGGCCGGCAGCCTGGACTTCGTCCACCGCTACCTTGACGATCTGGAACGCCGTTATCCCAAGCGCTAGCCGACGGGTCTATTCCGTTCCCGTTTATGATACTCTATGAAACTTTATACGCTGCAGCGCCATCGCGATGAAGGCACGAATCAAATGGGTCGACAACATGGCCTTTCTGGGTGAATCCGGCAGCGGCCATGCCGTCTTGATGGACGGACCGCCCGAGAGCGGGGGTCGGAATCTGGGTGTGCGCCCCATGGAAATGCTGCTGCTCGGCATGGGCGGCTGCACGGCCTTCGATGTCGTTCATATCCTGAAGAAAGGGCGGCATGACGTGCGCGATTGCGAGGTCCATCTCGAAGCTGACCGGGCGGAGAACGATCCGAAGGTTTTCACGCGGATTCATGCCCATTTCGTGGTGAAGGGAAGGGGGCTACGGGAGGAGGCGGTGAAGCGGGCGATCGATCTGTCGGCCGAAAAATACTGTTCGGCGTCGATCATGCTGGGCAAAACCGCGGAGATCACCCACGATTACGAAATCGCCGAAGTTTAGTCAGGCACGGGCGGCGCAGAAAACTTTCGGCGGGCGCGGGCGCCCGTTCATTTTTTGTGGCAGATATTCCTGGCGGGGTCATATCGAAAATTGATGGACAACAAGCTGCAATTACACGGGTTCAATAACCTGACCAAATCGCTGAGCTTCAACATCTACGACATTTGCTACGCAAAGTCGGAATCCGGCCAGCGCCGCTATATCGAATACATCGATGAGGCCTACAGCGCCAGGCGCCTGACTCAGATCCTTACCGACGTCAACGCTATCATCGGCGCGGAGATTCTGAACATCGCGCGCCAGGATTACGAGCCGCAGGGCGCCAGCGTGACGATGCTGATCTCGGAAGGACATGAGGCTCCCGCCGCGGTGACCAATTCCGAGTCGCCCGGCCCGATGCCGGAAGCCGTGGTGGCGCATCTGAACAAGAGCCACATCACGGTGCACACTTATCCGGAGAGCCATCCGCACGCCGGCATCAGCACCTTCCGCGCCGACATCGACGTCTCCACCTGTGGCCGCATCTCGCCGCTGAAGGCATTGAACTACCTGATCCACAGCTTCGAGTCCGACATCGTGATCATGGACTACCGGGTGCGCGGCTTCACCCGCGACATCAGCGGCCAGAAGCATTACATCGACCACGACATCACCTCGATCCAGAACTATATCTCCGATGCCACGGCGGATCGCTATCAGATGATCGACGTGAACGTCTATCAGGAGAAGATCTTCCACACCAAGATGATCCTGAAGGACTTCAATCTCGACAATTACCTGTTCGAAACCGACAAGGACCAGCTTGTTCCGGAGGAGCGCGCCCAGGTGCAGAAGCAGCTCCAGCGGGAGATGGCGGAAATCTTTTACGGCCGCAATTACAAGCTGCGACGTTGAGGCTGGACGAGAACGGCTTGCAAAAACGGGCGCCTTTTCGGCGCCCGTTTCGTTTTCGCGGGGATCAAACGCGCTGGAGCCGCGCCAGCAACTGGACCGGGTGGATCACGGGGATGTCGGCGCGGCCCTGCAAGCCGGCGCGCAGATGCAGCGCGCAGCCGATGTTTGAGGTCACCAGGTAATCCGGGGCTGCTGCGAGGATGGCCTCCACCGTCTCGGTCCGGATGGCCTCGGCCATGCGCCGGTGTTCGATCATGTAACTGCCGGCGGCGCCGCAGCAGCGTCCCTTGCCCGGCAGCGTGATGACCTCCGCTTCCGGAATTCTGCCCAGCAGCACCTCCACCTTGCCTTCGCTCTTGCAGACGTTGCGCAGCGAGCAAGGGTTGTGGACCAGAATCCTGGCCCGTAGCGGAGCAAGAGCCCAGCGTTCTGCGGGAATGCGCTCGGCGAGAAAACGGCCGATGTCCTGAACTTTGGCCGACAGTGACTCGGCGCCCGCGGTATCGGCAGGGTGGCGGTATTCCATCAGGGTCGCGCTGCAGCCGCTGGCGAAGCCGATCACCGCATCCAGCGGCTGTCCCGCGAAGGCCTCGATGTTGCGGGACATCAGTCCGTGGGCCGTTGCGGCATCGCCGGCATGCAGGTCCATCGCGCCGCAGCAGGCCTGGTTTTTCGGCACGGTGACGCTGACGCCCAGTCTCGGCAGCAGTTCGAGTATCGCCGACACCGTGGCGGCATCGGCCACCGCCGCCGTGCACCCGAGGAAGAGGCCGACATGGCTGAGAGACTCTCCGGCGGCGGGGTGGTCTCCGTACCAGTCTTCCGGATTTCCCGCGGGCGGGAGATGCTTCCACGCGGAGCCGCCCGGCAGCTGCGCTGCGGCATCCAGCGCCCGGCGCCCCAGGCTCGACAACGCCGGACTGCGCAGCGCCTTGCGCAGTGCGGACGACATGGCGCGTGCCGCCAGGGATTTTTGGCGTTGGCCGGTTTCGGCGCGGAACCGGTCCATGAGATTTCCGTAGGGGACCTTGGCAGGACACACCGCTTCGCAATTGCGGCACAGCAGGCAATCGTCCAGCGGTTCGCGCAGCGCCGCCGTCAGCGGCAGCCGGCCGGCGGCCCAGCCCTGGATGAGGGCAATCCGTCCACGGGGCGATTCGTTCTCGTCGGAAGTTTGCCGGTAGGTCGGGCAGTGCGGCGAGCACAGGCCGCATTTGACGCACAGGTCGGCGTCGGCGAGCAGCGAATCCAGCGGCGCCGTCACGCGCTTCTAGTGGCGGAAATGGCGGATGCCGGTGAAGACCATCGCCATGCCGTGTTCGTCGGCGGCGGCGATGACTTCCGGGTCCCTGATCGAACCGCCGGGATGGATCACCGCCGTCACGCCGGCCTCCGCGGCGGCATCGATGCCGTCACGGAACGGGAAGTAGGCGTCGGAAGCGACGACCGAACCGGCGACGGTCAGGCCCTCGTCCTGCGCCTTGATCGCGGCGATGCGGGCAGAGTAGACGCGGCTCATCTGGCCGGCGCCGATGCCGATCGTGCGGCGGTCCTTGCAGTAAACGATGGCGTTGGACTTGACGAACTTGACCACCCGCCAGGCGAACTGGAGGTCGATCAGTTCCTGTTCAGTCGGCGCGCGCCGGCTCACCACCCGGAAACGGTCGACGGTCACCCGTTCGATATCCTTGTCCTGCACCAGGAGGCCACCGCCGACGCGCTTGCAATCCAGCTCCGGCAGGGGCTCGGCTGGCCAAGCGCCGGCGCTCAGCACCCGCACGTTGGGCTTGGCGGCCAGCACGGGCAGGGCGTCATCGGCGACGGCGGGAGCGATGATCACCTCGACAAACTGGCGCTCGACAATGGCGCGGGCGGTTTCGGCGTCCAGGATACGGTTGAAGGCGATGATGCCGCCGAAGGCGGAGGTCGGATCGGTGGCGTAGGCCAGGTGGTAGGCTTCGAGCTGGGTGCGGCCTTCGGCGACGCCGCAGGGGTTGGCATGCTTGACGATCACGCAGGCCGGCAGCTCGGCGAAGCCCTTGATGCATTCCAGCGCGGCATCGGCGTCGGCGATGTTGTTGTATGACAGCGCCTTGCCCTGAAGTTGCCGGGCCGAGGCGATGCAGCCGGCGGGGGCGCCGGGTTCGACGTAGAACGCCGCGCGTTGATGTGGATTCTCCCCGTAGCGCATCGACTGGGCGCGGCGGAAGCGCAGCAGCAGTGGATCGGCGAAGCCGTCATCACCCTTGCGGCGGTCGAGGTAATCGGCGATCGCCGAGTCGTACCAGGCCGTGTGGCGGAAGGCCTTGGCCGCCAGGGCGAAGCGCGTGGCGTGCGACAGGCCGCCGCCGGAGGCTTCCAGCTCGGCTGACACCGCGGCGTAGTCCGCGGGATCGACGACCACCGCCACCGAGGCGTGATTCTTCGATGCCGCGCGGATCAGGGCCGGGCCGCCGATGTCGATGTTCTCGATGGCGGTCTCCAGGTCGCAACCGGGCTTGGCGACGGTCTGTTCGAACGGATAGAGATTGACCACGACCAGGTCGATCGGGCGGATGCCGTGTTCGGCCATGACCGCCTCGTCGAGGCCGCGCCGGCCGAGGATGCCGCCATGCACCTTGGGGTGCAGGGTCTTGAGCCGGCCATCCATCATTTCCGGAAAGCCGGTATAGTCGCCGACTTCGATGGCCGGGATGCCGTGTTCGGCCAGCAGCCTGGCGGTGCCGCCGGACGAGATGATTTCGACGCCTGCGGCAGCGAGGCGCCGGCAGAACTCCACGCAGCCGGTCTTGTCGGAAACGCTGACCAGGGCGCGGGCGATTGAATGGTTCATTGGAGTTCGTCGATGGGAGAAGCGGAGATAAGGCTCATTCGATGCCGTGCTGCTGCATCTTCTTGCGCAGCGTGCTGCGGCTGAGGCCCAGAACCTGGGCCGCGCGGGTCTGGTTGTGACAGCAGTGCTCGAGGACGGTGCGGATGAGCGGCCGTTCGACCTCGGCCATGACGAGGGTATACATGTCGGTCACGTTGATGCCATCCAGTTGGGACAAATAGTTGACCAAGGCCACGCGCACCTGCTCGCTGAGTACGACGGTCGTGTGGGAATGATCCATGGCCGGCGATTCGAAAGATTCAAGCAATCGATTATCCTGTCTCATGCAGCGGTCTTCTCGAACTGAAACTTCAACAAGGCGTCCACAGCGGAGAGCTGCTGGCGGGCGTTGTCGAGGGAAAAAATCCCCCGTACCGGCTGAGCGTCCAGACCCGGCATGCGGGCGGCGTACCAGCCGATATGTTTGCGTGCGATGCGCACCCCCTGCAACTCCCCGTAAAAGGAATACAGCGCCTCGAGATGGCCGAGGACGGTGCGGCGTATCTCGTCGAGCGTGGGGGGCGAGGGCGGGAGGCCATCCTTGAGCCCAGCAGCGATTTCCCGCAGCAGCCAGGGTTGTCCCCAAGCGCCGCGGCCGATCATCACGGCGTCCGCGCCGGTCGCTCGGAGCACGGCCTCGGCTTTTCCGGGGGAGTCGATGTCGCCGTTGGCGATGACCGGAATGCCGATGACATTCTTAACATGGGCAATTGTAGAGTATTCGGCTGCCCCCGCAAAGCCGCAGGCGCGGGTCCGGCCGTGGACCGTGAGCGCCTGGATTCCGGCGCTTTCCGCGATTTTGCCGATGGTGACCGCATTGCGGGAAGACGGATCCCAGCCGGTCCTGATCTTCAGCGTGACCGGAATCGGCACGGCTTGGACCACCGCTTCGAGTATGCTCGCCACCCGCTTCTCGTCGCGCAGCAGGGCCGAACCGGCGGCGACGTTACAGACTTTTTTTGCCGGACACCCCATGTTGATGTCGATGATGTCGGCACCCAGGTCGGCATTGCGGCGGGCCGCCTCGGCCATGTCCTTGGGATCGGCGCCGACGACCTGCACGCTGACCGGTCCGGGCTCTCCGCGGTGGTCCTGTCGCAACAGGGACTTGCGGGTGCTCCGCAGCGCGGGACTCGCGGCCATCATCTCCGAAACCGCAAGGCCCGCGCCGAATCGCCGGCAGAGACTGCGGAAGGGGAGGTCGGTCACGCCCGCCATGGGCGCAAGAATCACCGGGCTGCTGAGGGTATGGGGTCCGATTTGCATGGTGGCAGCAAAAAAGCGGCGGAGTTTACCGGGAAGCACCTGTGACGCCAAGCACTGGCGTCGCGGGCGCCGGCATGTTATGGCGCACTTAGCCCAGCTCGTAAGTGGTGATGCCGAAGGTGCGCTCCAGCGGCAGGGCCGGTGCTCGCGGGGTATACATGCGGGCGGTCTCGAACACCCGCCGCATGCCGTGGACCGTGGCCAGGCGCAGGGCGGCGGTGTTGGGCTCCGGCACGTCGATGAAAATAGGCGCCGCGCCCGCATGATGGCGGAAGGCCTTTAGCAGGTCTTCGGCGATGCGGGCGGTATCGGCGAACCACGGACCGAGCTTGTAGCCCACGCGGCAAGGGCGCAGCAGGCCGTACCCCGCGATGCCGCCGTCATCGGAACGATAGGTCAGCCCGACGCCGCTTGGCTGGCCCATCCAGACGCGCAGAAAGTCGTCCCGCATGCCGGGGAAAAGAGCGGCATCGTAGGCCAGGAGTTCGCCGAAATCTGCCGGGTCCAGCCTCTGTACCGCGGGGTCGGTTTCGGTGACGGCGGGACCGGTCCATTCGAAACGGACATTGCGGTGGGCAGTCACGAATCCCGACCGGGCATAGCTGGACTGCCGCTCGATCACGCCGTCCAGACCGATCGTGCGCTCTCCCAGATGGTCGACCGCCGTGTGCCAGAGCTTGAGGCCGAAGCCCTTGCCGCGATGTTCCGGCCGGACGATGTAGAGCCCGATGAAGCCGAAGTCGTCGGGATAGGAGACAGCGCTGATGCTTCCCACCGGCTCGTCGCCCAAAAATCCCATGAAAAATCCCTCGGCATCGGTGGAAAAGAAGCAGGCAGCATCGTGCAAGCCCGGATTCCACCCTTCAGCCGCCGCCCAGTCGAGGGCCAGTTCCAAGTGCTCCCGATCCATTCGTTCGATACGAAATTTCTGCTGCATGGCGCCACCTCCGTACACTCTGTGAATGATCATAGCGAACGCCGCGGAAGGGGACTATCCCCCATGAAGTCAGCCGGGCGGGCAGCGCAGGAGGAAGGTCACGGGGCCATCATTGACGAGGGAGACCTGCATGTCGGCGCCGAAACGGCCGGTTGCGAGGGGGGAATGGCGGCTGCGGATGACTTCCACGAGGGCGTCGAACAGCCGCCGGCCGGTTTCGGGATCGGCTGCCGGGGTGAAGCTGGGGCGCATGCCCTTGGCGGTATCGGCGGCCAGGGTGAACTGCGGGACCAGCAGCACGCCGCCGCCGGTCTCGACCACGCTCAGGTTCATGCGATTTTCGCCATCGGCGAATAGCCGGTAGCCGAGCAGGCGCTCGGCCATGCGCGAGACTTGGGGTTCGCCGTCGCCACGCTCGACGGCGACCAGGGCCAGAAGGCCCCGTCCGATGGCCCCGATGGTTTCCCCGTCGACGCGGACGCTGGCCTCGGTCACCCGCTGGATGAGAGCGATCATCTCAATATCTGGGCATGCCGGGATCCACTTCGCGCGCCCAGGCGTCGATGCCGCCGGAAAGATTGATGATTCGTTCGAAGCCTTGGGTTTCCAGGAATTGGGCGACCTGGAAGCTGCGCATGCCGTGGTGGCAGACGACCACGATCTCCCGGTCGGGATCGAGTTCATTGAGCCTCGATGCGATCTCGCCCATGGGGATGTGCAGGCTGCCTTCGATGCGGCAATAGGCGAATTCGTTCGGTTCGCGCACGTCCAGCAGCAGCGGTTTGGGTTCTGCGCTTTTCAGGAGTCGTTCGACTCGGTTGGCGTCCAGTTGTCGCATGGCGGGAAACGGGCAAGAGGGTCCGCGGCACGGGGCTACGGACCCGGGATGGCGGGTTGCCTAGACCTTGATGCCGTGCTCCTGGGCCGCACGCAGCACGGTCTGGCCGATCTGAGCCGGGTTGCGGGCGACATACAGTCCCAGTGCTTCCATCGCGTCCATCTTGGCGCCGGCGGTGTCGGCCTCGCTGGAGATGATGGCGCCGGCGTGGCCCATGCGGCGGCCCGCCGGAGCGGCAAGGCCGGCGACGAAGCCGATGACCGGCTTCCGCATGTTCTCCTTGGCCCAGCGGGCGGCGGCGACCTCCTGGGGACCGCCGATTTCGCCGATCATGACGACGATTTCGGTTTCCGGGTCGGCCTCGAAGGCGCGCAGCACGGTGACGAAGTCGGTGCCGTTGATGGGGTCGCCGCCGATACCGACCGAAGTGGTGATACCGAGCCCCAGGGCGGCCATCTGCTCGGTCGCCTCGTAATTGAGCGTGCCCGAGCGCGACACGATGCCGACCTTGCCCTTCTTGTAGATGTGCGAGGGCATGATGCCCACCTTGCACTCGCCCGGCGTGATGATGCCGGGGGTATTCGGACCGATCACGATGGCGTCCTTGCCCACGCGATAGCGTTGCAAGCGGATCATGTCATGCACCGGGATACCGTCGGCGATGGTCACGGCCACTCTGATGCCGGCGTCGATCGCCTCCATGAGCGCATCGGCGTTGAAAGGGGGCGGCACGAATACGGCGGAGACGTCGGCACCGGTGGCGGCCACGGCTTCGGCCACGGTATCGAATACCGGCAGATGGGCGAGTTCGGGGTCGGGATGGTGGGTGCCGCCTTTGCCGGGGGTGACGCCGCCGACCACCTGGGTGCCCATCCGCATCGCGTCCTTGGCATGGAAGGTGGCGTGCTCGCCGGTGAAGCCCTGGAAGATGACCTTGGAGTGCTTGTTAACGAATACGCTCATGGCTGTTGTCCCTTGACGATGGCGACGGCCTTGGCCGCCGCGTCATCCAGATTTTCCGCGGTGATGAAGGAGAGGCCGGATTCGGCGAGGATCTTGCGGCCCTCGTCGACGTTGGTGCCGGCCAGGCGCACGATCAGCGGCACCTTGATCTGCAGGCTGTCGCAGGCCTGGATCAGGCCCTTGGCGATCCAGTCGCAGCGATTGATGCCGGCGAAGATGTTCACCAGGATGCATTTGACGTTGGGGTCTTCCAGCACGATGCGGCAGGCGTTGGTCACCTTTTCCGGCGAGGCGCCGCCGCCGACATCCAGGAAGTTGGCCGGACGGCCGCCGTGCAGGGTAATGGCGTCCAGTGAGGCCATGGCGAGCCCGGCGCCGTTGACGATGCAGCCGATGTTGCCGTCGAGGGCGATGTAGTTGAGGCCGTGGCCGGAAGCTTCGACCTCCTTCGGATCTTCTTCGGCCAGGTCGCGCATTTCGGTGATGGTGCGCTGGCGATAGAGGGCGTTGTCATCGAAGTTGAACTTGGCATCCAGCACCATCAGCGATTCATCGCTCTCGCCGACCACTGCCAGCGGGTTGATCTCGGCCTGCAGCGCGTCCTTGTCGCGCATGCAGCGGTAGATGGCCTTCATCAGCCTGACGGCCTGGGGCATCAGCTTGCCCTTCAGGCCGATCGCCGTGGCGACCTTCCGGCACTGGAAGTCCAGCAGGCCGATCGCCGGATCGACGACTTCCTTGACGATTTTTTGCGGGGCTTCCTTGGCAACCTCCTCGATTTCCATGCCCCCTTCGCTGGAGGCGATCAGGGTGATGCGCTGGCTGCCGCGGTCGATCACGAACCCCAGGTAGTATTCTTTCTTGATGTGGCTGGCCTGCTCCACCCACAGACGCTGGACCAGCGACCCCTCCGGGCCGGTCTGGTGAGTGACGAGGTGGCTGCCGAGCATGGCGTCGGCATATTGGCGCACTTCCTCGACCGAACCGGCGACCTTGACGCCGCCGGCCTTGCCGCGGCCGCCGGCGTGGATCTGCGCCTTCACGACCCAGCGGCTGCCGCCGAGCTCCTCGGCGATGCTGGCGGCCTGGGCGTCGGAATAGGCGACGGCGCCGTTGGGCACGGGTACGCCATAGGTTTTCAGCAACTCCTTGGCCTGGTATTCATGGATATTCACGGACGATCTCCTCGTTCAACTGAAGTCTGCATCGGCGCGCGACATGCTCGCGGTCTCAACCATTCCGGCGCGACTCGATCTGGTTCATCTGGCGCACCACGTTCTCCGCCATGCGGATCGAAGCGGCATCGATCAGGCGTCCGTCCAGGGATACCGCGCCCTTGCCTTCCTTCGCCGCCTGCTCCATGGCTTCCAGGATGCGGTAGGCGCGGGTGACTTCCTGTTCCGTGGGAGTGAAGATTTCGTTGCACAGTGCGACCTGAGAGGGATGGATGGCCCACTTCCCTTCGCAGCCCAGGGCCGCGGCGCGGCGGGCGGCAGCGCGGAAGCCTTCCGGGTCGCTGAAATCGCCGAACGGACCGTCGATGGGACGAAGCCCGTAGGCGCGGCATGCCGCGACCATGCGGGAAATGCCGAAATGCCACTGGTCGCCCCAGTGATAGGCGCGAGCACCGGTCTCGTCGGGGTCGGTCAGCATGCCGTAATCAGGGTTGGCGCCGCCGATGTTGGTGGTGCGGGCGCGCACCGACGCGGCGTAGTCTGCCACCCCGAAGACCATGGCTTCCATGCGTTCCGGACAGGTGCGGGCGATCTCTTCCACGTTGGCCATGCCCATCGCAGTTTCGATCAGTACATGGATATTGATGGGTTTGAAGCCTTTATATGCTTCGATTTGGGACAGCATGGTCGCGACGAACAAGACGTCCGCGGCGCAGCCCACTTTGGGAATCAGAATGGTATCGAGTTTGTCGCCGCAGGCTTCGACGATATCGACCAGGTCGCGATAGGCGTAATGAGTGTCCAGCCCATTGATGCGGATCGAAACGGCGCACTTGGACCAATCGTAAGTATCGAGCGCGGCGATGATGTTCTTGCGCGCCAGCGCCTTGTCGTCCGGCGCCACCGCGTCTTCCAGGTCCAGAAAAACGATGTCGGCGCCCGCATCGGGCGCTTTTTCAAGCATGCGCGGATTGCTGCCTGGCACCGCGAGTTCGCTGCGGTGGAGACGGTTCTTGACAGCCATGTGACCTCTCGAATCTGTAGGAGTTGTATCTTGTGCGTATTTCGTGTGCAACACCGCTGGGTGAGCGCGTGCCGCCGGAAGGGTCGCCTTACGGCGGCCGGGCAGCGCAAGGCGTATCGGACGTTCTTGACGAATGGTCGTCTGTCCGTACACGGCAAACTGTGCATTATAAACCAGGCTGTTTCGTTTCCCTAACAGAGCATGCCGGCAGGAATGTTCTATACTGCTCGGACGAGGTAACCGTACGGGAGCGTCGGAAGGTGTCCCGCCTGGACAGGCCGCGCGTTCCCACGTCATGGAGGCGCTGTCCCTAGGGAGGCAAATCTGACCTGTATCAACAAAATCGCACAAGGAGAATTGTTACGGTGCAGGTTTTTTGCTAGCATCCTTTTGGCAAGCAACTAACTGTTGCTCCGGAGCAACGCTTTATCCAACCAAACAATACTTTGTCGAGGGGATTGTCATGAATCAGATCAAGAAATCGGGCGGCATCACCACGCTGCTCACCGCTTCGATCGCCGCCGCTCTCGCGCCTCAGGTTTCCATGGCTGCTTCGCATTCGCATGCCTCTTCCGCACAGTCTTCGCTGGAGCGGAGGCTGCAGGTGATGGAACAGGAAATGCAGGCGCTGCGTGCCGAACTTGATGCATCGCGCGCAAAGACCGAAGCCGAAACCGCGGAGGCGAAGTCCGAAGCCAGCCGGGCCGCCCAGCAAGTGCAGGCCCAGCAGGCCAAGGTGGACCAGAGCACTGCCGAACTGGCCAAGCACGAAGAGAAGAAGGACGATTTGGCCTTCTTCCGCGGCGGCTGGGCGGCCATGAGCCATGCCCGCACCAACGAGCTGCTGGTCAACAACAACCTCCTTTCGCCGTCCTCTTTCGGCGACAACAAGGCCGGCTGGTACGTCGGTGCGGGTTTGGATCACCGGCTGAGCGACGATACCTTCGGCATCTCCGACGATCTGGCGCTTGATGTCGAACTGATGTGGGAATATAAGAATTACGGCAGTGCCAACAACGCCTTCGTGAGCAGCCAGCTCGGCGGCATCCGGTCTCAGGCCCAGGTCACCATGTTGTCGCTCAATACCTCGCCGAAGTTGAAGTACACCGGCATCAAGGACTTCCGTCCCTGGGTCATACCGTTCGGCCTCAGCATGAACGTGATCAGCCCGCCGTCCAGCGGTGTGACCGTCTTGAATCCCGGCCTGATGTTGGGTACCGGTCTCGAATACAATATCTTCAAGAATCTGTGGGTCGGCGCCGACTTCCGCTACACCTTTACGGGCGGCGATGTAGGCTACAGTGTCAAGACTGCCGGCGGCAAGACCATCCTGAACAGCACCGACACGGACAACTACACCGCGGGTGCCTACGTCGGTATCGGCTTCTGATGAGCGGAAGAGTTCATCAGGCCTGACACCGGCCGAAAAAAGGGGGATCGCGGATCCCCCTTTTTTTCTTTACCGGCCGTTATACTTTACAACGGCTCGTTGACAAATTTTCAATGAAATCGCTTTACCCGCCGATCGAGCCCTATTCCGTCCATCATGTCGGGGTCGGGAACGGGCATGCGGTCTATGTGGAGGAATGCGGCAACCCCGAGGGTATTCCTGCCGTGTTTCTGCATGGGGGACCCGGTTCCGGCTGCAGAAGCCATCATCGCTCGTTTTTCGACCCGGAGCGTTACCGTGCGATACTCGTCGATCAACGGGGCTGCGGGCGGTCGACTCCGCACGGTAGATTACGGAACAACACGACCCGGCATCTGCTCGGCGACCTGGAATCCATCCGGGCGTGCCTGAACATCCCGAAATGGCTGATTTTTGGCGGCTCCTGGGGGGCGGCGCTGGCATTGCTTTATGCCCAGGCTCATCCGGAACGGGTCAGCGGCTTGGTTCTGCGCGGCAGCTTCCTGGCCCGCAAGCGCGATGTGGACTGGTTCGTCCGCGACGGCGCCAGCCGGTTCTATCCCGAAGACTGGCAGCGGTTCATCGACAATTTCAGTCCCAAGGAACGGACCAACCCGGTGGGGGCTGCCCGCCGCCGCGTGAACGGCGCCGACGAACTCGAACAACGGCGAATGGCGCGAGCATGGTGGCTGTGGAGCACCCGCGTCACTCTGGGGGATGCATTCAACCCTCCCGATGACGAATCCCTGCCTGTCGATGCCTTGTCCCAGTGCCGCATCGAACTGCATTACGCCGCCGCCCGCTATTTCCTCAGGGAAGGGCAGATTCTCGAAGACTGTCCGAAGATTGCCCATATTCCCGCGATCATCGTGCACGGCCGGCAGGACCGGGTCTGTCCCCCCGAGGCGGCTTGGTTGCTGCATCGGGCATTGCCGCGATCGGAGCTGAAGATACTGCCGAACTCCGGCCACATCGCCCAGGGCGAGGAAATGATCGATGCGTTGGTGACGGCATTGGAGACCCTGACGGGACGGCTGTCAGCCTGATTGTCCGGCATGGCAGGCGCCGCATCCCGGATCGCCGCTATGGTATCCTAACCGTCTGTCTCGTTCCCTCGGTCCAATGATCCTCCCCGACTTCAGCCTTGCCCGCGTAGTGGTCGTCGGAGACCTCATGCTCGACCGCTACTGGTTCGGCGGAACCTCCCGCATCTCGCCGGAGGCCCCGGTGCCGGTCGTTCGGGTGGAGAATGTGGAAGAACGCATCGGCGGGGCGGGAAACGTGGCGCTCAATCTGGCGGCGTTGGGCGGCACGGTCGATCTGCTGGGCTACGCGGGCGAGGACGAAGCCGCCGATGTGTTGGCGAGCCTCCTGACCGCGGCGGGCATCCGCAGCCACATCGAACGTGTTCCCACGGCCGCCACAGTCACCAAACTCCGCATCATCAGCCGGCAGCAGCAGCTCATTCGCCTGGATTTCGAGGGCGGATTCGGCCATCTCGATCCGGCCGTCCTGGTCGCGCGATTCCGTGCGTTGCTGGCCGAGGCGGGTGTGGTCGTCCTATCGGACTACGCGAAAGGCACACTTGCCTCGGTTCATGAATTCATTGCAGCGGCACGCTGCGTCGGCATACCGGTTCTGGTCGATCCCAAGGGACGGGATTTCGAGTGTTATCGAGGCGCCTCCCTGTTGACGCCCAACCTTGCCGAATTCGAAGCCGTGGTCGGCGCATGCCGGGACGATGCGGCGATCGAACGCAAAGGTCTGGAGCTGATCGCAGGACTGGACCTCGGAGCCCTGCTGGTCACGCGGGGCGAGCATGGCATGAGTCTTCTGGAACCGGCGGGAGGCGCGCTGCACCTTCCGGCGCATGCCAAAGAGGTGTATGACGTGACCGGTGCCGGCGATACGGTCATCTCGGTGCTGGCCGCCGCGCTCGCCGCGGGCAGGCCGCTCCCGGAGGCCGTGGCTCTGGCGAATCTGGCCGCCGGCATCGTGGTCGGAAAGCTCGGAACGGCCGCGGTCTCGCCGGAGGAACTGGCCATCGCGATCCACGGTCAGCGGGCGCCGAGCCGCGGCGCGATTAAGCTCGCGGAATTGCTGGACGTGCTCGATCCGTTGCGGCGTGCCGGCGAACGGATCGTGGTCACCAACGGCTGTTTCGACCTGCTGCATCCCGGCCATGTGCATTATCTGGAACAGGCCCGCGCCTTGGGCGACCGCCTGATCGTGCTGGTCAACGGCGACGACTCGGTGCGGCGCCTGAAAGGGGCAGGCCGTCCGGTCAATCCGCTGGCCCATCGGATGGCCATGCTGGCTGCTTTGGAAAGCGTCGACTGGGTGGTGGCATTCGAAGGGGACACCCCGCGCGATGAAATCTGCGCCATCCGGCCCGACGTGCTGGTCAAGGGCGGCGACTACCGCGACATCGCCGCGATCGCCGGACACGATTGTGTCCTGGCGGCCGGAGGCGAAGTGAGGGTGCTCGATTTCGTCGACGGCCATTCGACCACCCGCCTCATTGAAACCATCCGCAACGGTTGATTGAACTCAAGATGTCCGATTACGCCCGATCGATCGACAAACGCGTGGAGGCACTCAAGGTACCGCCCCACTCGATCCAGGCCGAACAGGCGGTGCTGGGCGGCCTGTTGCTCGACAACCTGACCTGGGATGTGGTCGCCGACCGTCTCGTCGAGGAGGATTTTTACCGGCGCGACCATCGCCTGATTTTCCGCGCGATCCGCCAGCTCTCGGAAAAACAGGTGCCGTTCGACGTGGTCACGCTGTCGGAGGTGCTGGAAAAGACCGGTGAGCTGGAGGATGCCGGCGGTCTGGCCTATCTCGCCGTGCTGGCGCGGGAAACGCCCAGCGCCGCCAACATATCGGCCTATGCCGACATCGTGCGCGAGCGCGCCGTTCTTCGGCAGCTCATCCATGTCGGCACCGAAATCGCCGATTCGGCCTATCAGCCGGAAGGGCGTGGCATGAGCGAGCTGCTCGAGCACGCCGAGCAGCGCGTGTTCCAGATCGCCGACCAGCGCCAGCGCGGCAGCGCCGGTTTCAAGCCGATCAAGAGCCTGCTGGTCGCGGCCGTCGACCGCATCGAGACGCTGTTCCAGAAAGAAGGGCACATCACCGGCGCAAGCACGGGATTCGCCGATTTCGACGAGATGACCTCGGGCTTGCAGCAGTCCGACCTCATCATCATCGCCGGCCGCCCGTCGATGGGTAAAACCACCTTCGCGATGAACATCGCCGAAAATGTGGCGATCAAGGAAGGCCTGCCTGTCGCCGTGTTCAGCATGGAGATGCCCGGCGAACAGCTGGCGATGCGCATGATGTCCTCGCTCGGCCGCATCGACCAGCACCGGGTCAGGACCGGCAAGCTGGAGGACGACGAATGGCCGCGCATGACCTCGGCCATCAACATCCTGGCCGAGACCAAGCTCTTCATCGACGACACGGCGGCGCTTTCACCTACCGAGGTCCGCGCCCGCTGCCGTCGGCTGGCGCGCGAGAACGGCCAGCTCGGGCTGGTAGTGCTGGACTACCTGCAACTCATGCAATGCTCGGGCGGCGAGAACCGGGTGGCCGAAATTTCCGAGATCTCCCGCTCGCTCAAGGCCTTGGCCAAGGAACTGAACGTGCCCGTGATCGCCCTGTCTCAGCTCAACCGCAATCTGGAGCAGCGGCCCAACAAGCGGCCGGTGCCGTCCGATCTGCGCGAATCGGGCTCGATCGAGCAGGATGCCGACCTGATCGTGTTCATCTACCGCGACGAGGTCTACCATCCGGACAGCGCCGACAAGGGCACGGCGGAAATCATCATCGCCAAGCAGCGTAACGGCCCGATCGGCACGGTGCGGATGACCTTCCTGGGCCAATACACGCGCTTCGAGAACTTCATCGCCGATCCTTATTCCAGCGAGGGGTACTGAAGCCGTGGTGCCCGCAGCCCGCGCCGTCCTGGACATGGCGGCCTTCGCCCACAATTTCGCCTGGATCCGCGCCGCCGTGCCGGATTCGAGAATCATGGCCGTCATCAAAGCCAATGCCTACGGGCACGGGCTGGTCCGAGCCGCTAGAGCGCTGCCGGCAGCGGACGCGTTCGCCGTGGCGCGGGTGGAGGAGGGCGTCGTCCTGCGCCAGGCGGGTATCGCTCAACGGATCGCGGTGCTGCAGGGCTATACCGACGAGGAAGGGATGAGGCTGAGCGCCCGCCATGGTCTCGAACCGGTGATTCATTCCGGCTTTCAGCTCGATCTGCTGGAGCGGCTCGATACTCGTGTCCCGATGGGGGTGTGGCTAAAGGCGGACAGCGGCATGCATCGGCTGGGATTGGGCGAAGAGGAGTTCGCCCGTGCGCGGACGCGGCTGGCGCGGATGCCGCAGGTGTGCCAGCCGGTGCCCGTCATGACGCATCTGGCCAATGCCGACGTCACCGATGACCCGGCGACGGAGATACAGCTCCGCTGTTTTGGCCGAATGGCTGGCGACGGCGGCGAATTCAGCATCGCCAACTCGGCGGGTCTCATGGCCTGGGAAGCAGCCCGCGGCGCCTGGGTCCGGCCCGGCATCCTGCTTTACGGCGTATCGCCGTTTCCCGGCCGGCCCGGCCCGGAAGAAGGCTTGAGGCCGGTCATGACCCTGCAGAGCCGGCTGATTGCGATCAAGCACCTGAAAACCGGCGACGCGGTCGGCTATGGCGGCGATTTCGTGTGCCGGCGCCCGACCCGCATGGGCATCGCGGCCATAGGCTACGGCGACGGCTATCCCCGCCGCGCGGCCACCGGCACACCGGTACTGGTCCGAGGCAGGCGCGTGCCGCTGATCGGCCGGGTCTCCATGGACATGATATCGGTCGATCTGACCGATTGCCCGACGGCTGAAATCGGCGATACGGTGACGCTATGGGGACAGGGGCTACCGGTGGAGGAAGTCGCACGCTGCGCCGACACGATTCCCTACGTGTTGCTGTGCAATGTCACGCAGCGGGTGAACATGGTGGAAACCGCCGCCTGAAGCGCCGGACCGGCTATTGTTTCTTGGCTATGGCGAAGACCAGCGTGGCTCCGCCTTGGTCCGCGGAAGTGCTGGTGCCTTCGCGCCGGGTGAACATGAATTCCTTGCCGCCGTTCACCAGCACGAAAAACGTCTGGAAGGATTTTCCGCCCAGCATCGCATCGACCTTCCCGGTGCCGTCGAGATACACCTCGTAGGTGCAATCGGACGTATCCTGGGTGACCGCCGCCTTGAGGCCGGCCTTGTTGGCCATGCTGTGGATGCTGCAATGGCCATTGCCGTCGAAATTGAACACGCCGACCCGGATGGCGATCGCGCCGGTGGTGAGCTGGGTCGTGGCATCGAAATCGGCGCCGAAATAGCCTTGCGCGGCGAAGCCGTAACTGCCTTTCAGCCGCTTGTTCGCCAGGGTTTTTCCTTCGTCGTTGTACTCGAAGGCTGGAGCCGCGCCCGGGCCGAGCGCGAACAGAGCGCTTACGGTCAGGAGGACGGTGGAGAGGGAGGGGGAAAAGCCGGGTGTGTGTGTTTTCGTGATCATCGAATGCAGCGAGCAGAGCGGACGTGATTGTCAAATCCGGAGAAATGCAAGTTCGCTGCCACGGACAATCACAAGGCATACGATGACTCGGGATGGGAGTCATCGAAAAGTTGTGTGATATGCCTCGATGACTGCTTGAAATCACACAGGGTGCAATCGGCCGCAGCGGGCATCGCAACGGAGGTCAGCGCAGCTTTCCCATCTGGTAATCCAGCTCGGCGCGGCGCATCTGATATTCGATGCGGGCTTCGATTTCGTCGATGGCGCCGCGCGTGACATTGAGCTGGGCCTGGGTCAGTTCCACGATGGAGCTCAATCCCATCTGATAGCGCGACTGCGCCAATTGGAACGATCGGGTGGTTTCCAGGAACTGCTGGTGAGCGGGCGGCATCCGTTCGAACGCGGTTTTCGCCGCCATCCAGGCCACCCGGACATCGCGCAGGATGTTGTTTTCCGCATCGGTCAATCCGTGGGCCGCGGCTTGGTATTCTTTTCTCGCCTTGTTTTCGCGAGCCTCCAGGGCAAAGCCTTCGAAAACCGGGACATCGATGAGGATGCCGCCGATGACATTGAATTTCGGATACTTGCCCGCCTCGATATTGACCCAGGGCATGTAGTTGATGTCACCCACCAGCTCGATCTTCGGGCGGGCCGCGGCTTTTTCCGCTTCCGCGAACTTTTCCGCCGCCTGCAATTGCAGCCGCAGCGTGCGCAGATCAGGCCTCAAATAAAGCGCCTCGGTGACCGCGGCTTCCAGCTTTCCGATGGGCGACGGCAGAGGCTCCTCCCGCACCTCGAAAATTTCTTCGTCGCGGCTGCCCATGGCGGTGGAAAGCACGGCGCGGGCCGAAGCCAGATCGTTCTGGGCCTTGAGCAGCAACATCTGGGCATCGCTCTGGTTGACTTCCGCGAAGCTGACGTCCAGAGCAGATTTGAGGCCGGATGCGGTCAGCGCCTTGATCTGCTTGAGATTGAGTTCCCGTTGCGCGAGGGTGTCCTCGGCCACTTTGAGCACTTCCTGCGCTTGGACCATCTGAAAGTAGGCAGCGGTCACCAACAGTATGATCTGCGCTTCATTAGCGGCCCGGTTTTCATCGCTGGCCTTGGCATTCAGTTCGGCGCTGGCCACCAGGTTGGAGGTGCGGCCGAAATCATAGATCAGTTGCTTCAGGTAGGCGCCGGTCGCGGCCCGCGATGCAACCGGCGGCGGCGCCAGGCCAAAGCCGGCGGCCAGCCGCGCCGGGGCATTCTTCGAGCTGTTGGAAATCGCTCCGACCGTCTGCTGGGTGATATGGGGGAGATAGGCAGCCCTGGCCTGGATGACGGCCTCCTGCGATGCCTGTGCCTGGAGGTCGGCAACCTGGAGACGGGGGTGGTTGGCGCGGGCGGCGTCCTGCGCTTCCCGGAGCGACAGGGTGCGGGCGCTTGCCGGGCCGGCGGCGGATTCCAGCAGCAGCGCCAAGGCGGCGAGCAGGTTGCGCCGGTCGGATCTCATGGAATGGCCTCCGGCAGGGAAGCAGCGTTCGCTTCGCCGTCGCGATTGCGGAAAATCAGCACGTAGGCGGCCGGCACGATGAACACCGTCAGCACCACCGAGACACTGAGGCCGCCGATGATCACGCGCGCCAGCGGCGCATACGCCTCGCTGCCGGTGCCGAGCTTCAATGCCATCGGAATCAGTCCGATGATGGTGGCGAGCGAGGTCATCAGCACCGGCCGCAACCGTGTCCGGCACGCCTGGGAGGCAGCTTCCTCCACCCCCATGCCCGCGGCGCGCAACTGGTTGGTGAATTCGACGATCAGGATGCTGTTCGAGACCACCATCCCGCTCAGCATGAGCACGCCCATCAGCGACATGACGTTGAGCGTGGTGCCGCTCAACAGCAGCATCAGGATCACCCCGGTGATGCCGGTGGGCACCGCCAGCAGAATGATGAAGGGCGTGACGAAGGAGCGGAACTGGGCGACCAGCACCAGATAGACCAGGATGACCGACAGGCTCAGGCCGACGGCGAAACTGTGGAAAGACGCCCGCATGCTTTGCACGGAGCCGCGCAAGGTCACCACCACGCCTTCCGGCAACGGCATTCCCGCGACGATGTCTTCGATGGCGGTGGCCAGCCGGCCCAGGTCCTCCCCGCTCGGCGCGACGTAGATGTCCATCACGCGCCGGATCTGGTAGTGGTCGACTTCGTTGGGCGAACGCATCTCCGTGATCCTGGCGACGCTGTCCAGGGTCGTCGGACCTTTCACGTTGGGGCCGTGCAATACCAGGTTCTGCAGATCGGCGATGGACTTGATCAGATCCAGCGGATATTGGACGGAAAGGAAATAATTGTTGCCGGATTGGGGGTCGATCCAGTAGTTCGGCGAAATCATGACGTCCGAGGTCAGGGCCGAGATCAGGCTGTCGACCACGTTCTTCTCCGTGAGGCCGACCTGGCCGGCGCGGATACGGTCGACTTCGATGTTGAAGGCCGGCAGATGGTTGTTCTGCGGGGTGAAAATGCCGCCGACGCCGGGAAGCTCACGAATCCTCGCGGTCAGGGCCTTGACAACGCTGTCGGCGGCAGGAAGGTCGTTGGTGCTGACCTGGACGTCGATCGGCGCCGGCATGCCCTGGTTCATGACTGCATCGACCAGCCCGCTGGTCAGGAGGTAGCTGCTCAGTTGCGGCATTTCCGCTGTCAGTGCCTTGCCGATCCGGTCCATGTATTCGAAACTCCCGGTCTTGTGGTCGGCCTTCAGGGCGACCTGCACGAAGGCCGTATCCTCGGTGGAATTGGTGGTGTAGAGCGCCGGCAGGTCGGCCACCGAGCCGATGTTCGACATGACGAGCTGCAGGTCTTCCGGAGCGACGTTGCGGCGGATCAGCGCCTCGACCTGGCGGATCTGGTCCTCGGTCTTCTCCAGCCGCATCCCCGAAGGCGCCTTGATCATGAGGGTGAACAGGCCGGGATCGGTGCGGGGGAAAAATGCCAGGCCAAGCAGCGGAAACAAAAGCAGGCTGGCGGCGAACAGGCCCACGATGCCGGCGAGGGTCGCTTGCGGGCGTTGCAGAGCGAGGGCCAGCAGGGCTTGGTAGCGATCGAGAAAGGCCTTGAAGCGTGCGTCGAACCCCGCGTTGAAGCGGGCCAAAAGGGAAGGGTGGGAGGCCGTGGCGTGCACGCCGCCGTGGACGTTCGTGATGAACCGGGAGCAGAACAGCGGCACCACCGTCATGGCCACGATGTAGGAAGCGAATTCCGACATGACCACGGCCAGTCCCAGCGCCGAGAACAGAAACTTGCTGACGCCCTGCAGAAAGCTCACCGGGAAGAACACGATGGCCATGGTCAGGGTGGCGGCGAGCACCGGCAGCGAGACTTCCATGCCGCCCCGCTCCGCGGCCTCGGCAGCCGGTTTGCCCATCTCCATGTGCCGGAAGATGTTTTCCAGCACGATCACCGAGTTGTCGATCAGGCGCGAGAACGCCAGCGCCAGGCCGCCCAAGAGCATGGTGTTGACCGAGCCGCCGCCGAGGTACATGACGAAGAACATGGTCAGCGCCGACAGCGGGATCGACAGCATCACCGCCCCGGTGGCGCGCGGACTGCCGAGGAACATCAGGATCATCAGGCCGGTCAGGCACAGCCCGGTCAGTCCTTCGTGCATCAGGTTCTCGATGGCGCTCTTGACGAACAGCGACTGGTCGAAGATGACGTCGGTCACCAGGGTCTTGGGCACGTCGAGCAGGCGGGAGACGATGTCCTTGATGCCGTCGACGATGGCGATCGTATTGGTATTCCCCCCTTGCTTCAGCACCGGCACGTACACCGAGCGCTGGCCGTCGATGCGCACGATGTTGGTCTGGATCATGGTGTCGTCCTTGGCCCGGCCGACATCGCCCACCATGACCGCTCCCTGCCCGACGGTGCGCAGCGGCACTTGCTCGAGCTCCCGCATGGTGGCGACCTGGCTGTTGGTGTAGATGTTGTAGGTCAGGTTGCCGATGCGCGAGAAGCCGGCGGGGAGGATCAGGTTGGCGTCGTTGACCGAACTCACCACGTCGTCGATGCTCAGGCCGTAGGCCTGCATCTTCACGGGGTCGACGTAGACCTGGATCTGCCGCATCTTGCCGCCGAACGGCAACGGCACCGAGGCGCCGGGCACGCTCGCCATCTGGTTGCGCACGTTGAAGCGGGCGATGTCCAGCAAGTCCTTTTCGGCCAGGTCCTTGCCCCTGAACGTCACCAGGCACACCGGCATGCTGGAGGCATCGGATTTCAGGATCACCGGCGGCAGTGTCCCTTGCGGGAGGCGGCGGAGCGTCGCCATCGCCAGATTGGAGATACCGGTCAACGCCGAGTCCGGATTCGAGCCGGGATGAAAGTACACCTTGATCAGACTGACGCCGGGCAGGGAACGTGATTCGATGTGATCGACGTCGCTGGCGAGGGTGAACATGCGCTCGAACGGCGCGGTGATGGCCGTTTCGATCTGCTGCGGCGGCATGCCCGAGTAGAAGGTGGCGACCATCACCACCGGTATGTTGATGCTCGGGAACAGGTCGACCGGCATTCGCAGCAAGGCCGACACGCCCAGCACCCCCGCCATCAGCCCGCAGACGATGATGAAATAGGGGAAGCGGAGGGCGAAACGGGGCATCTTGGCAAGCCGGGGGTTACGGTCGTCTATTGCCCATCGTCGGCGGCCGGGACGTCGAACGACACCGTTTTCGTCTGCACGATCTGGCCGGGAACGAACCGGGAGTGTCCAGCGACGATGACCTTCTCGTTTTCCGCCAGGCCCGAGATCACTTCGTAGCGGTTCGGCGATTTGATGCCGAGCTTCAGCTTGCGATCCTCCACCTTGCCGTCCGGACCGACAACCAGGACCGTCGGCTCCTTCCCGTCTTCATCCACGGCTTCGACGGGGATCGCAAGGACTTGGTCGCGCCGCGCCAGCACGAACTCCACGGAGGCCAGCATGCCCGGTTTCAGTTCGAACCGTGGATTGGGGATCAGGAGCTGGGTTTCCATGGTGCGCGTGATGTCGGTGGTTTTCCCCGTGAAGCGCCAGATTTTCCCGTCGAAAGTGCGGTTCAATGACGGTACGTGAACGGTGACCGGCGCATCCGTATGAACCAGCGAAACCATGGATTCAGGGACGGGGAACGAAAGCCGCAGCGGATCGACCTGCGTGATCCGGACCACCGGCATGGCCTGCTGGCTGGACTGGATGCCTTGAGGCACCATGGCGCCGGTGTCGGCATAACGCTTGGTGACAATGCCCGTGAATGGCGCCCGGATCGTCGCATAGTCGGCCAGTGCCTGGGCCTTGAGTTCCTCCGCCTGGGCTTCCGCGAGTTCCTGTTCGGCTACCAGGGCGGCGGCTTTGCGGGAGGAAAGTTCCGCCGCAGTGGCATCCGCTTGGGACCGGGCGATGTCGATCTCTTGCTGTGCCACCAGATTGGGCGTGGTCTGGTTGACCGAATACATGCGCTTGTACGTCAGCTCCGCCTGATAGGCAATCGCTTCGGCGCGGTGGATATTGCTGCGTACCAGCCGGATTCGCTCACGGGCCCGCAAAACGGCGGCGTGGGCACGGGCCAGATCCTCCTCGAGCTCCGGAACCTCGAGGACGGCGAGAACCTGGCCTTCCTTGACGGCATCGCCGATGTCCACGTCGATTCTTTTCACGTAGCCGGCCACCTTGGCATGCACGTCGACCTGCTGGTACGGCTCGAACTCCGAGGCGATATTGCGCGTGCTGATCAGGTCCGCGCGCACCACCGGTGCGACCGCCGCCACGCTTTTCGTTGTTGCAGTGTTCTCGTTGGAGTCGCCGTGGTCGGAGCAGCCGGCGAGAGGAGTGAGGAGAACGAATAGGGAGAAAGGAAATCGAAAAGACCCGAGCAGGCGGGAAGCGCCGGTTCCACTTTGTATCACTTTCATGTATTTGCCTTCCTTGACTCGAATATCTTGTGACAGCAGGATGGATGGGCGCCTGATGACATCGTTCCAAGCCGTGAAGGGATCCCTTACCGGGGCGTCTAGTATCGGCAAAGATTCACGGATCAGCAAACGTCATGGGCGAGGGCACGGGAGGATTTCCCGCCAACAGGAGCGGAACAGGAAGGTTGCGGGACGGATAAGGACGGGCCGGCTGGGAAAGCCGGCCCGTGGCTCGATTCATGAGCCGCGAAGCCGGACAGTCGCCGGTCGCATTGTTGCACGGCATGGTATCTCGCGGAAGCTTCCCGCAAAGCCTCGGAACGCCCATCCAAACCTCAGCTTGGAATTCCCACAGCCGCCGACACACGGACGGAGACGGCGAGAACCCCGCCCATCAGATCCAGTTGTCGTCGCTGGTTCCGGTGTCGTCATCCGAAAAGTCGTAGCCGGTGTCGAGGAAAGAATCGTCCTGGTCAGACCAGCCGTTCTGTTGGTCGGAGGCGGGAGCCTGATCGGCGCCGTAATAGTTGTTGATGGTGGTGTTTTCGGTCACGTGTTCTCCGGCCGATGCGCCCCAGGGATCGTGCTGGCCCCCGTGCATCAGACTTTCGATGCCCTGGAACAGGAACGAGCCGGCCACCACGCCGGCGGCGGTCGATGCCATGTTGCCGAGGAAACTGGGCGCACCGGATGGTTGCAGGGGCGGCGCGGCAGGCTGGCGATAGCCCGGCGGTGTGGCGTCCCAGGTGCGGCCGGCCGGAGTCCCCGTCTGCGCCCAGGGATCGCCGCCCAGGAAGCGGCCGCCGCGATTGACCGGGGCGGGCTGGCGCTGGAGTTCCTCGATTCGGGCCTTGGCGTTTTCCAGGGCCTTCTCCAGCAACAGGTTGCGCTGGATCAGCAGGTAGGCGGCATCGGGCTGGCGTGCCGTCGCTTGCTGGATCAGCCGGTCCGCCTCGGGGTCCTTGTCGATCCCCTTGATGTCGGTCAGCCTGGAAAGAAAGTGTTCGAGTACCTGGCGTTCTTCAGTGTTCATAGGTCGATGTTCGATAGCGGGCGGCATGCCCGACACCCCCATTGTCGGGATCGATGCGAGGATTTCAATGGGGGTAATGGCGGGACTTGCGCCGAAGTTCAAAGCATGTGCCCGATGGCCGGATGTTCTTCCCTCAGGCGTGCGCGGAAGCTTTCCACCCAGTCTCCGGCGGCGCGGTCGGCGCGAGGTCCCGTGACGGAAACCTGCTGCCGGATGCGCAGGGGGTGGTCGGTCAGAAAAACCAGGCGGTCGGCCAGCGCGATGGCTTCGCGGACATCGTGGGTCACGAACAGCACGGTATGGGGCCGCTCCTGCCAGACGGCGAGCAGCAGTTCGCGGATTCGGCGGCTGGTCGCGGCATCGAGCGACACGAAGGGCTCGTCCATGAGCAGCAGGGCGGGGCGGACGGCAAAAGCCCGGGCCAGTGCGGCGCGACGACTCATCCCCAGGGACAGCCGCTGCGGGAACTGGTGCTGGGCGTGGGTGAGTCCGAGAATGTCGAGCAGGTGGTCGACGTGCTCGCGGTCGGTTTCGCCCTTCGGCAGCGCCAGTTCGATGTTCTGGCGGACGCTGCGCCAGGGCAGCAGGCGCGGCTCCTGGAATACGTAGGCGGTATGGGGCCGGTCGCCGGCCTCCTCGCCGAAGTCGACGCTGCCTTCGAATTCCCTGTCCAGGCCGGCGACGATGTTGAGCAGGGTAGTCTTGCCGCAGCCGGAAGGACCGACCAGGCAGACGAATTCGCCATCTCCCAGGTTCAGCTCCAGGTTTTCGATGACCGCCGGGTTTTCCCGCGAGGTCGGCACCCGGTACAACTTCCGCACGATCCGGATGCGAATCATCGCCGCCACCGCATTGCCCGCGTCTCCAGGGGCTGGAAGATTGCCCATTCGATGAGCTGGATCACGCCGACGAAGGCGATCGTGTAGGCCAGAATGCCCGCCACGTCGAACAGCTGGAAGAACAGGTGCAACTGGTAACCCATGCCGTCGCTGCGACCGAGGATTTCAACCACCAGGATGATTTTCCAGATCAGTGCCACGCCGTTTCGGGCGGCGGCGACGAAGAACGGAAAAAGCTGCGGTGCGATGACATGGCGCAAGGTCTTGATGCGGCCGAAGCGATAGGATTCGGCCATCTCCAGCAGGTTGCGGTCGAGCGCGCGGGTGCCTTCGCGCAGGGTGACGACGACGTTGGGCAGTTTGTTCACGACCACAGCCGTCACCGCCGCGGCTTCGCCCAGCCCGAACCAGACGTAGCACAGGATGATGATGACGAGGGCCGGCACGTTGAGGAACAGCATCACCCAGACATCGAAGAAACGGTCGAGGTGGGGGTGCCGTCCCAGCAGCACGCCCAGCGCGCTCCCCAGGCTCATCGCCAGCACGAAACTCACCGCCAGCCGTGACAGGGTGGCGCCGAGATGATGGAACAGGTTGCCGGAACGGACTTCCCCGGCCAGCACCGTCAGGACCGCGGAAGGGCTGGGCAGGGTAGCCGACGCCGTCGCGTTCGCCGCGATGTGCCAGAGTCCCAGCAGCACCAGCATGGAGAGTGCGGGGTAAATCCTGTAAAAGCTGGAGCGTAGGGAGGGCACGCCGGGGAGAGCGATCATGGGACTTGAAAGGCGTGATATTGTACGGGGCGAAAGGGGCTTTGTCCCCGCGGTGCCGGGGACTTTCGATTCGAGGAGAGATTGCCGACCAATGTCCGACGAAGAGTCAATCAAGACCCGGCTGAAGCTCCGGGCGGTGGCCGTCGATACGTACCGGGAAAACGTGGCCTACATGCACCGGGAATGCTCGGTGTACCGGGCGGAAGGCTTCCAAGCGCTGGCCAAGATCCGGGTTGGCTGCAACGGCAAGCAGATCGAGGCGGTGCTGAACGTGGTCGACGATATTTGCATCGTCGGTCCGGACGAACTGGGCCTTTCCGAACAAGCGTTTCAGCGCTTTGCCGAGCCGGCGGGGCAGCCGGTCAACGTGGCCCAGGCCGAGCCGCCCTTGTCCATGGATGGAGTCAGGCGAAAGATCGGCGGGGAGCGGCTGGATTACGGCGACTATCAGGCCATCACCAGCGACATCGCCAAGGGACGCTATTCCAAGATGGAAATGGCCGCGTTCCTGGTGGCGACCGGCCAGAACGGCCTCGATCGCGATGAAGTGCTGTCGCTGACCCGGGCGATGCTGGAAACCGGGGTGCGCCTGAACTGGAACGAGCCGCTGGTGGCCGACAAGCACTGCATCGGCGGTATTCCGGGCAACCGGACCTCCTTGCTGGTGGTGCCCATCGTGGCGGCGCATGGCATGCTGATCCCCAAGACGTCCAGCCGGGCGATCACCTCGCCCGCAGGGACGGCGGACACCATGGAAGTGCTCGCCCGCACCGACCTGGCGCCGGAGTCCCTCGACCGGCTGGTGCGGATGGAACGGGGCTGCCTGGCCTGGGGCGGCACCACCCGGCTGGCGCCGGTCGATGACATGCTGATATCCGTGGAGCGCCCCCTCGGCATCGACTCGCAAGGCCAGATGGTGGCCTCGATACTGTCGAAGAAGCTGGCTGCCGGCGCCACTCATCTGCTGCTGGACATCCCGGTCGGCCCCACCGCCAAGGTGCGGCAGATGCGCGATGCCATGAGCCTCAGAAAGCTTTTCGAATATGTCGGCGACCGCGTCGGCCTGCATTTGGAAGCCGTGATCACCGACGGCAGCCAGCCGATCGGCCGCGGCATCGGTCCGGTGCTGGAGGTGCGGGACGTCATGCAGGTGCTGGAAAACGATCCGCAAGCGCCGGTCGATCTGCGCGAAAAATCCCTGCGCCTGGCCGGGCGTATCATCGAGTTCGATCCCGATGTCCGCGGCGGCTTCGGCTATTCGATCGCGCGCGACATCCTGGAATCGGGCCGGGCGCTCGCCAAGATGCAGAGGATCATCGACGCCCAGGGGCGACAGGAATTGCAACTGGAACCCGGGCGGCTGTGCTTCGACGTGCTCGCGGACCGAACCGGCATGGTGGTGGCGATCGATAATTTCTTCTTGGCGCAGACCGCCCGCCTGGCCGGCGCGCCGATCAGCAGGGGCGCCGGGGTGGATTTGTTGCACAAGCTGGGCGACATGGTGGAGGAGGGGCAACCGCTCTACCGGGTCTATGCGGAATTCCCCGCCAATTTCGAATTCGCTCACGAGTTCACTCGTGTCAGAAGCGGCTACCGTATCGGCGACGCTCAGTCCCTCCGCAGACTGCACACGGAATTCTGAGCGTGATCGTCGCCGGCTTTGAGGAAACCTGCAGGCAGTCCCGCCAACTCGCCAAGGTGCTGGGCTGTCCCTGGCGCGAGATCGAAGTTCACCGTTTCCCCGACGGCGAAAGCCGGGTGAGGGTTCCGCCGGACGTACGCGGCACCGTGGTCGTACACCGCAGCCTCGACCGTCCCAACGATAAACTGGTGGAATTGGTGCTCGCCGCCGAGACCCTGCGTCGGCAGGGCTGCGACCGGCTGATCCTGGTGGCGCCTTATCTCTGCTACATGCGCCAGGACATCGCCTTTCATCCCGGTGAGGCCGTGGCCCAGAAGATCGTCGGGAGCATGTTGGCACGTTATTTCGATGCCCTGATTACCGTCGACCCCCATTTGCACCGGATCGACCGTCTGGAGCAGGCGGTGCCGCTGAAACAGGTCCGGAGTCTGTCATCGGCGACGCTCATCAGTCGCTATCTGGCGACAAATGAAAAGGCACGGCTGTTATTGGGGCCGGATCAGGAGTCCCGCCAATGGGTGGAGGCGATTGCACGGGAGGCGGGCCTGCCGTGCGCCGTCGCTTCGAAGCGACGGCTAGGGGATAGGGAGGTGGGCATCGCGCTCCCGCAGGAGATCGGGGAATTCGATGCCGTGGTGCTGGTGGACGATGTCGCGAGTACTGGCACGACCTTGGCGGAAGCGGCACGGAAGCTCAGCGAGCGCGGTGCGATCAGAATCGATGTCGTCGTCACTCATGCCCTGTTCGCGGCTGATGCCTGGAACCGGCTCAAGCAGGCCGGCATCGGCGAGATCGCATCGACTGACAGCATCACTCATCCCACCAACCGGATGTGTCTCGCACCTCTGTTGGCCGATGCGGTGCGAAAATGCGCGTTTTGAGCGGCCCCAAAGCAGCAGGAATCTTTCCTTGTACACATTTCGTTTTCCTTCGCTGTCGCTGAGCAAGCTGGTGCTCGGCGGCTTCGTGCTGGCGGCTCTGCCATTGCTGGTTGCCATCGGCTCGACCGTCAGCGCCGTCGATGATCTTGCCGCGCAGTCTCGAAAAACCGTCTACTCCGTCGCCCAGCTCAGCCAGAAAAGCTTCATGCTGATGGAACGGCTAAGCGATCTGGAACGCAAGGGAAAGCAGCTTCTGGTCTTCGATGACGCGGATATGCGCAGTGCCTTCAAGGCCATGCATGAGCAAGTGCAGGATATCGTGCTGGACTTGCGGGTCCGAACCGAGGACGAGCCGTTGACCGCCCAGCTCGATCAATTCGGATCGGACGAGGCCGCCGCTTATCAGAGCGTGGTGGAGGCTTACGAAAGCCGCAAGGCGAAAACCCAAGGGCCGGTGCAGCGGCGAAGTTCGCAGGGGTCCTCGGCGGCGCTGGAGAAGTTCGACGGGGTGTTCCAGGCGCTCGGCATGAGGGCCCGCGCTCTGTCGCAAGCCTATACGGTGCTGATCGACGAGGATGTCGCAATGCTCGACGCGCATTCCAAAACGGTCCAGGACCGCATCCTGGTGCGCTCGGCGGTGCTGGTTCCCGGTGCCGCCTGCCTCGTCGCCCTGTTCACCGTTCTCATCACGCGCCCGATCCGGCAATTGGAGCACGCGATTCGCCAACTGGGGAGCGGCGACTACCAACAGCCGGTCAGCGTGCGGGGACCGTCCGATCTGACGTTTCTCGGCGAACGCCTGGAATGGCTCAGGGGCCGCCTGAATGCGCTGGAAGAAGCCAAACAGCAGTTCATGCGGCATGTCTCGCACGAGGTCAAGACGCCGCTGGCGACCATACACGAGGGCACGGGACTGCTGGCGGACGAAATAGTGGGCGAGCTGAATCCGGAACAGAAGGAAATCACCCAGATCCTGGTCAGCAACACGCAACGGCTGGAGCGGCTGATTGCTGCGCTGATCAATTTCAGCCAGGCCAATGCCGATCCGGCGGCGCTCCGGCGCGAACCGGTGGACATGCATGCACTGGTGAGCGAAGTGCTGGACGAATACCAGTTGCGGCTCCGGGCGAACGAACTCCGGGTGGACTCGCATTTGGCGAAGATCGAAATCGAAGGCAATCGCGAACAGCTGCGCACCGTGGTCGACAATCTATTGTCCAACGCCGTCAAGTATTCCCCGGCCGGTGGCCTGATTTCGATACGGCTTTGCGCTCTGGATCATTACATGGAGCTCGAAGTCGGCGACCAGGGGCCGGGGATCGCGCCCGAAGAGCGGCAGCAGGTGTTCGAGCCGTTTTTCCAGGGAAGCAAAGGCCGGGAACTCGGAATCCCGGGGACGGGGCTCGGTCTGGCCATCGTCCGCGAATGCGTCATGAGTCATCATGGCAGCGTCGAGCTGCTGGATGCGCCGGTGGGTAAGGGGACCCTGGTCAGGGTCAGAATCCCCTGGTGTGAAGAATCGGCGCCGCGGTTGCGCGTGCGAATATCGCTTCCTCGACAAGGAGAATCAGCCGATGTTTAAGGCACATGTATTGCTTGTTTTGCTTGTTGGCCTACTGGCGGGATGTCAGTTGTGGCAGCCTGCGAAAGCTCCGGAACAGCCGGTTGCGGCTCCGCCGCGCGACTATGCCGCGATGGATCTGGACGCGCTGGTCCGGTATAGCGAAGACCTCAGCAAGATGACGCCTGCCGAGCGTCTGCCGGAGTGCCAGCAGGTCGATCGCATGCAGGCATCCAATCCGCGCATGGGTTACCGGCTGCATCTGCTGCTGGCGCAGATGGTGACGGACGGATGCGGCGATGCCTCGATCACCCTGGGAAACATCAGGGTGGTGGCCAACGAAATCGAGGATGGGCGGGTCCGCGGCTGGCTGGCCTACCTGGGGGAACTGGTGTCCCGGTCCAACCAGGCGGCGGCGGAAAAGGCTGAGCTGGACAAACAGCTCAAAGAGGCTCAATCCGGCAAGCACAAGGTGCGCAAGGATGCCAAGGCCAAGGACAGCAAGATCCAGAGCCTGGAAAACGAAGTCGAAGAATTGCGTAGCAAGCTGAATACGCTCAAGTCGATCGAGCAGAAACTATAGCGGTCAGGATTTTTCAAACGATGAGTGAAATGCGCAAGCGAGTGTTGCTGGTGGACGACGACCCGGATCTGTTGCGGCTGATCGGGCTGCGCCTGACGGCTGCGGGGTTCGACGTGGCCAAGGCCGCGAACGGCCAGTCGGCCCTGTCCCAGATAGCAGTGTTCCGGCCGCACGTCGTCGTGACCGATCTCAGGATGGACGGCATGGACGGCATGGCGTTGTTCGATGCCCTGAATGAACGCCATCCCACCCTGCCGGTGATCATCATGACGGCGCACGGCACCATCAACGACGCCGTCGCCGCAACCCGTCGGGGGGTGTTCGGCTTCGTCACCAAGCCGGTCGACAAGAACGAGCTGATCCAGCACATTTCCGAGGCGATCCGTATCAACGGAAACACGGCGGTGATTCCCGACAAGGAGGAATGGCGCTCGCGAATCGTCACGCAGAGCCCGCTGATGGAAGAGGTTCTGGGGCAGGCCCAGCGGGTGGCTCAGAACCGCGCCAGCGTGTTCATCGGCGGCGAGAGCGGCACCGGCAAGGAGCTTCTGGCGCGGGCCATTCACGACTTGAGCCCTCGCGCCAAGGCGCCGTTCGTAGCCGTCAACTGCAGCGCCATTCCTGAAAATCTGCTCGAATCCGAACTGTTCGGTTATCGCAAGGGGGCGTTTACCGGCGCGACGCGCGACCATCAGGGACTGTTCAAGGCCGCCGACGGCGGCACGCTGTTTCTGGATGAGGTGGGCGACATGCCGAAATCGTTCCAGGTGAAGCTGCTTCGTGCCCTGCAGGAGATGAAGGTGCGCCCGGTCGGAGCGACCCATGACGAAGCGGTCGATGTACGCGTCATCTCGGCCACTCACGTCGACCTCGAACAGGCGATGGCGGAGGGCAACTTCCGTGAGGACCTGTATTACCGGCTCAACGTGGTGACCCTGTTGCTGCCGCCGCTGGTCAAGCGTCCGGAGGACATCCCCTTGCTGGCGATGCATTTCCTGCGGGAATTGGTGAAATCCTACGGGGACCAGGTCAAGGGCTTCTCGCCCGAGGCCATGGAATCCCTGGTGAATTTCCAGTGGCCCGGCAATGTTCGCCAGTTGCGCAACGTCGTCGAACAGTGCGTAGCGCTCTCGACCACGCCTTTGATCCCGGTCACCCTGGTGCAGAGGGCCTTGAGGGAAGCTCCGTCGTCGTTCCCTTCGCTGCAGGAGGCGCGGGACCAGTTCGAGCTCAACTACCTCATCCGCCTGCTGCAAATGACCAAGGGCAACGTCACCCAGGCCGCCCGTCTGGCCAAGCGCAACCGTACCGAGTTCTACCGGCTGCTGAGCCGCCACGGGATGAACCCGGCGATGTTCAAGGGGGGCGGAGAGGCGGTGGGCGATGCGCCGCAGTCTTCGTGATATTCTCAGGACTCGGTTTTCTCGCCTGATCCCACTATGAGCAATTCCCTATCGCAGATAACGGCGGCCGATTTCCGCCGCCTGAATTCACCCGCGACGGCAATCCGCTATCTGGTCGTGGGCCTGACATGGCTGACCCAACCCGGTCTCCGGCGCTATGTCTGGATCCCCCTGGTTATAAACCTGATCCTGTACAGCCTGGGTTTGTGGCTGGGGATTCGCTATTTTTCCGCATTCCTGAACTGGATGTTGCCGGGGTGGCTGGATTTCATGCGTTGGCTGCTGTGGCCCGTGTTCGCCATCGGGTTCTTCACGGTGATGTATTTCACCTTCTCCGTGCTGGCCAACATCATCGGATCGCCGTTCTATGGCGTTCTGGCCGAGCGCACGGCGGAACTGGCGACTGGCCGCCGGATGGAGCGAACCGAAACGCCGGGGAGGACCGCCATGCTGGACGGACTCCGGAGCGAATGGCGGCGCTTGGCCTATCTGGGGCTACGCGTCGTGCCCCTGGCCATAGTGTTCCTGATTCCGGTCGTCAACCTCGCCGCTCCGATCTTGTGGATGGTTTTCAATGCCTGGTTCATGGCGCTGGAATACACGGCCTATCCGCTGGAAGCGCGCGGCTGCGACTTCGATCGCCAGCGCGAACTGCTGGGCCGGTTCCGGATTGGCGCGGCGACGTTCGGCGGGACGGTCATGCTGGCACAAACGATTCCGCTTCTGAACGTCTTCGCCGCACCGGCGGCCGTCATCGGCGCGACCTTGTATCTGCTGGAACTGCCGGTAGAGGACTAGGCGGCTCGCACCAGAGAAATTCGCCGGAAACATCGACCTTCGCGAGCCGAGCCTGCAGAATGCGGTTGGCCAGTTCGGTTTCCGGCGCCTGCGCGGCGACGCGGAGGTAGTTCGGCGTGTAGCCCCGGTCCACACCGTCTCTCCGGTTCTCCCACAGCACCGGCATTTCCCGTCCGGTAAAACGGTCGAACGTCGCCCGCTTCTCTGCCCGGGCCAGGGCGTGCAGAGCCCGGCTGCGTTCTTTCTTCACCTCGGCCGCAACCTGGCCGTCCATCGCCGCGGCTTTCGTGCCCTCGCGAAGGGAGTAAGTGAAGATATGGATATCGCCGAAAGCCAAGGTCTCGATGAACCGCAGGCTTTCCTCCCATTCCCGCTCGGTTTCACCCGGAAACCCGACGATGATGTCGGTGGTGATGTTGATGTCCGGGACTTGCCGTCGGGCGTCTGCCACCAGATGCGCGAACTCCGCCGACTTGCAGCGCCGCGCCATGCGCTTGAGCACCGCATCGCTCCCGCTCTGCAGCGGTAGGTGCAGATGCGGCATGAAGCGGGGATTATCGAAAAGCTCGAAGAAGCCTTGCGGCAGGTCCCAGGGTTCCAGTGAGCCCAAACGCAGGCGCGGAATGTCGGTTTCCTGCAGAATAGAGCGGATCAGAGCGTCCAGCGGAATACCGAGGTCGCTGCCGTAGCCGCCGAGATGCACGCCCGTCAGCACCACCTCCTGCACGCCTTCCTCCTGCAAACGCCGGATCTCCCGCACGATTTCCGCCGGCGGGCGGCTGCGTTCCTCGCCTCGCGCCACGGTGACGATGCAGAAGGTGCAGCGGTAGCGGCAACCGTCCTGTACCTTGACGAAGGCGCGCTGACGGCCCAGCGCAAACAACGCCGCCTCGCCGGGCTCGGTGGAAAATTCGGGCATGGCCACGAGATCGAGTTCCCGGCCGGCGATTTCGACCAAGCGAGATTTGTCGGCATTGCCGATCACGAGATCGACGCCGAGCGCTGCTGCCTCGTCCCGGTGCAGGGTGGCGTAGCAGCCGCTCAGCACGAGGCGGGCGCGCGGATTGTGGCGCTGGGCACGCCGAATCGTCTGCCTGGATTTGCGGACGGCTTCTGCAGTGACGGCGCAGGAATTCAGCACGACGACATCGGCATCGACGGCCTCGTCGACAAGGCGGTGCCCGCCGGCTTGGAATTCGCGTGCCCAGCTTTCCAGTTCCGCCTCGTTCAGACGACAGCCCAGGGTTTGAAGATGGATTCGCATAAGGGATCGAATGACGGAAGAATGCCGCTCAGTCTTCGTCGGAGCGGCTGGCCTGCGTGGTCGGTGCGAAGTTACGGTAATCGATGGACAGCTTGAGTCCGATGAATTTTCCTGTGAATTTCAGCAAGGTTTTGCTGGCCGGATCGAACCAGAACCTCGCCAGCGCGAAGCGCCGGTTGCCTTCTTCGTCCTCGATATGGGGCGTGTTCACGCGGTATCGGTAGACCCAAAGCCGCCCGTCCTCGTGATCCAGTTCCAGCGCGGGCTGCCCCAATCCCGCCTTCACGCGAGCCTGGTTGGGCAGCTCCGCGGTGATGTGCGGCAGGTGCTTTGGGTCGACCTTGAGTTGGCGCTGATCCTGAAAAATTTCGCCTTTGCCCAGCGATCGCAAGGACGCCTCCAAGAACTGTGGCGGAGCGGCCGCCAGGAAAGGTGGCGGAAAATCCCACACCTCCAGCCGTGATTTCGAGTTGAAACTCAGCACGAACTCCAAATCGTAGTGGCCGGGGTCCGGTTTCCCGTTCATATCGACTTTCTCGAACAGCACATGCCAGCGGCTGCCCTTGGGCAGGGCTTCGACACGAGTCGGCTCCATCCGCGTCAGTTCGCGGAAGTCGTCGGCGTAGAGCACCGGGTGCAGAAACTCCACCAGGAGATGATCCGTCGTAACCACCTTGAAATGACTGTCGAAATCGTCGAGCTGGTTCTTCACTTCAAGCAGGCGGAGCCAGACGCACCCCACGAGCATGAGCGCCACGGCCAGAACGGAGCAACGCGGAAGAAAGCGCATGATGCGGTCATCGAAGCAAACATCGAAAAACCATTGTCCGCCTCGGGGAACATCGGGTCAATGCGACAACCCCGCCTGACGCGCCGAACAGCTGTCAAAGCAGCTTGCTCCACTCGTTCATCAAATCTATAATGGATCACTTCGGGCCGTTAGCTCAGTCGGTAGAGCATTGCACTTTTAATGCAGTGGTCATTGGTTCGAATCCAATACGGCCCACAGATAAAACAAAGGGTTAGGCGAAAGCTTAACCCTTTTTTATTTCTGAGCGTGGCCGATTCGTAACCATTAGGCGCAGACCTGGTGGAGCGCAGCGGAACAGGGCAAGATGCTAGCCTTTGGGCGTGTTCCTGATCCGCTAGCGGTCCCAGAACGGCAAAAGACGCAGGGTCGAAACCAGTGCGCCTTATCTCGTCCCCATTCTGGATCGTCCGTCGATTCACGCCGCACAGATCGGCGGCGCTCCCAACCTTTTCGTTGATCGAATCATTGAGCATAGCCGTTTGGCCACACCTCGGCGGACTGTCCGGAAAGCTGTGCTAAGTTGCGCATAATATATATTATGTTAAATAGTGGGCGCAGGGCTTCAACAACCAAAACCGTGCGCAGTACGAGTGTTTCTCTCTGGTCTTGGCCGAGGCGACATCGGCGTACGTGCCAAGGACCTGCGTTTTGCACTTGTCTTCGTAATCGAAGCGCCAAAGCTTCCCGCCGGACGGGATGATAGAGGCCCTTCTCCGCCGGAGAGCTTGAAAGGCTTGCCCGGCTCGGGTTTGGCGACGTGAACGGCGGTATCCGATTTTTGAAATCGTGGAGGTCCCGTCCATCCGTGACGGTATCTCAAGGGGTGTGATGGAGACTTGAGGGTGGCTGATCGGGCGTTTGACTACCCTCAAAAGTTCCGCTCAAAAATCGATACTGTGCTGGGGAATTTGGTGGTGGCGGGCGGAATTGAACCGCCGACCTAGGGGTTATGAATCCCTCGCTCTGACCAACTGAGCTACGCCACCGCTGATATGCCTGCGCAAAAGCGCGAACCGCCTATGCGTGCGCTCGGAACCGAAGCGCGCATTGTCATTTGTGACGGTGATCGTGTCAAGAGTGAGTTAGCCTTGTCCAGAGTTCGTCCATTATTGAAGAACATCCGGCCGCTGTGGCATGATTGCCCTCCTTCCTGAGGGGATGGGCCGGCTTTGTCATCACGCTCCGTGGCCAGATGAATCTAGGTTCGTCCTGTTCCCGTCCCTGCCCCTACGAACAAGAGCAATATTCCAAATCATAAACTCAAGGTGAATTTGATGCCTGGTCGCAACCATCTTTACGTTCCCGGTCCGACGAATATCCCGGATGCCGTTCTCAGCGCGATGCACGTACCGATGGAGGACCATCGGCGGCCGGACTTCCCGGACCTTGTGGCCCCTCTGCTGACGAATTTGAAGAAGGTATTCCGGACCGAAGCCGGACAATGCTTCATTTTCCCGGCCACGGGAACCGCTGGATGGGAAATCGCTCTGTCGAACACGCTCTCCCCCGGCGACAAGGTGCTGTCATACCGCTTCGGGCAATTCAGCCATCTTTGGATCGATCTGGCCAAGCGTTTGGGACTCGATGTGGAATACGAAGAAGTACCGTGGGGCCAGGGTGTGCCACTGGACAAGCTGGAAGCGCGCCTGAGGGCCGATCGTGCGCACGAAATCAAGGCGGTGCTGATCTGCCATAACGAGACTGCGACCGGCGTGACCAACGACCTGCCCGCGGTGCGCAAGGCCATCGACGCAGCCGGGCACCCCGCCTTGTTCTATGTGGATGGCGTCAGCTCCATCGGTTCCCTGGATTTCCGCATGGATGAATGGGGCATCGACATAGGCGTGGCGGGCTCTCAAAAAGGCTTCATGCTGCCCGCCGGACTGGCGCTGTTGGGCTTCAGCCAGAAGGCGCTGAAGGCCCGTGAATCCGCCAAGTGCAAGCGCGCCTTCCTGGACATCAATGATCACATTGTCCACAACGCCGGCGGCTTCTTTCCGTACACGCCGTCGATTCCGCTGTTGTATGGCCTGCGCAAGTCCCTCGACCTGCTGCTGGAGGAAGGTCTGGAAAATGTCTACGCCCGCCATGCACGCTTGGCCGAAGGTGTCCGCCGTGCGGTCGCCGCCTGGGGCCTCAAAGTGTGCGCGCAGGAGCCGAAGTGGTACTCGAATACGGTATCAGCCGTTGTCGTACCGCCCGAATTCGACGCCCGCGACGTGATCCATACGGCCTATTACCGCTACAACCTCTCGCTCGGCGCCGGCCTGGCCGAGGTGTCCGGCAAGGTATTCCGCATCGGCCATTTGGGCGACCTCAATGAGCTGAGTCTATCCAGCGCCATCGTCGGTTCCGAGATGGCCATGCTGGACGTGGGCATCCCGATCACACCGGGCAGCGGCATCGGGGCAGCAAGCACCTATTGGCGTGAGACCGCGCCGGCCATCAAACCGCGGGTTTGATACTACTCCTCGCGGCGTCCCGGAAAGCCGCCGCGAGGGCCGATTCGATCAGGGTGCGCCGTTTGGTGCGCCCTCTTCTCCTCTCGGAGCCGCCCCATGAGCAAACCCAAAGTCCTGGTAACGCGACGCTGGCCGGAATCTTGTGAAACCAGACTCCGGGAATCGTTCGATGTCGCATTCAATGTCGACGATCATCCGATGAGCAGGGAGGAGCTGAAGGCCGCCCTGCGTGATTACGATGCGGTTCTGCCCACCGTCACCGACGTCATCGATGCCGAGATACTGGGAGCTGAGCCTCTGCGCTGCAAGATCCTCGGCAACTTCGGGGTGGGTTTCAACCATATCGACCTCGAGGCCGCCAGGCAGCGCGGCGTCACCGTCACCAACACGCCGGACGTGCTGACCGACTGCACCGCAGACATCGCGATGCTGCTCATGCTCGAAGTCGCCCGGCGGGGCGGCGAAGGCGAACGGGAGGTCCGCGCCGGCCGATGGACGGGCTGGCGTCCTACGCACATGCTCGGCACCAAGGTGACCGGCAAGACTCTGGGATTGATCGGTTTCGGGCGGATCGCCCGAGCGATGGCGAAAAAGGCCCACTTCGGCTTCGATATGCCCATCGTTTTCTTCGATCCATTTCCGCCGGCACAGGACGTGATCGACACCCTGGGCGCCGCGAGGTGCGACACGCTCGAAGAGGTGCTCGAGCGCGCCGATTTCGTCGCCCTTCACTGTCCCGGCAGCAAGGAAAACCGGCATTTGATCAATGCCGAACGGCTGGCGCGGATGAAGCCGCATGCCTATCTCATCAATACCGCCCGCGGCGACGTGGTCGACAGCGAAGCCCTGATCGACGCCCTGCGGAACCGGCGTATCCGGGGGGCAGGCCTGGACGTTTACGAAGGGGAGCCCCGGCTGAATCCGGGCTTTCTCGAACTTGACAACGTCGTGTTGTTCCCCCACCTGGGCAGTGCCACCGAGGAAACGAGGATTGCCATGGGCATGCGCGTGATCGACAACATCACCGCGTTTTTTGAAGGGCGCGCGCCGGGAGACAAGGTGGCCTGATTGTCGGAAAACCCGATCGGTTCGTCCCCGTCATGGCCGGCCTGGCTCTTGCCGGATGACGAATTCCGAATGCTCTGGAGGCGGATACGGCCGGCGTTCCTTGCATCAATGGCGAGGCAGCGCATTCACGACGTGGCGGCTGAGCCTCTGGCGCGAATCTACTTGCCGCTGGCCGCCTGGGTCGATGCGCACAAGAAAAACGGGCCGTTCGTGCTCGGCGTCAACGGTGCCCAAGGCTCGGGCAAGTCGACGCTGTGTGAATTCCTGACCCTGATTCTGAACCGGGGTTATGGTTACCGGGTCGCCGGGTTTTCCATCGACGATATCTACAAGACGAGGGCTGAACGCGAACGGCTGGCGCGGGAAGTCCATCCCTTGCTGGTGACGCGGGGTGTTCCGGGCTCCCACGACGTTGGCCTGGGACTGGCAACGCTCGATCGTCTGACGCACGGTAGTCCGGGAACGCCTGTGGCCTTGCCGGCCTTCGACAAGGCCATCGATGACCGACGTCCGGAACCCGCCTGGCTCCGGGTGCGGGCACCGGTCGACATCGTCATCTTCGAAGGCTGGTGCGTCGGGTGCCTTCCGCAGTCAACGGATGAACTTGCCGTCCCGGTCAATGCCCTGGAGGCCGAAGAGGATGCCGACGGCTGCTGGAGGGACTACGTCAATGAACAGCTTCGAGGGCCTTACGCGGAACTATTCGGGCGGCTCGATCGGCTGGTCATGCTGCGGGTGCCCGACATGGAATGCGTATACCGCTGGCGGAGTTTGCAGGAGCGCAAACTCGCGACTCAGGTCCGGGAGAACCGCTCCCCAAGCCACCGCCTGATGGACGAGGCGGCGCTGCGGCGCTTCATCATGCATTACGAACGCCTCACCCGCCATATGCTGGAGGAAATGCCCGCGCGCGCGGATATCACTCTGTTTCTCGACGAAAATCACCGCTTCGCCCACGTGACCGTTAACCGATGACCATGGCTGCTTTGTCCTCCCGAATATTTGCCGGGCTCCAGTATCTGTTGCCCCAACATGGCCTCTCACGCCTCATGCATGCGGCCGTCCGCATCCGGCAGCCTTGGATCAAGAACGCCATGATCCGGGCGGTTTGCAAACTCTATCGGGTGGATCTCGCCGAGGCGGCTTGCGACTCGTTGGAGTCTTTCGCCTGCTTCAACGCGTTCTTCACACGTGCCCTGAAGCCCGATGCCCGGCCGATATGCAGCGAACCCCACGCCATTGCCTGCCCTGCGGACGGCGCCATCAGCCAGATTGGCACCATCGAGGGCCGGATGCTGTTCCAGGCCAAGGGACACCGCTTCGGGCTGGTGGAGCTGCTGGGAGGCGATGAAATCCAGGCGGCGAAATTCGAGAATGGTCATTTCGTTACCGTTTATCTTTCACCTCGCGACTACCACCGCATTCACCTGCCGGTAGCCGGCACACTGACCGCCATGACCCATGTGCCTGGCGAGCTGTTCAGCGTCAACGTCGCGACTACCGAAAACATTCCCAAGCTTTTTGCCCGCAACGAAAGGGTGATCTGTCATTTCGATACCGCTGCAGGACCGATGGCGGTCATTCTGGTCGGAGCGATCTTCGTCTCGAGCATCGAGACCGTATGGCACGGCGAGGTTACGCCGCCCCGCTCGAAAACGATCCGTCAATGGGATTACTCGGAGCAACACCTCACGTTCGAACGAGGCGCCGAAATCGGCCGGTTCAACATGGGTTCGACGGTGATCGTCCTTTTCGGCGCGGATCGCGTACGCTGGATCCCTGGGTTCCAAGCCGGCACTTCGGTCAAGATGGGTATGGCGCTGGGTTTCTTCCGATGAATCCGATGCCTGCATCGGCAGGCTGAATCATTCCCCAGGCGCGGCAGGTCGGACAATGCCAATGCAGTTCCCGGCATTCATAACCGCACTGAATACAGCCGTAACCCGCTTGCTGCATGGCCATACTGTCGAGGGCTGCCAGGCAGCGCCGCAGGACTGAAACACAATCGCCGTCGTCGCAAGACACCGATCCGGCATAGTGCAGCGTGCGTCGAATCAGGTTGAGGCTCGAGCACTCGGACAACAATCCTGTCAGATAGCTTGCTGCGGCAGAGTCCCCTTCCCGCTGCGCCAGCTCATCGGCCAGCAGCAAGGCGGCCGCTTCCGTGCGATAGCGCTGGTAGACATAGTCCAGATAGGTCAGATACCCGTCCATGTCCCGGAGATTGGCGTGGCAGAGACGCAGCTGCCCGATGATTTCCGGGATGAAGGCCGGATTTTGGAATTCCACCGACCGAAGCAGGATGCCGGCTTCCGCCCAATGCTGCCGTTGCAGCGCAAGCTGGGATTTCAAGAGGGTGGCCCGGACGCAGCGAGGATCTTCGGCTAACGCTTGCTGTAGATGGGTTTGCGCCGTAGCGGTGTCGCCGAGTGCGATCGCCGATTCGGCCTGTTCGCACAGGAGATGGGCTAAAGTGGCGTGTCTTTGCCCGGCATCGTGCTTCTTGAGCGACTGGGCGCACTGGGCTGCCCTCACCCAATCCTTTTCACTCTGGTAGATCGCCAGCATTTGCTGGAGTGAGGCTTTACCGTGCGAAGCGCTCGCCGCCAGGTCGGCAAAGACGTTTTCGGCCCGATCCAGTAATCCCGCGCTCAAATAATCCATCCCCAGCTCGAAACGAACGGTGTGTTGCTGTTCAGCCGTCAACTGGGGCTGGGAATGGAGACGCTCGTGCAGCTCTATCGCCTTGGAAAGCTCGCCGCTCCTGCGGAGCAGGCTACCGAGCGCCAGCTGCAGTTCGAGGGTCTTGGTGTTGGAATCGGCGATCTGCCTGAGCAGATGAAAGGCTTCATCGGCCTTGGCGCCGATGTTGGGATCTACGGTCCCCTGATAGGCTCGTCGGACGGAGCCGATCAGTTCTCCCGACAGGCTTCGCCTATGGTGCCTGGCCGCGGCGTACCACCCGGAAGCCGCGGCGACCGGAAGAAGCAGGGTCAGCAGTTCGAGCATGGCGCCGTCAAGCATTTCGGTACCCCGAGCCGCCCCAGGATGGAAACGGCGAGGGCGCTCTCGCCGATAGATGTGCTATTTCTTAATCGAATTGACCCGGTCGCGCAACTCTTTCCCTGGCTTGAAATGCGGAACGCGCCTGGAAGGGAGATGAACTGACGCTCCGGTCTTTGGATTCCTGCCGACGCGGGGGGGGCGGTAATGCAGGGAGAAGCTGCCGAAGCCCCTGATTTCGATGCGTTCGCCCCCTGCCAAGGCTTCGCTCATATAGCCGATCATCTCTTTGATGGCGTGTTCGATGTCCCTAGGAGACAAATGCGGGTACTTTCCGGCCAGGGATTCGATCAATTCTGACTTGGTCATATCGATTTCCAGGTTCCAAAAAGCAAACGGAAGGGGCGTTGACCGCCCCTTCCGGAAAAACCGGAACGATCAGCGGTTTTCCATCTGTTCCTTGAAGATGTCGCCAAGGGTGGGCGTACCCGACGCCTGCTGCGAGTAGTCCTTGAGCGCAGCCGCTTCTTCATCCTGATCCTTGGACTTGATCGACAGCGAGATCGATTTGGTCTTCTTGTCGACGCCGATGAATTTGGCTTCGACTTCATCGCCTACGCTCAGCAGCGCCCGCGCGTCCTCGACACGATCACGCTGGATCTCCGAAGCGCGCAGATAGCCTTCCACGTTGTCCGCCAGGGTGATGACTGCGCCCTTGGCGTCCACTTCCTTCACCACGCCCCGCACGATCGAACCCTTGTCGTGAGCCGCCAGGAAGTTCTGGAACGGATCCTGTTCGAGCTGCTTGATGCCCAGCGAGATACGCTCGCGCTCGGGATCGATGGCCAGGATGACGGTTTCCAGCTCGTCGCCTTTCTTGAACTGGCGAATGGCCTCTTCGCCGGGCATCGACCACGAAATGTCCGAAAGATGGACCAAGCCGTCGATGTTGCCGTCGAGGCCGATGAAGATGCCGAAATCGGTGATGGACTTGATGGTACCCCTGATCTTCTCGCCCTTCTTGTGGGTGGCGGCGAACTCGTCCCAGGGGTTCATCTTGCACTGCTTCATGCCCAGGGATATGCGGCGGCGCTCTTCGTCGATATCCAGGACCATGACCTCGACTTCGTCGCCGAGTTGAACGACCTTGGACGGATTGACGTTCTTGTTGGTCCAGTCCATTTCGGAGACGTGGACCAGACCCTCGACGCCCTCTTCCAACTCGACGAAGCAGCCGTAATCGGTGAGGTTGCTGACCTTGCCGAACAAGCGGGTGCCGGCCGGGTAGCGGCGGGCGATATTGACCCACGGATCCTCGCCGAGCTGCTTGAGGCCCAGCGATACGCGGTTCTTCTCCTGATCGTATTTGAGGACCTTGACCTGCAGTTCCTGGCCGATCTGGACGGCCTCGGAGGGATGCCGCACGCGCTTCCAGGCCATGTCGGTGATGTGGAGCAGGCCGTCGATGCCGCCCAGATCGATGAACGCGCCGTAATCGGTGAGGTTCTTCACCACGCCGGTGACGATGGCGCCTTCCTTGAGGCTTTCCATCAGCGCTTCCTTCTCGGCGCTGAATTCGGATTCGACGACGGCACGCCGCGACAGCACGACGTTGTTGCGCTTCTGGTCGATCTTGATGACCTTGAATTCGAGGTCGCGTCCTTCCAGGAAGGTGGTGTCGCGTACGGGGCGCACGTCGACCAATGAACCGGGCAGGAAAGCTCGCAGGGCGCCGATCGCAACGGTGAAGCCGCCGCGAACCTTGCCGACGATGCGGCCGACGACGGTTTCGCCGCCTTCGAAGGCTTTTTCCAGGTCATCCCAGGCCTTGAGCTTCTTGGCCTTGTCTCGGGACAGCAGGGTCGCCCCCAAGCCGTCTTCCACCATGTCCAGGGCCACCTCGACCTGATCGCCCACCTGGACTTCCAGCTGGCCATCGGCATTGAGGAATTGCCACTTCGGGATGACGCCTTCGGATTTCAGTCCGGCGTTGACAACCACCGCGTCGGTGCCGATGTCGACGACCGTGCCGGTGATGATGCTGCCAGCGCGCATCTCGGCTTTCGCCAGACTTTCTTCAAACAGTTCTGCAAAGCTTTCGCCCATGATCTATGATTCCGGCGTCCGAGGTAAAAATCGGACGTAGTCAGTTTAATAAATTGGTTGATGACCGTGTCCCCCGACCTGCGGGCGAACACACCCTATGCTGTATGACCTCAGGACTCTCGGCGCGATCTTGCTACGGCGAGACACGCCTGGATCACTTCCTCGATGGATAAATCCGAGGAATCGATGATCACGGCGCCGTCCGCGGCTTTGAGCGGAGCGATCGGCCGTTCCCGATCACGCCGGTCACGCGCTTCGATCTCTTCGGTCAAGTCGGCAAGGCTAACATCTATGCCTTTCTCTTTCAACTGCTTATAACGCCGAAGCGCGCGGACTTCCGCGCTCGCGGTGAGAAACACTTTGTAAAGCGCATCCGGGAAAACCACCGTTCCCATGTCGCGTCCATCGGCCACTAGGCCCGGCGGCCGACGGAAACTGCGCTGCTTTTCGAGCAGCGCCTGGCGAACCCGCGGGAATGCCGCCACTTTCGACGCCAGATTGCCGCATTCCTCGGTCACGATCCGATCGCCGATATCGGCGCCCCACAAGATCGTGCGCGGGACGGCAGCCGCTTCGAAAACCAGATCGAGCGAATGGGCGAGCGCCGCCAGCGCCGCTTCGTCTTCGCAGGCAACCCCCCGATCCATCGCCGCGACCGCCAGTGCTCTATAGATCGCTCCGCTGTCCAGGAAGTTCCAGCCCAACCGGGCGGCGACTGCGCGGGCCGCAGTGCCCTTGCCCGCCCCGCTGGGGCCGTCAATGGTGAGTACGGGAACAGGATCGTGCATGGCGGGTCAGCTCAGCTCGATGTCCAGACCCAGTGTCCGCGCCAGCGCGACGAAGTTGGGGAACGAGGTCGAGACGTTGGCGCAGTCGTGGATCTCGATAGGGCCGGCGGCGCGCAAAGCCGCGATCGAGAACGACATGGCGATCCGATGGTCGCCGCGCGAATCGACCACGCCGCCGCGGAGGCTGCCGCCCTGCACGATCATGCCGTCAGGCGTCGGCCGGGCATCGATCCCCAGTGCAGTCAGGCCGTCGGCCATGACCTGGATACGGTCGCTTTCCTTGACCCGCAGCTCCTCGGCGCCGGTCAGCACGGTCTCGCCGCGGGCGCAGGCGGCGGCGACGAACAGGGCCGGGAACTCGTCGATGGCCAGCGGCACGGTATGCTCGGGAATGCGGATGCCGCGCAGTTCGCGGTGGCGGATGCGGATGTCCGCCACCGGTTCGCCGCCGACTTCGCGAGGATCGAGCATCTCGATGTCGGCGCCCATTTCGCGCAGGATTTCGATGACGCCGGTACGGGTCGGATTGATCCCGACATGCCGCAGGACGATGTCGGACCCAGGGCTGATCGCCGCGCCCACCATGAAGAACGCCGCCGAGGAAATGTCCGCCGGCACGTCGATACGGGTCGCGGAAAGCTTGCCGCCGGATCGGATGCAGACGCGGTTGCCGTCACGCGCCACCGGGTAGCCGAAGCCGGCCAGCATGCGTTCGGTATGGTCGCGGGTCGGCGCCGGTTCGGTGACGCAGGTCTGCCCTTCCGCGTAGAGGCCGGCCAGCAGCAAACAGGATTTCACCTGGGCGCTGGCGACCGGCATCGCGTAGTCGATGCCCTTGAGGGCGGCTCCACCGGCGATGCGCAGCGGTGCGGTGCCGGCTTCGGTGGTGTCGATCCGCGCGCCCATGGCGCGCAGCGGCTCGGTCACGCGACGCATCGGCCGGCGCACCAGGGAGGCGTCCCCGGTCAGCGTGGTGTCGAACGACTGGCCTGCCAGCAGCCCGCACAACAAGCGCATCGAGGTGCCGGAATTGCCGAGATCCAGCGCCGCCGCGGGCGGTTTCAGCCCGTGCAGGCCGACGCCGTGGATGCGCAGCCGGCCGTTCTCCGGGCCTTCGATTTTGACGCCCATGGCCCGGAACGCCGCCATCGTCGCCAGGCAATCCTCGGCCTCGAGAAAACCGCTGACTTCGGTGACGCCTTCGGCGAGCGAACCCAGCATCACCGAGCGGTGGGAGATGGACTTGTCGCCCGGCACCCGGATGTCGCCCTGCATCCGCCCGCCCGGCTTGGCAGTGAAAACCACATCTGTGTCATGCATGATTGTTTTCCGTCGACTTTAGAAATTTTTCGCGGGCGGCCCTGGCTTCGCTGAAGCAGGCGTACAAGCCGTCGGCGTCATCGGAGCGGACCAGTCCGGCCACCTCGCGCAGCGCCGTTTCGTATTCGCCCAGCAGCTCCAGCAGCGGTCCGCGATTGGCCCGGCAGATGTCCAGCCACATCTTGGGATCGCTGGAGGCGATGCGGGTGAAATCGCGGAAGCCCCCCGCGGCATAGCGGAAAATCTCCGCCTGCTCGTCTTTCCGGCCCAGCATCCGCGCCAGGGTGAAGGCCAGCACATGCGGGAGGTGGCTGGTCGCCGCCAGCACCTCGTCATGATGCCCGACGTCCATGCGCTCCACCCGTGCGCCCAGATGCATCCAGAACGCTTCCACCCGCGCCAGTGCGTCCGGCGCGCTCTCCGGCAAGGGCGTCAGGATGACCCGCTTGCCTTCGAACAGGCGGGCATCGGCCGCCTCCACCCCGCTGCGCTCGGCGCCCGCGATCGGATGGCCGGGAATGAAATTGGGCGGCACTATGCCGAACACCCGGAGCGCCGCCTCCACGACGTTGCCCTTGGTGCTGCCCACGTCGGTGTAAATGCAGTCCGGACGCCAGAGCGGTGCCAGCGCGCGGAACAGCGGCTCGATGGCGCCGACGGGCGTCGCGATGAGCACGAAATCGGCCGCTGCCACGCCTCGTTCCAGGCTGGCGCAGCCTTGATCGATGACGCCCAGGGTTTCGGCCCGCCGCAGGTTCTCCGGGTCCGCGTCGATTCCGACGATTTCCTCGCAAAACCGGCGGGCGCGCCGGGCCGCCGAACCGCCGATCAGGCCGACGCCGATGATGCAGAGCTTGCGGATCATCGGCCCAGCACGCGGTCCAGGGCGGCGAAAAAGACGTCGATTTCCTCGGCCGTGCCGACCGAGACCCGGAGATGGTTCGGCAATCCGTAATTCCCCACCGGACGCACGATGACGCCCTCTCGCAGCAGAGCCTCGTAGACCGGCGCGCCGGGACGGGCCAGGTCGAAGCTAACGAAATTGCCGGCAGAGGGAATGTAATCGAAATTCCGCGTCCGGAAACCGGCTTCCAGCCGGGCCAGGCCGGCGTCGTTCACCCGCACCGTGGCCTCCAGGAACTCGACATCTCCCAGGGCGGCGGCAGCCGCGGCGAGGGCCAATGCGTTGACGTTGAACGGCTGTCTGGCCCGGTTCAGCAGATCGGCGATTTCCGCGCCGGACACCGCGTAGCCCACCCGCAGGCCCGCCAGGCCGTAGGCCTTGGAGAAAGTGCGGGTGACAATCAGTTTGGGAAACTCGCCCAGCCACTCCAGCGCATTCGGATGATCGGGGGCATGCGCATACTCGAAGTACGCCTCGTCGACAACCGCAATGACCCTTTCCGGCAGCGCCGCCAGGAAGGCATGCAATTCGCTCCGGCCCAGCAGGGTTCCCGTCGGATTGTTCGGATTGGCGACGAAGACCACGCGGGTATGGGCATCGACCCGCTCCAGCATGGCTTCCAGATCGTGGCCGAAGCGCGGCCCCCGGCTGCCGTCGTGGGCCGGAGCAGCCTTTCCCGCCGCTCCGACCGTTTGGGTCGCGATCGGGTAGACCGCGAATGCGTGTTCGGAATACACCGCGTTGAGTCCGGGGGCCAGGAAGACACGGGCCACCAGGTCCAGCACGTCGTTCGAGCCATTGCCCAGGACGATCTGCGCGGGCTCGACAGCCAGTTTTTCCGCCAGCGCAGCTTTGAGCTCGAAGCCGCTGCCGTCGGGATAGAGATGGGTACCGCCGAGTATCTGCCGTACCATCTCCAGCGCCTTGGGACTCGCGCCCAAGGGGTTTTCATTGGAGGCCAGCTTGACGATGCGCTCCAGCCCGAATTCCCGTTCCAGTTCGCCGATGGGCTTGCCGGGCTGGTAAGGGGTCAGTCCGCGGATGCCGGGGACTGCGAGGGAAGAAATGCTCATGGCGGGATTTCAGCTCAGTGCGCGCGGATAGGAACCCAGGATGCGCATCATACTGGTCTGTTCCCGCACCTCGGCCAATGCCTGTGCCACGGTGAGATCGGCCTGATGCCCTTCCACGTCGATGAAGAAAAAGTAGTCCCACATGCCACGCCGGGAAGGGCGCGATTCGACCTTGGTCATGCTGATGCCCAGACGCGCGAACGGCTCGATGACCCGGTAGAGCGCGCCGGGGTCGTTGCGGGTGGACAGCAACAGGGAAGTCTTGTCGCGGCCGGTCGGACCCACCGGCTGGCCGCCGATGACGAGGAAACGGGTGGTGTTGTCGGGCTCGTCCTCGATATTGCGTTCAAGGATTTCCAGGCCGTAGAGAGCCGCCGCCACCTCGCCTGCGATCGCGGCGGTGCCGGCATTCTCCGCTGCGCGCCGGGCGGCCTCGGCATTGCTGCCGAGGGGGGTTCGCCGCGCCGCGGGCAGGAAACGGTCCAGCCACTCCCTGCACTGCGCCAGCGATTGCGGATGGGAAAACACCTCGGTCAGCGTATCCAGCGCCGCCGGTGCCTTGCATAGAAGATGATGATGGATGCGCAGCTGCACCTCGCCGGCGATGATCAGGCTGGAGCGCACGAAACTGTCCAGAGTGTGGGTGATGACGCCTTCGGTCGAATTCTCGACCGGCACCACGCCATAATGACAGGCGCCGCCTTCCACGGCCCGGAATATCTCGTCGATGGCCGGCAGCGGCGTGGCCTGGATGGCATGGCCGAAATGCTTGTACGCCGCCTGTTGGGTGAACGTCCCTGCCGGACCGAGAAAGGCGACGCTCAGCGGCTTTTCAAGGGCCAGGCACTCCGACATCACTTCGCGGAAAAAGCGGATCACCGCTTCCCTGCCGAGCGGGCCGGGGTTGTTCGCAGCCAGCCTTTGCAGTACTTCCGCTTCCCGTTCCGGCCGGTAGAAGCAGTCCGCCTCGCCCGCGGCGACCTTGATTTCCGCCACCTGCTGCGCGCACCGCGCCCTCTGGTTGAGGAGTTCCAGCACCCTGTCGTCGAGTTCGTCGATCCGCTTGCGCAGTTCCGCGAGAGAAGAATCGTTCGCCATGCCCTAGTCTTGAAAAGCCGCAGTAGCCGAGGATGGGTGATTGGAAATGGAATGAACGGACAATACCCCCGGGATTTTCCGGATCCTGTCCATGACGGTGGGTGGAACCTCCGCATTGAGGTCGATGAGTGTATAGGCGTATTCGCCTCGCGACTTGTTCACCAGCTCGAGAATGTTCAGGTTCGCCTCGCCCAGGGCCGCCGAGATCTGGCTCACCCTGTTGGGAACGTTTTCGTTGGCGACGCCGATGCGATGACCTTCGCCCCGCGGCATTTCGACCGTCGGATAGTTGACCGAATTGCGGATATTGCCGTTTTCGAGAAAATCACGAATCTGGTCCGCCACCATGGCCGCACAGTTGTCCTCGGCTTCCGCCGTGGACGCGCCCAGGTGCGGCAGCAGGAGAACCCCCTTCCGCCCCATGAGGCCAGAGGTAGGGAAATCGCTGACGTAAGCGGAGAGTCGGCCCTCGTCCAGCGCGGCGCAAACGGAGGGCTCGTCGACGATGCCGGCGCGCGAGAAATTGAGCAGTACCGCCCCCTTTTTTGCGGCCTCGAGCCGCGCGGCGCCGATCATGTGCCTGGTCTCGCCATTGAGCGGCAGGTGCAGGCTTATGAAGTCGGAACGGGCGATCGAGTCGTCGATGCCGGCGGCGCGGGAAACGGAGGCGGAAAGCTCCCAGGCCCGATCCACCGTGAGAGCCGGATCGAAACCGATCACGTTCATCCCGAGCGACACCGCGGCGTTGGCGACCCTGACGCCCACCGCTCCCAGGCCGAGCACGCCCAGTGTCTTGCCGGCCAGTTCGGTGCCGGCGAAACGTTTCTTGCCCTGCTCGACCGCCCGGCTGACGGTCTCGTCGTCGCCCGACAGCGAGCGGGCGAAATCCCAGGCTTCGCAGATATGCCGCGCAGCCAGAAGCATCCCGGCGATGACGAGTTCCTTGACGGCGTTGGCGTTGCCGCCCGGCGCATTGAATACCGGGATGCCGCGTCGGCTGCATTCCTCCACCGGAATGTTGTTGACCCCGACGCCGGCCCGGCCTATGCAGCGGACCGAATCCGGGATCGCCACCCCGTGCAGATCGAAGGACCGCAGCAAAATGGCATCCGGATGCTGGATCTCCGAGGCGACCTCGTAGCGGTCGCGCGCCAGGCGCTCCAGTCCAGCGACGGAAATGTTGTTGTATGTCAGTATCTTGTACATCGCGCGCCCCTAGCCGTACCTGCGCTCGAAGTCCGCCATGAAGGCGATGAGCGCATCCACCCCGGCTTCGGGCATCGCGTTGTAGATGCTGGCACGCAAGCCCCCGACCGAGCGATGGCCCTCCAGCGCCACCAGTCCGTGGCCGGCGGCCTCGGCCGCGAAGATCTTTTCCAGCCCGGCATCGGCCAGGCGGAAAGGCACGTTCATGCGCGAACGGAAGGCGGGATCGATCGGATTGGAATAGAACGCCGAGGCGTCGATGGCGGCATAGAGTTTTTGCGCTTTGCGGATGTTCTGGGCTTCGATGCCGGCCACTCCGCCCTGCTGTTTCAACCAGTCCAGCACCAGTCCGAGCAGATACCAGATGTAGGTCGGCGGCGTGTTGAGCATGGAGCCGTTGTCCGCATGCTTCTTGTAATCGAACACCGTGGGCGTACCGGGGATGGTCTTGCCGATCAGGTCTTCCCGGACGATGACCACGGTGATGCCTGCCGGCCCCATGTTCTTCTGGGCGCCGGCATAGATCAGGCCGAACCGGCTCACGTCGACCGGTCGGGACAGGATGTTCGAGGACATGTCGCACACCAGGGGCAGGCCGGCGGAATCCGGGACGTCCTGGAATTCCACGCCGTTGATCGTCTCGTTGCTGGTGTAATGGAGATAAGCCGCTTCGGAATCGATCCGCCATTCGCTGCGCGGCGGCACGGTCGTGAAACCGCCCGCCTTGGCGGTAGCCGCGACGCCGACCTGGCAATAACGGCTGGCTTCTTCCATGGCTTTTCCGGACCAGATGCCGGTATCGACATAGCAGGCCGCAGTCCGGTCACGCAGCAGGTTCATCGGCACCATGGCGAACTGGGCGGTGGCGCCGCCCTGCAAAAACAGCACCTTGTATTCCGGCGGAATGGCGAGCAGTTCACGCAGGTCGGCTTCCGCTCTTTCCGCGATGGCGCCGAAATGCTTGCCGCGATGGCTCATTTCCATCACCGACATGCCGCTCCCGCCCCAATCGAGGATGTCCTCCCCGGCGCGGCGCAGCACCGCCTCCGGCAGCATCGAGGGGCCCGCGCTGAAATTGTAGATGCGTGTCATGGATAGACTCCCGGTATGCGTTGGCGTGGAGGATGGCGTGAAGGCTCGGTATCCGAACTCATCGCCTTCCCATGGCCGGCATTGAACACCTGCAAGATTTCATTGATACCCCTGATCCGCCCGGCTGGAATCATTCCGATTCCGCGGTGTCTTCGGACCCGTCCTCCGGTTCTTCCCTTTCGGAATCGGGCAGATTGCCGATACGATCCATGCCGACGACCTTCTCGCCGGCGTTCAGCCGGATGACCGTGACGCCCTGAGTGTTGCGGCTCAGCACGGAGATTTCTCCCACCCGCGTCCGCACCAGGGTGCCGGCATCGGTGATCAGCATGAGTTCGTCGTCGTCCTCGACCAAGGCCGCGCCAACCACCGCGCCGTTGCGGGCGCTGGTCTGGATGGCGATCACGCCCTGCCCTCCGCGCCGGTGGCGGGGGAAATCCGCCACCGGCGTGCGCTTGCCGAAGCCGTTTTCGGTGATGTTGAGCACCGTGCCCTCGGCCGCGATGATCAGGGCGATCACCTTGCTGCCCTCCTGCAAGGTCATGCCGCGCACGCCGGCGGCGGTGCGGCCCATGGCGCGGACATCGGTCTCCTTGAAGCGCACCACCTTGCCATCGCTGCTGAACAGCATCACGTCCTGCTCGCCGTTGGTGATCGCCACGTTGACCAGACGATCATCCTCGCGCAGCTCGATGGCGATCTTGCCGCTCGGCCGCGGCCGTTCGAATTCGCTGAGCGCGACCTTCTTGACCGTGCCCGAGGCGGTGGCCATGAAGATGAAATGGTCTTCGTCGAACTCGCGGATCGGCAGGATGGCGTTGATGCGTTCGCCTTCCTCCAGCGGCAGCAGATTGACGAAGGGGCGGCCGCGGGCGGTGCGGCTGGCGACCGGAAGCTCGTATACCTTGAGCCAGTACACCTTGCCGGTGCTGCTGAAGCACAGGATGGTGTCGTGGGTGTTGGCCACGACCAGCTTCTCGATGTAGTCCTCTTCCTTGGTGGCCGCCGCCTGCTTGCCGCGTCCGCCGCGGCGCTGGGCACGGTAGTCCGACAGCGGCTGGGCCTTGACGTAGCCCTCGTGCGATACCGTCACCACCATGTCTTCCTCGGTGATCAGGTCCTCGGCGGACAGATCGAGGCGGTGGGCGATGATCTCGGTTCGGCGGGCATCGCCGAACTGTTCGCGGACGGCGGCCAGTTCGTCGCGGATCACCTGCATCAACCGGGTGTCCTTGGCCAGGATGTCCATCAAATCGGCGATCTGCTCCAGCAGCGCCCGGTACTCGGCGATGATCTTGTCCTGCTCCAAGCCGGTGAGGCGGTGCAGCCGCAGGTCCAGGATGGCCTGGGCCTGGGTCGGCGACAGGTAATACGCGCCCTCGCGCAGGCCGTAGATCGGGTCCAGATCGCGCGGCCGGGAGGCTTCGGCGGCGTCGGCCCGCTCCAGCAATTCGGTCACCGCACCCGGCCGCCAGGCGCGCGAGACCAGGCGCTCCTTGGCCTCGGCGGGGTTCGACGAGGTCTTGATCAGCTCGATGACTTCGTCGATGTTGGCCAGCGCCACCGCCAGGCCTTCCAATACATGCGCCCGCTCGCGAGCCTTACGCAATTCGTACAGGGTGCGCCGGGTCACCACCTCGCGGCGGTGATCGATGAAGGCCGCGATCAGCTCGCGCAGATTCATCAGGCGCGGACGGCCGTTCAGCAGGGCCACCATGTTGATGCCGAACACGCTCTGCATCTGGGTTTGCAGGTACAGGTTGTTCAGCACCACTTCCGGCACTTCGCCCCGGCGCAGCTCGATCACCATGCGCATGCCGTCCTTGTCCGACTCGTCGCGCAGTCCGGCGATGCCTTCGAGCTTGCCCTCCTTGACCAGCTCGGCGATTTTCTCCAGCAGCCGCGCTTTGTTCACCTGGTATGGCAGCTCGTTGACGATGATGCTCTGGCGCCCGCCTTCCTCGCCCTCGAACTGGCAGCGGGCGCGGAGGTAGATGCGCCCTCGGCCGGTGAGATAGGCCTCGCGGATGCCGGCGGCGCCGTTGATGATGCCGGCGGTGGGGAAATCGGGCCCGGGGATATGGGCCATGAGGTCCTGCACCGTCGCCTCGGGGTTCTCGATCAGCGCCAGGCAGGCATCGATGACTTCCCTCAGATTGTGCGGGGGGATATTGGTCGCCATGCCGACCGCGATGCCGGCCGACCCGTTGATCAGCAGATTGGGAACCCGCGTCGGGAGGACCGAAGGCTCCCTTTCGGAATCGTCGTAGTTGGGGACGAAATCGACGGTTTCCTTTTCCAGGTCCGCCAGCAGATCGTGGGCGATGCGGGCCATGCGCACTTCGGTGTAACGCATGGCCGCCGGCGGGTCGCCGTCCACCGAGCCGAAGTTGCCCTGGCCGTCCACCAGCATGTAGCGCAGCGAGAACGGCTGGGCCATGCGCACGATGGTGTCGTACACCGCCGTGTCGCCGTGCGGGTGGTATTTACCGATCACGTCGCCGACCACGCGGGCCGACTTCTTGTAAGGCTTGTTCCAGTCGTTGCCGAGCTCGTGCATGGCGTACAGCACCCGGCGATGCACTGGCTTGAGCCCATCGCGGGCATCCGGCAGGGCGCGCCCCACGATCACGCTCATGGCGTAATCGAGGTAGGACTGCTTCATCTCGTCTTCGAGATTGACCGGAATGATTTCTTTGGCGAAGGCTGTCATCGGACCTGAGCGGTATGGAATGGGCGCGGCGAGGACGCTTGCCCAGGATAGAATCGGGGCATTATAACAAAAGCATCATCCCTTGCCCCGCGCTCATTCCTGGGGCATCAGTGCCCTGACCGCGTCGTATTTCGGTGCGCCAGGCTGGTCCCGGTATTCGAGCAGCCCCCAACTGCCCCAGCGGGTCGAAGGACCGACGCTGTTCCACAGGTGGTAGAGTCCGCCGCCCGCGTCCCGCCAGTCTTCCAGATGACGAAGGTAGACCTCACCCATGCGCTCGTCCCGGTTGGCGGCCACGAACAGGGCGGTGATCGCCGGATCGTTGCCGGCTTCGCCCACCCCCACCAGATGCTGGCCGCCTTCGTAGGCCACCAGATCCAGCCCGTATTCGTGGGCAAGGCGTTTGTTTTCCTGCATCTGCCGCTTGGCTTCTGCCAAGGCGCCTCCGGCCGGGCCGCCGGGAAGTTCGCCGCCGTGGAATAATTCGGCGAAAAGGCGGTTCAGCCCCCCATCGGGATCGGCGCACCATCCTTTCACTACCGCCGCATGTTCGGGCAGGCCCAGGTAATGGCCGAAATAGGGGGCGATGGCCAACGCCCGGATATGATGCCGATAGCACGGCGCGCCGCCGCTTTCGGTTCGCCACAAGGGACAGTCCAGCGACTGGCGTGCGGTCCAGGGATTGGCCGCCTGGCTTCCCATGACGCAGACGACCCGCGCCCCCTCTTCCGCCCACACCTCCTTCCAGATGTCGCACACCTGCGCCGTCCGCATGCCGTACCATTGCAGCCTTTTGCCATAGGCGCTGTCGCCCGCGTCCGGCCATTTCGCCAGCGCCTGGGCTTCCATCCAGCGGCCGGCGAAGAAGACGTCGTTCCAGGCTTCGTTGCCGTACTCGACGTAGACCTTGCGGCCTTTGTCGAGCCCCTGCCGGATCAGGGCAGAGAACTGGCGAACGTAGTCGTCGTCGGCGTGGGCGGGCATGTTCACCCAGATGTCCGCCTGCAGCCGGTTGCCCAATGCCGGGATCATCTCGGCCGGCCCGCCATCGCGGTTGTCCTGCGCCCAACTTCGGCTTGCCGGCGTCGTGCGGTCAGCCCAGCTCAGCGCGGGCGAATCGTTGGTATTCTGGTAGGCCATGAAGCGGATGGCGCGGAACTTCGTCAGGTTGCGCAGGAAACGCGGATCGAAGAGCTGCGGCTGGCCCGCCTCCTCGAACGGCCGGCAGGCGCGCTGCTCGTCACACACCTGGGAATCCATGCAGTAGGCGGGCGCCGGCCCGTCGCACGGGCCGCCCTCGGCCATCACGCTGATATTCCGGAGGTAGTCGTCGCTGCCCGCGGGGTCCGTCGCCAGAATGGCCAGCTCGAACCAGGATTCGCTGCCGTCGCCGGTTACGTCGACGACTTCCCGTCCCGGTCTGGATAAGGCGGGATTGCGGACGGCTCCCCGCGCGTAGCCGAGCGTGCCCTGGCCTTGGTAGAAAACGAGGAAGCGCCCGGTCGGTCGCGAAGGGCTCAAGCCGGTCGGCACCAGCGTCGCGACGGAAGTGAAACGGCTGCCGGACGCCGCGTTTCCGGCGGGACCCGGCAAGGATTTTGGATAGCCCGCCGCATCCAGCGCCAGCTTGTCCTGCTCGAGCGTGTTCCAGGCGCTCGCGCCCGGAGGCCAGCCTCCCTCGCTGCAGCCCGGATCGCGCCCGGGCTGGCATTGGGTCAGCCACGGCCCCGACAGTTTGAACAGATCGACGAAAGGAATTTCGGTGCCGTAGTAGGCCAGGCCCGCGACGTTCACGCCGACGCCAAAGCCGGCGTCCGGCACCGGCGCCGGAGAATCCGAGTCGCCGCAGGCCGCCAGGACCAGGGCCAGCACTGCCGCATAAAGTCCGCCGTTCCCCCGGCCGCCCATCGGCCCGCCCGCCCGTCGAAGTCTCAAACCCGCCGGTTGCCGCGCATCCATACCTTGCCGCGGCGTGCCAGCGCGACCAGAGTCCGCACCAAAGGCCACCGGTCGTACCAGCGGTTGGGGTAGATATCGCTGCGCGAACTGCGCTGCCATCCGAGGCTGGGCACCGCCACCAGGGTAACGACATCGGGATTCCGCTGTCGGAAAGTCGAGTACGCTCCATCCACATGCATGGGTCCGCCGTCCGGATGGCCCGGCGGGCGCTGCAACAGGGCGTCGAGAAAAGCCAGGAGGCGTTCGATGACGGGACCGTTGACTGCATAGAAGTGGGCAGTGACGATGGGACCGGCGTAAGGCTCCAGATGCGCGTCGTCCAAGCCGGCTTCGGGAAGCTCCAGCACATGGCCGAAGAACGCGAAACCCCACGGGGTCTCCCGCAATTCCCCAAGCAGTTTTTCTTCGACCGCCGGAAAGCGCGCATCGATGGTGAGGTCATCCTCGAGTATCAGGACATTGCGGAGTCCCTGGGCCCTGGCTTCGCGCAAAATGCCCAGATGGCTCATGAAGCAGCCGTGCGCCCCGACGCTGGGGAACGGTCCGGCGGATTCGGGCCGGATCGCCGGGAAAAACTCCACCCGTCCGGGCTCAGGCGATAGTCCGATCCGTTTCAGCTCCTTTTCCATCTCGCGCCGGCGGTCTTTGCGTTCGGGCAGATTGATGATGTAGCAGCGGTCGAAATAATCCATCAGTCGCATGGCTCTACCCCTTTGCGGTCGATGCCGCCCATCATACCGCAGCCATCGTGCGGCTCGATGCATCTGCAGCCGGAGGGCGACGCACATGGCAAAATAACGCGCCCTTCGATTCACAGGAACAGCAGTCCATGGCCGACGACCACCGCAACGCCCATACCCGCCTGTCCAGGAATGCCATCGCCAGCGTCGTGGGGCAGATGATCTACCTCGTCACCCGCGTCGGCCTGCCCCCGTTCATCCTCCTGCACGTTTCGCTGCAGGACTACAGCATCTGGGCCACCTGCTTCCTGGTGCTGGGCTACATCGGCATGAGCACCTTCGGCATCGCCGGGGTGTACATACGCTATTCCGCCGAATACTACGCCCACGGCCGGCTCGATGAGATAGGCCGCATGATGGGCGCGGGCATCTGGCTGACGCTGGCGCTCGGCAGTCTCATCCTGGGAGTGTTGTGGGTATCCATGCCCTGGCTCTATGCCTGGTTCCACATCGAGCCGGGAATGCAGGACACGATGCGCCTCCTGGTGCTGGGCGTGGTGGGGGCGATGCTGCTGGAACTGCTGATTCCTTACGGTTACGTCATGGGAGGCATTCACCGCAATGCGGAAAACGCGGTGATCTCGCTGATCTGCTCGACCCTGGAGGCCGTGCTGATCGTCGTCTTCCTCCTTCAGGGCTGGGGCCTGGTCGGGATGATGGCGGCCTATGTGCTGCGCGCGGTGTTCGCGCTGACGTTCACCCTGACCTGGTTTCACCGGCTGCTGCCGGGATTCCGCATCCATCTTTGGGGGCTGGGGAAGGCCCAGTGGCGGCCGTTCCTGGAATACGGCGGCATCATGCAGGTGAACGGGCTGCTCAGCGTATTCCTCAATACCAGCGAGCGGGCACTGGCCGGTTACGTCACCCACAATCCGGGCGCCGTCGGCCTGCTGGACATCAGCCAGAAATTCCCGATGATGGCGACCCAGCTCTTCAATTCGGCGACCAACAGCCTGCTGTCGGCGATCACGCACTTGCACGCGCTCGGACAGGAGGACGAGTTGGTGCGGCTGTATCTGCGCTCCTCGCGCTACCTGAATGCGCTCAATGGGCTGGCGCTGGGGTTCATGGCACCTTTCTCGGCGGTTCTGATCACGGCCTGGATGGGGCAGAGCGTCCCGGTCGCCGAGGCCGGCACCTTGCTGCTCTATGCCGCGATCGGTTTCCATGTCCACGCGCTGACGGCTCCGGTCACCAGCTATTTCCAGGCGGTCAATTCGCCCGCCCGCACCTTCTGGGCCTTCATCGTGCCGCAGATCGTCCTGCTGGCGATGGGGCTGGCCTGGATGCTGTGGCGGGGTGAAACCGGCCTGCTCTCTCTGGCCGGGATGATCATGCTGACCCGGATCGGCGCCAGCCTGGGCGTCATCGTTTACGCCAATGCCCAATTGGGTATCGGCCAGTTCCGGTTTTTCAGGGAGGTCGCCCCCATCGGCGCCCTGCCCTATCTGGTCGGCTATGTGGCATACCAAGCCGTCTCCGGCTGGGCCGGACTTGCCGAACTCACACGCTGGGAGGCCCTCGGCGTATTGGCGTTGTTCGGCGTGGCCTATTCCGCCGTCACCCTCGGTCTCGTCTTCGCCTTTCTGTCCCAGCCCGACGAGCGCCGGATGGTTTTCGATGCGCTGGCCCGCCTGGGATGGAAGCGGAGCGGCGAATGCCGGCCCAGCTTTTTTTCCGCGCAGGCGGCCACATCCGCCGGCGGCTTCAGCCGCTGGCTGATCCCCCCTGCTTTGTGCGTGTATTTCGGAGGCGGCTTGATCCATGCACTCGGTATGGCAGGCGGGCCGCTCACCGGCCTTCTCCAGGCTGCCGATGCGCCGGCACTGGACGGGGTGTTCGGCATCGCGGTGCTGCTCATGGGACTGTCGGCGGGCTTCGGTGGCTGCTGGGCCGACCGGGCCGGACCCCGCCCACCGCTTCTGGCCGCCTCCCTTTTCATCTTGGCTGGCCTCCTCTCGGTTCTGCTTGGCGCCCATCGCCAATCCGCCGTCCTGATTCTCCTGGGCTATGGCGTTGCTGGCGGCCTCGGCTTGGGGCTGGGGTATTCGGCCGCGATGCCCCCGCTGATGCGTGTCCTTCCCGCCCGCCGCGGATTGATGGCCGGACTGGCTCTCGCAGGCTTCGGCGGTGGCGTACTGTCGACCGGACCGCTGATGGACGCCATGCCGAGGGTCATCGGAAATCCCGAACCCTTGGGAACGGCGGAAACCGTGTTTGCCCTTGGATTACTGGGCTTGGCATTGCTGCTGGCCGGATGTTTTGCCATCCGCGTACCGTCATCGGATGGCAAACCCGCCACGGGACGGGAGTGGCGATCGCCGCGGTTTTACCTGCTTTGGCTGATGCTCTGCCTCAGCGCCGCCGCCGGCATCGGCCTTTCGAGCCTGGCCGTGCCGACGCTGCGGGGCATGCCCGACGCGGCCGGGACGGCGGCGGCATTCGCCGGTCTCCTGGCGCTGGCCGACCTCGGAGGCCGCCTGGCCTGGGGCTGGGCGGCCGACCACCTCGGCCGCAAATCCGCCTATGTGCTCGTCTTCCTGGGAGGAGCGGCGCTCTGCATGGCTCTTCCTTTCGCCGGTCTGGCCGGCAACGTTCCGGTTTTCGTGGTTTGCTGCGCTGCCGCGGCGAGCCTTTTCGGTGGCGGGCTCGCGGCCTTGCCCGCTTATGCGGCGGATTTATTCGGAACCCGTCGGATCGGGCAGATCTACGGCAGCCTGCTAACGGCCTGGGCGGTCGCGGCGGCGGCCATTCCGCCGCTGGTTTCCCGGCTGGAAACCTGGCTGACCGGCATCGGCCTCGCCGAGACTCATGCCCGGTTCGCCATGTTATGGATGGCATCGGGCCTGCTGCTGATCGGCTTTCTCTGCAATCTGCTGGTCAGCCAGGCCGAAGGAGCCGACGCGTCATAAGACCCGCCTGAACCGGAACGGCGCCGGTGCCTCGAACCGCCGCGCCGCCTCGCCGGCCCCGGCCCCGGCCCATTCCCGGCTTCGCCGCTGCATGTAACTCTCGGCCCAGCCGGTGAGCATGAAGAACATGGGCATCGTCTGCTGGCCCATGAACACCGTGGCTATGGCGACGAAATAGGCGAGATAGATGCCGGCAAGCGTAAAGGACAGCGCGCTGCCCGGCGGTCCGGTGGGCGGTTGGCGCAGCCCGTAGAGCAGGAGCCGAGTCATGGTGCCGAGCAGCAACAGCAGAAAGAACACCGAGGCCAGATAGCCATGCATCAACAGCAACAGCAGAAAATGGTTGTCGATGGACTCCGCCCCCGGCACCTTCGGCCATTTGGTCAGGCCCCAGCCCCATAGCGGCTCCTGGTTGGCGATGTCCAGATAGTGCTCGACCAGTTCGTAGCGGTAGGCAGCGGTTTCCTGGTTATCATCCTTGGCGTTCTCTCGCCCGACCGAAGCGTAGTCGAGAAAAGCGATCATCGCGGGAATGCCTACCACGACCATCCCGCCGAGGATTGCGGCCATCGCCGCCCGCCGGTATTTGCTCCGACCCACGGCAACCAGCCCCGCGCCGATGAAGGCGGCGAGCCAGGAACCTTTCGCCAGGGTGATGAACAGACCGCCGGCCGTGATCAGGCTCAGCCACAGTGCCGGTGAGTAAGGCAGCCAGGGCAGCCACCGGAGCTTGGCCGGCCAAGCCCCAGACCATTGCAGCCAGCGCTGCAACCGAAACGCGACGATCATCATGATCCCCGCCAGCAGGGCATGGGCATAGGGACCCGCGGCCCGCGCCAGACCGAAGCGGAAAGTCGTGAGCCACTCCAGCCCCTGCCCCGGAAAGAAGCGGTCGAACACGAAACGCCAGGGGTTCATCCCCAAGCGAAGCTCGATCAGGTTCAGGATCGAAACGGCGGCCATCGACAACACGCAGATCTTGGCGAACAGGAAGCGGTTGCCGAAAGGCTCGATCAGGCTCTTCGCCAGCACGTAAGGGACGACGCCGCTGAACAGCATCGCGAACATCAGGTTCTGGGCGTCGGAATAGCCGGAAGCGCGGTATTCGGAAATGGACACGCACAATGCGTAGCCGAACACCCACAGATCGGTGAGGCTGAAGCGATAGCCGGGAAAGCCGGCCATGGCGAAACTGGCCGCCACCGCGACGCAGGCCGCCTGGTTGAAGGTCGGGTCCGGCAGGCCCGGAAAGATGCAGCGGTAATAGTCCGGCAGGAGCAAAAGTACCGGCAGATAGACGCGGAGAAAGGCGTATTGGGTATCGTGCCGCGTGGCGATCAGGAAGGCCGCGATGCCCGGTAGCAGCGCAATGTAGGACAGCATCAGCCGCCGCGTGCGCGCTCGATGGGGCGGGCCGGAACCCCGCCCACGACGGCATGGGCGGGCACGTCGCGCGTCACGACCGCGTTGGCGCCGATCACCGCCGACTCCCCGATCGTCACGCCCCGCAGGATGACCGCGCCCCGTCCGATCCAGACGTTGCGCCCGATCCGGATCGCCTTGGCGTCATGGCCGGTGTCCCGCACGGAGTGGCCTTCGGCGATGCGGTGATTGGCGTCCCGGATGCTGGTGTACTCGCCCACCATCACGCCGTCTTCGAGGACGACCGATGCATAGGACACGATGTGCACGCCACGCGAGAGCACGACGCCGTCGCCGATCTCGATGCGGCCTCGTTCCTGGGTTTCCAGGTACAGGCCGGGATACAGGAACAGATCCCGCCCCAGATGGATATTCCTGCTGCCGTGCAGTTCGGGCGTCCCCAGCACCACCACCGAGGAGTCCAGGGCCGAATCGAGGGCCGCCTTGAGCCGCGCGTGGGCCCACAGGCGGTCCCAGGATTCGAGGCGGTTTGCGATCGCCGCGGCGGGTTTCAACAAGCCCAGCAGGAGACGTTTGATTGTTCGGGACATGACATCACTTGTACTCGATGAGAAACCGGCTGCGTTTGCGCCAGCGGTCGAGCCGGCAGGAAATCTGGCCGGCCAGAATGGGAATCTGCTGGAGATGCGAGTGGATGCCATAGAGCAGAAGCGTCCAGGTCCCTCCCCCTTTCCAGCGGGCCTTCCAGGCCGAACGCAGAGCCAGCGCCAGGAAGATCGCCATCACCAGCCCCAGATGCAGCATGCTCTTGGCGACCGCCGAGGCCGATGCGCCGACGGTGAACAGCAGGCTCAGGAAACCGCCGCGCAACAGGTTTCGCCGCGCGTCCTCCACCCACAGCGGGAATTCGGTGCCCCTGAGCCGCTCGGATACTTCCGAATAGGCGTAGCCCGCCCGGAAAGCCCGCTTCCAGTAGCTGGCCCAGGTTTTCATCGCCAGATCGTGTCCGGTCATGGGGCGGTCGACGTGCAGAATGGAAAACCCCCGTGCCCGGATGCGCTGGCACATTTCCGGCTCTTCCCCGGCGATCAGGCTGGCATCGAAGCCGCCGACGGAGCGGACGACATCGGCGCGCATCAGCGCATCGCCCCCGCAGAATTCGGACGGACCCGGCGGATAGATCCAGTCGAGATCCAGCACCCGGTTGAACAGCGAATGCTCGGGGTGCAGCTCACGCCGGTGCCCCCACACCACGGCGACCTTGGGATCGTCGAATTCGCGCAGCGAGTCGGCCACGAAATCCGGGTGCAGCACGGTGTCACCGTCGAGGAAGAGCAGGTACGGCGCTTGGGCCTCCCGCCATCCGGCGTTGCGGCCGAGGGCGGCGGAAGGCCGTTCGGGATTCACCTCGACGACTTTCGCGCCGAACGCGCGTGCGCGCGCCACGCTGTCGTCCCGCGAGGCCGAATCGACATAGATGATCTCGACCGGACCGCCGGGGTCGCGCATGCCGCGCACGGACGCGAGACAACGGCTCAGGCGCTCGCCCTCGTTGCGCCCAATGACGATGACGGAGAGCAGAGGCGATGGGGGAGACGTCGGCTCAGTCATCGGCAAGCTCCCTGAACAGGTTGGCATAGCGCGCCAGACCGGCCTTGCTGGAATAGCGTTCGCGCAGCCTCGCATCGGCCGCCGCGACGATCCGGTTGAGACTCGCCGGTGGCAGACCGGCCACTTCTTCCAGGACCGTCCCCAGATCGCCGGCGTCGCCGGCGCGGAACTGGAATCCCGAAATGCCCGGCTCGATCAATGACGCCGCGCCGCCGGAGTCCGGCACCAGCACGGGAATTCCGGCGGCCATCGCCTCCAGGATGGCGAGGCCGAACGGTTCACAGGGGCAAAGGTGCAGCAACAGGTCGCTCCTCGCCAGGGCTTGCGGAATCCTGTCGCTGAAGCCTTCGAACACCACGTTCGGATGATCTTTCTGCGCCCGTGCGCGCAGCGCATCCAGGTCCCAGCCGGTGCCGTAGATGCGGAAATTCAGACCCTTCACCGCCGGATGCTGATCCAGACAGTCGAGCAGCAAGTCGATCCGTTTGACCGGGTCGACGCGGGACACGACGATGACATTGCGGATGGCGTCGCCGAAGGCAGCCCGCCGAGGGGCCTCGGCTATCTGCCGGTCCGGCAGGAAGTTTTCGCAGACTTCGATATCGGCTTCGGCGACGCCATGAGCGATGAGGCGGTCGCGGACGAATTCCGACACCGCCACGAAGCGCACCCCCTTACCGTTCAACATCCGCTTGCGCCCGTAGCTCTCGCGTTCGTCCGCGCCGCCGTGCACGAGGTGGACATGCACGTTGCGGCGCCGGTACAGCAGGTTCCAGGCCAGGAATATCAAAGAATGGCTGACCCCAGTGGCGGCAAAGGCGACCCGCTCATGGCCAGCGATCCAGGGCCGCAGCTTGCGCGCCAGATCGCGCGCGCCACGGAATTCGATGGCCTGGATGTCCATCCGCCCAGCCTCGCCGAGGGCGGGACCGACCGGTGCGAACAGGACGGGGGTCAGCCGGTCGCGCAGACCGTCCAGCGTCGCCAGCGCCATGCGTTCGGTGCCGTAGAGGTTGCCACTGTGCAGCACGTAAAGAAATACCGCTTTCATCCCTCCAGCCTCCTCGATGTGTGTTCGTGCCCATTCTCGCGCGAGACTTTCGCGCCGGCGAGTTCTTCGGCCAGTTTGGCGTAATAGCCTCCCCCCTGATAGACCTCGAGGCGGGTCATCACGAAACCCACCGCCGGCGGGTCGATCTTCTGCACGATGCCCGCCGCCCTCCGCAGTTCGCCCGGCTTGACCTGGCCGGCCCCGACCAGCAGCAGCGTCACGTCCGCGACCTCGATCAGGTATTCGGTATCGGCGGACAGGAGGAGGGGCGGCGCATCGATCAGCACCATGTCGTACGCCGCCTTCAATTCGTCGAGACGACGGCGCAGCACGGGATAGGCGAACAACTGCGGACCCGGCGCGACTCCGAGCCCCAGCCGATCCGGCAATCCATCGCTGGCAGGCAGGACGGCTGCGACCGTGTCGCCGGAGCCGGCCAGCAGATTCGCCAAACCCGGCTTTGCCGGATCGGCCCGGTAACGGTCATCCGGCCTGAGCGGATTGGCCTCGACCACCACGGTGCTCACACCCAGCACCGCCAATTCGCGGGCCAGATCCAGGGCCAGGCCGGTCACACCCGCCTCCGATTTGACCGAGGTCAGCAGCGCCAGACGGTTGCCATGCGACTCCCGTTCCCGGTTCACTGCGATGGCCAGCCGGCGCCGTTGGTCTGCCGTCATCCGTTTCAGACCGGGATCACCGGCGTGGTCGACGAACCAGGCGACGGGGCGGTGGCCGATGATCTTGGCGACCTGGCCGGTGGTGCGGATGCGCTGATCCAACATGTCGAGCCCCACCGGCGTGGCGACACCCAGGATCATCGCCAGTACCATCACCACGGCGAAAAGCTTCTTGCGGCCGCCTTTGACCGGAAGCTCCGGCGGACGGGCATAGGTTTCGACGCGAACGAAACCGGGCGCACGCGACTCCAGCTCGAAGAATTCGATGCGTCCGTCGATGACATCAAGCTGTTTTCGGCTGCGCTCGATCTCGTGGTTGAGGCTCAGGGCTTCGTTGTACAGAGCCGCGAACCAGGACGCCTTGTTGCGGAACGATTCGAGCTGTTGATTCAGTTCCTGTTCGATCTGGCGGTCGCGCTTCACATCGGACCTGCGTTGGTCGATGAGGCTTTTCGCCACCTGCTCGGTGAGCTTGTCGACGGTGCGATTGAGTTCCTCGTCGATTTCCTTCAGTTCACGGTCGATCTGGATTTTCAGCGGATGTCTGGGATCGAGCCCGCTGGCCTGCTGCAAGAGATCGCTGCGGCGTTTGTACAGGCTGGCTTTCAAGCTGATCAGGCCGGGGTCTTTCTGAATGGTATCGAACGCCGCCGCCGCAATGGCGTCCTGCCCCTGCTTGCTGGTCCGGTCCTCGAACAACGCCAACGCCGCCTCACTGGCCACGCGGGTACGCTGCGCCATGGCGAGGGCATTCTGGCTTTCGACCAGCAGCCTGTCGTACGGGCTTGCAATCTGTTCGCTGAACGTCGTCACGCTCAGCTCCTGCGCGATCTCCGTCCGGCGTGCCAGCTTCGCGTCGATTTCATCCTGGATCTGCCCGCGCCGCTCCTGCAGGCTGGCCAGACGCACATTGCGGGCGAAAAAGGAATCCGATTCCCGGGTTTTTTCGAGATAGGTGTCGACGATGGTGTTGACCAATTCGTCGAGGTGATCCGGCGTGGTCGATTCCAGCGTCACGGTGATGAGGTAGCTATCCTTGACCGGTTTGACTTCGAGCGCGGCCTGCAGCCTTTCCGCCGCCCGCCGATCCGACTCGTTCTTCCTTTGCCAGACGTAACGCTTGTCGCCGAGCTTGGCCAGCGACTCCAGCAGGATGTCGTAGCGCGGAACGGTCAGCGCCTGGTGTTCGACGAACTGATCATAGGCGAGGATGTCCAGCTCCTTGGATTCCTTGAGGATGTTCACGAAATGCGGGGCCACGTACAGCACGGCGGTGGCCGAATAAACCGCCTTGCCCTTGACCCAGGCGAATCCCGCTCCCAGGACGACGACCACGGCCATGACGATGAGAGCGATGCGGCGATGCCTGCGGAGGCTGACCAGCGGCATGAACGTCCCGCCGGGCGGCGGCGGATTCTGCGCGATCTCGGAACCGGCGGCGTTCATGATCGCCCCTACATGGTGCCCATCTGCCTGATCATCCAGGCCTGCATGAAGGGATTGACCTTCTGCAGGACGTAGCCGATCCGCGCCGCGGTGTTCATGGGCACGTAGATGATGTCGCCATGCTCCAGGGCCAGGGAGAGATTCGGGTCGGGCTTCATGACTTCGTCGAAGCTGACTTGCAGGTTGACGCCTTTTTCGGGACGGATCAGATGGATCTCGTTCTTGTGCGCCTCCGGCGTGGCGCCGCCGGCCTGGCCCAGAGCGTCCACGAAGGACATCCGCGAAGTGAGCCGGTAGGCGCCCGGCTTGTTGACCGCGCCGAGCACGAAAACCTGGCGGTCCGAAGCATCGGGGATATACACGACGTCGTTTCGGTGCAACTGCACGTTGAGCTGCAAATCGCCCCCCAGCAGCCTTCCGATGTCCACCCAGAGAATCCGGTCGCGCCGGATCACCGCGCAGCTCGTGAGCACCTGCTCCGGCCGGATCAGAGGAAACACGCCGGCTTTGGAGAGGATTTCCAGCAGCGTCGGAGGTGTATCGAACGGCACGGGGCCCGGATGCTCGACACGGCCCAGTACGGTGACGCGATTGGAAGCGTATTGCAGGACGCGAACGGTCGTGAAGGGATCCCGGTAGTATTTTCCCAAAGCCTTGCTGATGGCGCTGGCCGCCTGTTCGCGGGTAAGATTGCGGACGGAAATGTTACCCACGACCGGCAAAGTGACGTTGCCATCCGGTCCGACCACCTGGGGTCCGGAAAGCTCGGCCCGGCCGACCACGTCGATGTTGACCTGATCGCCGTCGCCGATCCGGTAGTCAGTGACGGTATCTTCCTGGAAAGCCCTGAGGACGTCCGCCGGCGACATCGTCTCGGCTTTGTGCGGCGCGCTGAACGCCTCTCGGGCATCGGGCGTGGCATCCGGCACCGACTCCCAGGAGCCGCAGCCAGCCAATCCCAGGACCAGACTCGCGACATGCCCTGCCCGGCGGAATGGCTTCACCGTCCACCTTTCCGGTCGGTGATGGCTGTCGATGACCGCGTCGAATCCCTTCGGCCGGAAATCATTCGGTCGATGCGAGATAGCGGGCCGCACCTTCGGGGTCGGCGAAAACCAGGAAAATCTCGTTGAGCCGAGTAAGTTCCATCAAGGCCTGTATTTCCGGGGACAGCCCCGCCAGGACCATCTTTCCGGCGCGGGCTTCGATGCCCTTGAAAGCGGCGATGAGCACCGACAGGCCGCTGGAATCGATGAAGCTCACGTCTCGGAAATCCACCACCAGGCGACCGGTCCCTTTCTCCACGATGGCCAGAAGCTCCGCCCTGGCCTTGGCGGCATCGGCCATCACCAGGCGTCCGCTGAGTTCGGCGATGTCCACGTTGCCCTGCGTCCTGTGCTTGAGAAGCATCCCCCTACTCCCGGCAGTCATCGATAAAAGTGGCTATGCTCAATTATTGTAGTTAGAACAGTTTCACAAAGTCGATGAAATCGTTGCGGCGCGCTATCCGACCATGGCGAAGCGAGTGCTACAATTCTGCCCGCTCGTGGGGGCAACAGGCATCGGCTCGACCGTTATCGACTGGGGACAGCATGGAAAACATCGGCAGATTGCTTCTTTCGGCCTACCAATGCGCGCCGGGCATGGGGTCCGTCTCCCAGATCGGCTGGGAATGGTATTCGCGGCTGGCCGGGCGCCTCCCACTCACCCTGGTGACTCATATCCGCAACCAGAAGGCGCTGGAAAAGGCCGGTGCCCCTCTGCCCGGTACCGAAATCCTTTACGTCGATACCGAATGGTTCGCCGGCCCCCTCTATCGCCTGGCTTCCCGTCTGTTTCCCCGCAGCGAACATCCGGTATTCCTGATCTCCTCGCTGGACTTTTTCGTTTACGACCGGCTGGCGCTGCGCATGTTGAGGAAGCTCCGCAGGCAAGGAAAAAGCTGGGACCTGATCCATCAGCCGACGCCGGTGTCTCCCTTGGCGGCGACCACGTTGCACCGGCTGCGGTTGCCTTTGATCCTGGGTCCATGGAACGGTGGCTTGAAGTCGCCGGACACTTTTCCCGAAATCATGGCCGCCGAATCCGGTTGGCTTTATCCGGTGCGGCGGCTGGGCCGGCTGGCGGACTGGCTGCTCGGTTCCAGCCGCAATGCGCGCCTGCTTTTGACCGCCACCGCCGCCACCCGCGCCGACATCCCGCAACGCTACCGGGTGAAGTGCCGCAACATGATCGAGAACGGCGTCGATCTGGAGGTTTTTCGCGCCGCGCCCTGGCCCGAACCTCCCGGTGAGGGGCAGCCTTTGCGCATCCTTTTCGTCGGCCGTCTGCTCCCCTTCAAGGGCGTGGCCATGCTGCTCGAAGCGGTGGCGAGGGTCTGCGCCGGCTCGCCCGTCCATCTTGCCGTCGCAGGCGCCGGCCCGGAAGAAAACGCGCTGCGGCAGAAAGCTGACGAACTCGGGATCGCCGGTCAGGTGGAGTTTCTGGGCCCCCTGCCCCACGCCGAAGTGGCCCGCCGGTTGGCCGAATGCCATGTGTTCTGCCTGCCTTCCATCCGTGAATCGGGCGGAGCGGTGTTGCTGGAGGCGATGGCCGCCGCAAGGCCGGTTGTCGCGCTGGATTACGGCGGGCCTTCGGAAATCGTCGACGGCGAGGTCGGCGCCCTGGTGCCCGCCACCGGCTGGAAGCCCGTCGTGGAAGGGCTTGCCGGCATCTTCGAAGAAATCCTCCGTGATCCGGAAGGCTGGCGCCGCCGCGGCCAGGCCGGTCGCCGTCGGATCGAACAGCGGTATTCCTGGCCCGCGAAGATCGACGCGGCGTTGTCCCTCTACCGCGAATGCCTGGAGAGCCGATGAGTGGCCCACTGAAACTGGCTTATCTGGTCAGCCAATACCCGGCCATTTCCCATACCTTCATCCTGCGGGAAGTGCTCGGCCTCAGAGCGCGGGGTTTCGCGATCCGCGTCGCCTCGGTGAATCCGCCGGATCGGCCGCTCGAAAAGCTGACGGCGGATGAGCGGCGGGAGGCGGACGCCTCCTGGTATCTCAAGCCCCAGGGCGCGATGGGCGCACTGAAGGCCTTGTGCCTGACCGCCCTGCGCCGCCCGTTGGCCCTCGCCGGAGGCTTGTGGTTCGCGCTACGGCTTGGCGGCACGGACGTCAAAAAACTGGGCTACCAATTCGCCTATTGGGTGGAAGCCGTCATGCTGGGTGACTGGATGCGGCGGGAAGGGCTTTGCCATCTGCACGTCCATTTCGCGACGCCCGCCTCGATGGTCGGCCTGATCGTCAGCAAAGTTTTTCCCATCGGCTTTTCCTTCACCGTACACGGTCCCGACGAGTTCTATGACGCCCCCGGCTACCGCCTGACGGAGAAGATCGCGGGCGCCGACTTTGTCGTCTGCATCAGCTACTATGCCCGCAGCCAGTTGATGAAGCTCTCGCCGGTGGCGCACTGGCACAAGCTAGAGGTCTGCCGGCTCGGCGTCGATCCCGCCCGTTTCGCCCTGCGTGAGAGCAAATCCGCCGGCGCCGTGTTCGATCTGCTTTGCGTGGGCCGCCTGGTGCCCGCCAAGGGGCAGCACATTCTGCTCGATGCCTTGGCCTTGCTGCTCGCCCGCGGCCGCCGGGTCCGCCTCACCTTGGTCGGCCAGGGACCGGACCGCTCCTCGCTGGAGGCCCAGGCCGACCGGTTGGGGCTGGCAAGCGCCGTCGACTTCGCCGGGGCCGTCAACCAGGACGAGGTGTTCGGCTACTACGCTGCCGCCGACGCCTTCGTGCTGCCCAGCTTCGCGGAGGGGCTGCCGGTGGTGTTGATGGAGGCCATGGCGCTCGGCGTTCCCTGCATCACCACCCACATCACCGGCGTGCCGGAATTGATCAGGGACGGCATCGAAGGCTTGCTGGTCGCGCCGTCCGACACCGAAGGGCTGGCCGGTGCCATCGAGCGGCTGATGGACGATCCGGCGCTCCGCAGCCGGCTGACGGAAGCCGGACGGCGCAAGGTGCTGGCCGAATACGACCTGAACGGGAGCATCGCGCGGCTGTCGGATGTCTTCATGCACAGGCTTTCCCCTTCCTGACCACTTCGAGGCTCCGGCATGCTGACCGACACCCTCATCATGATACCCGGCGCCTTGTTGAGCGCCGCCGTCCTGCCCGGCACCTTCGAGCTCGCCATGTTGACGCTCGGAGGGGCATTGCCTCCCCGAAAAACCGTGGCGGGCAGCGACACGGTTTCGATCCGCTTCTGCATCGTGATCCCGGCGCACGACGAGGCCGAAGGCATCCAGGCCTGCCTGCGCGGCATCCGGGGAGCCGACGCGGGCCCTCACACCGTCACGGTCGTCGTCGTCGCCGACAACTGCAGCGACGACACGGCCGCCCGCGCGGAAGCCGCCGGAGCAAGGGTCCTGGTCCGCAACGATCCGGGACGGCGCGGGAAGGGCCATGCGCTGGACCATGCCTTTTCGATCCTGCTGAGGGAGGACCACGATGTTTTCGTGGTGGTCGATGCCGACACCCGGGTGGAGGCGAACTTCCTCACCGAACTCGCGGCACCATTCCAGGCCGGCGCCGACGCGGCGCAAACACGCTATTGCGTATCCAACCCGGAGCAGTCGACCCGGGCCCGCCTGATGCATGTGGCCTGGCTGGCGTTCAACGTGCTGCGTCCGCGCGGCCGGGACTATTGGGGCTGGTCCGCGGGCATTCTCGGCAGCGGCTTCGGGCTGCACCGCAGGACCCTGGAAAGCGTCCCCTTCGACGCCGGCTCCATCGCCGAAGACCTGGAATATCACATCCGCCTCGTGCAAGCGGGCAAGCGCGTGCGCTTCTGCGACGGCACGACGGTGTGGTCGCCGGTGCCGGCCACCGGTGCGGTGGCTTCGAGCCAGCGCGCCCGCTGGGAGGGAGGACGGTTCCGGATGATGCGGGAACAGATCCCTCCCCTCATCCGGCAGGTGGCCGGAGGCCGCTGGCCGCTGCTGGAGCCTTTGCTAGACTTGTTGCTGCTGCCGCTGGCCTTTCACGTGGTTTTGCTGGCGCTGCTGCTGGTCTGGCCCTGGGCACCGGGCAGGATGCTGGCGGCGTTCGGGCTGGCCGTCGTCGGACTGCACGTGACCGCCGCCCTGGCGGTGGGACGCGCCGGGTGGCGCGATTGGGCGGCCTTGGCCACGGCGCCGTTCTATATTCTCTGGAAACTCACGCTGGGCAAACGTCTGCTGTCGTCCGCCAGCCGGGAAGCGGCCTGGGTACGCACCGAAAGGACCCAATCCGATGAATCCGCCTGACATTTCGGTTCTGATCGTATCGTTCAACACCCGCGACCTCCTGCGCCAGTGCCTGGCCAGCCTGCGCGAGCAGAAGGGGGAGGCCGGCATCGAGACCCTCGTGGTGGACAATGCCTCCAGGGACGGATCGGCGGATATGGTTGCCGCAGAGTTTCCGGAAGTCCGGCTGATCCGCAGTCCCGTGAATCTCGGCTTCGGCAATGCCAACAACCGGGCGTTCGAAGAGGCCCGCGGACGCTATCTGGTTCTGCTGAATTCCGACGCCTATCTCGCGCCCGGCGTTCTCGACGCCGCTTTGAAGCGGATGGAAGCCGCTCCCGAGGTCGGCATGGCCGGCGGTCGCCTGGTCGGCACGGAAGGCGGCTGGCAGCCCTCTGCCCGCATGTTTCCCTCTTTGCTCAACGAACTCATCATCCTGAGCGGCCTGGCGCACCGCTACCCGAAATCCCGGCTGTTCGGCCGCTTCGACCGTACCTGGGCCGACCCGGCCGAGGAAGCCGAAGTGGACTGGGTGCCGGGAGCTTTCGCGATCCTGCGGCGCGACCTGATCGATCGCATCGGTTTGTTCGATCCGCGCTTCTTCCTTTACTACGAAGAAGTCGACCTGTGCCGGCGGATCAAGGCGGCGGGTTGCAGAGTCATGTACTGGCCCGAACTGATGATCACCCATCTCGGCGGTGAATCGGCCAAAACCTTGAGCGACATGGATTTCTCCTCCCATGCCTCACAGCTTACGCTGTGGCGGATGCGAAGCCAGGCGTTGTATTACCGCAAATGGCACGGCTTTGCGGGCGCCTGGAGCGTCAAGGTGCTCGAACAGGCTTGGCACGGCCTTCGAGCCTTCCGAAACCGCAATTCGATTCCGGCCAAGGCGCGCGAATCCGAAGGTCTGATCCGGCTGTGGAACCAAGCCTGGAAAGAAACCGAAGGCGGCACCGTGTCGCCGCCGCAACCCTGGTGACATCGATGTTCGAGCATATCCGAGAAGACTGGAGAAACTATCAAGGCGACCTGACCCGGCAAGGACTGTGGGTCATGCTGGTCTACCGGTTCGGTCGCTGGCGCTACCGGGTAGGACCGCGCTGGCTGAGGCTGCCGCTCTCGTTCCTCTACAAGGTGCTGAAGCTGCTGTCGCAGATACTCACCGGCATCGACCTCCCCTGCGAAGCGCAGGTGGGGCGGCGCTTCACCATCGAGCACTTCGGCGACGTGATTGTCAGCGGCGATGCCGTCATCGGCGACGACGTGACGATCCGCAACGGCGTCACCATCGGGCTGAAACGCACCAACGAACCCGGCTCCCCCGTGATCGGCAACCGGGTCGACATCGGCGCGGGCGCCAAGGTGCTGGGACCGATCCGGATCGGCGACGACGTCGTCATCGGCGCCAATGCCGTGGTCATCACCGATGTGCCGCCGAACAGCCTCGCGGTCGGAGTTCCCGCGCGCATCAAATCCCGGGCGGACACGGGCGCCGAGCGCTGACATGGGCGGTCATACCACGATTCCCGGCCCCCTGGGAAAACGCCCTCGCTGGTATTGGCGTCCGTGGCTGCTCCCGCTGCTGACCCTGGGGGCGAGCCTGTTGCCACGAATCATCGATTTCAGCATGGCGGGGGCGTTGCTGATCCTGCTCGCCCCGCTGCTTTTGTTCCGCGCCCTCATCGCCAAACTGCGCGCGGGACGCGTGTTCGCCGCCACGGAGCGGGTGGGCCGTTTCCAGATGCCGTTCCGGCAGCTCGCCTTCGCCGACGACGCCCCCGGCCGCAACCTCGCGGTTCTGCTGAACGTGTTCCGGGGAGACATGGCTTTCGCCGGACCGCGCGCCCTGAGCCTCGAGGAGGCGGCGGCGGTACCCGCGGACCAGGGCATCCGCTTCAGCCTCCGGCCCGGCGTTTTTTCGCCCTATGCGTTGCGGTCCAAGGTCGGGATTGCCTATGAGGGCGAAGCGGACCTGGATCGCGAGTTCTATTACACCGAAACGGCAGCGGGCAATCTCGGTCTGGTCGTGCGTACCGGTGTCAGCGGGTTGCTTGCCGGCGACGCCGCGCGGCCGATGCCGGACCATCTGGATTTCTTCGGTATAGCCATCGCCAACACCACGATGGGCGAGGCGATCGACTGGATCGTCCGCCGCATCCGCGACGACCGGCCGGCAACGATCGCCTTCGTCAACCCCGACTGCTTGAACATCGCCTATACCAACCCGGAATACCGGGAGGTTCTGAACCAAGTCGAACGCGTCCTGCCGGATGGCATCGGCATCCGCTTCGGCTGCCGGATTTTGGGCTTCGGCCTGCGCGCCAACGTCAACGGCACCGACATGTTCCCCCGGCTATGCGAACGCTGCGCGGACGAAAAACTGTCGCTGTTCCTGCTGGGCGCCCGGCCGGGGGTGGCCCGGCAGGCAGCCGAAAACATGCTTCAGCGCTATCCCGACCTGAAAATCGCCGGCACCCGCGACGGCTATTTCGCGCCTGACGCCGAAGCCGAGGTCATCGAGACCATCAACCGGTCCGGGGCGGACATCCTGCTGGTCGCCTTCGGCGTCCCCAAACAGGAACTCTGGCTTTGGAAACACCGCTCCCGGCTCAAGCCGCGCATCGCCATGGGCGTCGGGGGGCTGTTCGATTTTTACTCCGGCCGAATCCCCAGGGCTCCGCTTTGGCTGCGGGAAATTGGGCTGGAATGGAGCTGGCGGCTGCTGCAGGAGCCGGGACGGATGTGGCGGCGCTATATCATTGGCAATCCCCTTTTCCTCTATCGCGTGTGGCGGCAGAAAATTGGAAAACTCGTCATCTGAAAGGAACTACGGACTGGCGGCGATTCTGGCAGGGGCCCTGCTGCTGCGCATCGTGCTGGCGGCCTCCTTCAAAGGCCACCCCATCGACGTCGGCACCTTCAGTGCCTGGGCAGGGCACGCGGCGGAAGGGCTGCTCTCGTTCTACAGCCCCGGCTATTTCGCGGACTACCCGCCGGGCTATATCTACGTATTGTGGCTGATCGGCAAATCGCGGGCGCTGCTACAGACGGGCTTCGATACCCCCGAATTTCTGGTGATGCTCAAGTTCCCGGCGATCGCGGCGGACCTCGCGACGATCGGGGTGATCCACCACCTCGCCACCGAACAAGGCCATGGCCGCGCCAAGGCGCTCACTCTCGCCGCGCTTTATGCCTTCAATCCCGCCGTCATCGCCGACTCCGCGGTCTGGGGGCAGGTCGATTCCGTGCTGACGTTGTTCGTCCTGCTCGGCGTGCTGTGGCTGGAACGCCGCCCCGCCGCATCCGGCGCGGCTTTCGCGGCGGCTCTGCTGGTGAAGCCGCAGGCGTTGATTTTCGCTCCCGTCCCCTTGCTGTGGTTGGGGAACCAGCTGTTCCGCCGGCACACGGCTGCCGAACTGAGCCTTTTCATGCCGGCCGCGATCCTGGTGTTCGCCCTCGGGGTCCTGCCGTTTGCCGCGGAAAACGGGCCCGCCTGGGTCGTCGAGAAATATGCGTCTACCTTGGCCTCCTACCCCTACGCCAGCCTGAACGCTGCCAACGTCTTCGCCCTCGTCGGCGGCAACGGCGCCGACGCGGCCCAGACGGCGTTGTTCCTGAGTTTCGAAACCTGGGGAACGGTTTTTCTTTTCGTCATCCTCGGCTGGGCGGCATGGCTGGCCTGGCGCGGATTGACGGCTTCGGACTGCGTTTACCTGGCGGCCTTTCTGCCGGTCTCCGTTTACCTGTGGTCGATCAAGATGCATGAGCGCTACCTGTTTCCCGCTCTCGCCATGCTGCTCGCCTACCACATCCTCAGCCGCGACCGGCGGGCGTTGTGGCTGTTCCTCGGATTCAGCGCGATGCTGTTCGTCAGCATGGCGCAGGTCCTGCACCTGAGCGCGCGGGAGACTTGGTATATCCCCCGTTTCGACCCGCTCCTGCTGGCCGTTTCGGGAATCAACCTGCTGTCGTGGTCACTGTTGGCTTGGATCGGATGGCGGGCAGAACGACAATGACCGGGACAACCCGCCGGAGGGCAGGCTCATGCGCGTGATCGTCCTGGCCGACCGTATCGGCCGCGAACTCCTGCCGCTGACCGACCGCACGTGTGTCGCTCTTTTGCCGGTGGCGGCGAAACCCCTGATCGACTATACCCTGGACATGTTGGCGGCGACCGGCCTTACGGAAGCGCTGATCGTCGCCGGTCCGTTCGGCGAGCAGATCAGAGCGCACCTCGGCGAAGGCCGGCATTTCGGCTTGCGGCTGGAGTACTGGCCATCGCCCGGCGAGACGGAGGTTGCATTGCTGCTGAGCCAGCTTCCCAAATGCTCGGAAAAATCGACTCTGGTGGTGCGCGGCGACATGCTGCGCTCTCCCCTCCTCGGTGCCTTTCTCAAGATGGCCGGTTCCCGCGACGCCCCCGTTCTCCACGGCTGGTGCGAAGGGAACCCGGGGGGACTATGGCTGCTGCGCGGCAATGCCGATGACACCTGCGGCATGGACTGGCGGGATATCGTCTCCGGCACGGCCGTACCGGAATCGGGCAAGCTGAAGCTGGAGGGAGGCACCGCCCACCCGTTGGATTCGTTGCCTGCCTATCATCGGACGAATCTGGACGCAGCGGGCGGACGCATCGGCGGGCTCGCCCTCCCCGGACAACAGGCCCATGCCGGACTCACCGTGGGCCGCAATTCGTCCGTGTCGGCCGGCAGCCTCGCGAACGGCACCGCCCTGATCGGCAGTCATTGCCGAATCCATCCCAGCGTCCAACTTCAAGGCGAAAATGTGATCTCCGACGGCGTCATCGTCGACCGGGGCGCCCGGCTGTCCAACACTGTCGTGCTGCCCTATTCTTACGTGGGCGAGCTGGTGACCGTTGAAAACGGCATCGTGCGGGGCAACGATCTCCTCCGCATCGACACCGGCGCCCGGCTCAGGATCGTCGACGCATTCCTGCTGGCCGATCTGGATCAAGTCTCGATAACTCATGGCTTTTCCGATCTGCTGAACCGGCTGGCAGGCGTTTTGTTGCTGGTAGCCTCGGCACCGCTGTGGCCACTGGCCGCGCTGGCCGCACTGGCGCGCCATCCAACCCGGCCGCTGCGCTTCCGACGTTTGCGCGGCAACCGCCTGGTCCGGGGGGACGCCGGCACGCCCAGGCGAGCGGCCTTCACCGCTGCCGAATGGGCAACCGGCATTCCGGTGCTGGCGAAACTGCCCTGGCTCCTGCCTGTAGCCAGAGGGGACCTTCATCTGGTCGGAGTGGAGCCCGTCACGCCCGAGCAGGCGGCCAGCCGGACCGCGGAGTGGGAGCGAATGGCGGACCGGGCCCCGGCCGGTTTGATCGGTCCGACCCAACTGGATCTGCCGGCCTCCGCGCCTGCCGAGGAACGCCTGATGAGCGATGCCTTTTTTGCCGCCCAGGCGGACTCGGGCAAGAAGCTTCGCGTCATCCTGCGCGGCTTGCGGGTCCTGTTCAGCCGGCGGGCCTGGCGGCCGGAGGATTGAGTGCGCATCTTGCTGGTCGACGACGACCCCATCTCGGTGCTCGCAGTCGCCGTCTACCTGCGCAAACTCGGCTACGAGGTGAATTCGGCGCGAGACGGCCGTGAAGCCATCGAGCAGTTTCAATCCCAGCGTTTCGAATGCGTCATCAGCGACTGGAACATGCCTTACCTGAACGGGGAGGAACTGTGCCGGCGGGTAAGGTCGCTGAAGCTGCCTTACTATGTCTACTTCATCCTGCTGACCGGGCGGGACGACAAGGATTCGCTGTTGCAGGGCATGGAAGCCGGCGCCGACGATTTTCTGGTCAAGCCGGTCGACCGCGAGGAACTGCGGGTCCGGATCAGGGCGGGAGAACGCATCGTCCGGCTGGAACAGCAGCTCGAAGAGCGGAGCCGGCTGCTGGAGAACGTCAACCGTGAGCTCAAACAAGCCTATCAGACCATCCGTAACGATCTGGCCACGGCCGCCGCGATCCAGAAATCCCTCTTGCCCGCACCGTGGACCCTGGCCGACCTGGAAATCCGCTCCCTGTTCATCGCCAGCGATTTCCTGGCGGGAGACATGTTCGGCTACTTCCCGCTGGACGATCGCCATCTTGCCCTGTTCCAGCTCGACGTCTCCGGTCACGGCGTGTCATCGGCACTGATTTCCGTCGCCTTGAGCAAATGCCTGGCGCAAAGCCGATCGCTCGAGATCACCGCGGAGACTTGCGCGCCATCCGGCCGCGGGAGCCCTTCGCCCAATCGCATGCTGGAAGAATTGAACCGTTTCTTCGCCGTCCAGCCCGAGTCCAACAGCCATTTCGCCACCATGATCTACGCCGTGTTGGACCGGGAGACAGGCCGGCTCGAACTCAGTGCGGCCGGGCATCCGCCGCCGCTGCTGTGGAAACGAGAGACGGGAACGATCGCGGAAAGCGCGGTCCGCGGACTGCCGCTGGGCGTGGTCGCGGACCGGCGCTATGCGTCGGAATCGCACCGGCTCGCCCCGGGAGACCGGCTCTTCGTCTATTCCGACGGCATCACCGAATGCATGAGCCCAGCGGGGGAAGCCTTCGGCGGTGGGCGTTTCCGGCATCTGCTGGAAGACACTGGCTCTCTGCCGCTGGCGGAGGCGATCGGCCGGATCGAACGAGCGCTGTCCGACTGGCGCGGCCAAGGCGGCTATACGGACGACATTTCGCTGGTCGTCATGGAGAGGAAGTGACGTATCCAGCCATCCGGCTCGTCATCGGCAGCGAAGCGAACAACGTCAATCTGGTGGGCGTGACGATCCGCGCCTTGTGCTTCGCTGCCGAGATTTCGCCGGAGGATGCCGCCCGCATCGAACTCGGCATCGTCGAAGCTCTGAACAACATCATCCTTCACGGCGGCAGCAGCGCACCGATCACCGTGTCATGGAACCGCACCCCGAGCGGCATTTCTATCGAAATCGAGGACAGCGGCGAGCCCTTGGCCCATTGGCCGCCACGCAACGCATTTCCGGAGCCGTTCGAGGAATCCGGCCGAGGCTGGCCGTTGATTGCCGCCTGTTTCGACAGCGTCGATTACCGGGTGGAAGCGTCGAAGAACACGCTGATTCTGGTCAAGGCGCAAGGCATATCCCTCCCCCGAACTTAAGAAACCGTGGAAGGACTGCGCGCCACTATCAGCCGCACGAGGGCATTCAGCCGTTCGACCCGCTCCAGGCGGAATCCGGAGGCTTCCACGTTCGCTACCGTGCGGCGATTGATGTGAGCGCCGACCAGGCGGGACACCCAGGGATCGAGAAGGTCCATCACCCGTCCCGCCGCTTCGGAATCCGAACGCACATGCTCCAGCAGAACGAGCTTGCCGCCCGGTTTCAAGACGCGGCGCAACTCTCCCAGGCCGCGGATTGGATCGGGCACCGAACAGAACACGAAGGTACCGACCACGGTTTCGAACTCGCCATCGGCGAACTTCAGGGCCTGAACGTCCATGAGTTCCAGATCGGTTTGGACACCGAGGCGGATTGCGCGGCGGCGGGCTCGGCGCAGCATCTTCTCGCTGAAATCCACCGCCGTAACGACTTGTCCCACCGGGTGGAACGCGAGATTCTTGCCCGTTCCCACGCCGACTTCGAGAATGCGTTCGCCTTCGACCAAGCTCCAGACACGGCGGCGCCACGGCGCAAACCACATGGCCTCCATGATGCCTTCGATGAGATCGAAGAACGGTGCGATGCGGTCATAGCGATGGCGCACCGTGTCGGTCGTGTCGCTAACCTCGTTCATGCCCATCTCCCGGCTTCGGCGCCTTGGACGCGCCGGGACCCAGGATACTCGCGCTATTCCGAAAAATCGACGTACTGGTAAATCGGGCTGACCCCGCTGCCGGGCGGCAGGGAAATCAGCTCTTTGATGAGGCCGTCTCGCAAGCCGTACACCCAGCCGTGCAGGGTGGGACCATGTTCCTGTGCCCAGCTCTGTTGGATGATCGAGGTATGGGCCAGGTTATGGACCTGTTCGATCACGTTCAGCTCGACCAGACGGCCGATTCGTTCCTCTTCGGTGCCCAGCGCCTCGATCTCGTCGGCATGCAGCCGATAGATATCCTTGACGTGTTTCAGCCACTTGTTCACGATCAAAAGCCTGGCGCTCTGTTTTTGCAGCGCAGCCCTGATGCCGCCACAGTTGTAGTGTCCGCAGACGATGACGTCGCGCACCTTGAGCACGTCGACCGCATACTGCAAGACGCTCAAGCCGTTGAAGTCCGTGGTGATCAACTGGTTGGCGATGTTGCGGTGGACGAAGATTTCGCCGGGCTGGGCGTGGACGATGATTTCCGCCGGCACTCGGCTGTCCGAGCAGCCGATCCAGAGCACGGCCGGACTCTGATCGACCGCCAGTCGCTCGAAATAATCGGGTTCTTTCAAGGTCTGTTCCGTGGCCCAGGCCTTGTTTTCCAGCAGCATCCTCTCGAAAGCTTCCATCAGCTCGCACTTTTTGTCTTTAGGAGATGGTGAACGGTCCGGCCGACACGGGCGTCAGCCGGAAATTTTGTACAGAGGGCTCGCCCCGGCGTCGCCTTGTCGGGTTTCGGGTTCTCTGCCGGTCGGCCTCGGCGCGGATCTGAGATTCTTCAGATGAACCACGATCCGGTCCTCGGGCGATGCCTTGACGAAGTCCTCGATGGTTTCCAGGATGTCCTGGTCCACGAATGCCGCGTCGGTTCCGTCGATGATCAGCTCGCTGTCGGGTTCGACCTGATCCAACAGCTCGCGCAGCAGGGCCTTGTTCAAGAACGAGACATCCTTTCGAAGCCGCAGCAAATAATGGTTGCGGTGCCGGGTCAGGGAAATGGCGGCGCGGAAATTCGCCCGGATGACGTAATACAAACCGCAGGCGACGCCGATGGCAATCCCTTTGAGCAGGTCCGTCGCCAGTATCGCGATGACGGTGACGGCAAACGGGACGAACTGTGTCGTTCCTTTGCGGTACATCTGGAGCACCATCGCCGGCTTGGCCAGTTTGTAGCCGGTCACCAGCAGAATCGATGCCAGCGCGGCCAGAGGAATGTGATTGAGATAGCGGGCAAGGAAGCCGACGCTCAGCAGCAGAAGGACGCCGTGGATGAAACATGCCACTTTGGTCCGCCCGCCGGCATTGATATTGGCCGAGGAACGGACGATGACGGCCGTGATCGGCAAGCCTCCCAAGAGACCGGCCAGCAGGTTGCCCAGGCCTTGCGCCTTGAGTTCCCGGTTGGTCGGCGCCACCCGCTTCAGCGGATCGAGCTTGTCGACTGCCTCCAGGCTGAGCAGGGTTTCGAGGCTGGCAATCACGGCAACGGTGAACGCAACGGTATACACCGCCGGGTCCATGATGCGGCTGAAATCCGGGAAGACGAGCCGCCCGGCCAAGTCGTCGAAGCCCTGAATGTTCGGAAGCTGCACCATGTGTTCCGGCGCGATCGCCAGGGACGATCCCGCCATCGAGACGTTGAACCCCACCGCCCAGAGTATCGCCGCCAGTGGACCGGGAATCTGCGCCAGCAGCGGCACGAAGCGGATCAGCCGGGTCTCCCACAGCACCATGATGGCGATCGCTACCGCACTCACCAAAGTCGAACCCGGCGAAATGGCGTCCATGGCGTGCAGCAGTTCCGAGAACGTACCCTCGGCGTCCTGAGGCAGATAGGTTTCTTCTCCCATGAGGTCCTGGCCGTAGCCGACGGCATGCGGGAGCTGCTTGGTGATCAGGATGAGCCCGATGGCCGACAGCATGCCCTTGATGACGGACGACGGGAAATAGGCGCCGATGGTTCCCGCCCTGAGGAAACCGAGAGCGAGTTGCATCAGCCCCGCCAGGATCACGGCGAGCAGAAAGTGCTCAAAGCCGCCGAGCTTTTCGATGCCCTGCAGCACGATGACCGTGAGGCCCGCGGCGGGGCCCGACACGCTCAACTGCGAGCCGCTGGCCCAGGACACGATCAGTCCGCCGATGATGCCCGCGACCACACCGGAAAGCAGCGGCGCGCCGGACGCTAGGGCAATGCCCAAACAGAGAGGCAGCGCGACCAGAAAGACCACGATGCCGGCGGGGATGTCCTGCTTGAGATGCTCAAGGTAATACGAGAGATGCTTTCTGACCATGTTCGATGCTTTCCACTCGTGTGGTGCAGGCGGCCGTGGAACGCGGCGGGTCCGCCGCCAATCTGGCCGAATGCATAGGCTGGCGAGGATGAAACGACGACACGCTCGCCGATTCACTCGCCCATGGCTGAATTACACCAGAACGATAGGTTGATTTCAACTGAGAGGTTGAAATACACCATACCGCACCCACTTCGGCCCGAACCTCCTACGTCTGCGGACCCGGTCACCCCGGTTCGATGACGATGACGTATCGACTCAATCATGTATTGACAGTGAATCTTATGGCGCTTACTCTACCTTATAGTTTCGCTACGAAACTATTACGGCCTGCATGAAAACGGAAGGTTCGGCGCGCCCGGAATGACGCGCATCCCGTCCAGAGCTCGCGCAGGCCACTACCCGACTGACCGAGAGGAGAACAAAAAGATGAACGAAGAAACCCAACCCGCGAAAGACTACTTCTGGATTTATGTTGCGCTGGCAACGGCCGCTCTGGTGGGCGTCGTCGTCATGGCCAAGATGAGTGAAAACGACAAATACGATCCCATCCGCGCGCAGCAGAACGAAGAAATCGCGCGCATGAACATACGCGTTCTTAACTGAATACGGAACCCCATCGCCCGCTTCGGCGGAAGGACACTCCCATGATCGATACAAGCTTGAAACTCTATTCTCTCCTGCTTCTTGCGTGGGTCTCGGCACTGCCGGGAAGCGTTTTCGCAACGGAATACATCTATCGCGACCTGATCGGCAATACGCTCCCGCCCCAGAAATGCGCGGCGAGAGCCGAAGCCGAGGCGAGTGCGGCCGACGAATACAATCTCAAGAAACACGCCAGGATATTCTGCGAATCCCAAGGTTACGGCTGGCATGTCGAGCAGCGCAAGAGCGCAGGCAAACTGGTCTGCGAGGAGTGCGGCGACAGGGACCGGTTCCACTGCCACATGGAGGACGTCGTCGTACAATGCAAGCGGATCAAACCCGGCTCCGTCGGCCTGATCCCCGGCCGGGGATGAACCTCCTTCCCCCATCCATGAGAGAGGAGGCTTCCGCCGGTGGATGGCAACGACCGCCATTTCGGGAAAAACTCTGTTGCGTCGAAACGGGGCGGTACGTATACTGGCTGCCGAGCTGTAACCTGCTCTTTCTCTTGAAGACCAGACGTATAACATTATCTGGAGGACATTAAGATGCGTTGGGAAAAACCGAGCTACAACGACATGCGCTTCGGCTTCGAAGTCACCATGTACATCTACAACCGTTAATCTCAAACGGTTGTGCGAAAGCGGGGTTCGATCGTTCGAGCCCCGTTTTCGTTTGCGCGGCAGCATCAACTCCTCAGAGCTTCCCTATGATCATTCGTGTGCTCGGAGCCGGCGCCGGCGGCGGGTTTCCGCAATGGAACTGTAACTGCAGCAATTGCCGGCGTTTCCGCGAAAAGAGCCTGAACGCTCGCGGCCGGACCCAGTCCTCGATCGCGATCAGCGCCGATGGCAAGCGCTGGGTGCTGTTCAATGCCTCGCCGGACATCCGCAGCCAGCTCGAGGCTTTTCCTGCCAGCCATCCGCGCGAGGGTGTCCGCGACAGCGGCATCCACGCCATCGTGCTGATCGACAGCCAGATCGACCACACCACTGGCCTATTGATGCTGCGCGAATCCACCCGCCCACTGCAAATCTATTGCAGCGAGATGGTGAAACAGGATTTGTCCACCGGCTTCCCGGTATTCCGGATGCTGGAACATTATTGCGGGGTGGAGCACCATGCCGTTCCGCTGGACGGCGGCAGCTTCGCGATTCCCGGCATCAACGGCTTGAAATTCTCGACCCATTCGCTGAAAAGCAAGGCGCCGCCCTATTCGCCCCACCGCCACGATCCGCACGACGGCGACAACATCGGCGTGATCGTCGAAAACACGGAAAACGGCCGTAAACTTTACTACGCGCCCGGCTTGGGCGAGATCGAACCGCACGTCCAGGCAGCCATGGAAACCGCCGATTGTCTGCTGGTCGACGGTACCTTCTGGCGCGAGGACGAGATGCACCATGCCGGCATCTGCGACAAACAGGCGCGGGAGATGGGCCACCTGCCGCAGTCTGGCCCCGGCGGCATGCTGGAAATCCTGAATGCCTCGCCGGATGCCCGCAAGGTCTTGATCCACATCAACAACACCAACCCGATTCTGGACGAAGATTCGCCGGAGCGGCAGATCCTGACCCAAGCCGGGGTCGAGGTCGCCTACGACGGTTTGGAAATCGTTTTGTGAGGAATCCCATGAGCCAAGACACGACCCCCTGGAGCCGCGAAGAATTCGAAGCCCGGCTGCGCGCAAAGGACAAGTTCTATCACATCCATCACCCCTACCACGTGATGATGGCCAACGGCGAACTGAACCGCGAGCAGATCCAGGGCTGGGTGGCGAACCGCTTCTATTACCAGATCGCCATTCCGCGCAAGGACTCGGCCATCATGGCCAACTGCCCGGACCGCGAAACCCGCCGCAAATGGATGCAGCGCGTGATGGACCACGACGGCTACGGCGACGACCCCGGCGGCATCGAAGCCTGGATCCAGCTCGGCATCGCCTGCGGCCTGAGCCGGGAGGACCTCACCTCGCTCAAGCACGTGCTGCCCGGCGTGCGTTTCGCGGTCGACGCCTACGTCAACTTCGCCCGCACCGCGACCTGGCAGGAAGCCGCCTGCTCCTCGCTCACCGAGCTGTTCGCGCCGACCATCCACAAGCAGCGGCTGGCCGGCTGGCCGGACCTCTACCCCTGGATCGCCGCCGACGGCCTTGCCTACTTCCGCAAGCGGGTGACCCAGGCCAGCCGCGACGTCGAACACGGCATCGAAATCACGCTGGATTACTTCAAGACCCGCGAACAGCAGGAAAGGGCGTTGGAAATCCTCCAGTTCAAGCTCGACATCCTGTGGTCGATGCTGGATGCCATGTATCTGGCCTATATCGACAACAAGCCACCTTACTTCAACATCGCCGGAGCCGCATGAGCCTGCAACCCGACACACTGCTGGAAATCTCGCCCCTGCTGCGCTTGCAATGGGAGGAAGCTCAGCAGCGCTACGTCATGCTCTACCCCGAAGGCATGATCGAACTGAACGAGACGGCCGCCGCGATCCTGGAACTTTGCGACGGCAAGCACAATCTCACTCACATCGTGGAAAAACTGGAACAAAAGTACGAGGCGACCGGAATCGAACCCGATGTGCGCGAAATGCTCGAAAGTGCCTTGAACAATGGCTGGATCAGAGAATTCGTCCCTCAGTAAACCGCGCTGGCTGCTGGCGGAACTGACTTACTCCTGCCCGCTGCAATGCCCCTATTGCTCCAACCCGCTGGATTATGCCCGTTTAGGGCATGAACTGAGCACCGAGGAATGGAAGCGGGTGCTGAGCGAGGCCCGCGCGCTCGGCGCCGTGCAGCTCGGGCTATCCGGCGGCGAACCGCTGACCCGCCGCGACTTGGCCGAGATCGTCGCGCACGCCCGCCAGCTCGGCTATTACACCAACCTCATCACCTCCGGCTACGGCCTGGACGAAGCCCGTATCGCCGAGCTGAAATCGGCCGGCCTCGACCACATCCAGGTCAGCATCCAGTCGCCGGAAAAGCTGCTGAACGATAAGCTCGCAGGCACCGAGTCGTTCGAGCACAAACTCGAGGTCGCCCGCTGGGTGAAGCGGCACGGCTATCCGATGGTGCTGTGTGTGGTGATCCATCGCCAGAACATCCACCAGATGCGGCAGATTCTGGAGATGGCCGAGGAACTCGGGGCGGATTACCTGGAGCTGGCCAACACCCAGTATTACGGCTGGGCGCTGCTCAACCGGGACCATTTGCTGCCGACCCGCGAACAATTCGCCGAAGCCGAAGCGATCGCCCAGGCCTACAAGGAAAAGGTGAAGGGCCGGATGAAGATCTACTACGTCGTCCCGGACTATTACGAAGACCGGCCCAAGGCCTGCATGAACGGCTGGGGCACGACCTTCCTCACCATCGCGCCGGATGGCATGGCGCTCCCCTGCCATGCCGCCCGAGAACTGCCAGGGCTGGACTGCCCCAACGTGCGCGATTTCAACGTGCGCGACATCTGGTACGAATCGGACGCCTTCAACCGCTTCCGCGGCTATGGCTGGATGAAAGAGCCCTGCCGTTCCTGCCCGGAAAAGGAAAAGGACTTCGGCGGCTGCCGCTGCCAAGCCTATCTCATGACCGGCGACATGACCGATGCCGACCCGGTTTGCAGCAAATCCCCGCACCACCATCGGGTGGCGGAAGCCATCGCCTCTGCGCAGCGGTCGCTGGCGGACAGACCTTTGGTCTTCCGTAATCCCAAGAATTCCCGAGCCCTGAGCGGCTGATTCGACTCAGGCCACGGAAAATGTGGCCGCTTCCCCTGTTACCCCCCCTTGTTCCGGCGAAATGCTCATCGTAGCTTTCGCTAAGATGAGCCCGATCGAAGCCGCATGAGAACTCGGCGGCTGGCGGATCTGAACGGTGGCTGAGCCAGCTCTAAAGCGCCGCTTTCACCACTGCCAACCCGCTCGCGATCAAACCGCCCGCTTCACTCTCCAGCCAAGTAGCCTCGGTCTCCTTCCGCAACCAAGTGTACTGCCGCTTGGCGAACTGCCTGGTGGCGATGATGGCGCGTTCGACGAAGGTATCGAAATCGCATTCGCCCTCGAGATAGGCCCAGGCCTGCCGGTAGCCTACGGCGCGGATCGAGGGCAGGGTTTCGTTCAGGTCGCCGCGGCGGTACAGGGCTTCGACTTCCCCCAGGAAACCATCGTCCAGCATCCGCCGGAACCGCTCGGCGATCCGCTCCGCCAGCACGGCCCGGCTCGATGGGGCCAGCACCAGGCGCAGCGGCCGGAACGGCAGCTCGGGGTTTCGGCTTCCCTCCCACAGTTCGGACAGCGGTTGTCCGGTGAGGTAGAACACCTCCAGGGCGCGCTGGAGGCGCTGGGGATCGTTGGGGTGGATGCGCGCAGCCGCCGGAGGGTCGATGCGGGACAGTTCGGCGTGAAGCGCTTGCCAACCTTCCCGCACCGCCCGCTCTTCAAGCTCGCGGCGGATTTCCGGATGGGCGGGTGGCAGTTCCGCCAATCCGCGCAGCAGCGCGTTGAAGTACAGCATGGTGCCGCCGGCCAACACCGGCAAGCGGCCGCGGGCGGCGATGTCGGCGATCAGGGCCAGCGCCCGGTCGCGGAACTGGCCGGTGGAGAAGGTTTCGGACGGGTCGAGGATGTCGATCAGGTGGTGCGGCACCGTTGCGCGATCGGCGGAGGTGGGCTTGGCGGTGCCGATGTCCATGCCGCGGTAGACCAGGGAGGAATCGACGCTGACGATCTCGCCGTTCAGGGCGCCGGCGATCTCGATCGCCAGCCGCGATTTGCCGGAGGCCGTGGGCCCCATCAGCGCCACGACCGGCGGCAGCTCGGAAGCGGTCATCGGCCGCGCAGGAACAGCCGGTCGAGTTCCTGGGTATCGAGCTGCACCCAGGTCGGCCGGCCGTGATTGCATTGCCCGGCGCGCTCGGTCGCCTCCATTTCGCGCAGCAGCGCGTTCATCTCCGGCACGGTGAGCTTGCGGCCCGCCCGCACCGAAGCGTGGCAGGCCATGGTGGCGAGGGTCGCGTGGACGGTGTCCTGCAGACGATCGGAAGACCCGTGCTCGCGCAGGTCGGCGAGCACATCCCGCACCAGGCGCTCGACATCGCCCCCCTCCAGCAAAGCCGGCACCGACCGGACCAGCACGCTGTCCCCGCCGGTGCGCCGCAGTTCGATGCCCAGCCGCGCCAGGTGCTCGCCGTGCTCGTCGGCCAGCTCGGCATCGGCTAGACCCAGCGTGATCCGCACCGGCAGCAGCAAGGGCTGGCTGGCGATCCGGCCGGACTGATATTGCCGCTTCAAGCGCTCGTACGTGATCCGCTCGTGGGCGGCATGGCCGTCGACCAGGATCAAGCCTCGAGCGTTCTCCGCCAGGATGTACACTGCTTTGAGATGGGCCAGGGCGTAACCCAGCGGGGGGATATCCTGTTCGGCGCGGGTGTCGGGCCGGTTCGGGACGGGCGCGGGCGCTGAATAGAGTTTGCGCAGATCGCCCAGGGTATCGACCACGCTGCCGGTTTGATAAGCCTGACGCGGCGCCTCGGCCACCCGGAACAAGGGTTGCTGGCGGGCGGACGGCTCGTAGGAAGACACCGGGCGCTCCTGAACGGGCGCTTCCATCGCAACCGCCGTCTGCCCAGGCTTGTGCCCGGCGATCGAGCGGTGCAGCGCGCTGAACAGGAAATCGTGCACCATCCGCCCTTCGCGGAACCGCACTTCCAGCTTGGCGGGGTGGGCGTTGACATCGACCAGGGCCGGGTCGATCTCCAGGTACAGCACATAGACCGGCTGGCGCTGGTGGTACATCACGTCCTGATAGGCTTGGCGGATGGCGTGGCCGACCAGCTTGTCGCGGATCAACCGGCGGTTGACGTAGAAGAACTGCAGGTCGCCCTGGCTGCGCGAGAACGTCGGCAGCCCGACCCAGCCGTGCAGGCGCAAGCCGCAGGATTCGAAATCCACCCGCAGCGACTGTTCGAGGAAATCCGGTCCGCACAGCGCACCGATGCGTTCGGCCCGGTCGGTGTCCTCTCCGCCCGCCCGCAGCCTGAGAACTTCGCGCTGGTTGTGGCGCAGCGCGAAGCCGACGTCGAACCGAGCCAGTGCCATCCGCTGCACCAGGGTCTGGACGTGGCCGAATTCGGTCTTCTCCGCGCGCAGGAACTTGCGGCGGGCCGGGGTGTTGTAGAACAGGTCTCGCACCTCGACCGTCGTTCCCTGCGCGTGCTGGGCGGGCTGGATGTCGAAATCGCTCTCGCTGCCGTCGGCGCTCACCTGCCAGCCGCACGGCGCATCGCCGGTGCGGGAAGTGAGCGTCAACCGCGCCACCGAGCTGATGCTGGGCAGCGCCTCGCCGCGAAAACCCATGCTCGCCACCCGCTCCAAGTCCTCCAGCGAGGCGATCTTGCTGGTGGCGTGGCGGGACAGGGCCAGGCCTAAGTCTTCGCGGTCGATGCCGCAGCCGTCGTCGCGAATCCGGATCAGCCGGGCGCCGCCCTGCTCGATATCGAGTTCGATCTGGCGGGCGCCGGCATCGAAGGCGTTTTCGACCAGTTCCTTCACCACGGAAGCGGGCCGCTCGATGACCTCGCCGGCGGCGATCTGGTTGATCAGTTGCGGGGGGAGCTGACGGATGCGCATGGCGGGGAAGAGAGGGCTGAAAGCGCCGGACCGTTTATCCGGAAAGCCTTCGTCCGTTCAGGCAAGAAATCGTGGGCGACCAGGACGGCGCCTCCCTGGCCGTTTCGGAAGGCCGTCGGCCGCTCCGTGGGTGTCTCATTTTGGGGGTGCATACACTGCTCGGGCCTTGACGCCGGGATCGGCCGAGACCTTTGACTTGCCCTGCTTGTCCCAGACGAGCTGGTACTGGTCGAAACTGGACAGCCAGTAATGCCACACCGGCGCATCCAGCGAAGTCGTATCGCTGGTCAGAGGATAGCCGACCGCCATGATGGCCTGTTCCTTGGTCATGCCCTCCAGCATCTTGCCGATCCGGATCGCTTCCTGCACTTCGGCCGGGAACGTGGCAAGACGGACCTTCGGGTCCTTCGTCACGACGACCTTCTCGACCCACTGCTGCAGGCTTTCCTGTTTGCGCCCGTAATCGTGCCCCAGCCGCATCAGACGGCCGCCGATCTCGGCATAGGCCACATTCCCGCTCATGCCGTACACCTTGACCGGAGTACCCGCAGCGATGAATGGCTCATCACCGTAGTTGCCGTCGCTGATCCAGTCGCCCTCGAAATGCAGGTTACAGCAGGTATAGCCGGTTCTCAAAGCCGGGGCATTCGGATCGTAGCGAGGGGCGCATGCCGCGATACCGGCCACCGCCAGGGAAAACGAGGCAAGGCGGCAGGCACTTTTCAAGTTCCAAACGGGGTTGTTCATCTGCGACTCCTTGACATGGGACAGGGACGACCGGAGGGCGCTTGCGGCTCACCCAAGGTTGTCGAGAAATTTCTCGGCGTCGAGCGCCGCCATGCAGCCGGAACCGGCGGACGTGATGGCCTGGCGGTAAATCGAATCGGATACGTCGCCGGCTGCGAACACGCCTTCCACACTGGTCGCCGTGGCACCGCCTTCGCTGCCTCCCTTTACCACGATGTAGCCGCCGCGCATCTCCAGTTGGCCAGCGAAGATGTCGGTGTTCGGGCTATGGCCGATCGCGATGAAGACCCCTTCCAGAGCGATGTCCTTGGTCGTACCGTCCTGCACGTTCTTGATGCGCATCCCGGTAACGCCCATCTCATCGCCCAGAACCTCGTCCAGCACGCTGTTCCACTCGATGCTGATATTGCCGCTGCGCGCACGTTCCTGCAGTTTGTCCGACAGGATCTTTTCGGAGCGGAATTTGTCGCGCCGATGGACCACGGTCACCTTCGCGGCGATGTTGGACAGGTACAGGGCCTCTTCGACCGCGGTATTGCCGCCGCCGATCACGGCCACGTGCTTCCCCTTGTAGAAAAACCCGTCGCAGGTCGCACAGGCCGAAACGCCGCGACCCTTGTACGCCTCCTCGGAAGGCAGGCCCAGGTAGCGGGCGGACGCGCCGGTGGCGATGATCAGCGCATCGCAAGTATAAACGCCGGCATCCCCCGTCAACGTGAAGGGGCGCCGGGACAGATCGGCCGTGTGGACATGGTCGAAGACGATTTCGGTGTCGAAACGCTCGGCATGGCGCCGCATCCGTTCCATCAGTTCCGGACCCATCACGCCATCGGCATCACCCGGCCAATTGTCGACGTCGGTCGTCGTGGTAAGCTGCCCGCCCATCTGGATGCCGGTCACCAGAACCGGCTTGAGATTGGCGCGCGCGGAGTAGATCGCCGCCGTATAGCCCGCCGGGCCTGAGCCCAGAATCAGAACTCTGGAGTGCTTCGGTTCGCTCATGAAATCCTCTATCCTGCTGCAAAAATAAAGGCATTATACGGCGCCGCGGAGCGCGATTTCTAACCGGACGCTCAGCGGGGAGGCGTGCGCCGGACACGGTGCGCCTTGCGGATCGGCGCGCACATTTGAAACAATATCGAGTTCCTTTATTTGATTGATTTGGTGGGCCTTTTGGCGAGAGCGGACAAGAAAATGACACAGGCGGACGATCTGCGCTCCTCCCTGGTGCGGACTTTGAGAGAGGGAGCGTTCCTCGCCTATCTGGCGCTCGCCTCGTTCTTCCTCATCGCTCTTGTCACCTTCGACCTCGAGGATGCCGGCTGGACCCATACCGGCAGCCGCCGGTCGGTATCCAACGGCGCCGGTGCGGTAGGTGCCTGGCTGTCGGATTTTTCGTTTTCCCTGTTCGGGATCATGGCCTACCTGTTGCCCCTGCTCCTGGCTGGCTACGGCTACCGGATCTACCGGGGACGCAGTGCGCAGCACCGGTTCTCGCTGCTGGACTCCACGCTGCGGTGGCTCGGGCTGGGTGCGGCCATTGCGGCCGGCTCCGGCATCGTCGACCTGCAATTGCTGCGGGTTCCCCTGCCACTGCCGGAGACGACGGGAGGCATCGTGGGCCGGGAACTCGCGGACCTCGTCACCGGATCGTTCGGCGTCAAAGGCGCATCGGCCCTGCTCGGCGGCGTCTTCCTGGCCGGGATATCCTTGGCTACCGGCCTGTCCTGGCTGGGACTGGTGGATACCATCGGCCAGACGGTGCTGACGCTGATCCGCGCGGTCACGACCGTTCCCGCTTTCCTCACGAGGGGCGCGCACCCGCCCCAACCCGCTCCCGCGCCGCCACAGCCGGCCGCAGCCGCGCCGGCGAAGCCTCGTCAAACTGCACCGCGCCCGGCCAGGCCGCAGGAGCCGTCCGCGATGCCGGCCCAGACCCCAGAACCCCCCGCGCAGCGCACTCCGGTGATTCCCTTCCTGCAACCCAGGAAACCGCCGGCGGCACCTGTCGCGCGGAAGCCCGCCAGCGGAGCTCTGCCCGCCCTGAGCCTGCTGAACGACACCTCGGCCAAGGTGCATGCCTATTCGCCCACGGTGCTGCAGCAGATGTCCGAATTGGTGGAAACGATCCTTGCCGATTTCGGCGTGGACGTCGAAGTGGTCTCGGTCCATCCCGGCCCGGTGATCACCCGCTTCGAGCTGCAGCCCGCGGCCGGGGTCAAGGTCAGCCGGATCAGCGGCCTGGCGAAGGACCTGGCGCGAGCGCTGTCGGTCACCAGCGTGCGCGTGGTCGAGGTCATTCCGGGCAAGTCGGTGGTAGGCCTGGAAATTCCCAACCGGGAACGCGAAATCGTGCTGCTGCACTCGGTTCTGTCGTCGGATGCCTACCAGCAGGCGCCCTCCCCGCTCACCCTGGTGCTTGGCAAGGACATCAGCGGCCACCCGGTGGTGGCCAATCTGGCCAAGATGCCGCATCTGCTGGTCGCCGGCACCACCGGTTCGGGCAAGTCGGTCGCCATCAACGTGATGATCCTGAGCCTCTTGTACAAGGCCAGCCCCAGCGAGGTCCGCCTGATCATGATCGACCCCAAGATGCTGGAGCTTTCGGTCTACGAAGGCATCCCGCATCTGCTCACCCCGGTGGTCACCGACATGAAGGAGGCGGCCAACGCCCTGCGCTGGTGCGTAGCCGAGATGGAGCGGCGCTATAAGCTGATGTCGCTGGTCGGGGTGCGCAATCTCGAAGGCTTCAATCAGCGGGTGCGGGAGGCCGCCGACGCCGGCAAGCCGCTGCGCGATCCGCTGTGGAACCCGAACCTGGCTTTGGGCGACGAGGAGCCGCCGCTGCTGGAGCCCCTGCCCTGCATCGTCATCGTCATCGACGAACTGGCGGACATGATGATGATCGTGGGCAAGAAGGTGGAGGAACTGATCGCCCGCCTGGCGCAGAAAGCGCGCGCCGCGGGATTGCACCTGATCCTGGCCACCCAGCGGCCGTCGGTGGACGTGATTACCGGCCTCATCAAGGCCAATATCCCGACCCGCATCGCCTTCCAGGTGTCGTCCCGGATCGACTCGCGCACCATCATCGACCAGGGCGGCGCAGAGGCCCTGCTCGGCAATGGCGACATGCTCTATCTGCCGCCCGGCACCGGCTTCCCGCAGCGCGCCCACGGCGCCTTCGTGTCCGACCATGATGTCCACCAGGTGGTGGAATTCCTCAAGAGCACCGGCGAGCCGGACTACATCGAAGACATCACGCGTTTCAACGAGGACAGCGGAGACGGATCAGGGTTTCGCGGCGGGAACGGCGACGGCGGCGGAGGTGACGAAAGCGACGCCCTTTACGACGAAGCGGTGCGGTTCGTGACGGAGAGCCGCAAGGCTTCCATTTCCGCCGTGCAGCGCCGCTTCAAGGTGGGCTACAACCGCGCCGCGCGGATGATCGAGGACATGGAGCGCGCCGGCGTGGTCACCCCGGCCGATACCAACGGCAGCCGCCAGGTGCTGGCCCCGCCCCCGCCGCCGGTCTGAAGGAGACGGAATCAGGCCGGTTCGGTCTGCTCGACGCTGTCCCGCCCCGGCCGCTGCGGCAACGCGAATCCGCCGTTGCCGTAACGCTTCGCCGCCTGGCTGCAGAACGCTGTCACCAGCGATTCCATCACTTCCTTGAAAATCCCGCCCAAAGCCATCTGCAGCAGCGGGTTCGCGAATTGGAAATCCACCCGGAACGAAACGTCGCAGCCGCCGTGCGGATTGGGGTCGAAGCGCCAGTTGCCGCGCAGATATTTGAAAGGCCCATCCACCAGTTTCATATGGATGTGCCGGCCCGGCTCCATCGTGTTGGCCGTGGTGAAATTCAGCCGTACGGCGCCTTTCGCCAGGGTAATGGTCGCCTTGATTTCGCGCTCTCCGGCCGAAAGCACTCTTACGTCGCGGCAGAGCGGCAGGTATTTCGGATAGTCGGCCACGTCGTTGACGAGCTCGTACATCTGATCTTGCGTGTAGTTCACGCAGACGCTGGTCGATATTGTCGGCATCATTTCCCTCGAAAGTTTGGCGGTCGTGCCGGCTTGCGCGTTTTGAGCCGCAACGCAAGCCGAATGCCGAAATGATAAAGCAGTTTGCCGCAGGGATCGAAGCCGGACGTCTTGGGCAGGCGGCCGAAGAAGACGAATGCCATGCGCTCTCGAGATCCCTGGCCCCTCACACCGAGGCGCCGCAAACCTCTAGGGTTTGACCGGGCGACGGACGAGAAATTCAAGGAAGCTCCGATCGACCCGGAGCTTCCTTCGCGGTATTGCTGAGTTGGGCAGTGCGGAACGGTCAGGTGCCGAGCAAAGCCGGCTTGACGATCGCCAGCCACTCGTCCAGGCGCTCATCGGTCATTTCGCTCTGGTTTTCGTGGTCGATCACCAGGCCGACGAACTTACCGTCCACGATCGCCTTCGACTTTTCGAACTCGTAAGTGTCCGTCGGCCATGCGCCGACCACGCTGGCCCCGCACTCGATCATCTGCTCGTAGAGCTCGATCAGTGCGTCGACGAATTCATGGCCGTAACCCTGCTGATCGCCCAGGCCGAACAGCGCCACGGTCTTTCCCGACAGGTCCTTGCCCTTGAACTTGGGTAGGAATTCGGCCCAGCTTTCCTCCGATGCTCCGGAGTCCAGGCCCGGCAATTCGCCATCGCCCAGGGTCGGTGTTCCCAGAATCAGTGCATCGTATTTGAGCACATCGTCGATGCTGGCCTTTTTGACATCGACCGGAGCATCCGCATCATCGCCCAGCTTCTTGGCAAGCTGCTTGGCGACGCGGCGGGTATTGCCGGTATCGGAGCCGAAAAAGATCCCTATCTTCCCCATGACTGTTTCCTCTATAACATATTGTTCAACAAGGGTTATAACTGCGCCTGAACCGGTCTGGCCCGGTCTTCTCGCCGAGCCGGGACTTCCGACACCGCCGGCTGGTTCCTTACGAAAACAGCGATCCCGCACCTGCGGCAGATGTCCACGATTCAGGCATCCACCAGGATCAAGCAATAACCGGACCAATAGTGGGGTCAAGTCCGGATGACGGACGTTGGACCGTTTCCACATCCGAAAACTGTCCACAGAATCTGTGGATAAGCATGTGGGCTTGCCCGGCAATAAAGCATCAGGCCATTGAAAATCCAAGAAAACATTGCAGCGGCCAGCGCTTTTCCAGACGCGCGCGGAAACGGTGCGGATGCCGTAACCGATGCACGGCCCTGAGGCACGCGTTGTCGGAAATAACGTGAGTTGACGAGGAAAGGGATTCCGATGGCGGCAAGATTACCAAGCAGGATGACCGGGCACCATTTCAGATGGCTGCTGAAGCTGTATCGTCCTCTGGTCATGCCGAGCAGAGCGATGGCCGGCAGGCTCCCTACCCCCAGGGTCAGCGTCACCAGCAACCACCGCCCTTCGGGCAATCGGGGCGCATGCTCAGGACGGCGAACATCAGAGTTCCGTTATCGACGAACGCGGACAGCGCGTTTGCGAACGAGGCGCTGTGCTGGCCGTACGGCCAAGCCGAGACGGCATCCGGCTCGCAGTGACTCAATAAAGCCGCCTTCGGAACATCCAGGCCGCCAGGAAGAGCGTCGCCAACCCGATCAACGCCATCGGCCAATATTGATCCAGCAGCAAGGACATCGGGATTCCTTCAAGCATGACGCTGCGCACGATGACCAGGAAATAACGTAACGGATTCAGCAAAGTAAAGGTTTGCATGACCTCAGGCATGTTCGCGATGGGTGTGGCGAACCCCGACAGAATGATGGACGGCACAATAAACAGAAAAGCACCCAGCAGTCCCTGTTGCTGAGTGGCGGCAAGGGACGAAATCATCAGGCCGGTGCCGACGGTCGCCGTCACGAACAAGACGATACCCAGGTAAAGTGCAAAGACTTCCCCGACAAACGGTACGCTAAACCAATACACCGCCATCAGAAGGATGAAAGTGGACTCGACCAGACCGATCAGAACGCCGGGGAGCGCCTTGCCGACGAGAATTTCCAGCGGTGTGAACGGCGTGACGAGGAGCTGGTCGAAGGTGCCCTGTTCCCGTTCGCGGGCCACCGACAGCGCCGTGACCAGCGTGGTCACCACCAGCGTCAGCAATCCGACGATGCCCGGCACGATGAACCATCGGCTGGTCAGATTGGGGTTGAACCAGGCGCGGATATCCAAACGGGTGGCGGGCAACGGGAGATGTTGTTGCTCCGCCCAGCGGCGGTTGAAGTCGGCCAGAATGGTTTGGGCGTAATTGAGGGCGATCAGGGCGGTGTTGGAATTGCGCCCGTCGATGACAAGCTGAACGCTGGCCGGTCGGCGGTTGGAAAGATCGCGGCTGAATTCGCGCCCGACATGCAAGACCAGCAAGGCCTTTTTGGGATTGATGAACTCGGCGATGTCGGATTGCCGGGCAATCCGGCCCACCACGCGGAAGGCTCTGGCGCCGGCGAAACGGGCGATCAGTTCGCGCGAGGCCGATCCCGTGTCCTCGTTATAGATGGCGATGGGCGCGCGATTGAGATCGAAGGTCGCCGCATAGCCGAACACCAGCAACTGGATGATGGGTGGGCCGATCAGTACGAAACGGCTCTTCTTGTCCTTGAGCAGCGCCAGGAACTCCTTTTTCAGCGGTCCTAAGATCGCGCGCCACATCGACCTACCCCAAGCGCCGGGGCATGCGGCGCGCGGCCAGCGTCAGAAAGACCGCCGCCATCGCTGCCAAGGCCAGGGCATTGGGGACGATCACCTCCCACACGTCGCCAGCCAGAAAGACGGTTTGCAGAATGGCGACGAAATAACGCGCCGCAATCAGGTAGGTGAAGGCCTGTACGGCGGCGGGCATGCTGCCGATGTCGAAAATGAAGCCGGACAGGATGAAGGCCGGCAGGAAGGTGGCGATGATGGCCACTTGCCCGGCGACGAACTGGTTCTGGGCGACGATGGAGATGAAAAGCCCCATTCCCAAGGCGGCCAATAGAAACAGCGTGCCGGTCGCCAGCAACACCCAGAGCGAGCCGCGCAGCGGAACGTCGAACAGATACAGGGCCATGCCGATCGACAGGATCATGCCGCCCATTCCCAGCAAATAATAGGGCGCGAGCTTGCCGACCAGCACCTCGCCGACACTGACCGGGGTCGCCATCAGCGCCTCCAGGGTGCCGCGATCCCACTCGCGGGCCACGACCATCGCGGTCAGCAAGGCGCCGATCAGGGTCATGATCACCGCGATCAAGCCCGGAACCAGATAATCCCGGCTGCGCACGGCCGGATTGAACCAGATGCGCTGTTGCATCTGCACCGCCTGCATCGATGCCTGCGCGCGCTGGTCGGCCTGCCGGTTCAGCCATTGCGTCCATGCGCCCTGCAGATACCCCGAAACCAGGCGGGCGGTATTGGCGTCGACGCCGTCCAAGAGGACCTGAATCGGCGCCGTCTGCTTGTTCAAGGCTTGACGGGCAAAGTCGCCGCGCAAGTGCGCGATGGCGCTCACCTCCCGCCGGTCCAAGGCCTCCTGCGCCTTGCTCAGGTCAGGGAAATACGCCGGTTGGAAATACTCGGAGCGTTGTAGTCCCGCAAAAAAATCCGCCGTCTCTGGCCCCGGATTTTCGGCCACCAGGCCTATCCGTACATGCTTGGCGTCCAGCGAGACCCCGTAGCCGAATATGATCAGCAGCACGATAGGCAACAGGAAGGCGATGCCGATGCTGGAGGGATCGCGCCGGATCTGCAGAAATTCCTTGCGGATCAGACCCGCCAGATGAAGCCGCCGGGCGGCCCGGCGGGGTAATGCGAAAGGTTCGGCATTCATGGATGGGAGGATTCCGATTGTTCAAGCAACAGGATGAAGGCGTCTTCCAGGGTCGGGTTGGGCCGCTCGGGGCGAAGGGCCTTAGCGCGAATCTCCTGGGGCCGGCCGGCGGCGAGCAGGCTGCCCGCCGCCATGATCACCAGGCGGTCGCAATATTCGGCCTCTTCCATGAAGTGCGTGGTCACCAGCACGGTGACGCCCTGTTCCGCCAATACATTGATCGCCGACCAGAAGGCGCGGCGCATCAAGGGATCGACGCCCGAAGTCGGTTCGTCGAGGAACAAAATCTCCGGTTCGTGCAGCAGGGCGCAGGCCAGCGCCAGGCGCTGTTTGTGCCCCAGTGGCAAGTCCCCGCTGGCGCTTTCGGCATAGGCCGTCAGCTGAAATTCCTTCAAGGCCCAATCCAGACGGACCCGCCGCTTCCCCTTGTCCAAGCGGTAGGCGCTGGCGAAAAATTCCAGATTCTGGCGGACGCTAAGAGCGCCATAGAGGGAGAACTTCTGCGACATGTAGCCAATCCGTCGCCTGGCCTCGGAGGCGGCGCTGCGCAGATCGACGCCGGCGACGCGAAGTTGACCCCGGCTCGGCGGCAACAGTCCGCACAACATCCGGAAGGTGGTGGTCTTGCCGGCGCCGTTGGCGCCCAGGAGTCCGAAGACCTCGCCCCGCTTCACCTCGAAACTGATGCGCTTGACCGCCTGAAAAGCGCCGAACCAGCGCTCCACCTCCTGTACCTCGATCACCGATCCCTCTCGACCTAGCGGTTTGGATGAAGCCGATATGGCCCGCCCCAGGGCCACCGGCTCCACCAGGGGTTTGAGCCGGGTGATGAAACCGTCTTCGAAGCGGGGCTGCACGGGTGTAACGGTCAGCGCCGGGAACTCCGCGGCGAGATCATCGAGCTTTGGGGCTTGGGGCCGGACCGTCACCACCCGCACCGCATCTCCTTGAATCACGGTATCGATCATCTCCGGACGTTCCTCCAGCCGGCTTTGCAGGCGGCGGGTAAGGTTTCCCGCGCCCCGGATTTCGTAACAGCGCCCCGCCAAGAGGGCGAGTTCCGCGTCGGGAGCGCCATGCCGCATCAGTTGTCCGGCATGGAGCATGAAAATCTCGCGACAGCGTTCGGCCTCGTCCAGATAGGCGGTACTCATCAGCACGGTGGCGCCGCTCTCCACCATCGCCTCGATGATGACCCAAAGCTCGCGCCGCGACACCGGATCGACGCCCACCGTCGGTTCATCCAGCAGCAACAGCCGTGGCCTGGCCACCAACGTGCAGGCCAACCCCAGCTTTTGCTTCATGCCGCCGGACAACTTCCCTGCCAGTCGGTCCCGAAAAGAAACCAACTTGGTCATCTCCAACAGTTCATGGAACCTCCCCGCCCTGAGGCAGGAGGGGACGCCGTGCAGATCGGCATACAAGTCGAGGTTCTCCTGCACCGTCAGGTCTTCATAAAGGCCGAATCGCTGCGGCATGTAACCGGTGATGGCATGGACGGCGTCCGGCTGCGCTACCGGATCCAGGCCGAATACCGAGATCGCGCCGCGATCCGGGGCCAGCAAACCGGCGATCAGGCGCAACAAGGTCGTTTTCCCCGCCCCGTCCGGCCCGATCAGCGCGCTGACGGCGCCGGTCCGAATGCTCAGCGTGACGCCTTCAAGCGCCGTCATCTGTCGCCGGCCCACGGTAAAGCGTTTGCCGATGCCGGTCGCTTCCACGGCAACAGCCGCGTCCTTTTCCGTCGAAGGCGGCGCCTTCGTCATGGGGACTTGCAGTAATCCGACAATGAAGCGGGAGGCGTGCGAGTTTCCCCGTTCAGGAGAAGCGTGACGGTGGCGGGCATGCCGAGCCGCAATTCCTGATCGGGATCGCAGGTATAGACGCGCGCCTGGTAAACCAGGCTGGTGCGCAACTCCGGTGTTTCGACGGCTTTGGGGGTAAACTCGGCGACCGGGGAAATATAACCGACCCAACCACGATAGGATTTGCCCGGATAGCTGTCGGTGGTGATGCGGGCCGGCAGCCCTAAACGGATCTTGCCCAGGTCGGATTCGTTCACGTAAGCGCGGCACCACTTAGGATCGGTAAGCGCCAGCGTGAACACCGGACTGTTGGCCGTGACCACGGCGCCAGGCTCCAGGATGCGGGTGCGGATGACGCCGGCCGTGGGCGCCTTCAGCGTGGCGCGCCCGAGACGGTAACGGAGCAGCGCCAGATTGGCGCGCTGCGCCTCGACTTCCGCGCGTTGCTGATCCAGCTGCTCCCGGCGAGTCCCTTCCAACAGCAAGGCCAGATCCTCGCGCGCCTTCTTCAGGTCCGCTTCGGCCACGAGGCGCTCGGCATTCGTCGTGTCTGCCTCTTCCCTCGAAGCGGCGCGTTCGTGCGCGTCGATCAAACTCACGCGCCGGCTATGGATCAGAGCAGCGTTCGCCAGCGCGGCCTCGGCGGCCTGCACGGTGGCACGCCCCCGCTCGATTTCTTGCGGTCTGGGTCCATGAACCCCTTCGGCCAGTCGCGCCTCGGCCAGTTTCAGCGTCGCTTCGGCGGCCTGAACGGCGTCCAGGAAGGCATCCTGCTCTAGAATCGCCAGCGTCTGCCCGGCTTCCACGCGGTCGCCTTCCTCCACCAGAACCTGGTCGATCGGGCCGTCGACGCCGAATCCCAAGTCGACCTCGCGAATGTCCATGTTGCCGTAAAGCGTCAATTCGCTTGCGGAATCGCCACCGGTCTTCCACGGCCAGTAGGCCGCCGCGAGGCCGGTGCTCAAAGCACACAAACCGAACAGGAGAATCTTCTTTTTCACATGAACTCCCTTGAACTCGTCATGGAAAGTCATTCAGGAAGGGGGCGACAGAAACATTCGCTTACCGCGGGGGCTGGTCTGCGCGCGCACCGTCTTCCGGCGACTGCCAGCCGCCGCCCAGCGCTTTGTAAAGCGCCACCAGATCCGCCGCCAGCGTGCTCGTGCTGTTGGCGTAATCCTGTTCCGCCTGAAGAAGCGTGCGTTGGGCGTCCAACACTGGCAGGAAGTTGGAAATCCCTGCGCGGTACCGGCGCCGCGCGAGATCCAGCGTCTGTCGGCTCGATTGCACGGACTGGTTCAGCGCATCGTTTCGCCGTTGCTCGTCGGCATAGGCCGTCAAGGCGTTGTCCACCTCGTGCCAGGCCAGCAGCACCGTGTTGTGGTAGACGATGGCGGCTTCCTGTTGCTGGGCTTCGCGCAGTTCCAGGGTGGCTTTGAGCCGTCCGCCCTCGAAAATCGGCAGGGTGATGCTTGGCCCCAGCGCATATTGCCGGGCCGCCCAATTGCCGAGATCCTTGAACTGCAGAGCCTGCATTCCGACGCTGCCGGACAGAGTAATGCGCGGATAGAAATCGGCGACCGCCACGCCGATATCGGCCGTCGCCGCATGCAGTTGCGCCTCGGCCTGGCGGATGTCGGGCCGGCGCCGCGCCAATTCCGATGGCAGACCGATGGGGACGCGTGGGGGAACGGGCGGCACCGGACGCGGCGCCGTCAGCTCGGTCTGCAATGCTCTCGGCGGCTCGTCCAGCAACAAACCGAGCTGGTTGACGGCCTGCGCCGATTGTTGGTCAAGCTGAGGAATCTGCGCCTGAATATTGGCGAGCTGCGTCCGCGCCTCGGCGACCTCAAGATCGTTCACCAGGCCGCTCTCCGCCCGCTGCTCCGTCAGTGTGAGGCTTTCTTGTGCCAAAACCGCGTTCTCCCGTGTGAGGGTCAACAACCGCTGGACCCGGCGTAGTTCGATGTAATCGCGCGCCACCTCCGCCATGACGGAAATCAGCAAATCCCGCTGCGCCTCGCCGGAGGCCTCGACGCTGGCATCGGCGGACTCGACTTCACGGCGAACCCGTCCCCAAAGATCCAGCTCCCAGGACGCATCAAAGCCGTACTGCCAGAGGTTGAACGGTTTGATGTTGGCCGCAGGCGCGGCGATCACCCCGATGCCGGTCCCATTCGCGGCGGCGCCCAAGCCCGCTCCGCTCGCCGCGCTGGCGGTGGAGCCGCCGCCCAGGAGACTGCTCATGATGCTGAAGACGCCTTTTTCGCTCGGCTTGGCGCGGGTATAGGAGGCATTGCCGCGCAGTAAAGGGAACTGGTCGGCGGCGGCGATGCCGCGCTGTGCCCGGCTCTGGGTCAGCCTGAGCGCGGCGGTGCGAAGCGAAAGGTTGGCTTTTGCCGCCCGTTCCTCCAATGAAGTCAGCACCGGATCATTGAATGCTCGCCACCAGGTCGCATCCATCGGTCCGGTCACCACCCGGCTCGGCAGTTGCGTAAACGCCGGGTTCGAGCGGATGGGCGAGGCGGACCAGCTCGGCGGCGCGAGGGCTTTCGGTTGCTCGAAATCCGGCCCCACCGCGCATCCACAAAGACTCAGCGCAAACAGCCAATGAAGTCCTTTGAACCAAGATTCTGTTGAACCTTTATTATCAGACAAGAGATTCACTAAAAAATGATGCCGATTGTTCTCAGCTGCGATGGCGAAAATTAGAGTTCTATTATATGTCTGAACTTTCGAAAGCCTGTCAGCACAAAACCGCGCACTTTCAGGCTTTTGCCTGGATTCGACTTGTGCGTACCAGTCTGGCGGGATTGAATCCCTGAATCGATACCGAGCGACCTTACCCGGTTCATGGAATCGCTCCCAGAACAGCCAAGGTGGCACCGACTGCCAGGACGAAGGCGGGATGCCATGTGAAGCGGATGAGCAAGACCATCGCCACGGCCATGAGGAGTAGCGCCCTCCACGAAGGGATGGCGGAATGCCAGAGCAGCAAGGCAGCGGAGGCTATCAAGCCCACGACGGTTGGAGCCACAGCGGCCAGGAAGTCCTGTGCCTGTGACGAAGTTTTGAGGCGTTCGTAGGCAATACAGATAACCGCCATAAGAATCATGGCGGGGGTCAAAAGAGCCACGGTAGCCAGCAAGGCTCCGGAAACTCCCAGCAGGTGGTAACCGGCAAAGGTCGCAAGAACGGCGATGGGCCCCGGCGTGAGGTTGCTGATGGCTACACCGTCCAGGAATTCCTGCGGCGTCAGCCAATGGAGATGCTCAACGAGTTGCTGGTGCAGAACCGGGATGAGAACAAAACCGCCACCGAAAAAGACCAGGCCGATCTTCAGGAAGGTCAGACCCACCGTGGCAAACGAAGCTGAGCCAACATTTGCGCCCAGTGAAGGGAAGGCCAGGAATGCCATGGCGCCTGTTTTCGGAGAAGATGGTTCTTCAGTATTGGCATTCGACTGCTTCGGCTCCGATCCCTTCACCAAGCGTTTTCGCCCTACCAGAAGCCCGACGATGCCTGCCGTCAGGAGTACCCAGATGGCGTTCACCTTGCAGGCACCCGTCACAACGCCCGCCACAGCAAACACCACGGCGGGCCAGCCGGTCAAAACTCTGCGGCCCATTGACCACGCCGCGGCGAGTATGAGCGCTATCACCACAGGCCCCAGGCCCACCAGAACTCCCTGCAAAGCAGGGATGGCGTGATAACGTGAGTATAAAAATGAAAGGAAGATTACGATCGTTACGGAAGGCAGCAGGAATGCCGCCACTGAGACCAAGGCACCGAATAAGCCATAGTGCCGGTAACCCAAAAAGAATACCGTATTGGGAGCAAAGGACCCGAGAATTTCAGCCAAGCCGACAGCATGAAGAAATTCTTCTGCTGGAAGCTGCCGTCGCTTCTGAACAAATTCCTGCTCCAGGATCGCGATCACGGCCATGCTTCCACCAAAACCGATGGCACCGATCTTAAGAAAAAGCCCCAGCATGCTCGGCAGAGACAGTGGGGCTGCTGTGGATCGATCCGCCTCGGCCATCCGGCTGTGAGAGCTTTCCACCTCATGAAACCGGCTGTAATCGATCGAACGCTCGCCATCAGGGGCGATCGACAGAATATCGACGAATTTCCCACCCCAACGGATATCGGCTGCGCCATATGATTTATGGGCCTGGATCGTCTGCAACATCGTTTCATTCAGTCCGCTGAAGGAGACGAGAATCGCGCAATCATTGAGCGTTTCGGGGGTGCGGCCGTAGAACGGGCTGGATTCGTCGATGACATGCATCACGGTCCAGCTCAGCGCCAAGATCGGCGCACGGTCCCGGACTAATTTCAGGTCGTGACAATGAAGGAAATCGTCACCCGCCTTCGAGACTTCATTGAGAAATATGAGACTCATGCGAACGGACGGTTCGACGATCAGGTCATGGCGCTTGTTCGCCACGCGAATCATAAACGTGGTCACACCATTAAACGGGCCAATGACGGCCACATCGCTGAACAATAAACACGGCCTTGGCCGCGAGAAGCGCGCAAACATCAGGCCGGTGGCCATGGCGAAACCCAGCATCCCCGCCAGAACCTCCGTCATCGACACGATATGGCTGTAAAGCGTGTTCGGGCTCATGATGCCGTAACCGACGGTCGCCATGGTCTCAACGCTGAAGAAGAATGCGTCGCTGAAAGAGCCGGGGCGCGCGTTTAGTATCCCGTTCCCGTCCGCGAGATAGGCCAAAGCAAACAGAGCGTTTGCCCCCAGATAAAGGGCGATCAGGACTGCAAAAAAACCCGGCCAAGACAGGGTCAGCGCCATGTGATAGACGTCATGCCACCGGTATCGGGGTAAACCCAGTCGGGATACCTGCACGCTGCCGATCTGGATGTGCGGAGTTTTTTTGCCGGATGCCGATTTCATCCTGCGCCTTCATCCAATGGGGTATGCGTCGGCCCGCATCCGGGCATGGTGGATTTGCATGCCGCCGGATGGCGCTGCGGTTGTTACGGACATTTCAGGTTTTTTCTCATCGGATTTTTTTAATATTCTCGACATCATGATACCGACTGTAATCGATCGAACCTATTTTCCTCATCTTCTTCCCGCTGCTGTCCGGCCCGTCCGTGCCGGCAGAGGTCCGTTTCCCCGTCGTATCGGCCTAGCGCGCCCGCTTCATCACCTGGACCTGCATGAATCTTGCCTACCTACTGGATCAGTAACGTTGGGCTGGTTCTGGACACCGAAGTCCAGAACGGCAAGGCCGATTTCTTCGACAGCGGATTCATTCGATTTCCATTTAATTTACAAAGCGGCGCGGTTCGATGGGCGGGGAATACAAGATGTGATCCCGGTTCGCGGCCAAAGGCTGCTGGCGTCAGAAAGTCACGATCACATCGGCGGAAAACAGGAATTGGTCCGAGCGTTTTCCCGCATCGAAAATCTTGATGTTGTCGGACCAGTCATAGCGGGCGTTGGGGCGCAAGGTGACCCAGTTCAGAGGTTTCCAGTTCAAGCCCAACGTCAGCGCGTAATACCCGCTGCCCTGAAACGGATAGACCGTGGAAAAATCCGGATTGCAGGCATAGGGCCGCGCGGCTCCGGCGCCGTTGCCATTCATGCTCCCGCTGCAGCGCGGCGGTCCGGAGACGCGAAAACCGTTGTTGTCCCGCCACCATTCGGCACGCAGGCCGACCGACCAGTGTTCCTCCAGCGCATAGGTCAGCCACTGGGCAATGCCGTACCACTGGGCATTTTCCAGCTTCCCACCGTTGCGGTCGTAATTGGCGGTCTGCACCTGATCCGCGAAGCCATGGGTGTGCTCGATGACATAATGCAGCGTGTTGTCCAGGAAGCCGGTCTTGCCCACCAGGCTATATACCGCCCAAAGGTCGCCGAACCGTTCGGAACGCCCCCCCGCCATCGAGGTCAGGTTGAGTGAATCGCTCTTGTCGTCGCTGGTCCAGGCTGCACCGCCCAGGAAATCCCAATTGCCGAGCTGCTGATCCCAGCCGCCGTCGCCGCCGCCGGTGGCGCTGCCGGTCACCGCGCCGGCCGAGACCGCCCAGTTGGCAGCGACCGCGTAACTGGAAAGAATGCCGGTATGGGTGAAGGGATTGAATTGGAAGGTATAAGGCTTGGTGATGAAAAAGTTGTCCGGCGCGGTGACCATTTCATAGCCCAGCGGAGTGTAGAAATGGCCGGCCTTGACGCTGAGGCCGCTGCCGAGGGGCAGATTGAATTCGGCATATGCCTGAGGTAGAGCGATGCCGTAGAAGCGGTCCGACCAGCTCGCAAGATGGAGGTCCCAATGTCCCCGATTCAGCGGCCGCCCGGTTCTCGGATCGACATAGGGGATGCCGTACGCCTGGGTGAAAATGGAATCGGTACCGTACACGAAATCGAAACGGCCACCGACATCCCACTCGTCGGAACTGACCACGACCGCACGCTCCAGAAACAGATAGAACTGGTTCATCTGGAGTTCGCCGGTACGGTCGTTGAACGAAACGGGACCATTGAAGTTGTCCGCCGGACTGCTTGCGTTATAGGTCACGCTGGCATTCAACCACCCTCCCAGACGGATGCCTGCACGCTGCATCCAGGCGCTGCCGTTCACATCGGCACCGACATGCTCCAGCAGGCCCGACGCATTGACCTGGGCCATCGCGAGGGGACATGCCAGGAATAAGATCGCCGTGGCGATACGGTTTCGAGCCCAGGGGCACAGCCTCTTCAGCGCCAGACGCATTCGATTTCCCGAATGGAAAAAGAACGCAGTTTAGCCATGAGGCGGTAAAAAGTGCGTAAAAAAACCCTTCTGCATCCATGACTGCTGGGCTCGGAGGGTCACCCGGAAGGGAAAACCGCGACTGATCCCGACGCTTGCCCGCGTCGAAAATCTCGATGTTTTCAGACCAGCCTGGGCGACAAATACGATGATCGGCAAGATTGCCGATGAGGGAGCGCCCGTCGCCGAGTACGCGTTCGGCTGATGCGCCTGCGGGTCACGCCGACCTCCGATCGGGCAGCGAAGACACTCGATCGGTCCCGGACGATGGACCTCGACGAGGCGTTGCGCGCCATTGCCGACGTCCAGCGGAGGCCCAATGATACGGCGACTGGGGCATAGCGCGAAACCCGGCGGCGGCGAAAAGAAGTTGTTGCGGTCTCAGGCCGCCATGTCTTGCTGTTCCAGCATGGCGTTTTCCGCGGCAGTCTCTTGGATGAGAGTCTTGACCTCCAGTGCGCATTTGCCGCACTGGCTGCAGGCATCCATACGTTTTCGCAGCGTGCGCAGATTGCACACGCCGTGCCGAACGACGGCTTCCCGAACCTGGCGTTCAGTGACGTTCCTACAGATGCAGACGTACATAAGCGTGAACCTCAAGACTTGGTATGAGCTTAGACTAGCAGAACTGAGAACGTTTCTCAAACAAGAATTAGAAAAAAATTTTGTTTCCTCTTCGAGACAGGCGCAT